>JBEKAQ010000152.1:0-8949 GCA_050015835.1 Bryobacteraceae bacterium | reverse complement strand
GGATGCTTCTGGTGCCTCGAAGCGGTCTATCACGAGACGGAAGGTGTAATCTCGGCGGTGTCGGGATACACAGGCGGACGCGCCGCCAATCCGACTTACAAAGAAGTTTGCTCGGGCCGCAGCGGGCATGTCGAAGTGGTGCAGGTGACCTTCGATCCCGCAATCATCGCGTTCCGCGACATCCTGGAAATCTTCTTCTCGATTCACGATCCAACCACGCTCAACCGCCAGGGCAATGACATCGGGACGCAATACCGCTCCGTAATCTATTTCCATTCGCCCGAGCAAGAGGCGACGGCCAACGCGATAATCGGGGAACTTACGGCGGAGAAGGTTTTCGGCGATCCGATCGTAACCACCGTCGAACCCGCGCCCCAATTCTGGCCTGCCGAAGATTACCATCAGGAATATTTCGCCAACAATCCCTGGCAGCCTTATTGTTCGTTTGTGGTGGCGCCGAAGCTGAAGAAGTTCCGCCAGAAGTTCGCCGCCCGCCGCAAGGCTGGCTAGCCTGCGGGTTGCTGCTGTGTCATACAGTGCAGCGTTCCAAGGCCCCATACCAGCTCAACGCAATTGATTCCCACGATCTGCCGCTGCGGGAAACATTCGGCGATGACGTTCAACGCAATGCGATCGTTCGGATCGTTGAACACCGGCGCCAGCACCATTTTATTCGCGATATAAAAATTCGCATAACTCGCCGGAAGCCGCTGCCCATCGAAATACAGCGGCGCGGGCATAGGCAAAGTGCGCACCCGAACCGGATACCGCTTAAGAATCTCCAGGTTCTCCCGCAAAGGTTCATAGTTCGCGTCGGAAGGGTCTTCCTCCGAAACGATCGCCACCGATTCCACATCCGTAAACCGAGCCAGATCGTCGACGTGCCCGTGCGTGTCGTCGCCCGCGATACCGTTGCGCAGCCACAGAACGCGGTCGGCGCCCAGGTAATCCCGGAGCTTCGTCTCAAGCTGCTCTCGCGTCAGGCCAGGATTGCGCGCCTGAACCGGACTGAGCAAGCACTCCTCGGTCGTGAGCAACATCCCGGCGCCATTCATGTCGATACTGCCGCCCTCGAGAACGCAATCCGGATACAACGCCGGCACACCGGCCAGAGCCGGAATGACGCGCCCGGCAGCCTCGTCCACCAGATGGTTTTCATATTTCGCCCAGCCATTGAAGCGCCACTTGACCGCCGCCATCTCACCCGCGCCATTGCGCACGAACATCGGTGCGAAATCCCGTGTCCACACGCGATCGGTCTGCAGCCGGTAAAACTCGACGGACGCCATCTGCGCGCCCGCCATTTCAAGGACCTTACGCGCGGACTGCTCGATATCCTCGTCGCCCACCAGGATGCGCACACGTTCCACCTGCGAAAGTTTGCGTACAATCTCGCCGTAAACCCACGGAATCGGCTCAAACCGCCCTGGCCAATCTTCGTGGTTATGCGGCCACGCTATCCAGGTAGCTTCGTGCGGCTCCCACTCCGCCGGCATCCGGTAATTCACGCGAGAAACCGGTTGGTAATCGGCCCGTACGCATCGATGCGCCGGTCGCGGAGGAACGGCCAGTTGCGGCGCACCTCCTCCATCTTTTTCACGTCGCATTCGACGACCAGAATCTCTTCCTTGTCGTGCGACGCCTCCGCCAGCACGCGGCCGAACGGATCGCTCACGAACGAAGCGCCCCAGAACTCGAGTCCGCGATCGGGAGGGCCTTCGAATCCGACACGGTTCACGGCCGCGACGTAGATGCCGTTGGCGATGGCATGCGCCCGTTGCGCCGTCCGCCACGCATCGTGTTGCGCAACTCCGTATTCCGCCTTCTCCGCGGGATGCCAGCCGATCGCCGTCGGGTAGAACAGGATATTGGCGCCGGTGAGAGACGCGAGACGCGCCGCTTCGGGATACCACTGATCCCAGCACACGAGCGCGGCAATGCGTCCAAATTTCGTATCGAAGGCGCGAAAGCCAAGGTCGCCCGGAGTGAAATAAAATTTCTCGAAAAACAACGGGTCGTCGGGGATGTGCATCTTGCGATAGATCCCGAGTTGGGCGCCGTCCGCATCGATGATCGCGGCCGTATTGTGGTAGAGACCCGTTGCCCGCTTCTCGAAGAGCGAAGCAATAATTACCACGCCCAGCTGCGCGGCGAGCGGGCACAGCCGATCGGTGGAGGGGCCGGGAATCGGCTCCGCCAGATCGAACAGCCGGGCGTCTTCCTCGCGGCAGAAGTATTGCGAACGGAACAGTTCCTGCAGGCAGATAATCTGCGCGCCCATCTGCGCGGCCTCGCGAATCTTCTCCATGGCACGATCGAGATTGGCTTCCGGGTCCGGCCCGCACGCCATCTGGACCAGCCCAATACGAAACTTGTCGGGGGTCACAGCAACCAGTCTAAAATAGACTGAAATTTGTCCCGCCCTTTGATCCTCTTCGACATTGACGGTACGCTGGTCCGGCGCGCGGGTACGCATCACCGGCAAGCGCTGGTGGACGCGGTTCACGAGGTGACCGGCGCCGGCACCACCACGGAAGGAATTCCGGTTCACGGCATGCTCGATCCCGACATCCTGACGCTCATGCTGCGCGCCGCCGGATTTCAGGCAGCCGAAATCGCATCCGCCATGCCTGCTATTATCGAGGCCGCGCAGGATATCTACGATTCCAGCGTGCCCGATCTGCGCGACAAGACCTGCCCGGGAGTGGTGCCGCTTCTCGACCAACTGCGCGACCGTGACGCGGTCCTGGCGCTTGTGACCGGCAATCTGACCCGCATCGGCTGGCGCAAGATGGAACGCGCGGGCCTGCGCCCCCACTTTCGTTTCGGCGCGTTCGGAGAAATGGCAGCCACCCGCGGAGGCCTCGCCAGGCTGGCCATCGAACGCGCGCGCCGCGAAGCTCTCATCACGCCGGATTCCCCGATCGCTCTCATCGGCGACGCCCCGCAGGACGTGCGCGCCGCGCAGGAAAACGGCATCCGCTCCATCGCGGTGCGCACCGGAGTCACGCCGCCGGGCGATCTCGAAGCCTGCCTGCCGAACCTGCTTCTCGACGATCTGACGCATCTGGATCCCCACTCCCTCACGAGCCGGCACCCCTGAAGGGGATGGCCGGGTCGCGGCTCGGTAAGTGTTGGTCATCTAAAATAAGACATTGCCCCACAGCCCTGCCTCGCGTCCGGCCAGTTGGCCGCTGCTCTACCTGGCCATTTCATTGACGACGGCCGCGACCCTGCTGCTGGAGCTATCGTTGACGCGCATTTTTTCCGTCGTCTTTTATTATCATTTCGCGTTTCTGGCCATTTCCATCGCCCTGTTCGGCCTCGGCGTCGGAGGAGTCCTTTCCTATGTTGTGGCCAGCTGGAAAACGCCGCTGTTCCGCAAGCTGGGGATCTTCAGTCTGCTCAATGCGGGGCTCGCGCTGGCTGGCGTGCTGGTGGTGCTGACGCGCGGCGCCGACATCGGCGTCTTCGATTTCGCCTTGATCTACTTCACCATCGCGCTGCCGTTTCTCGGCTCGGGAATCATCGTTTCGCTCACGATTTCAGAGACCATCGAACGCGTCGATAAGGTCTACTTCTTCGATCTGCTGGGCGCGGCGGCGGGATGTCTGGCGCTGGTCGGCTTGCTCGATACCGTGGGCGGCCCCGATACGGTAGTGGCCGTTTCCGTGCTGTTCGCGGCGGCGGCGGCCATCTGGTTCAGCCTCGACGGGTGGAGGCTGGGACGCGTCGCCAGCGTCGCCGTGGGCCTTGCGTTCACTATGCTCGTGATCGCCGATAACAAGTTTCATTTCATCGAAGTCCGCTACGCCAAGGGACAGAAGCTGCGCCATGAGCAGTTCGTCAAATGGAATCCCATTTCGCGCATCGCCCTCGCCGAGGATAAAGACGCCGGCGAGATGATTTTCATCGATGCCGACGCTTCCACCGCGATCGCCAATTTCAATTTCAGCCGCCTCTCGGCGGACAACCTGCGCGATCTGCTGCATCAGGGCCCGGGTATCCCTTATAACCTGCGCCCCGGTGCGAAGACTCTTGTGATCGGCCCCGGAGGCGGTTGGGACGTGGCGCGCGCGCTGGCCTCGGGCAGCCGCGATGTGACGGGCGTGGAGATCAATCCGATCATCGCCAACACCATCATGCGGCAGAAGTATCCGCAGCTCAGCCAGGGCCTCTATCTTCGTCCCGACGTGCATATTCACGTGGAAGACGGGCGCAGCTACGTGCGGCGCAGTACGGAGAAGTATCAGGTGATTCAGGCGACTTTGGTGGACACGTGGGCCTCCACCGCCGCGGGCGCGTTTGCGCTTTCCGAGAACAACCTCTACACCACGGACGCGTTCCGCGATTACTTCCTGCACCTCACCGACGATGGGCTCCTGGTCTTTACCCGCTGGGGTTTCGATCCGCCTCGCGAGTCGCTGCGCCTGCTGTCTCTGGCCATCGTTGCACTGAAGGAACTGGGTGAGACGGACCCGGCGCGCCATGTGCTGGTGGGCCGGGCCGGAGGCAAATCGGACCTTGCCGGATGGGGCGCGACCGACACCGTGATCTTCTCGCGCAAGCCGTTCTCCGATACAGACGTCGCGCATGCCCGGCAAGCCTTTGAGGATGCCCGCATGACCGCCGTCTATCTGCCCGGCGACCCGCCGAATAATCAATTCGGGCAATTGCTGCTGGCGCCGGATCCCGCCGCTTACGAGCGCGCCTATCCATTCGACATCACGCCGGTCGACGATAACCGCCCATTCTTTTTCTATACCGTGCAGCCGCGCGATGTCGCCGCGTTCATTCTCGATACAGGCGGCAAATCGGCCGATAAGAAAGTCAACGTGGCCCTGCCGAAGCTGGTCGACGCCATGATCGTGAGCGTCATCGCGGTCGCGGTGATCCTGATTCTGCCGCCCATCGTGCTGGGAACCAGGCTGCCCGCGGAGCGTTCCGTGCGCGCCTTCCTCGTTTACTTTCTTTCTATCGGCGCGGGTTACATTCTCATCGAAGTCGCCTTGATTCAGAAGTTCGTTCTCTTCCTCGGCCATCCGACTTATGCGCTGACGGTGGTGATCTTTTCCCTGCTGATTTCGAGCGGCGCGGGCAGCTTTTCGAGCCGTAAGATTATTGGGGGCCGAACTCCGCGCCTGATGGCCGCCCTGGCTCTGGCAGCGGCGCTGACCGGCTTACTGGCGGCCGTGGTGCAGCCTGTGCTGAGCGGAGGCGTGGGGTTGCCGTTATGGGTGAAGGTGCTGGCCACGATCGGCCTGGTCGCGCCCGCGGGATTTGTGATGGGGCTGCCGTTTCCCACCGGCTTACGGATGCTCGAACGCCACCATGAGTCCTCGGTGCGCTGGGCCTGGTCTCTGAATGCCGCGGCCAGCGTGCTCGGCTCCGTGGGGGCGCTGGTGCTGGCCCTGTACCTCGGTCTGGAGGCGACCCTGCTGATCGGCGGCAGCCTCTATCTGGTGGCGCTGGCGGTGACGGCGACAAGTCCGATCGCGAAACACGCAGCCGCCGGCAGAAGCTAAGTGGACGGTTCCGTTTTGGGCCGGGGCGTTAACACGTTTACCCGAATCGGTTTGGCGTCGGGCGCAACCTTCATGATCTTGCACACCAGTTGCGCCGATTCGGCCTTAATCACCACGCGCGTAACGTTCTGTTCCGCATCAATCCCCGCAAGGACGAACACATGCGGCGACGGGACGAAAATCTCCAGCACGCGCAGCGTTTCGCCGCCGGTTTCGAACAGAACCACCAGTTCCTGATCCTCTTTCATGGCGCGCTGCATAGCCTGAATCTGGCCCAGTATGACAGCGCCGATATTCTCTCCGCCCGGAGGCGCGGCGGGCCGGTCGTTCTGAATCTTGTCGGCCGTCTTGCCGGTCTCCGGCGCCCGCAGCGCATCGAGAACGTTCTTCTTGGTGGTTTCGATCGCCTGCCCGGCGATCGCTCTGCCGATATTCCCGAATGCCATGCCCACGATGCTAACACCTGCGCCGCGCGCCCTACAATGGAGCATGGAACTTCTGCTGTCCCGCGCGTCGGCAAGCGAGTTGGGCGAGCCTGGACCTTCCGAGGCGGACCTGCGGCTGATCCTCGAAGCCGCCATGCGCGCCCCCGACCACGGCAAACTGCGCCCGTGGCGCTTCTTCGTAATCCGCGGCGAGGCGAGAGCAAAGTTGAGCGAGTTGTTCGCCGCGTCGCTGTTGCGGCGGGAACCGAACGCCCTCAGGGGGCAGATTGAGAAGGAACGCGGCAAGCCATTCCGTTCTCCGGTAACCATCGCCGTAGTCGCCCGGGTGGTCGAGGGCCTGAAGATTCCCGCCATCGAACAAGTGCTTTCGGCGGGCGCGGCCGCCATGAACATTCTGAACGCCGCGCATGCACTCGGTTTCGGGGCCAAGTGGGTCACCGGCGCCAACTGCTACGATGCGCACTTTCGCACCGCGTTTGGACTCGAACCGGACGACCGGCTGCTGGGATTCATTCACCTCGGGACGATTGGCGCGCAGGTGGAAACGATCCGGCCCGACGCGAACGCATTCGTCACCGAGTGGGAGTGAAGTAATGTGGGACAGGCGCTTCCGCCTGTCCATCTCTTATAAACATGGACAGGCGGAAGCGCCTGTCCCACCATCAGAGTCTTGTTGCTTTGAAGCCGCCCCTTGAACGGTCGTAGAGCCAGATGGCGCCGAATACGATCAGCAGAATCGCCGGCAGCACGGCAACGGCCCGGAAAGACGCCTGCGCCGCCTGACCCAGCACGTCGTTCAGCCGGCTGCCGGACAGCGCCTGAAATGCGGCATCTCCACCCGCCAGATCCACCTTCTTCGAATCGAAGATCTTCCCCATGGCGGGCAGCACGAAGTTAATCGACAGCGTGCCGGCCGTGCCCATCAGGCCCATCAGCAGCGCTCCTCCGCGCGGGAAGCGCTCGGACGCGGTCGCGAGCATGGTGGGCCACATGAAGCAGACGCCGCAGCCCCACAGCGTAGCGGCGAGCACGCCGGTGACGGGCGAATTGGCCACGCTCAGCGACACCAGACCCAGCGACGCCAGCAGGCAGGAGACCCAGAGCAACCCGATCGGCGACAGCCGGTGCGCCAGCGGTCCTGCGAAATGCCGGGCGACGAACATGATGCCGGAGACATAGACCAGCAGCAGAATCCCCTGCATGTGGACGGTGCGGGTGAGCGCCAGATCCACCCACTGGCCGGGCGCAAGCTCCGACGCGGCGGTCAGAAACATGGAGCAGAACAGTACCAGGAACATGGGCTTCAGCAGTTCCTTAAACATCTCGCCCATGGAGATGCCGGAAGCGGCGCGTTCGGTGGGAGGGAACTTCATTCCCAGGCAAAGGATCACGACCAGCGCGGCTGGCACGATGATGGCCGCGAGCTTGATCTGCCAGCCGACGCCCACCTGGCTCAGGCCGTAGCCGAGCAATCCGCCGGCGATCAGACCACCCGGCCACCAAGCGTGCAGCGCGTTCAGGCGGGCGGTTTTCTCGGCGGGGTAGAGGGTCGCGGTGAGCGGATTGATGACGGTTTCGACCAGCCCCCAGCCGATGCCCGTAATAACGGCGCCTATCCAGATCACGTTATAGACGGAAGCTCCGGCGGCTATGTTCGATGCGAAGAGAATGGTGAGCGTTCCGGCAATGAAGCAGACACCGGAGAGCGGCAGCAGCAGGGCCATCCCGATCATATCGAGCAGCGGGCTTCCGATCGCGATAGTGAAGGCAAAGCCGAGGAACGGGACACCGAGGACCGACCCGATCATCTCGGCCGAATGCTCCCTATTGATCTGATCAAAATAGATGCGCTGCAGATCGCTGGCTACGTCGGCGCGCAGGGACGCAGCGACGCCGGCGGTGAAGAGGGCCAGCACGCTGACCATAAAAATGCGCGATTTGTTGTAGGCGGCGTGCCGATCGACGGGGACCGTTGCTGGTGCGCTCATATCTTCAAGAGCTTATACTACCCGGAGTGCCGCAGACAAAAAAAGCGGCCCCCTTACTGGCGGGCCGCTTTGGTTAGTGACGGTAAGAGGCGTCAGAAGACGTACTTCAGAGCGATCTGGACGATCCGCTGTCCGGTAGAGGTGCCGCGGACCAGGCCAAACGTCGGGTTGGGGGTCGTAGTCGCATTTCCCCATCCACTGGGGCCGCCGCCGATCGCCACATGGTTCAGAGGATTGAACATTTCGATGCGCATCTGGAGTTTCTGCGATTCTTTCACCTGGAAGTCCTTGAGAATCGAGGAATCCCAGTTCCACCAGCGCAGCGCATTGAAAGCGTTCTGCCCGCAAGTGCCCTCCGTCTGGTAGGAACCCGGATAGTTCACTTCGTTCCCGAAAGCCGCCGGGTTGAGATACTGCATGGTTTGGTTGTTCAGCGAAACAAGGGGGGCGACCCCGGTGCAGTTCAAACGGTTATTGTCCGGCGAGTAACCGGTATTGTCGAGATCGTCAACGCCCGAGCTGAGGTTGACCGGCGCGCCGCTCTGCATGACGAAGATCGAACTGTTCTGCCAGCCACCGACGATCTCGTTCACAATTCCGCCGTGGTTGAGGAAGCGCTGGCCCTTGCCGAACGGAAGCAGGTAGATTTCGGACATGGTCAGACGCTGCGGAACGTTATAGTCGGCGACCGCGTAGTCGCACTGGCGGCACAGGTTATTCTGCGGCGAGAAATCGCCGCTGGCGCCGCGAATGGCGCTGATTTCGCTCATGGCCCTCGACCAGGTATAGCCGGCCAGCAGCGTCAGATTCTTGCTGACCTTCTGGGTCAGCTTGATACCGAGGCCGTTATAGTTGCCGGTTCCCTGGGCCACCAGGTACTGGACGGCATTGAGTTCCGGATAGGGCACGAGCTCGGGGAGGGGCGTGCCGAAATATCCGGGCAGCGCCTGGTTCTCGTTGGTCAGATAGTCGGTGTGAACGGCGTGGTTG
>JBEKAQ010000151.1:0-8980 GCA_050015835.1 Bryobacteraceae bacterium | reverse complement strand
GAAATCCCCAGATAAGGGCTGGATGAGATTCCCGGTTCCCCAAGAGGCAATCGCAGCGCCTTCGCAACCTTGTCATGATCGGTGGTCAAAGGCGCCACAATGTTCGCCGATCCGTTCCTGAGGTAGGCGAGGCCGATGCGCGTGGTTTCGGGCTGTCCGTCGATGAAGTCTTTCAGGCTGTTGAACTGGATACCCATCTCCGTATCGTCGCCGTCGTCAATCACGATATAAAGCTCAAGGCTCGCCTGATCGCCTCGCAGGGGAATCCAATCCTCGACTCGGGCCGAGTGCCTGTTGACCTCCGCCGACACGTCGTCCCTGGTCACATCCGGAGGTGCGGCGTCATGGTGACCCTCGGCTGTCACGACGAGGTGCTGGCCGAAAGCGTTGGCGGAAATCGCGAGAAACGCGATGGCCACGAACGGATTGCGCATTTTGAACCCTCTGATCCGTTCGACGCGCCGGATTGGAAAATGGTGACGCCGCGTTCTAACTGCCGGGTAGTTTGAAGGCCAGCAGTTCGCCCGAGTAGTTCCCGCCGCTGACGGCGAGGACGATATATTGATGCCCGTTGAGCATGTAGGTGATGGGTGTTCCGCTCTGGGGCGCGGGCATATATACCGCGCCGACCTCTTTACCTGTCGCCTTGTCGTAAGCGCGCAGCATGGCGCCGCGCTCTCCGGAGGGCGTAGTGAAAAATCCGGCCTCGCCGGCGATCACCAGAGTTTTGGTGACCACTTCGCCGAGGATTCCCGATCGTCCGGTGCGCGGAATGTTCAGACCCTTCAAGGCGGGATTAGTGCGGATACTATCGGGCGTTTCGCCGTGCGCGATCTGCCAGCGGAATTCGCCCTTGTCGAGATCGATCGCCGTAATGCGGCCATAGGGCGGCTTCAGCAGCGGCATACCGCGAACTGTCAGGGCCGTAGCCCCACCCTCCCCCCGCTGCACGGGCGGGGGCTCGCCGCTCTTGAGAACGCGCGGCGCTACGCCGGCGATGCCGCGAATGTAGTTCATGTCGGAAACCCTCGGATCGGGCGGCGGTATCAGGCCGAGAACCGTGTTGGAAGTTTGCGAGAACAGGTACATGGTGTGGGTATCGGGATCGTAAGATCCACCCGGCCAGTTCGCGCCGCCAAGCGATCCCGGCGAGTTGATCGTTCCGAGAGTGCCGTCCACCTTACTTAAGGACGGCGGAGTGAAGAGCGGACCGAACCGGTAATGCGACACCAGCTTTTCGGCTTCCGCCCGGAGCTCCGGCGTGAAATCGATGAGCTTGTCAATGGAAACCCCCTGGTTGTCATAGGCCGGCGGCTTAGTGGGGATCGGCTGCGTCGGCGAATACCACTCGCCCGGCACGTCGCCCTGCGGGACGGGCTTTTCTTCGATCGGCCAGATCGGTTTGCCGGTCGCGCGGTCGAACACATACAGGAAAGATTGCTTGGTGGGCTGCGCCGCCACCTTGACCGGACGGCCGTCGACGACAATGTCGGCGAGGATCGGGGCGCAGGGAATATCCATGTCCCACAGGCCATGGTGGACCAGCTGATAGTGCCATTTCCGTTTGCCTGTTTCGAGATCGACGGCGACCAGGCTTTCTCCAAAAAGCCCGTTGCCGGGACGATGGCCCCCGTAATAATCGCCTGTCGGTAACTCAACGGGCAGATAGACCAGCCCGAGTTGCTCATCCACCGAAACCTGGGCCCAGACGCCGCTATTGCCCGTATAAGACCAGGAATCGTTCAGCCAGGTATCGACTCCAAACTCGCCGGCCTGGGGTATCGTGTGGAAGATCCACAGACGCTTGCCTGTCTTCACGTCGAATCCACGGACGTAGCCTTTTACATGGGTCTTGCTCTTTGGTACGTCGCCGGCGAGGTGCGCGGCCCCGACGACGACCACGTTCTTCGCAATTACGGGAGCGGCATGCCAGCCGATTTCCCCGTTGATCAAATCGATCTGCTGATCGTCATCGAGTTTCAGATCGACCACGCCGTTCTTTCCGAAGCTCGGCACAGGAATGCCGGTTGCGGCATTGAGAGCGATCAAACGGTAGCCCGGCGTGACATACAGGATTCTTTCTTCTTTGCCGTCGGTCCAGTAAGCTAAGCCGCGGCCCGACAACTGGCGGGGAGCGTCGGCCCCGCGCGCGCCTTCATTCTCGCTGTGCATCCACAACAGCTCGCCGGTGGCCGCATCGAGCGACACGACCGCGCGCCGCGTTCCGGCAGTGGAATACAACTTGCCGCGCGCCATCAGCGGCGTGCCTTCGAACTGGTATTCGGGGCTGGGTCCGAGAAAGTCGGTTTTGAATCGCCAGGCGACTTCGAGCGAGCTGAAGTTGGCCGCGTTGATCTGGTCGAGCGGCGAGTAGTGCGTGTTGCCGAGATCCCCGCCGTACGTGGTCCACTCTCCGTTTTTCGCGCCGGTTTGAGCGAAGGCGGAGGCGATGCATGCGGCGAGCACGCACGCTGCGACTTGGGGCGTCCTCATCTCGCGGCTCCTAATTCCTGACGTATTTCTTGACGTCTTTGGGGCCGACCTCGGCTCCGTAGATGGCGCCCTTCGAATCCACGGCGACACTTTCGGCGGCGCTCGTGCCGGTTGCGTCTATCGCCGGATCGGGGATCAACGCGGTGACGACGCCGTCCCTCACGTTTCCGATTCGAATGCCTCTCTTCCAATCCGTGCGCGTCTTCGCGGAAGATCCGGATTCGGAATCGGCCACGTAGATGTTGTCGTGCTTATCGATGAAGATCCCGCTGGGCCGGCTGAACTGGGTCCACTGTTCGATGAAGGTTCCGTTCCGATCGAAAATCTGAATGCGGTTGTTACCGCGGTCGCCCACGTAGAGGCGTCCTTTGGAATCGAACGCCACGGCGTGCGGGATGTCGAACTCTCCCGGCCCCGTGCCCTTGTGTCCCCATTCCCTGAGGTATTTTCCATTCTTGTCGAACTTGACGACGCGGTTATTGGAGTCTCCGCCGTGACCGTCCGCCACGAAGATATCGCCGTTGGGAGCGATGGCGACGTCGGAAGGCATGTTGAAAGTGTCCGGCGTTGTGCCGGCGACTCCGGCCTTGCCGAGGGCGAGCAGGATCTTTCCCTCGGGACTGAACTTGAAAACCTGGTGGCCCTTGCCGTCCTTGCCCTGGCCGTCGCAGAGCCAGATGTTGTCGTTCTTATCGACGGCCATGCCGTGCGGGAAAACGAATAACCCACCGCCGAAACTTTTCAGAAAATTACCTTCGGTGTCGAATTCCAGGATGGGGTCGAGCGTGCTGCCGGCGCATGAGTTTGCACCGCATCTTTCGGCGACCCACACATGGTCATGCGAATCGACCGCAACTCCACCGGCCGATCCCCACGTCCTGCCGCTCGGCAGCTTGCCCCAATTTTCGATGGTGCGATAGGGATTGGGCTGCGAGTTCGGCTCGTTGGCGGCGGCAAGGAACAGCAGCGCGGCAATAGTTCCGGCCAGCGTTAGCGCGTGTCGATACGCGCGACGAATGTCCATGGTCAGTTTCCGCCGTCAGTATATACCCATCCGCCGTCATTGGCACAACCTTTGACACGGTATATGGCGGGTGATAAGCTTCCGTCGTGGAAAACAGACGAAGCACGAAGAAACAAGGCCCGTCACGACGATCTTTCCTGGCTGGCTCGGCCACGGCCTGGATCGCGGCCAACTGGCCCGCAATTCTGGAAGCGCAGGAGCATGCCCAGCGGATGGCCGCATCGGGGCAAGCGGGCAAGTTCGGGTTCCTCTCGCCGGAGCAGGCCGCCGACGTGGAAAGCATGGCCGCACAGATTATTCCCACCGACGAGACGCCCGGCGCACGCGAGGCCGGAGCCGTCCATTTCATCGATCGCGCTCTCACCACTTTCGATAAGGAGCGGCAGTCTGTCTACACCCAGGGGTTTGTAAGTCTGCAGGCGAAGACGACTCAGCTTTTTCCGGGCGCGACTAAGTTCAGCTCCCTCACTTCGGCTCAACAGATCCAGGTGCTCAAGGCAATCGAGACCACTCCATTCTTCGCGCAGGTCCGAACCCACACTGTTACGGGATTTCTATCTAATCCGGAGTACGGCGGCAATCAGAACAAGATCGGATGGAATCTGATTGGGTTCGAGGGTAAGTTCAATTATCAGCCGCCGTTCGGCTACTACGACCGCGAAAGTAAGTCGGCGGCATTGGCCACCGGGAAAGGTTAGGACGCGATGGCAAAGTTCAGCCCCAACACTCAGGTCGATTTCGTGGTGGTCGGGTCGGGAGTCTCCGGCGGGATCATGGCTAAGGAGCTATCGGGCGCCGGATTCCACGTAGTGGTTCTGGAACAAGGCGATTTTCTGCGCGAGAAAGACTTTCGCTACGATACGCTGCAAAGAACGTCCCACTCGGCGTTGGTAGCGGAGGACCCGAATCTGGCTACCTTTCGCCAGACGGATAAGGATAAAGCTGTCCTGAGTGGTGGGTTCCGTACGGGCCGCTGCGTGGGAGGGGGAACCGTTCACTATTCGGGAAGCAGTTGGCGCCACCATGAGAGCGATTTCCATGAGCGGAGCCTCTGGGGTCCTATAGCTGGAACCGGATTTGACGACTGGCCGGTGACTTATGCGGAGCTGGAACCTTATTACACCAGGGTCGAGTGGGAAATCGGTTACTCGGGACTGGGCGGCGCGAGCCCGTTTGAGTCGCCGCGATCAAAGCCCTACCCATTGCCTCCGATGCCGAATAAGTCCTCCGGCGTTTTGATGGAGCGTGCGGCGCAGAAGCTGGGATATCATGCGGTGCCGGTTCCGGTCGCCATGCTGTCGCAGGCGTATCGCGGCCGTTCGGCGTGTATTCATTGCGGATATTGTTCTGGGTTTGGATGCCAGGTAGGCGCTAAGTCGAGTTCGCTCTCGGCTATTATTCCGACGCTTGAGAAGTCCAGCCATTGCGAGATTCGCGCTAATGCCTGTGTGCGTGAGATCTCGGTGGACAACAGCGGTAAGGTGACCGGGGCGGTCTATTTCGACGCCAATAAGAAGGAAGTGTTCCAGAAGGCGAAGGCCGTGATCGTCTGCTGCAACGGCCTGGGATCGCCTCGCTTGTTGCTGATGTCCAGGTCGAACCGTTTTCCGGACGGTCTGGCGAACTCCAACGGCGTGGTCGGAAAATATTATATCCCCGGGTGCGGTACGGGCGCTCACGGAATATTCGAGCACGAGCTGAACGAATACAAGAGCGTCACCACTACGCGCGCCATCGAGGATTTCTACAATGCCGACCCCAAGCGTGGGTTCTTTGGCGGCGGCAGGCTGGACGCGCGCGGGAACACTCCGCCGGCGGCTTTCGCACTGGGCGGATTGCCGCCGGGCACTCCGTCGTGGGGATCCGAATACAAGAAAGCGCTGCAGAACGACTTCAATCGCACATTGACGGTGCAGGGCTTCCTCACCTGCCTGCCCCTCGAGAGCAACAACATTACACTGGACCCGGATGTGAAAGACGCATGGGGGCTGCCGGCGATACGCGTCACCTATAAAGATCATCCGGAGGACATGAAGAACAAGGCGTTTTTCAGGGAGCGCGCGCTTGAAATCGTGCAGGCGGCGGGCGCACTGAAGTCGTGGGCGGACCCGGTCCGGGAAGAAAGAGCCGCTGGCCACACCATGGGTGGATGCCGCATGGGTAACGACCCGAAGACGTCGGTGGTGGATAAGTTCCACCGCGCGCACGACGTTCCCAACCTGTTCGTCGTGGATGGAAGCAGCTTCGTCACGAGCGCCCGCAACCACCCGACGTGTACCATCTCCGCGCTCGCCTTCCGCGCGGCGGACAATATTATCAAGACGTCCAGGAACGGCAGTCTCAAGGCGCCTGTCGCTTAGCCGACCTTGTGGGGTTTCATCCAATTCCCGACTCCTCTCGTATCCCGTTCAGAAGCGTGAGACGGCCGATCGAATGATGCTAACCGGACTCCTGCTTGCTCTGGAGATGAGCGGGCAAGACGATCAGAGCCTGATACGCGGGTTGCAGCGGAAGGATTCCGCTGCAATGGCAGGTCTCTACGACCGATTCGGCAGGGTCGCGTATTCGGTGATCTTTTCCATCGTGCGCGATGGCGCAGTGGCGGAGGATCTGGTGCAGGAGACTTTCCTGCGCGTCTGGAACCGCGCGCTGACGTTTGACGGGGAGCGCGCGGCGCTGGGTCCCTGGCTGCTGGCGATCGCGCGCAATCGGGCGATCGACCATATCCGATCGGCCGGGGCGCGCATGGAGAAGAATGCATTTGAGCTTGATGCGCACGAGCACCCTTCGTTGTTCGTGGATATGGAACGGGACCTGGTCAACTCCGACCACGCGCGCGTGATTCGCAAGGCGCTCGCCAAGCTCAGCGAAAATCAGCGTCAGGTAATTCATCTGGCTTATTACGAGGGCCTGTCGCAGAGCGAAATGGCCGAAAGGATGGGGCAGCCGCTGGGAACGGTGAAGTCGTGGGTGCGGGGCGCGCTGAAATTTCTCCGCGAGGAAATCGGCGAGGCGTTGACGGTATGACCTGCGAAGAATTGCGCGACGAATATGGAGCCTGGGCGCTGGGAATCGCCGAAGATCCGGAGCGGACGGAAATCGCCGAGCACCTGGCGCGCAACTGTTCCGAATGTGTTCGCGGTGTGCGCAGCGCAATGGCAATGGTGACGGCGATGTCGAGTACGGTTCCATCGGTAGAGCCCCCGAAACACCTGCGCGACCGGGTCGTGGGGATGGTCGAGCGCGGGGCGAAGAAGCGCTTCCTGGGATTCCTGTTGCCGTGGGCAGCCTACGCCGTAATGGCGATTGTGCTGCTCGTAGTGGTGCTTCCGGGGCGACGGCAGAATCCGGACACGGCGAAGCTGGCTGAGGCGCTGTCGATTTTGAACGACCCCACGGCGAAGCAAGTGACGTTCGGGGAAACGGCGCAGCCATCGCGGGGAAGAGTGTTTGTGAGCGGCGGGAAGGGCGTGTTGTTCATCGGCGCCAGCCTGCCCAGCATCGCGCCCAACAAGACATTCGAGCTGTGGGTGATTCCGGCAAAAGGCAACCCCGTGCCGGCGGGGACGTTCCACGGCGAAGCGGATGCGACAGCGGTTTACGTCCGGCCGGGGCCCGTGCAGGGAGACGCCGCAGCTGTAGCGGTGACCGTTGAGCCTGAAGGTGGTTCACCGCAGCCGACGACGACTCCGTTCCTTGTGATCAAGCTCACCGGAGCTTGAGCGCGATCAATCAGGCGAAACCTGTCACCGGGATTGTGGATCGAAGTGAAATGAGTGTCATTTCTTTCCTCGAATCCGCTGCTGCGTTCCCTCGCGTTCTGGGCCGCGATCATGCCGGCCTGCGCTCAATTCAAAGAAATTAAGGAAGCTCCGTTTCCTCCCGCCGTGGCGCGCCAGAGGATCGGGACGCTGCTTGAAAAGGCCGATGCGGGTAATCGCGACCAAACCGTGGAGGAGCTTTCCGCTTTGCTCGCTTGGTACCGGGACATTCTCGACGAGCAATTGATCGCGCGCTGGAAAGGGGAGGGAAGAGCCAATCTGACGCTGGTGATGGCGCCCCTGGCGGACGCGCGCGTGGCATCGCAGATTGTCGATTTCTCCTGGAATCAGCAGCGCGAGGCGACGTTCAATCTCACCTATGCGCCTATGCTGGGAGATCTGATGGCACGCTATCCGGAGAGCGCGAAGCCCGTCCTGAACGATCTGCAGGGACCCGCGGCGCCAAGCCTGTCCCCGGGCGAGGCGCAGGCCGTGTGCAGGATTTTGCTGGACATGCCGGACGTGGGGACGTGGAGAAAGACGGCGCTGCAGATTCTTCCCCGATACCGGCAGGTGGCCGACAGTCTTCTGAAGCAGGACCTGAACGGACCCGATCAGGAGAGGATGTACCGGGCTCTGCGCTGGCGGTCCGATCTCAGGCTGGACGCACCCGTGGTGACCAGCCAGAAGCAAAACCCGCGTCCCACCCTGCCGCTACCAAAGTCCTTCGCCGCCCAGGCGGCTACGCCGGAGCGTCCTCACATCGTCAGCCCACCTTCGGCTCCGCTGGCTGTGCCGGGGCCGGCGCCTTATTTCGGACCGAGGTCGGGCACTTTCGAATCCACCGGCGGCCCCATTCCGGAGAACACGGAATACGTTTTCACCAACCTGCCGCCGGTCAAATTGCTGCTCGACTTCGACACAAAGCACTGGGACGCGCGCCTGGAGCCGGGCGAAGGGCAAACGCAGGTCCTGGTGCTGAGGAACAAAGGCAAGGGCGCGCAGAAGCGCTGTGTGGTGCATTGGACTGTAATGCCCTGAAGGGGTTGATTCCGTAACCCGGTTGGTGTAACCATCGTCCAAGGAAGTCTATGGCGCGCCGCTCCGCATCATTACTAGTTGTTCTCCTGCTGGCCGCCATCGCCGGTATCTGCCAGATCATCATCCCGGGCGTGGGGTATCCCGGCGGCGGATATCCGGGCCGGCGTTATCCGCAGGGGGGTCAGCCGCCGATGCGCCAGCCGAACAACCCCGCCTCTCTGCTCGTGGGGATGTTGCGGAAAATCGACGACAAAGATGTCGTGATCGAGCCCGACGACCGGAATATAACCACCATTTCGATCTCGGGTTCGACCAAATATTTCAACGAAAAGGGCGGTTCCGCGAAGATCGGCGATTTTCAGCCGGGCGATCATGTGAGCATCGACGCGAACCAGGACAACAAAAACGTCTACCACGCAACGAAGATGACGATGGTGACGGAGGGGACTGCCGAAGAGCACTCGACGGCGTCGCTCGCGACCAACGATCTGTCGCATCCCATCACAAAGGGGTCCTCTTCGGACAACTCGTCTTCGGTCTCGTCACGGAGCAGCGGTGACCGCCCCACGCTGCACCGCGCGTCGGGTTCGGAGGACACCGGATCGTCGAGCCGCTCCGGCAATAGCAGCGATAGCGACCGCCCCACGCTGCATCGCGCGAC
>JBEKAQ010000150.1:0-9357 GCA_050015835.1 Bryobacteraceae bacterium | reverse complement strand
CACCCGAAATCCAACTCCGCATCGGAGTACGCGGCCAGGACCGACGCGCCGTCGATCGCTTCACACGCGAGCTCATACCCCTCGTCCTCAACGGCCCTCCCGGCGCCACCGGCTTCGGCGACGGACGTCCACCCGTGCGCGAGATCGTAGCCTACTGGTCCGCGCTCATCCCACGCGAAGAAATCACCACCACTGTCGAGGTCATCTCATGAAAGCCGCCCTCTCCACCATCGCCCACACGCGCTCCGGAGACAAAGGCGACACCAGCAACATCGGAGTCGTCGCGCTAAAAGCCGAATACTACCCGGTCATCGTTCGTGAAGTAACCCCCGAAAGAGTCAAAGCCTTCTTCGGCGATCTCGTCAAAGGCAAGGTCGAGCGCTACGAACTACCCAATCTCCTGGCCATCAATCTGCTCCTCCACGAAGGCCTCGGAGGAGGAGGCACCATCTCCCTGCGCGTCGATGCGCAAGGCAAAACCTACGGAGCCGCCCTGCTCCGCATGGAGGTCGAACTTGCTGATTGAAATCACGCGCCACGAAAAAGTCCTGCAAATCGCGCTCAACCGCCCCGAAAAACGCAACGCCCTCAACCTCGAACTCTGCAATGACCTCGTCCGGGCCTTCGATCACGCTGACAACGACACCTCGACAGGCGCCATTCTGCTCACCGGCAACGGCTCCGCCTTCTGCGCCGGCATGGATCTTCACGAGGTCCTCGAGGGCGACACCCTGCAACTCACCGAACTGCATGAGCGCATGTTCACCATCGTCAATCGCATCCGCACGCCCGTAATCGCCGCGGTACACGGCCCGGCGCTAGCGGGCGGAACGGGCCTCACCGCCAACGCCCACATCGTCATCGCCGCGCCCGACGCGCGCTTCGGACTCCCCGAGATTCGCCTCGGCCTCTGGCCCGTCCTCGTCTTCCGCGCCTGCGCCCTCGCCATGGGCGAACGCCGCGCCACGGAACTCAGCCTCACTGGTCGCACCATTGACGCCGAGGAAGCCCTCCGCTACGGCTTGGTCACCGAGATCCAGGCCGATCCAGTAAGGCGAGCACTGGAGATCGCCACTTCCATCGCCGCCTTCAGTCCCAAAGCCATCAGCGAAGGACTCAACTACGTTCACCAGATCCGTGGCCGCGACTGGACCCACGCCGGAGCCATCGGCCATAAAATGCGCGACCAGCTTATGCAAAGCGAGGAATTCCAAAGGGCAGCCCAGGACTTCCTCAAAAAATGACAACCATCTTCGCCAACCTGAAATCCGTGCTGGCGGAATATTCGGACCGTCTCGTCGTTAAGGTCGATACGCCCGTTGAGTACACACTGGTCGCCACATCCGCCTCACCGTTCCCGCAGCACAAAGGGAACCCCATGTTCTTCGCCTCTGTGCGTGTCGGCAAGGCGTACGTGAGTTTTCACCTGATGCCCTTGTACATGTGCCCGGCTGTCGCGAAGAGCGTCACGCCCGCGCTGAAGCGGCGCATGCAAGGCAAGACTTGCTTCAACTTCAAGGCCAATTTGGAACCGGAACTGATCGCCGATCTGAAAAAAGCGGTTGCAGCGGGATTCGCGGTTTGGGCCGGAAAAAAGTGGCTCTGAACCCCAGGCGCCGCATAATCGCTTTCGGAGCGTCTCTCGCGGCCCTGTCATTTCTGGATCGAGCCGCCATCAGCCAGATGGCCCCGGCCATCGCCAAAGAGCTCCATCTCTCGCCCGCCCAAATGGGCCTGGTCTTCTCCGCTTTCGGCATCGCCTATGCGGGCTGTGAAATCCCCAGCGGCTGGCTCTGCGACCGCTTTGGAGCGCGCCGCCTCCTCACTCGCGTGGTTCTCCTCTGGTCCATCTTCACCGCCGCCACCGGCATCGTCTGGAGTTTCCCCTCCCTCGTCGTGACCCGCCTGCTCTTCGGCGCCGGCGAGTCGGGCTGCTTCCCCGGCCTCGCACGCGTCTTTCGCACCTGGCTTCCCCGCGAAGAGCGCAACTCGGCAGAAGGAATCAAGGCCGCCGCCGCGCGCTGGGGAGCCGCCCTCACGCCTCCACTCATCGTCGCCCTTTATGCCTGGCTCAACTGGCGTCAGATCTTCATGCTCTTCGGAGCCGCCGGAATTCTCTGGGCCGTCGCCTTCCACCGGCTCTATCGCGACGAGCCCGTCATGGATGCCAGACCATCCGCACCATGGACCGCCATCCTCGGCTCGCGCCGCGTCTGGGCTCTCGGCATTCAATGGTTCTGTCACTACTACGGCTTTTACTTCTACATCACCTGGCTGCCTCTGTATCTCTACCAGGCGCGCGGCCTCGATCTGCGCCACGAGTCGCTTGCCGCCGCTCTCCCGCTGTTCTCGGCCGGCGCCGGAAGCCTCTTTGCAGGCTGGGCGCTCACACAGATCACCCGCCGCATCGGCAGCACGGCAAGGGCGCGCCAACTGCTTGGCTACGCGGCCTATGGAGGAGCCGCCCTGCTCCTCCTGCTCTTCACCTTCATCGCCCACCCCGGCCTCGCCATCGTGGTGCTTTCCCTCTCCAGCTTCGCCGCCGAGTTCAGCGGTCCCATTTCCTGGACCGCGGCCATGGATATCGGAGGCGAGCGCGTCGGCGCCGTCTCCGGCTTTATGAACACGCTCGGACAGTGCGGAGCCGCCGTCGCCCCCGCCGTAACCGGCTTCCTGCTCGCATGGACCGGCAACGCATGGAACATCGCTTTCCACTGCTCCGCTTTGATTTACGCGGCCGGCGCGGTCTGTTGGGTCTTCATCGATTCGACCACCCCGCTCTCATCGCATCCGGCGCCCGGCGGTTCTGATACGATACCCGCAGAGATGCCTATCTACGAATACCGGTGCCACCGCTGCGCCAACGAATTCGAGTTGCTCCTGCTTCCGGCGTCCCCGGCCCCGGCATGTCCCTCCTGCGAGAGTCGGGAGATCGAGCAGCTGCTTTCCGGATTCGCCGTAAGTTCCGAGGGCATCCGCGAAAATCACCTGCAAAAGGCCCGCCGCAAACACGCCTCGAGCGCCCAGGTGCGGGACGAGAAGGTAGCCGAAGCCGAATACTTTCAGAAGGAAAAGGAAGAACACGGCGGGGTTTAACCGGCCAACCAGATCTCCAGCGCCGGATCGTTGAAGTCCTCGATCAGAAGCGACACACCGGGGAGTTCCGCGCAGGTGGTGCCGATCCCCACCACGCGCATACCGGCGGCCAGACCCGCCTCTACGCCGGTGGCGGAATCTTCGAACACCACGCAGAATTCCGGCGCTGCGCGGAGCAGCTCGGCTGCCAGCAGATAGACCTCGGGATGCGGCTTGCCGCGGCGAACCTGATGGCCGTCCACCAGGGCCCGGAAGTACTGGCTCAGTCCGGCTTCGCGCAGAACGAATTCCAGGTTGGCGGGTTCGGCATTCGTCCCCACTGCCATCGGAACGCCCCGGTGACGGTCGAGAAACGCCCTGAGCCCCGGGACCAGCGTGGCCTCCATGCGCGGCTGCAGCATCTCCCGGTACAACGCCTCTTTGGCCGCGCCGTGGGCGAAAACCTCCGCGGCGCTCAGATGGTCGCCGAAGAAGTCGCGGACGATTTCGTCGTTGCGCTTGCCGTACATCCGCCGCTGCATCGCTTCCGTGGTCGGGATGCCGTGGCGTGCGTTGTATTCCGCCCATGCGATCCGGTGCAGAGGGTTCGAATCGACGATCACGCCATCCATGTCGAAGATGAAACCGCGGATCTCAGCCATGCGGCCGGCCTTCTAACTCGCCTTCCAGCCACGACAGATAGTTCGGCGAACCGGCTACCACGGGCAGCGCCAGTACTTCCGGCAGTTCGTAAGAGTGGGCGGACTCGAGTAGCGTGCGCAGTGGTTCGAATAAGTCCCGGGAGGTCTTGATAACCAACAGATACTCGCTTGAGTCTTCGACTTTACCCTGCCACCAATAGAAGCTCCGAATCTGCGTAATTACGTTGACACAAGCGGCCAGACGCGCTTCGAGTAACTGCCTCGCGATACGCTCAGCCTCTTCCGCCGCGCCGCATGTACTTAGAACAACGATGTTATTTGTCATCGATTGGAATTCAATGTTACTATTGTCTCGCGAAGCTTGTCTTATATGAAAATCTCTGCCGTAAAAACCGCTTACGCGATCATCGTACTCTGCGGGGTAATTTACGCGTTCATCGTGTTGCGCGGACCCGGCGGCATCCCGGGGTTGATTGAGCGCCGCCGCGAGGTGCGGGAGTACGAACAGGCCAATCAGCAGTTGCACCGCGAGATCGAAGAGAAACAGGAACGCATCGAGCGTCTGCGGCAAAATCCGACCGAGCAGGAGTTCGAAATCCGCCGGCGGCTGAAGTTCGCCAAGCCGGGCGAGAAGATCTACATCATCGACGACAAGTCGAGGTAACGGTTACTTCGGATACCACTCGCGAAGCCGAACTTCGATTCCCGTTCCCGCGAGTCCCGCGGCAAACCCATTCAGATCCGACCCCCGATAGTGGTACGGATACACGATGGCCGGATGGAAAGCCTTCACGGCGGCTGCAGCTTCCTCAGGTGTCATGGTGTACGGCAGGTTCATGCAGACGAACGCCACGTCGATGTTCTTGAGCGCCAGCACTTCGGGGATGGCTTCGGTGTCTCCGGAAAAATAGAACCGCTTCCCGCCGTAGGTCAGCACGTAGCCGTTGCCGCGGCCTTTGTCGTGAAAAAACTTGCCCGCCGAGGGACCGCGCGTCTGGTTGTAAGCGGCGACGGCGGTGATGGTCCAGTCGCCCCACTTCTTCGTTTCGCCATTAGCGATGACCGTATCCACATGGATCTGGTCGGCAACGGCCTTTGGGGCGAAAATTACGGTGCCGGGCTTCTTGATCTTATCGATCGTCGGCTGCGCCATGTGGTCGCCGTGGATGTCCGTGATCAGAATCAGGTCGGCGGGCGGGCGGCCGTCGAAGCTGCCCTGAGCCGGATCGATGTAGATGTTCTTGCCCCCGGCCTGCAGAAGCACCGCCGCGTGCATGATGGGCGTAATCTTCACCGGACCGGCGGCAGTGTCGAAGGTGTCGGATTGCGCGAATGCGGATGAAACGGCAATCAGGAGGGCGAAAGACAAATTGCGCATATGGAGGCTATTCTATCGGATACAGGGGCGGCCGGCAGAGCCGGAAAGTCGTAGCCCGCTCCCGTTCCCTTCCTCTTGTGTGCGATTGCCTGAATGGACGCCAGAGGAGAACGCGCCCGACTGCTTACAGCCGGTTGCATGTGCGCGTTTGTCCCGGTTTTGGCTGCGTCATGGGCCAACCGTAATCGCGACGCTCGTTAACTCGTCCGGCATGGCGTAACCAGTCGGCTGAGTTACCGAAATCGTCGTTGAGGCTGGTTGAGATGCCGGCGTAAACGTAATCTGGCTGCTGTCGGTCCCGGGGGCGATGTTGGCCGAGCTCGGCAGAGTTCCGGCCGCAGGGTTCGAATTACCGATTTTGACAGTCAACGGAGTCTGACCCGCGAGACTCTGCGGATTCTGCGGCGTGTTGGTTCCGTCAGTCGAAAGCAGGGCGGTATAAACCGCCAGGGCCTGGGAACCTCCCGAGAGGCTGACGCTGGAGGGACCGGTGATCACGATACCCGACGGGGCGAGGATCACCGTGTCGGTTCCGGATCCGTAACCCGTTGCCGACGCACTGTATGTCGCCGTGCCGGAGGATGCCAGCGCATAGACGTAGTATGTCGCGGAAAATCCGCCGGCAGGCAGGTTAAGCATTATGGAATTCGACCCTGCATCGGTCGGGTTGACCGCGAGCTGCAGGAGACCGATAGAGCTCTGGGCGACGCTGAGGGTAACTTGCAGGCCCCCGCTCGGGGCCGGCGTGCTCAGCAGCAGGACGTTCTGGTTCTCCAGATGCTGGCCAACCGTGGCTCCGTTATTTATAGACAGACTGGCAGCCGTAACAGTCGCCTGCACCGAGCCCGGCGAATATCCAGTCGCACTGGCCGTGATGGTTGTCTTGCCTAGACCAGCAGGCTGGAATGTAGTTGAACCGGAGGAAGAACCGCCGCCGATCACCACGGGTGAGGCGGTTATGGTTCCGACACTCGTCGTGCCGCTGGTCACGGTGGCGCTCACCGACTCATTGACGGCAACTGCCTCGAGAATGGGGATGCCGCTGACAAAAGCCGCCGTAAACACATTCAGTTGCGCGTAGATGCCGCTCTCCAGAGGCAGACTGAAGTTCGATCCGTATCCGGCCGGTGACTGGATGACCAGGCCGGATGGAACCAGCGGTATGGTCGCCTGGACGGTGGTGTAGCCCGGCGCGGATATGCTGTACCCGGCCGAACCCGTGTTTCCATAGCCAATCACGTAGAAACTCGCGGATTGCGTCTCGTACTGTTGGATCTCCACGGTTAAGGTGCCCGACGTCGGCGGATTGCCGGCGCCGGTACTGCACTCCGCGCCGGCTGTGATGCACGCAAACTGGAGCAGGCTGCTATTCGAACTCGTCAACGTAACTGTGGTATTGTTTGCGGCGGTTCCGTTGAGCGAGACCGCTACAGGCGCCTGCAGGTTCTGGCCGAGAGTTACGCTGGGCGGAATAAAACCGCCTGGCTGGACGGTAACATTGATTGTCCCCCCCGCCGCCGGAGTTGTGAACCCGGACGGCTGCGTAAGCGCAATCGTGGCGCCCCCGGTGTTCGAGCCGCTCGCCTGAAACGTTACCGACAAGCCATTCGTTCCGCCGCTGAACGTCAGCGGGGATGGCGACACAGTGCCTAAGCCTGCCGGCGAAACGGCAATGGGAATATTGATGGAAGAGCCTCCTATAACTGCTTCCGGTTCGAAAAACGAATTATTGGAGTCGAGCCGTGCCGCGTAAACGGTCAGGGTGGTGGAGACTCCCGGATAGGTATCAAAGGCCCCGCCAAGTCCGTTTGGCCCCAGAAGCACGAATCCGGAGTTGGCGATCCCTACGGTGCCAGTGCCGTTCGCGTAACCCGCCAGGGAAGCCGTAATCGTTGCGGTTCCGCCAGATGCCCCAACGGCCTGGGCGTAGACGGATATGGACTGCGTGCCTGCCTCGATCGGGAGCAGAGTCTGGGTACTGCCGGCGCTCGCCGCCTCACCGATAAGCACCGATTTGCTGCTGGAGGTGATCGTCAGGCAACCCGGGGTTGCCGAGCTGGTGCATTGCGTCGCGCCGACCGCAGGCGCGGGGCTGAACGTGATAGTGAGAGGCACTTCCAGGCCCTGACCGACGGTGATGGTCTGAACCGCGATCACACCCTGGACGCCCGCCACGGCGGTGAGCGAGAAGGTTTCGCTCACGGTCTGGGCAGTGGGGCTGCTGCTGTCGGTGACGGTAATTGTAAAAGTGCTGGTTGCGGCAGTGGTTGGAATGCCGCAGACGCTGAGCGGTGTGCCGCAGGCGCCGGTACCGGTGATATCGAAGGTGAGCCAGGCCGGCAAGTTGGCGCTCGACCAATGGTAGGGCGTCTGTCCGCCGCTGGCGGCAATTTGGGCCATGTAGGGCACATCGACTGAGGCGCTGGGCAGTGTTGACGCCGTGGTGATGACGAGCGGTGGCGAGACGATCGCGAGCGGGAGGGTTTTGGACACGGTTTGTTGCGGGTTGCTCGAGTCGGAGACGGAGATCATTACCGAGGATGTGCCGGTGAGGGTCGGCGTACCGGCGATCAAGCCGCTCGATGAGTTACCCGACAACCCGTGCGGCAATCCGCTGAACGTCCACGTGAACGGCTGCGTGCCGCCCGATATAACCGGCTGGAAGCTGTAAGCTGTGCCCAGCGTTCCCTGCGGAAGAGAAGCCGTGGTGAGGGTGAGCATAGGCACGATGCTGAAGGGGCAGCTGGTCGCCGCGACAACACCTTCAAGGTCCGTCACCTGGATGCTGAAGGAGCCGGAAGCCGTGGGTGTGCCCGTGATCGCTCCGTTGGTGGTATTGAGCGTCAGGCCCGCCGGCAGCGCGCCGACGACCGAGAAAGTGTAAGGTAAAGTGCCGCCGGCGACCGTCATGGCCGGGCTGTTGAATGCCATGCCGACCTCGCCCGACCTGACGAGCGGGCAGGTGAGCGAAGGAGCGGCGGCGATGTTGAAGGGGCAGCTGCTCGCCGCCACAATTCCGTTGGCATCCTTTACCTGGATGGTGAAAGTGCCGGCAGCGGCGGGCGTTCCCGCGATCGCACCGTTGGTGGTATTGAGCGTCAGGCCGGCGGGCAGGGTCCCGCTGGCCAGCGAAAAGGTGTAGGGCGGGGCGCCGCCGGTAACCGTCATGGCCGGACTGATGAATGCCAGGCCAACCTCGCCCGCGCTGACGACCGGACAGGTGAGCGAAGGTGCGAAAGCGATGGTGAAGGGACAGCTGCCGACCGCCACAACTCCGTTGGCGTCCGTCATCTGGATGGTAAAAGTGCCGGTGGCAGTGGGCGTTCCGGTAATGGCGCCAGTCGAGGCGTTCAGCGTCAGGCCCGCGGGCAGAGTCCCGCTGGCCAACGAGAAAGTGTAAGGCGCGGTGCCGCCGGTGACGGTTATCGCCGGGCTGTTCAAACTCACGCCGACATCGCCCGAAGCGACGGCCGGACAGGTGAGCGAAGGCGCGGCGACGATCGTGAAGGGGCAGCTGCTGGCGGCCAAAAATCCATTGGCGTCCTTCACCTGCACGGTGAAGATGCCGCTGGTAGTGGGCGTGCCGGTAATGGCGCCGGTCGAGGCGTTAAGCGTCAGGCCGGCGGGCAGTGTCCCGCTGGCCAGCGAGAAGGTGTAAGGCGGAGTGCCGCCGTTTACGGTCATGGCCGGGCTGTTCAATGCCAGACCGACCTCGCCCGAACTGACGGCCGGGCAGGTGAGCGAAGGCCCGGCAGCGATGCTGATGGGGCAGTTGCTCGCCGCCACAACTCCGTTGGCGTCCGTCACCTGGATGGTGAAAGTGCCGGTGGCAGTGGGCGTTCCGGTGATGGCGCCAGTCGAGGTGTTCAGCATCAAACCGGCAGGCAGAGTCCCGCTGGCCAGCGAGAAGGTGTAAGGAGCGGAGCTGCCGCCGACGGCAAAAGGCGGGCTGTTTACAGCCACGCCAAGCTGAAAGGTACTGACGGCCTGACACATGAGCGAAGTCGCAACGGCGATGGTGAAGGGGCAGCTGCTGACTGCGGCAAATCCGTTGGCGTCCTTCACCTGGATGATGAAAGTGCCGGCAGCGGTGGGCGTTCCGGTAATGGCGCCGGTTGAGGTATTCAGCGTCAGGCCGGCGGGCAGAACCCCGCTGGCCAGCGAGAAGATGTAAGGCGCGGCGCCGCCGCTGACGGTCATGGCCGGGCTGTTCAAAGCCACGCCGACCTCTCCCGACCTCAC
>JBEKAQ010000149.1:0-9408 GCA_050015835.1 Bryobacteraceae bacterium | reverse complement strand
CGCTCACCTCGGCTCGCGTGGGGTTAGCGTTCTCGATCATCGACTCCAGCATCTGCGTCGCCGTGATAACGAAGCGATTGTGCTTCCGCGCCAGCCGGATCAGGTTTTTCTGAATCGGCGGGACCATTTCGAGCGACATCTCGACGCCGAGATCGCCGCGCGCCACCATGATGCCGCTCGCGACTTCTAAGATGGATTCGATGTTGTCCACGCCATCGGGTTTCTCGATCTTGGCCACAATGGGGATCTTCGCCGAGCCGATACGGTCGCGCAATTCCCGCACGTCGGCCGCGGTGCGCACGAAGGAGAGCGCCACAAAATCCACGCCCGCCGCCACGCCGTGCTGAAGATCGGCAATGTCCTTCTCGGTCATGGAAGGAGCGCTGACTTTCACGCCCGGCAGATTGATGCCTTTTTGATTCCCGATGGGCCCGCCGGATACGACGTCGAATTCCACCGCGACTCCATCGGTCGATCGCGCGCGCAGCGTGACCGCTCCGTCATTCAGAAGGACGCGGTTGCCGGGCTGCACGTCGCGCGCAAACCCCGGGTAAGTGGTTGAGGCGCGCGTCTCATCGCCCATGATTTCCTCGGTCGTGATGGTGAAGCGCGTGCCGCGGCGCAATACGCATTTGCCCTGCGTGAAGCGGCCCAGCCGGATCTTCGGCCCCTGCAGATCGAGCAGGGTGGCGACCGGAATTCCGGTGGCGCTCTCGGCGTCGCGAACGGCTTCAATGCGTCTTTGATGGTCGCTCCACGCGCCATGAGAAGCGTTGAGGCGAAAGATTCCGGCACCGGATCGAATCAGGGCGCAGATGGTTTCGGAGGAATCGCTGGCCGGGCCCAGAGTCACTACAATTTTGGCGTTGGCCATCGTCACTCAAAAGAATAAACCACCCGTGCGGCGGCCGGTAACACGCAATTCGAATCTGCCCCATTAAAAGCGCTGATTGCATGAGGGACGGGAGGCCGATACACTGGAGGGTTCGTAGCCGTCGTCATCCCGCTCCGTCGCGGTAAACCTGGTTGTTCACTGCAGGCCGTTCGCTACCGGTACGAAATCGATCACCCGAGGGAGCCAGTCCGATGAGTCCATCCTCAGCTTTGAACGAGGCCAGCTACGTTCTGACGCTGGATGAAATCAGTCATTTGACCCTGGAGGGCGGTAAGCCCGCCGAGACGCTGATGAACGTGGTCGCGCTGATCGCGAAACGTTTCCAGACCGACGTCTGTTCCGCCTATCTGCTGGAGCCGGACCGCGCCAATCTCGTGCTGGCGGCCACGCTGGGACTGCGCCGCGAATGCGTCGGCACGCTGCGGCTGGCGCTCCATGAAGGCCTGGCGGGTCTGGTCGCGGAGCAGGTCGGTCCCGTCGCCGTCGAGCAGGTAAAGCTGCATCCCCGGTTCAAGTTTTTCGGCGAGTCGGGCGAGGAGCGTTTCCAGTCTTTCCTGGGAGTTCCGCTGATCGATCGCGGCGTTCTGCAGGGTGTGCTCGTGGTCCAGACCGTCGACCCGCGGGTCTTCGGCGAACAGGATATCCGGATGCTTACCCTGGCGGCGGCGGAGGTGGCGCCGGTGGTGAGTGAAGCGCGCGCGCTCGAAAAGTTCATCGCCCCCTTACAGGAGCGGCTCTGGGCGCTGGCGCGGAATCTCTGGTGGAGCTGGGATCACGATTCGATCGGCATCTTTCGCGAACTCGATCCGGTCCGCTGGCGGCGCGTCAACAATAATCCGATGGCTTTGCTCTCGGAACTGCCCCTCGCGGTGATCGAGCGGCGCGCCGGCGAACTGGCGCTGCACAGCCGCATCAATTACGCCTACCGGCGGCTGCGGGAATATCTGCATGCCGACCGCACCTGGGGCGCGACCCACGCGGGAGTGCTGCGTCCCCGGCCAGTGGCGTATTTCTCGGCCGAGTTCGGCTTGCATGAATCGATTCCCATCTATTCCGGCGGTCTGGGCGTTCTGGCGGGCGACCATATCAAGAGCGCGTCCGATCTGGATATTCCGCTCATCGGCATCGGGTTGTTCTACGGCCAAGGCTACTTCAGGCAACGCCTCGACGAGACGGGCTGGCAGCAGGAAGACTACTTCCAGACCGATCTGAATCATCTGCCCATGGAAGCGGCCATCGGGTCCAACGGGCTTCCGGTCACGGTGCAGATTCAGACTCGCAGCGGGTTCATTCGCGCCAAGGTCTGGCGGGTGAAGGTGGGGCGCTGCGATCTGCTTCTGCTCGATTCGAACGTGGAAGGCAACGCCCCGGAGGATCGTGAACTCACGTCGCGGCTCTACGGCGGGGATGGGCGCGTGCGCATTCGCCAGGAGTTGCTGCTCGGAGTCGGAGGCGTGCGTGCATTGCGCGCCATGGGGATCACTCCGGGCGTTTATCACATGAACGAGGGCCACAGCGGATTCGCCGTCCTCGAGGCCATTCGCAGCCGCATGGAGGATGAAGGCATCAGCTTCGACGAGGCCGTGCCGCCCGTATCCCGCGAGGTGGTTTTCACGACGCATACGCCGGTACCCGCTGGACACGACCGCTTTGGCGCGGACCTTATTGAAGAGCACCTGGGACCTTTGCGCGATGCGCTGGGGATCTCGCATGAGCGATTGATGCAGCTGGGCAGCGAAGCTCCCGGCCCCTATTCGTGGCAGTTCTGCATGACCGTACTGGGCCTGAAGCTTTCGCGGCGCGCCAATGCCGTTTCGTCTCTGCACGGCGAGGTTTCGCGCGCCATGTGGACCAGCTTGTATGGCGGCAAGAGCGAAGACGCCGTTCCCATCGGTCACATCACCAACGGCGTTCACGTACCTTCGTGGCTGGCGCCGCAGATGTTCCGGCTCTACGACCGGCACCTGGGCGCGGGCTGGCACGAACACAGCGGCGAGTCGCGCATCTGGGCGGGAATCGAAAGTGTGGACGACGGCGAGCTCTGGGAAACCCACCTGAGTCTTAAGACGCGGCTGATCGAGTTCGTCCGCCGCCGCGCCATCGAGCAGGCCGAGACGCGGCGCGAATCGAACGAAAGTATTCAGAGGCTGGGCCGGGTGCTCAGTCCGGATGCTCTCACCATCGGTTTTGCGCGGCGCTTTGCGACATACAAACGGGCCAATCTGATCCTGCGCGATATCGAAAAGCTGGCGTCGATGGTCAACGACCCGAAGCGCCCCGTGCAGTTTGTCTTCGCGGGCAAGGCGCATCCGCGCGACGAACCCGGTAAGAAAGTCCTGCAGCAGATTGCCGATCTGATGCGCGACCGGCAGTTCGCGGAGAAGTTCGTCTTCGTCGAGGACTACGATATCAACGTGGGCCGTCACCTGGTGCAGGGAGTCGACGTGTGGCTGAATAATCCGCGCCGTCCGCTCGAAGCGTCGGGCACCAGTGGGCAGAAGGTGGTGCTGAATGGCGGCCTGAATCTTTCGGTGCTCGATGGCTGGTGGGCGGAGGCTTATGACGGCCTGAACGGTTTCGCCATCGGCACGGGACGAACGCATTCCAATATGGATGTGCACGACACGCGGGACGGCGACGCTCTGTATCAGGTGCTGAAGGACGAAGTGATCCCGCTCTACTACCAGCGTGATCGGGATGGCTTGCCGCGCGGCTGGATCAAGCGCATGAAACGGACCATTCGGACGCTCGGCTGGCGCTTCAATGCCGACCGCATGGTGATGGATTACACGCTGAAGGCTTACGTGCCAGCGGCCGGCGGCACTTCGAGCGACATGAGCCGTTCGGGGTAGAGTTTTTGGCGGGTGGCATTTACCGGCTGCCTCTGTTCCGATCTTCAGTCAATAGGAATGCAATCAGTCTGGGTGAAAGATAGAAATTAGTCCGGCTCAGCTTCTCGACTCAGGACCCCAGGTCCACAAGCCGCAGCTCGGCCGCCGCGCGGAGAACGCCGAGGGTCCCGGTGATGCGGAAACCCCGGCGAGCGCCTCTGCACGCCCGTCCGAGTCATCCATGAGCAACAGGATTTCGCCACTCAGCGACTCCGCCAGCGTGATTGCGGCCAACTCGCCGGCATCGAGGGCAGAGCCAGATGCGCCGACCGGAGTTATGACCACTTCAGCCCAGTCAGGCAGCATGGATGCCCAGGCCACGACCACTGTCGGGCTCCCTTCGTCCAGCAACTCCGAAAGGACCACGTCCGGTATTAAAACCCTGCGGTAGAGCGCTGGCAGCAGCTCGATCTGGCCGATCAGGATAAGATAGTTGATGGGTGAAGTATCCGAAATGACGACGGTCATTCGGCGCTGAAGGCAAGCGCGGTTGCGGTGTCCTGTTCCAGTTCGTCGATGGTAAAGCCGGAAACGGCTCCGTACCGCTTGAGCAAGCCGTCCATCTCGTATCGGGACAGGCCCAGCATGCGTCGGGCTTCCGACCGGGAAACTTTCGCATCGCGAACCGCTGTTGCGAGAATCGTTTCAAGAACAGCTCGCGAGATGTGCTGCGAATCGCAACCCAGCAGCTTTGCGACGTCTTCGGGCAGTTCGACGGTCACCTGCATGCCTTATTATCGAACACTATGGAGCTCAGGCGCAAAATGGCACGGTAATCAGCGCTCGCGATTCAATTCCTCAGAGCCCTGCGGCGCACCTGCAGGGCACCGGCAAACAAAGCGGCGTCCGACACCAGGCTCATCGGGGATTTAAACAGTAAGTCCGCCGGCGTGAAGGCTGCGCGATCAAGATGGAACACAACGATCGCACCGATCGTAAGCAGAATGGCAACGGCTTGCTGTAGTAGCCAGAGCGCGAGGCTCGCCGCCACCTCGCGGCCCGGAGCGCGCTGCGCAATCCATTGGCCCGCCCGAAAGTTCACGAAGGCCAGCAGCCCGGAGACGAGTGGATTGACAGCCGGGTCCGGAAACGAAAGGGCTGGAAGCTTCGAGCCGTCCCGGATCGCGCCAACGACCAACATTCCAATCAGGAGAACAACAGACAGCACCAGGCAATAAGTGACCAGGTAAGCCCAGAGTCGAAGGTATGCGCGAAACGCCAGGCCCGCCATCTGGTGCGGGCTTTCCGTCAGGTCGCTCCAGACCCGCGAATTCGCGGTCCGAAGTACGCAGGACCAGAACCACGCCGACCCGCGCTCGTCCATGTCCTCCATCCAGTCCCCCACGGCGGAAGCAGCGCGTTCCCGCGTCAGGACCTGCGACAGCATCCATTCGGCGATTCGCGCTTTACGCATACGCCACGCCCGGCAGAGCCAGACCTTCGCACAGGCGCCGATAGCAGCGCTGCGCGTGGGCGACGGCGTCGAGGCCAGTCGGGGTCACTCTGAAATATCGCTTGGCGCGCCCGCCCCGTTGCCAAGTCGGATCTCCAAAAGAGGAGGTGAGGAAGCCTTTCTCCTCGAGGCGATCGAGCGTTGTGTAGAGCGCGCCCGGCGCAGGCTCGCGCCCCGTGCGTTGCTGAATTTCAGACCGGATTGTCACGCCGTACGCCCGGTCGTCCAGTCGCAGGATTGCCAATATAACGATTTGCTCGAATTCCCCCAGGACGGGTGGTTGAGACATTTAAACTACAAAGTAGCTTAAATTCGGCCGTTGTCAATCGGCTCTGGTGCGGATGGCGGCACGATATGATGAACGTTCGCGATGGCAGGCAAGGTTGCACGATCGGGCAAGGCCGGTAACGAATCCGCTCCGCCGCTGGTCGCTGTCATCATGGGCAGCAAGTCGGATTGGGACACGATGCGTGTGGCCGACGAGATCCTGACGGAGTTCGGCGTGGCGCATGAATGCCGGATTATTTCGGCGCACCGCACTCCGCAATTGATGGCGGAGTTCGCTGGCGCGGCGGAAGGGCGGGGCATTGAGGTGATCATTGCCGGGGCCGGTGGGGCCGCGCATCTTCCCGGTATGACGGCCTCGTACACGACGCTTCCGGTACTTGGAGTGCCTGTCGAAAGCAAGGCTTTGAAGGGGCTCGATTCTCTCCTTTCCATTGTGCAGATGCCTGGTGGGGTTCCGGTGGCGGCGCTCGCGATCGGCGCTTCCGGGGCGAAGAACGCTGCTCTGCTCGCGGTCTCGATTCTTGCCAACAAGCGCAAGCCGTTGCGCGAAAAGTTGAAAGAGTATCGCGCGCGGCAGACGAATAAAGTGCTGGAAGATTCCCTGTCACAATTCAAAGACTTGTGAAAACCGTTCTGCCTGGATCGACCATCGGAGTGCTTGGCAGCGGCCAACTTGGGCGTATGTTCGCTCTTTCCGCCCGCCGCATGGGCTATCGGGTTCACACCTATTCGCCGGATCGCGATTCGCCCACCGGCCAGATTGCCGACGTCGAAATAGACGCGCCCTACGAGGATCTCGACCGCGTTCGCGAGTTTGCATCCGCTGTAAATGTGGTCACGTTCGAGTTTGAAAACGTCCCCGCGGCGACGGCCGAAACCGCCGCGTGTTACGCGCTGGTGCGGCCTTCGGGCGACGTGCTCCACACCACACAGCACCGGCTGCGCGAGAAGACCTTTCTTCAAAAACATGGCTTTCCGGTGACTCGGTTCGTTCCCATCCGATGTGCCGGCGATCTGGAACAAGCTATACCGGGGTTCGGTCACGCCATTCTGAAGACCGCCGGTTTCGGCTATGACGGCAAAGGCCAGTACCGCGTGAATTCGCTCGCCGAAGCCGAGGTCGCATGGGACGCGATGGGACGCCAGGAAGCCGTCCTCGAAGCGGTGGTCGATTTCGCCGCCGAGCTTTCCGTGGTCGGTGTCCGGGGCGAAAATGGCGATTGCGCGTTCTTCGCTCCCAGCGCGAACGAGCATGTGAACGGCATTCTCGACATTTCGATTGCGCCTGCCAGGTTCGACGATGACGTGGCGCGGTCGGCGGTGGAAATTACGCGCGGCGTGCTGGAACAGCTCAACGTGACCGGCGTGCTGTGCGTGGAATTCTTCCTTGCTCGCAATGGACATCTGCTGGTGAACGAGGTGGCGCCGCGTCCGCACAATTCCGGACATCTGACCATCGATTCCTGCATCACGAGCCAGTTCGAACAGCAGTTGCGCGCGGTCTGTGGATTGCCGCTCGGCAGCACGGAGATGCTGCGTCCGGCCGCCATGGCGAACCTGCTGGGGGACCTGTGGGCTCGAGGTGAACCGCGATGGGCGGCGGCGTTGGCCCTGCCGGAGATCAAGCTTCATCTCTATGGGAAAATCGAGCCGCGCCCGGGCCGTAAGATGGGACATCTGACCGCGACCGCCGCGACGGGGACGGAAGCCGGGCGGATCGTACAGGAAGCGCGATGGCAGTTAGAAAACAACCGGGCGATCTCTGGATCTTTCTGATCGGTATTTTCAAGCTCGTCAAGGGCATTGGTCTGCTGATCCTGGGCGTCGGTCTGCTGAGGCTCCTGCACCGCGATGTGGCAGCTTCCCTGACCCATTGGATTGAGGTTTTCCGGCTGGATCCGGAGAATCGCTACATCCACCGCGCCATCGCACGGGTATTCCGCGTGACCCCCGGACAGCTACGGGAACTCAGTGCCGGCACCTTCATTTACGCGGGCGTGTTTCTTACCGAGGGCACCGGCCTGCTGTTGCGCAAACACTGGGCCGAGTATATGACCGTGATCAGCACCAGCTTGTTCGTGCCGCTCGAAGTCTATGAGGTTTACCACCGGTTCACGTGGCTTCGCGCGACCGTCCTGATCCTCAACGTGGCCACCGTGTGGTATCTGGCCGCACGCATTAAGTTGCTAGTGACGCTTCGCGTCAAGCGCCGCAAACTTTAATCGATCGGTTCCGGGAGATCCGGCTCCGGCTCATGCGGCGGAAAAATCGGCTCGGGATCGCTGGGCGGTAAGTGGGGCTCGGGCGACATTTACTTCCTGCTGCCTGCGTGCTTCGTCTTATTTTTACCACCGTGCGCAAGGTCTTGCCAATCGCCCTCTTCAAAATCCACATGAAACTTTTGGGCCGCCGCGCGGATGCGCTTCCACGCTTCGTCTCTTTCGGCGTCGGTCACTCCCTGAATCTGATTGAAGCGCGCAATGCGCGGCATCGTTCAACGGTTCCTTTTCCTGCTTCGGAAAAGCGTACTTGCTGTCGGGGATCTCGTCGCGGTGTCTTTGATCGAGTTTACTCATGGACTGGCTCCTCGGATAAAACCGAGCAACTGGTATGCCACAATGCGCCTTGGTGGATTCTTCTTTCGTTGCAACGCCGGCGCCCGAACGCCGCGGTCCCTGGTCCTGGCTGTTTGGTATTTTGGCGCTCTATTCCGCGGGATTCCTGGTCTATGCGGAGACGCTGGCGTACACATGGGATGAGACGTATCATCTGGTGGCCGCGTGGCTGATCGGCCTCGGCAGGAAGCCGTATATCGATTTCTGCTTTCCGCAGACGCCCTGGAACGCCTACTGGACGGCGGGATGGATGCGCCTGCTGGGCCTGAACTGGCACGTGCCGCATAGCTTTCAGGCGCTGTTCACCATCGCCGCCGTCCTGCTGACCGCCGACTATGTGTACTTCCGGTTTCCCATCCCGCAATGGCGCTTCGGCGCTGCGCTCGCGAGCGGTCTGGCGACCGGACTGAATGCCATGGTGTTCGCCTACGGCCCGCTCGCGCAGGCTTACGGGATCTGCATTTTCGCCATTGTCGCCGCGTTCCGCATGACTCTGATCGCCGTGGATCGGGAAGGCCCGCTGCAGGCTGGCGTGGCAGGATTCTTCGCGGGTACGGCCGCCGCGTCATCGCTGTTGTCGGCCGCGGCCTCTCCGGTGCTGCTGATCTGGCTGCTGGTCTCGAATCGGGCGGGCAGCCGCTCGAAGAAATGCGCCGCTTATGGAATCGGCGGGGCGGTGCCCTTCGCGCCCGTCTTCTGGCTGTTCTGGCTGGGACCGCGGCAGACCTGGTTCAACGTGTTTCAATACCACGCCTTCTATCGCAGGCTTTATTGGCCCGAGACAACGCGGCACGATCTGGAGATCCTGACCACCTGGATCGATTCCGGTCAGAGCCTGGTGCTGGGCGCGTTCGCTCTGTTCGGACTGTATTACGTGGTGAAGCGATCCGGGTGGCCGCGCGCCCTGAAGGCGGAATTTTACCTTTGCGGCTGGCTTGCCCTGGCAGAGGCCGCGTTAGTGGGACGCGCGCATCCGACGTTCGAGCGCTACTTCATGCTGACGGTGCCGTTCCTCGCCATTCTGGCCGCGGCGGGGCTCTACGGCGTTGGTTCGCGCCTGATCGATTCGGATCGGCCGCGCTGGCCGGTGATCCTGTTCTCGACGTTCATGTTGCTGGGCCTGGGCAAGAACATCTATGAGCGGGGATTCGTCGATCACTGGTCTATATTTGAGCGGCAGGCGAAAAAAGTCGACCAGGTCACTCCGGCGAACGCCCTGATTCTGGCGGAAGAGCCGATATACTTTTTCAGCCGGCGCATCCCGCC
>JBEKAQ010000148.1:0-22419 GCA_050015835.1 Bryobacteraceae bacterium | reverse complement strand
AAGCCGCCACAACCCCTGCCCGCGCCGAAGGAGGTCTGGATCAACAAACCACAACCAACTCCAGAGAATAAAACTCAGTAAATTATGCTTCGAGGTGTCTCAAACACGTTGACACGCGCCGGACTGCCGTGCTGCGCACCTGCGGGTCTTCGTCCCTCAGAAGCGCGGTCAGGCGGGTGAGGAATTGCGGATCAAGATCGATTTTCGCCGGCGAGCGGTGCCACGAACCAGCCCAGCTATGGCGATGAATGCGGCGGCGGCGAGCGGCAGGGTTTCGGGTTCGGTGAAGTCGAATTCAGTATTTGCGGTTACGAGAAATGCGCCCGGCGCGTCGCCGAGGTCCAGGTACTCAGACGCGGTGTAATCGGTTGTGTCCGGAAGCCTCTCGCGCGGACCAGCACAATATCCCTCTCATCGATAAGGGTATTGGCGCTATGCTGGGTGAAATGCGGCACTGGTTCATTCACTGGCTGTTGAGCGCGATTGCGCTGCTTATTGTTGCCAACGTTCTGCCGGGCATTCAGGTAGAAGGCTTTGGTTCGGCGATGATCGCCGCCGCCGTAATCGGGCTGGTCGACGCCACCGTTGGGCTGGTTCTGAAGGTGGTCATGCTGCCGTTCATCATGCTTACGCTCGGCATCGTCTACTTCCTGATCAACGGACTGATGCTCAAGCTGGCGTCGGAACTGGTCCCCGGCTTCCGCGTCCACGGGTTCTGGACGGCGGTCATCGGTTCGATCCTGCTGACGATCGTCGATTATCTGCTGAACGTTCTGGCGGGAGTTTGAAGAACCGCGATGGACAGGCGCCACCCGATACATCGACGACCAGAGCGACTTATCCTGGATAAGGCTGGTCCGTGCGTCGATGCACCGGGTCGCGCCTGTCCCACATTACAGATTGCGTTTCAGGAACGAACAGATCTGATATCCGGCCACGAACTTGAAGGGCGATTCGCCCAGCGTGTAATGGCCGCAGGGCATCACGACCAATTTGTGCGACACGCCGCGCTGCTGAATGTGTTCCACGATCTGGCGCGAAAGCTCGGGCGGAAACGTGGTGTCGTAAGTGGCGTAGAGGAAGAACGAGCGCTTCGCCATATCGGCATAGCGATCCATGTAGTGAACCGGGCTGACGCAATCCCAGACCTTGCGCAGACGCTCGATATCGATCCGGTCCTCAATGCCCTGGCGGATGTGGCGCGTGGATAACCCGCTCCAGACCACATCCGCGAAGTAAGTGGAACAGTGGTTGAAGACGTTTACCTTGATGCGCTCGTCGTGGGCGCTGGCGAGGAAAGCGTAACAGGAGCCGAGGCTCGTGCCGACGATTCCGAGGTCCTTATATCCGCGGGTTTCGAGCCAGTCGAAACAGGAGCGCACGTCGATTACTGCCTGGCGGGTGGCATCGATGGTGCGGGCTACGTTGGCTGAGACCGCATAGTCGGCGCGGGTGAGTTCGGGCGGCATGCGGTGGTCGTGATAAGGCAGGCTGATACGCAGGACGGAGATGCCCAGCTCGGCGATGCCCCGGCACAAGGCCACATGCTGCGCCGCGTGTGAATTCCAGTGTGGCAGCAGGACCACCGCCTTGGCGCCGCGCTTCCAGCGTGCCTTGGCGGGGAAATAGCGCGCGCGGACCCTATTGTTGGCCGGATACGGGGTTTCGACGGCGGAGGTGAACTGGACTTCGGGATTGGCGGCGCCACCGTGCATGCGGAAATCGCGCGGCGGTTTGTAGGCGAAGAACTCGGGGCTGCGGGCGAGGGAGAGGCGATTCAGTTCGATGATTTTCTTTTCGGGATCGGGTTCGCTGGAGTGAAACGGCCAGCCCCGCGTCCACTCGACACCCCAATCGAAAGGGCGCACCACGCGATCGGTGGAGCGGAAGGCCAGGGTGTGCTCCCAATCCTCCATCCAGCGGCCGTACCATTGCTTTACCAGTTCCATGGGGCGAAATTCGAGGTTAGCAAACTGAGGTGCGGCTACTGCCGAGCTGCGGGCGGTTGAGGAATTCCATGAAGGGCGCCATCACTTCGAAACGCTTCACGACCTCGCCAAATAGTTTGGGCGTCGTCGCCAGGGCGGGGTCGAGGGACACGAAGAAGCAGTACATTTTGCGCTTCAGGAGATCGATGGCGGGATGTTCGGGATCGAAGCCTTTGGGGGCGCGGGCGGCGCTTTCCCCTTGCAGATCGCCCAGCAGCTTTTTGAATTTGGCCGATTCGAAGGTGGCGCGGAAGGCGGCGGGATGGCGCGCGATGTGTTGGCGCACGGTGAGCAGAACGTCCGGCTCGGGATGGTAGATTCCGCCGGCGATTTCAACTTCCTCGGGCGAGACGGAAAAGTAGTAGCCGGCGCCGCGATTCTTTTCAAGTCCATTGCGCCGGAACCATGCCGCGACGTGCGTCTTGTAGGGAGTCTTATCCTTCGCGAAGCGGGTATCGCGATAGATGCGGAAGACGCATTTGGCCGGTTCGCCCACGTACTGGGGCGCGAAACGCAGCATCTCTCCGTGGATGGCCCGCACCAGCTCGATCATAGGCAGGCGCAACTGTTCCTCATAGACAGCCTTGCGGGGCGCGAACCATTCGCGATCGTTATTCTTCTTCAGACCGCGCAGGAAGGAGATGCCCTCGCGCGAGAATCCCGGGAACGCGTGCTTCATTCCTATAATTAAACCAATGAGTCTCGTTCATGAGACGTTCGACCGCCTCTCTAAGATTCCCGGCGTCCTGATTCGACGCGATTGGCCGCTTTCCTCCTGCACGCGGTTCGGAATTGGAGGTCCCGCCGACCTTTATGCCGAGACCGGCGATCCGGACCGGTTCGTCGATGCGCTGCATGTGGCGAAGGCGAGCGGGCTCGAAACGGTGGTGATCGGAGGCGGCACCAACCTGATCGTCTCGGACGAGGGATTTCGGGGCGTGGTTCTCAAGCTGGCCAACGAGCAGATCCGCCGCGAGGGCAATTCCGTGTACGTGGAGAGCGGGGCGTCCCTGCAGAGGCTGGTCGATTTCACGGTGGATCGCGGGTTGAAAGGCCTCCAGACGATGACCGGCATTCCCGGTTCCACCGGCGCCGCTATTTATGGGAACGCGGGCGCGTATGGGCACTCCATTGCCGAGAGGATTTCGAGCGTGCAGTTCTTCGATGGCGAAGGCATTCGCGTGTTTAACAACGCCCAGTGCGAATTCCGCTACCGGGAAAGCGTGTTCAAAGAACATAAGCAGTGGATTGTGTTTTCGGCGCAGCTGGCCATGGAACAGGGAGACGCGGCGGCGTTGCGCGAGACGGCGGACGGAATCCTTGCTGTTCGGAATCGGAAATATCCACCCACGATGAAGTGCGCAGGCAGTATTTTCAAGAATTTTCTGCTGGCCGATTTGCCGGCCGAGGTGGTGTGCGAAATCCCTCCGAAAGCGATTATCGAAGGCAAGGTGCCGTCGGCCTGGTTTCTCGAACAGGTCGGCGCGAAAGGGATGCAAGCGGGCGATATACATGTCGCGGACTATCACGCAAATCTGATCTACAACGCGGGGTCGGGAACGGCGCGCGATCTGGTGGGGATCATCGCGGAGCTGAAGCAAAGGGTGGAGGAGCGCTGGGGCATTCCGCTCGAGGAAGAAGTCCAGTACGTCGGATTCGAGCCGCAAAAAATTCTGGCAATCGACGGGAACTAACGGCGGGGTTGATGTCAATGGTATCCAGATGCACGCGGACCGCTGCAGGCACTGAGTCCCCTCACACCCTCTCCTGTGGCGGCCCGCCTCCCTTCTTTTCCTCGCGCTAACATTGGATTATCCAATGCGTCCGATCGCGGCTGTCGTTGTTTGTGGTTGGGTTTGTGGTTCGCTGGCATACGCGGCCGATCTGCCTTCGGGCGACAGCCTGATGGATCTGGCCGTGACGCGCGGCGGCGCGGCGGCCTATGCCCGTGCGAAGAACGTGGTCATGACCGGGACTGTGGAGATGGCAGGCCACGCCATCACAGGCCCTATTTCGGTCTATCAGCAGGGCGACAAGTCCTATTCGGCGATTGAACTGCCCGGCATGGGCAAAGTGGAAGAGGGCTTCGACGGTGAGACCGCATGGGAAATGAATGCGCTGCAGGGTCCGCGTATCAAGGAGGGCGAGGAGAAGGCGGCCTCCGTGCGGGCGTCGAAGCTGACTTCGCTGGGATCGTGGCGCGACGACTATAAAGCCGCGCGCACGCTGGGCATCGAGGATCTGGATGGTAAGCCGGCGTGGAAAGTTGAATTGACGCCCAGGGAGGGCAAGCCCGAGATTTTTTATTTCGACCAGAAATCGGTTTTGCTGGTGCGCGTGACGCAGACGCTTTCGACCGCCATGGGCGACATTCCGGTGGATGCCGGATTCGCCGACTATCGCGTGGTGGATGGGATCGAGACTCCGTTTACGATGGTGCAGAAGGCTATGGGCCAGACCATCAACATGCATTTCGACAAGGTGATTTACAATGCCGAGATGGCCGGGGATCGCTTTCAGTTGCCGGCGGCGGTAAAGGCGCTTCTCGTCAAACGCAAACCATAGCCGCGGCCAGCGGCTCGGATTCCAGGCAATGGTGAGAGCCTGGCGAGAACGTCGTCCAGCACGGCGACCGGCGACCGCTCGATTTTGGCCGCTTTCCGCGCCTGCCAGTCGAGGCTCTTTACATGATCGACCAGGATGGCTCCCTTGACGCGCAGCCGGATGGGAGAGGGACTTCGAAGGGATAGCCTTTGATCTGGTTTGTCACCAGACATACCAGAACCCGCCCCGATTTGCCGTTGTCGGACCGCGGACTGAGAACCAACGCGGACGACGCCCCGCTTGCTCGTGGCCCGTGGATCGAACGTGAGCCAAATTTCCCGTAGCCTGCGGAAGCGCGGTATTGTGGAACGGGAGATGCCGTGACTCGCACCGGCTTTCGAATGCTGCTTGCCCAGCCGTGCATCCACAATCTGAGGAAAGGGTCGGTGGCCATGGGGATGGCGTGGTTTCACACGGAACTGTATCGCCGTGTGCTTACCTGCTCGGGCACCAATGTGAACCTGCAGCGGCCGACGGATCCCCAGCTTCCGCACGGGGCATGGGAACTGCATGAAAACCTGATCCCGAAATCTCCGGTACGGCCCATTCGCATCCGGATACACGTCGGCGACAGAGATAATATCGTGCCGGACGGCGACGTGATGCACGACTGGGTCGCAGCCAATGAGAACATGGCGAAGGTGCTGGCCGAGAAGGGTTACCGTTATCAATTTGTATTCGCGAGAAACGCCGGCCACACGGATCGCGCCGTCAAGGAACAGACGCTGCCCGAGGCGCTGGGATACATCTGGCAAGGGTACCCGATCGCGAAGTGACGCACCGATGCCGCGTGTCAGAGTCCCGTTGTGTCTGGTTTCGGCAAGCGTCGCCGGCGGCTCGCCGATACATGGTCAATCGCCCGCCGCGCTGAATCAGAGGGTCGAAATTCGCTTCGTCCCCGTCCGGCGGACGGCGTAGCGGGCACCGCTGCCCAACGCGCGTGTAAGGGGGAAGATTTTGGCGTTAAGCTGGAAAGACTCGGCGACGGCTGTTCAAATCACCCGGCAGTTGAAACCGGAAATCTCTCACCATAGACTTCTGCGCCGATCGGGATCGAGGAAACTTTGATCGATCGCTTTCGACCAGTCGACAGGCTTGTCGATCTGGCCGACGAGCTGCATGCCGTCGGACATGGCCTTAAGGCCTTCCCGTGAGAATTGGCCGTGCGACCACTGACCCCAGTCATAGTATTTGGGCAGCAGCTTCTTCGCGTCATCGAGAGAGAATTCAAACAGCTGCGAATAGATGAGGGCCGTTTCATCGCGATTGCTCTCCATGAATTCCACCGCGCGCCGGCGGGCGCTCAGCACCTGGCGCAGCTTGCCGGGGTACTTTTGGGTGAACTCGCGCGTGGCGACGACTACCGAGTAGGTGAACTTCGGAAAGATGTCGTAACCATGGAACAGGATGCGGTACTTTTCCGGCTGCAGGGTGAGTGTGGGATCGACCAGCGGGGTGGCGTCGACGGCGCCGTGCGCCAGAGCGGTCAGGCCCGGTCCCAGCCCCCCGATCGCCAGCATCTCAACCTTACCGGTGAGACCGGCCTTCGCCACGGCGGCGCGCAGGACCATCTCGGTGGTGGATCGGGGAGCGGTGAAGGCGACCTTCTTGCCGGCAAGATCCTGGATGGAGTGGATGCCGCTGTCCTTTGTGGTCGCCCAGGTCAGGTCGCCAATATGATCGGCGTTGCACATCACGATGCGCAGGTCCATGCCCTGATTGATGGCCGCGATGGCGGCCGTGGTTCCGATGTTGCCCACGCCCAGATTGCTGGCCAGCAGGTTTCTGAGGCTGCCGCCGCCCACGCCCGAGGAGATGATATCGGTGACGTTGAGTCCGTCTCCCCGCAGATATCCTTTCTTGAAGGCCACTGCCCACGGAAGCGTCGAAGTTATTTTTCCGTACTCCCCAATGGCGAGTTTTTCTTCCGGGGTTTTCGAAGCGCACGCGCCGAGCATCGCGGCACAGAGCGCTCCAAAAGTCCGCCTTCCGAGCAACGCCGATATGTTCATGACTGTCCCTGTCTCTCCGTCTTTCGGTAAACGCCCCAGCTCTTTTGGTAAACACCCCAGCAAGGCAGTCATTTTAACAGCAACCAATCGAGACGGCTATGGCGGGCAGCGTCTTCGGCGCAGTGATGAAGCTTCTTGGCGCATGAGCTGCGGCTATTGGCGCAGGGCGGTCAGGACTTCACGTCGATCGCCTGTTGCACTTTCACGTCGGCGGAAGAGTCGCCCAGCATCAGGTTGACCTTTTCATCCTCGACCACCCATTGTTTCTTGTCCGCATCCCAGTAAGCGAGATCCTTCGCCTTCAGGGTGATGCGGACGGTCCTGGTCTCGCCCGCCTTCAGGGCTACGCGATCGAAGCCTTTTAATTCCTTGATGGGGCGATCGACTTTCGACCCCAGGTGCTTCACGTACAGCTGGACGACCTCTTGGCCGTCCCGCTTGCCCGTGTTGCGGACGTCCAGACTGACGATGATCTCACCCCCGCCAGCCAGCTGAGCGGTGCTGGTGCGCAGGTTCGAGTAAGCGAACGTGGTGTAACTCAGGCCATAGCCGAACGGATAGAGCGGCTCGCCTCTGAAGTACATATAGGTGCGGCCGTGGCGGAGGTCGTAGTCGAGGATGTCGGGCAGATCGGCGACGGATTTCACCCAGGTTTGAACCAGCCGGCCGGCGGGGTTGTAGTCGCCGAACAGAACGTCGGCGAGGGCGTTACCCTCCTCCTGGCTGTTGTGCGCCATATGCACGATGGCGGGGACATTCCGCTGCGCCCAGTTGATGGCGAAGGGGAAGCTCGATTTGACGACCACGATGGTGCGCGGATTGGCCTTGAAAACGTCCTCGATGAGCTGTTCCTGCGCGGGTTGCAGGTCGATGGATTTGCGGTCGATGCTTTCCTTGCCGTCGCTGGGGTCGCAGGCGCCGCCGTATTTCATAGTTTCGCAGGTGGGGTGGTTGCCGACGATTACGATGGCGACATCCGAGGCCTGGGCCGCCGCCACCGCCGCGCCGTTGTCGTTACTGAGGGCGAAGTTGATTTTGATGCCGGGGCCGGCCTTAGCCGAGATGCCGGCGAGCGGGGTAATGCGGTAAGGAAAAGCCCCGCTGTACCAATCCCAGGCTACGTCGTTCGAGCGCTGGCCGACCACCGCGATGGACTTCAGGCGGGACTTGTTCAGCGGCAGCAGGTTGTTCTGGTTCTTCAGCAGCACGATGGCCTCGTCGGTCACCTGGCGAGCCAGCGCCTTGTTCTCATCTCTGATCCAGGGGTCGATGCCGTCTTTGATTTTGGTGTAGGGAACCATCTCCGGAGGATCGAGCAGGCCAAGCTTGATCATGGTGCGGAAGCTGCCCCGGATGACTTCCTCGATTTCGGCCATGGTGATGAGGTTCTTTTGCAGAGCCTCGGTGACGGCGCCTTTGTAGATGTTGTCGAGGAACTGGTTGATCCCGACCCTGATGGCACCGGCCGCGGCGGTGGGCAAGTCCGCGTAATACTTGTGGCCGCGCACCATGCCGTCGAGCGAGCCGGCGTCGGTGGTGACGATGCCGTCGACACCCCACTCCTTAATGGTGATCTGCTTCAGGACCGGCTGAGCCGTCATGGGGATGCCGTTCATGGCGTTGTAGGCAGCCATGTAGGAGCGGGCCCCGGCTTCGACGCCCATGCGGAAGGGCACGGTGTAATACTCGCGCAGCAGGCGCTCGTCGAAATTCGAAGAAGTGCGCATGCGGCCGTCCTCATTGCTGTTGGCGAGGAAGTGCTTCAGCAGGGCGGCGGTCTGCCAGTAGCGGGGATCGTTGCCCTGCAAGCCGCGTACGAAGGCGGCGGCGAGAGTACCGTTCAGGAAAGCGTCTTCGCCATAGCACTCTTCGTTGCGGCCCCAGCGGATGTCGCGGCCGAGGTCGGCGTTGGGGGCGCGGATCACGAGGGATTGAGAGCCGCCACGGGCGTATCCGGCGGTCTGGTTGAGCCAGCGCGCTTCATAGCCTTCCTCGGCGGCGGCTTTCTGCAAAAGCGCCGGGTCCCAGGTCTCGCCGAGTCCGATGGCCTGAATGAAGGTGGTGGTGGGGACGCCGTTCGAGCTGTCGGAATGGCCGCGCTCGAGGCCGTGCAGGCCTTCCGCCTGGTTGTAGCCGTGGATGCCGAGTCGGTTGAGGGAGGGCGGAGTTCGGCCCAGGTAGTAATTGGCGCCCAGCACGTCGACCTTCTCTTCCGGGGTCAGAAGGGAAATGATATTGCTTACTCTTTCCTCTATCGAAAGGTTGGGATTCTGAAATGGATACTGTTGCTGAGCCATGACGAGCCCCGTCATGAACCACAAGACTATCGGCAGTGCTGCGACTTTTCCCATGGAGGTTTCTCCTTCGCGCGTTCGGAACAGAAGAGCAAGTGCATGGCCAATGGCGATGCTGATGCCGGCGTTTTTCCTGCTCGCAAATCAGACGCCGGTTTTCGCGCAGACGGACGAGATCCAGGTCTACAACGCCGAGATTGCGGAGCTGGGCGTGGTCAATTTACTGAACCACACCAATTACACTCCGATCGGGCGGAAGCTGGGGGATTATCCGGGCGCGATTATTCCCAACCAGTCGGCCAACGGCGCGCTCGAGTGGGCTTATGGGGTGGCCGATTGGTTTGAGCAGGGGCTTTATATGCCGCTTTACAGCCCATACTCGCAGGGGCGCGGCGCGACGGTCAACGGATTCAAGCTGCGGGAACTCTTTGTGCGTCCGCACGCCCACGATCAGACGTTCTTTTACGGGGTAAATTTCGAATTCGGCGTTAATGCGCGGTATTGGAAGCAGCGGCGGATTTCATCCGAAGTGCGGCCGATTGTGGGCGTTCATCTGCATCCGGTGGACTTCATTTTCAATCCGATCGTGGATACGGCGTATACGGGCGGGCTGGGGGGGCTGGAGTTCGTGCCGGCCACGCGCCTCGCGTACAACTTCAGCCAGAGATGGGCCGCATCGCTCGAGGAGTATGCGGATCTGGGGCAGCTGAACCATATTGTGTCGCCGCACAATCAGTTCCACGAGATCTGGGCGGTGATGAATTACAACGGGAAGATCTTCAGCGTGGAATCGGGATTCGGTATCGGGCTGACGGCGGCTTCCGACCGGTTGACGCTGAAGCTGATGGTATCGCGCGATCTGAACCATCGGCCGGCGCACTGAGGGCGTGGTGTTTCAGCGCACTGAGGGCGTGGTGTTTCAGAATTCCCGCGCTTCGATGGCCTTCACCGCTGCCGCCGTCAGCAATGCCGCCAGCAAAATATAGGCCACTGCGTGCGCCAAGGGTATGGGCCCCACAAAGCAGGCCTCGCGGGCCGGGATACAATCGCAGGAACGGGCCTCTCTCTTGTGGAAGGCAACTGAGTCCCAATCCCCGACGCGACTGGTACATGTCGATGCCCATCAACGCCGATAAGCCGCAAATGTGGAAAGCCGATACCCGCGCCTCGGTGGACCAGTTCAATGAATGGTTCATGAAATTCGCGCCGAAGGCCTATCGTGCCACTCGCAAAAAGACGATAGGGAGTGTTGAACAGGGCCTCAGATTGACGCAATACCTGACCACCATTACCCCCGATGCGATCAGGGAAAATCCGGCGATTCTTCCGACGCTGCGCATGTGCACCTGTCCGCCGCTTGCCCGCGACCGGCTCATCGGCCTTGCCGATTCGACCAGGAACCTAGTCGGTTGCCTCGAAGAAGGCAAGCTTCCCCCGCTGCTCTCGCCCGACTTGCTGGAGGAACACCTACGGAAGCTCGCGGGGATTCTCTCGCGGATGCTGGACGTTGATATTTTCCCGTGGATCGAGGAGGGGCGTCGGCCCACCAAAGAAGAACGCTATCGATCATGCACCATTGTGGCCGACCGGCTCTGCGGCGCCGTCGCCGAGCCTATTGTTCGCAACGCGCAGGAGAAGCGCCAGCTCGCCCTGATCGAGAATTATCTGATCGAGCGCGGCTATAAGCTGAAGGCTCCCCATGCGGCCACACCGCTCAACCAGATGGAGCCCGGCACGTTTTCGTTCCGGCTCAACGTCCTTGTTAAGCCCTCAAAGACAGACGCGAAGACTGTCAAAATCCCAATAGATGCGGTGGTCCAACCGAGAAAGACGAAACTGCCGAATCTGCCCGTGCTGATTGAAGCGAAGTCGGCCGGCGATTTCACGAACGTGAATAAACGCCGCAAAGAAGAAGCTATTAAAATCAACTATCTTAGAGCGACCCACGGCGACCAGGTAGTCTTTGTGTTGTTTCTATGCGGTTATTTCGATGCGGCGTACCTGGGCTACGAGGCTGCCGAAGGAATTGACTGGGTATGGGAGCATCGTATTGAGGATCTCGATCGGCTGGGACTCTGAACGCCCCCATGGGAATCATTGCGTCATACAGTATCGAGGAGCGACGCCAGAAGGAGCAGACGCATCTCGATAGCCTCAAGACTTCGGCCGAGCGCAACAAATGGGGGCAGTTCGCAACGCCGCCAGCGCTGGCGCTCAGCCTGGCGCGATATGCGCATGCACTCATGGGCAAAACGCCGGTGCATTTCCTCGACCCCGCCGTTGGCTCGGGCTCCTTTTTCTCAGCCGCCTCCCAGGCGTTTGGGCGGAAAAATATCGCGGCCGCTACCGGCATCGAGCTTGATCCGCTATTTGCAAAGACTGCTGCGACCTTGTGGGAGAAACAGGGTCTCCACGTGATTAACGACGACTTCACGAAGCAACGCCCTCCGACGCAACTGTTTAATCTTGTCCTCACCAATCCGCCGTATGTCCGGCATCACCACTTGCCGGCACCGGAGAAAGACCGCCTGAAGGCGCAGCTTGCGTGTTCACTGCATCTGGACATAAGCGGCCTGGCGGGGCTGTACTGCTATTTTTTGATGCTGTGCCACGATTGGATGCAGGAACAGGGGCTTGCCATCTGGCTCATCCCTTCCGAGTTCATGGACGTGAATTACGGGATCACGCTGCGCCGCTATCTCGCCGAGAGAGTGACTCTCCTGCATATCCATCGATTTTGCCCCACGGATGTGCAGTTTACGGATGCTCTCGTGTCATCCGCCGTGGTTGTATTTCGTAAAGCGCCGCCGAAGGCGGGCCACGCCGCCCTCTTTTCTTTTGCTGGCCCGATTGATCGGCCGCAGAATGAGGCATTAGTCCCGCTGGCCCTGCTCCGACACTCGCGCAAATGGACGCAATTTCCCGCCAGCATGACAGTGAGGAAGCGAGACCAGCTCAATCTGGGCGATCTCTTTACCATTAAGCGGGGCCTGGCGACCGGGGCCAACGGCTTTTTCATCCTAACGGAAGAGCGGGTTAAGGAGTTGAAAATTCCGCGAGCCTTCATAAAGCCGATACTCCCCGGTCCGCGCCATGTGACACAGGACATAGTTGAGAAGCTTCCCAATGGTGCGCCGGATTTGTGGCCGCGCCTCTATCTGCTCGACTGTAGTGAGCCGGAGGAGCGCATCCTGGCCGAGTGGCCGCGTTTATACGAATACTTCGAACAGGGCAAGGCGGATTCGATTAACGCCGCCTATCTGACCAGTCGCCGCGTGCCGTGGTACTCCCAGGAGCAGCGACCGCCCGCGCCCTTCCTCTGTACTTACATGGGTCGCTCACGCAATGGCAAACACCCCTTCCGTTTTATCTGGAATCGCTCGGAAGCCACCGCGCACAACGTTTACCTGATGCTTTACCCGAGGGCCCAGCTGCTTGACGCCCTTAATCGTCACCCGGAACTGACCGCGCATGTCTTCGAGGCGCTCCAGCGCATCACGCCGGCGGAGCTGCTTTCGGAAGGACGGGTGTATGGTGGAGGCCTGCACAAAGTCGAGCCCAGGGAGCTGGCGCAAATTGCCGCGCGCCCGGTTCTGGATGCCATCGAGGCCCATGCGCGCATCGAGCATCAGATGGAAATGTTCGTAGAAACGCATTAGCGGTCGGGGCGGCCGTAACCTTCTGGAGAGACGAGGCTTCTCGACCTTCAGCGTTCTTCACCCCGACCAATCCGCTGACCTCTTCGCAAAGCCGTTCGACCTGGTGCTCCACGAATATGGTCTCATCCTCGGCGAGACGGGCGGATTTTAGAATGGATACTGCTGAGCCATGACGAGCCCCGCTTCCGACCGGTTGACGCTGAAGCTGATGGTGTCGCGCGGCGCACTGAGGGCGTGGTGTTTCAGAATTCCCGCGCTTCGATGGCCTTCACCGCTGCCGCCGTCAGCAATGCCGCCAGCAAAATATAGGCCACTGCGTGCGCCAAGGGTATGGGCCCCACAAGTAACCCGGACGGCCTGTCGAAATAATCGATCCCTCCCATGAAGCGGAAGGGGCTGATCGCCTGGATGCGCGGGTCTCCGAGCACAAAGGCCGTGCCAACCACGACGCCGAAGCTCACGACCGGCGCCGTATACTCACCCTCCACCAGCGACGCCACCAGCAGCGCGATGGCAAGAAAGACCAGCCCACCGCTCCACATCAGGACGAAATGAAACCAGACCTGTGAAGCGGGATAGGGCTTTCCGATGACAGCCAATTCAAGCCACACGGCAGTGGAGGGGAGGACGATCAGCGCCAGTGCCTGAAACAGGGCAACCCCCACCCGGACGCCTATCAGCCGCTTTCTGCTCACCGGGAGGGCCAGCGTAAACGACGCGACTCCAGCGGCTTTCTCCCTCAAGAGGCCTCCCATCATCAGGAGGTTCACCGCGCCCAGCCACAGCGAAGCAAGCAATCCATGAACGCCATGAAAGAGCGTGTAATAAAAGGGGGGCGGCGTGCCGGGGCGGGCAAGCCGGTAGTCGTGCCACACACCGTACACGCACAACGCCGCGATTCCGAAAAGACAAATCAGAAATCGCGAGCGGGTCTCCCGCCATGCCTTGAACCAGAGCATTTCAGTGTTCCCTCACCGTCTCGAGATAAATATCCCTCAGCGTCAGGGGTGCGACGTCGATGGACGTGGCGCGGAGACTGCGCGCGCGGTCGACAACCGCCTCCGCATTCCCGCTGGCGAAGACAGCCATCTGACGCCCGCTGGTCCGGATGCGCTGCACCCCGGCAAGCTGGAACTCGCGTTCAACGGGCAACTCGGGGAAGACCAGGGTGATCTGCCGCCAGGACTGCCGGAGATCGTCCTGCGAAGCATCGAGGATGAGGCGGCCTTTATCGAGAATGCAGATGTTGTCGGCGATGCGCTCCACATCGGCGATCTGATGCGAGGAAAAGAATATGGACGTACCCTCGCCGGACCTGGCCACCAGGCATTCCAGGAGATGCTCGACGCCGCAGGGATCGAGGCCGTCGCCGGGCTCATCCAGAATCAACAGCGACGGCCGCCGCGATAAGGCCAGTAACAAGGCAAGCTTGGTGCGCATTCCTTTCGATAAGGAGCCGACCCTGCGGTCCGCGGGTAATTCGTAACTCCGGAGAAGGTCCCGCTCGGCGTCATGACGCCAGTCCGGGTAAAAGGCCCTGGTGAAACGGATCATTTCTTCCACCGTCATATACGCGTAGAGCCGCTTGTCTTCGCCGACGTATGCGACGTGACGGCGGAGGTCGACGCTTTGCGCCGCGTGGTCGATCTTACGGCCGAGGACGGCGCCGCTCCCGCCGGTCGGCTTCGCCATCCCGAGGAGCATCTTAATGGTGGTGCTCTTGCCGGCTCCATTGGCTCCCAGAAACCCGGTGATGCGATTCGGCTCGACGCACAGATCCAGACCGCGCACGGCTTCGCATTTCCCGTAAGACTTCCTGAGGCGATTGGTGTGGATGACCGGTACGGGGATCATTTCTTCCTCGCGGCTGCGGGCGCCTGAAGCAACTCGGCTTCGAACACGCGGCGGATCTCGTCGTCGTGGAGGCCTTCCCCGCGCAGATCCGCGATCAGATTTCGGGCGCGCTTTCGGGCTTGCGAAATGGGGTCCGCAAGAGATTTGCTCCGGCGATTCAAGGATACGAAGGCGCCGGAGCCGTGACGCACTTCGAGCAACCCCGCGTGCTCGAGTTCCGAGTAGGCCTTCGCGACGGTGTTTGGGCTTACGACAAGCTGCTCGGCCAGGGTGCGAATACCCGGAAGCTGGTCTCCATCGCGCAACGCCCCGCTCTCGGTGGCGTGGCGGATCTGCTCGATGAGTTGGAGATAGAGCGGCTGTCCGGCGGTGGGAAGGAGTTTAAGAAACATGACGCATCTGTACTTCTGTAAGGATACAGCAATACATCGACGACTGCACTCGGGGACATTTGTGGCATCGCGCGACCAAGCCCTGCAGTATTCAGTTGTCAAAGAACGGGCGACCGGAGCGCCTTCGCAGGGACGGCCTGAAATCGCAGGACGGCCGAGGTTTCAGGCGGCCGATTGCAAGAGTTCGATGGCTTCGGCGGGCCGGTGATGCGCGGATTCGGTTTGATTTGTAATTTCGGCAACGCGGCTGATAGCCGCATGTCCACCAGCCTCGGGTTCGGCTGGGGCGGGCGTGATGACGGTCAGGAGGCGGGCTTTGGCTTCGTTTTGTAATTGCGGCATAACTTCCGCGAAGGCGGCGAGGCCGAAGCTGGCCGGGTCGGTATTTTCAGGGAGGGTGGCGGCGCGGAACAGGCGTTCGGTCTGGAGGCGGCGCAGCTCGGCGGTGGCGCGGCGGACTGAGCCAGTGGCCTGGGCGCGGGCGCGGTCGATAGCGATCTGGATCTGGGCGTGGGAGGCGCGGAGCATGGGGTCCTGGGGTCCGCTGTAGGGTTCCATGTCGCGGTAGGAATCCTGGAAGTCGTGGGCTCGCCGCGCCTCATCGTCCATGAGCTGAAGCAGATCGTTCTCGGCGGTGACGCAACGGCGCGAACGCCAGGCTCCGCGAATGATTTCGGTGGCGAACATTTCTTCCATGGGGCCGATGGGGCTCAGTTGGTTCCAGAGGGCGTTATAAAGGGTGTCGTATTCTTCCTGTTCGTGGGGCCGGACCCAGTTCTGCTTTGTGAAGAGGCCGAGAGATACGGCGTTTTGGGATGCGCGGGCCTTGCCTTCGACGGTCTTCGGACCGGTGGAGGCCTGAGCGTTTTTGCGATTGGCGGCGATTTGGGCTTGGGTTGCCATGGAAATGACTCCTTGTTGTCGGGATTATGGTGGGAGGCGGCTCCCTGGTCCGACGGTAGCGCGGGGTGTCAAGGGGTTTGGGGGTTGGGCGGGGAATTATGTTGCAAATGCTCGGCAAATAGGCGATAAAAATTTGTGATTGAGGTTTGGGGGGCGTCGACTGACTGGTGAAAAATGAGTCTTACCTGTTTGCCTCAAAAATGGGGACCAGTGCAAAACCACCTGATACGCTGAACAGGTTGGTGTGACGAAGACTGACTCGATCCTCAAACAGTTCCGGGATTTGAATGTCTGGCGCCGCGGGGAAGAGCGCGCGCCGCACAAACCGCTGCTGGTCTTGTTGGCACTCGGACGATTGCAGTCAGGCTCTCCTCGCCTGCTTCCATTTGATGAAATCGAGAATCCACTGACTCGATTGTTGGAGGAATTCGGGCCACCGCGCAAATCGATTCACCCGGAGTTGCCTTTTTACCACCTGCAGACGGATGGCGTCTGGGAGATTGACGAACAGGCACCGCTGACGCGCCGCCGGGGCAGTAAGAACCCGCTTCGTACCGAACTCCGGAAATGGAAAGTCGGCGGCGGCTTCACGCCGAAATTGTATGAAGAGCTGAAAGAGCGGCCCGAAGCAGTCCGTGAATTGGCGAGAGAAGTGCTTTCCGCTCACTTCCCGGAGTCGCTGCATGAGAGCGTTGCCCGTTCGGTGGGGCTCGATCTCGATGGATCGCTGCGGAGCATGCGCAGAGATCCGGCATTTCGGTCGGAAGTGGTCGCGGCATGGGACCATCGTTGTGCGTTTTGCGGGTTCAGCGCGCAACTTGACAATGCCGATATTGCACTTGATGCCGCCCACATCCGGTGGTGCCAGTTTGGGGGGCCGGACACCCTGAATAACGGTCTGGCCTGTTGCAGCATCCATCACCAGGCATTCGATCGCGGGGCGATCTCGATTTCCGACGACCAGCGGATTTTGATCTCATCCCGTCTCTATGGCTATGGCGGGACGGATTCGATGTTTCTGGCCTTAAGCCGCGCAGCGCTGCGAACGCCGAATCGCAAGGGCGCGGTCCCCAAAGTCGATTTTCTCGAATGGCACCGGACACAGGTGTTTCGGGGCGACGCTCGAGACTAAAGAGCGTTACTCAGCCGTGTTCAGGACCGGCGGCGACAGTTTGCAGATTCGGCAGGCAAAATCCGCGTGGCATAGCTCACGCTCACGCGAAACACGACGTCGCTGGCGGATCACTCCTTTGAAACGCGCATGTACCAGCCCACGGCAACGCCCGCAAACGGCGCGGCGTTTGGCGTTGCAAAGCCGACTTATCGGTACTAATCCGGCAAACTTCCTCGAACGCCGTTCAGGAACAGTCGGACCGCCTCAACCTGGTGGGGTATCGGACAGAACGGGGCGAAAACCGGCCTGCTCGAAGTGGTGATCTGCCGTCAAGGCCTGCTGAACATTGCGCCGAACCATGACGACAAAGGGCAGGCAATCGGTCAGACTCCATTCCTTGTCGGAGCGATCTGTGAACAGACGCAGTGCGCCCGCGCTCAACTCGGCACCCCAGGGAACCACTTCAACTCGCGGATCGAGGCGGATTTGTTCGTATCCGTACGCGGCCACACTGCTCGTAGCGGTACTCGACATTGCGTTCAACCACTCCCAGCAAATGGCTTCGGTGGTGATCAGAAGCGCTCCGGACCGAACAAGATAGTCTTGCCAGGCGCGGGCTTCGCGATGATGCTGGTCGCGGCGCCGGAACAAGGCAATCCAAAAGGCGGTGTCGGCAAAGAATCGGGGAGGCAGAATCAGCCCCGTCTGGGTGTGCCGTAGAGATAGTGATCGTGTTGCGCGGAATGGTCGACAGGCAGTTCGTCGTCCACCGCGTTTTCAGCCAGCCACTGGAGTGCGGACTGAGGCGAGCCCGTCACTTGCGGATTCGCACCGCGAGGTGCTTCGACATGCACCAGAAAAGAACGGTCTCGCGGCAGATCCACGGTCTGTTCCGGCACAATTACCTTTCCGTCGAAGTGCGCGTTGAAATCGATCATCGAGAATAGATTACCTTCTACGATTATGCCAGAGAAGCGGAGCCTGGGCTGGACAGAGCACCAACGGTCCTCGGCCCCGCGGTCCGGCTGCAGGTCGTCTCAGCGACTAATCCGAGGCTCTCGTTTCCTGGGGCCGTAGCCGTCGGCGGACGACTACAGAAGTTTCTGAAATTGTTCGCGGCTGATGCCGAGCTGGCGGAGAATACGCGCGACCATCCTCGTGAATCCAGCGCTCGTGACTGAAATCCCAGGCGCTTGGCGCCCGGCGGAAGTCGTCCGCGCGAGCGCCAGTATTTGGTTGCATGAATTGGCGTATCGCACCGCTTGCTCACGCGCGCGGCTCAGTAAGAACCAGGGTCAGTTCACGTGCGCCAATCGACCTCCGAGGCGACCGAAGGCGAGGCCCTGTTGAAGCATCCGGCGGACATTTTCCGGGATCGCAGGCCGCTTCGCCGCTGGTGCGCCGGTAGAAGAATCTCCGCCGAACAGGCCGTGGTTCGGGGTCGCGAGAAAGGCGTGAATCTCTCCCGCGCCGGTTATGCCGAACCCGGCGATTTCTCCCAGATCGTCGATGGCGTCGGCAGTCAACAGGTACAACGGCGAATTCGCCGGAATCAGGTTGTTGAGATCATTGATTACCCCATTCCGCCACAGCACGGCGCTGGGGTTTCCGCTCATGGCTCCGGGTGCGCTTATCGACGCGCCCACCACATCGCCGGCATTGTTGATGGCGAGGCCCGCCCCGATGACGTCACCCGGAAGCAGGCCAAGGTCCATCATGCCTGTGCTTTCTCTCCATAGGAAGGGATGACCAGTCACGTTGCCGCTCAGGGCCGCAATACCGGTCACCTCACCTGGGTTGTTGATCGCGAACGCGACCGTTCCCACGGCCAGAATCCCGGGATTTGCCGTCCCGCCGAGGCTCCCGAGGTCGTGGACCTGGCCGTCGCTGTCCCAGAGAACGGCGTGCGGTCCGGCCGCGAACCCGGGAAGCACGGTGTTGCCGCAGGTGCCCGACGTGCCGACAGCCCGACCGGCGTCATTGATCCCGAAGGCCATCCCCACGGTATCGCCGGAAAGAGGCTGCAGTTCGCGCATCTCGCCCCAGCGCGGTCCCCAGATCACGGCCTCGAAATCCAGCGCCTGCGGCCCGGTGCCATTGACCGCGACTCCCGGGCGGCAACCATGGTCCCGAGTGTTGTTCTCCGCATAGCCTGCCACCTGGCCTCGATTGTTGATACCGCCATAACCGCCGTTGGGACCTCCCAAGGTCGGCAGCGGAGTCATAGTGCCGAAATAATCCCACAGGACAGCTACACATTGCAGTCCCGTGCCGTAACCGCAGAAGTTTTCGTTATTCGGATCCTTGCCGGCTGTCTCGGCGCCACCGAGGATCTGGCCCAGTTCGTTGGCGGCTCCGGCCCCGCTGTTGGGCCCACCCAGCCCCGGTGAGCTGATGTCCATGAGCAACCCGTTGCGCCAGAGGACGGCGTGCTGCGAGCCATCGGAGGCTGTCGCGGCGCCCGTAATCAGGCCGGTATTGGTCACGAAGGTCGCCAGGCTGTACGGGTTGCCCGCCGGGCCGAGGTCCGTGAGGATGTAGGTTGGCGTCTGCGCCGTTAAGAGTGAGGCGAGCAGGGTGCCCGCCAGGATCGATGTCAGGATGATTTTCATAGTTTCCTTCCTCCGCTCGTGATAGGCGCAGTCTCTGCCGCCGGCGGATCATGGGAGCTATAAAATTCGCATGGCGTATAATTCAGCGATGACCGGGGCACCACGATCCGGCGAAGCGCCGGTTGAGGATGTGAGCAAGCTGCTGCGCGCCTGGAGCGAGGGAAATCAGGGCGCGCTGGAACAGCTGACGCCGATCGTTTATGAGGAGTTGCGACGCCTGGCGCGGCGTTATATGCGGGGAGAGCGCTCCGGGCACAGCCTGCAGACCACCGCGCTGGTGAATGAAGCCTACACGCGTCTGGTGGATTACAAGCGGATGCAGTGGCAGGATCGCGCCCATTTCTTCGCGGTCTCCGCGCAGTTGATGAGACGGATACTGGTGGAACACGCGCGCCGCCACAATCTGAAACGAGGCGGCGGCATACAGCACGTGCCGCTCGATGAGGCCGCCGTGGTGGGGAGCGACGATGACACCGATATGGTGTCGCTCGACGACGCGCTGAGCGCGCTGGCCCGCATCGATCCACGCAAAGTGCAGGTGGTGGAATTGCGCTTCTTCGGCGGGCTCAGCGTGGAAGAGATCGCTGAGGTGCTCAAGGTATCGCCGGTGACGGTGAAACGCGATTGGAGATCGGCCAGAACCTGGCTTTACCGGGAGCTGACGGGTGCAACTCCGGTGGACACTGAAGGCGATGGACGCTGAACGCTGGAAACAGATTGATGGCATCCTGCAGTCGGCGATGGAGCTGCGGCCCGAAGAGCTGGATGGCTTTCTGCGGAGCGCGTGCGCCGGAGACGAGGCGCTCGATCGGGAAGTGCGTGATCTGCTGGCGCAGGAGGGGCGGGCGGGAGGCTTTCTGGAGCGGCCGGCCATCGAAGTGGCGGCGCGGGCGCTCGGCGCGGTGGGCAGCGCGAACCTTGGCTCCGGCAGTTCCCCGATCGGCTCAATGGTTTCTCATTTCCGTATCTCAGGCAAGCTCGGGAGCGGCGGAATGGGCGTGGTTTACAAGGCCGACGATACCCGCCTCGACCGGCCCGTGGCGCTCAAGTTCCTGCCGGATGCGGTGACGCGCGACCCGGAGGTCCTGAACCGTTTTCGGCGCGAGGCGCGAGCAGCATCCGCTTTAAATCACCCCAATATCTGCTCGATTTACGATATCGGCGAGTGCGAAGGACGCCCCTTCATCGTGATGGAATACCTGGAGGGAGCGACGCTGCGGGACACGATCCAGGGAGCGGCCGGCGGGCGTTTGAGCATGGAAATGCTGCTCTCGGCGGGGATTGAGATCGTCGACGCGCTCGATGCGGCCCATGGCGCCGGCATCGTCCACCGGGATATCAAACCGGCCAACATTTTTATCACGAAACGGGGCACGGCGAAGATATTGGATTTCGGTCTCGCGAAGATCGGGCTGCCCGAGCAGATGGCCTCGACCGCCCCGACCGAGACCGCGGTCACTCGACCGGGCGCCGTGATGGGCACTTTCGCGTATATGTCGCCTGAGCAGATTCAGGGAAAGCCGCTCGACGCGCGGACCGACCTGTTTTCGTTCGGCGTGGTGCTTTACGAGATGGCGACTGGTGCGCGTCCGGGGCTCGCCATAAGGCGCAACGCCGAGGCTCCGGCGGAACTCGAACCTGTTTTATCGAAGTGTCTGGAGGCGGACCGGGAACTGCGCTACCAGCGCGCCTCGGAAATTCGCAGCGATCTGGAGCGCCTGAAGCGGGACAGCGATCAGGCACGTGCGGTTTCAGGCGGTGCGCCAGGAGTTATAAGCGGCCCGGCAAAACAGCGGAAAGCTCTGGTTGCCGCGGCGGGTTTGCTGGCGATGTGTGTGGCGGGCTACTTCTGGCTGGGCCGCCCGCTTATGCTCGCCAACCCCAGGCTGACGGACAAAGACACGATCGTGCTCGCCGATTTCGCGAACGGAACCGGCGACGCCGTGTTTGACGGGACGCTTCGCCAGGGGCTGGCTATCCAATTGGAACAATCGCCTTTTCTCAGTCTTGTATCGGACCAGCGAATTCACGCCGCGCTGGGAATGATGAAGCGCCCCGCGGACACGCCGATCAAAGCCGAAGTTGCAAGGGACATCTGCGAGCGTGTGGGCGCCGCCGCGGTGCTCGAAGGGTCGATCGTGAACCTCGGCAGCCAATACGTGTTGAGCCTGCGCGCAAGAAGCTGCCGCACGGGAGACACGCTTGACGAGCGGCAGGCGACGGCGGCGAAAAAAGAGGATGTCCTGAATGCGCTGAGCGGGATGGCCGGCAAATTCCGCGAGCGGGTGGGCGAGTCGCTGAGCACCGTACGGCAGCACTCGACTCCGCTCGCCGAAGCGACCACGCCGTCACTCGAAGCCCTGAAAGCCTACAGCGCGGGCTGGAACGCGATCAGATCGAATGGGTCCGCCGCTGCCGTGCCTTTCTTCAAGCGGGCGCTTGCGATCGACCCTGGGTTCGCGACGGCGTATGCGTTTCTCGGGCGCGTTTACGGGGACATGGGAGAGTCCGTTTTATCCGCCGAGAGCACGGCCAGGGCCTACCAGCTGCGCGATCGAGCCAGCGACGCCGAAAGGTTTTTCATCATGGCCACCTATTTTCAACAGGTGACCGGGAATTTAGCGAAGGCCAGAGAGACGCTGGAGCTGTGGTCTCAGACTTATCCGCGTGAGATCAGAGCCCCGAGCCTGTTGGCGGGACAGGTTTACCCGGCGTTCGGTCAGTGGCAAAAGGCCGTGGAAGCAGGCCAGAAGTCGGCCGCGCTCGATCCGGACTTCCCTTTCTCATATCCGGCGCTGGCGGGCGCGCTGATCTCAGTGAACCGCCCGACCGAGGCCGGCAACGTGGTTCAGCAGGGGACCGCCCGCAAGGTAGGAGTGCCCGATCTTCTGGCCGTGGCATTCCAGCTGGCTTTCGTGAAGGGCGACCGGGCTGCAATGGAACGGACGGTGGCGCAGGGGCGCGGCAAGCCGGATGCGGAAGAGATG
>JBEKAQ010000147.1:0-9943 GCA_050015835.1 Bryobacteraceae bacterium | reverse complement strand
CCACCCCCCCTCCATCCTCCACTTCCTCCGCTTCCTTCTTTGGATGTCGGAGCACACGGGCCTGCCTTTCCAGTTCTGGATACGCATCCCCGGCATTCTGGCCGATGTGGGCACTCTCTGGCTGCTCTTGAGGATTCTCGGTGCCCGCCTCGCGGAGCGGTCTGTCTTCATCGCCGTCATTGTTATCGCCGCCTCACCCGCCATCGTCATGATCTCGGGGTTCCACGGCAACACGGATTCCGTCATGATCTTTTTCGCGATGGCGGCAGTCTATCTCGCCGGCTATCGCGACAACGCCCCCGCCGCGGGCCTCGCTTTCGGTCTGGCGATCTGTATCAAAATCGCTCCCGTCGTCCTTGCACCCGTGCTGTTCCTCTCGCTGCCGGGCGTCAGAAAGCGCATCGCGTTTCTCTCCGCCACGGCCGGTACTATAGCCATTGCGTGGTCGCCGTTCGTCTTTCGGCAGCCGTCGTCCATCCTCCGCCAGGTCTTCGGGTACAGGAGTAGTTACGGCCTCTGGGGCTTATCCTGGTTGTCCCGCCAACTCACCGACTCATGGCCTGCGCTCCAGTGGCTCGACTCGGCCTTCCGCACCGCTGGAGCGCCTCTCCTGATGGCCGCGATCCTGGCCCTTTCCATTTACATGCATCGCCTGGCCCGCAGGCCTTCGCTTTACGCCCAGGCCGGAATGGTTTTCTTGCTGTTCTTCAGCGCCACCAGCGGATTCGCCGTGCAGTACCTCGCCTGGCTGACACCCTGGGTGGCCGAACTGGGCGCGCTTCCCGCCACGCTTTTCGTCCTGACCGGTTCGGTCTTTCTGCTGGTTGTGTACAACTACTGGACGCTGGGGATGCCATGGTACCTCGGGATTGCCTACCCGTGGCAACACCACCAGTATTTTCAAGCGCTCTGCTGGATGTCGGTCCTCTTCCTGGCCTTCGCCGCGTGGCATCGCATCCGCGGCGGCAAAGACCTCCCGGTCGCCTTTCTCCCGCTCGGGTCTCCCTGGTTTCGTGGCAGCGCCGCAGTGCTGGCCGCGGCCGCCCTTCTGATCTATCCCGCCATCCTGCATATGCGGCGCGACGGCCTCCGGCTCTCACCCGCGTACGCCGATGACGAAGTGCTGGCCATTCAGGCGGGCAGCTATGACGAACTTGCCGCCGAGCTGTTACGCAGAGGCCGTCTGTCCGAGGCCGGCGCAGCCGAGAACCAGGCCGGCTTGCTCGAATCCCGAGCCAACCAGGTCTACGACGCGCTGGTATTCGCCCAGCCACTCCGGTCGCGCATTTACACGCCCGAAGAGTACATCGATTCTTCTTCCGACGCCTTTACCAGCGGCGCATTCGCAGAATGTATTTCCGATGCACGGGAGTCGCTGCGATTCCGGCCCGGGTTGCCGAGGGCGTGGTACAACATTTCACTCTGCCACGCATCGCTCCATGCGTGGGATGCCGCGATCGTCGCTGCCGCCGAGGCGCTGCGCTTCGATCCCGATCCCGGAATCGCCCGGCAGATCCTCCAGCGGCTCGTCGCCGAAAGGTCTCGGAGAGCGGCCTCATCGGATCGGATAAACTGACATCGGCCATGAAGCCGTCCTCGCCATCGCGGGCTCTCATCTCGCTTCTGGTCGTCCTGGCTCTCCTTTCGGGGGTCATGTGCACTCCCTTGGCACGCCACGGCGGTACAGATTTCTATCTTCCGGCTGTCTCCCTGACCGCATCGCCGAGTCTGCACCTGAGCTGGCGAGTGTATTTCCCCCGCCGCCTCGCTAATCGACTCTTCGACCCGTGCCTTCCCGGCGCACCCGACCGCGCGCCGCCTCCTGCCCAAACCGTCTGACGTTCGTTCCCCAGCCATTCAATCAACGGTTTATTCAGGAGATTCCGATGTCGAATAATTTGTCGTGCATAGCCATCCTTGCGCTCGTGGCCCCCGCCTTTGCGCATTCTCAAACATTTGAAATAGCTTCCATCAAGCCGACCGACCCTGCCTTCACCCTCCGCTCCATCCAGATGCCCCTCAACGACGGCTTGGTCACGATCAGAGGCTTATCTCTGAAGGAACTCATCCAATTCGCCTGGGGAAACGTGGGCGTGGGAACCGGTCTTCACCCCAGTCTGATTGCAGGCGGACCAGCCTGGTTCGACCGTGACAGGTACGACATCGTGGCCCGGCCGGAGGGCTCCCGTATACCCTCGCGGGACGAGCGCAAAGAGATGCTGAAGGCGCTGCTGGTGGAAAGGTTTCAACTCATGTTCCACCGCGAAATCAGACAGACTGCGGTCTACGCGCTCGTGGTCGGGAAGAACGGCCCCCGCATGAACGTGCGCAGACCCGATGACGGCGGGCCGCCCTTTAGTCTCCCGCTGGTGGGGCTTCATATGCCCGGACGCAATGTGTCGATGGCCCAGTTGGCCGATATTCTCCAGACCCTGATTCCGCTCACCGACCCGGATCGCGACGACCGCCCGGTGCTCGACCAGACCGGTCTCGCCGGAACCTTCGATTTCGACCTTGCATGGGCGGGTGACCGAACACTGTCCGCGGGACAAGGCGGACAGCCGGCCGACCCGTCCGGTGCGCCCGATCTTTTCACCGCGATCGAGCAGCAGCTTGGATTGAGACTCGAAACGAAAAGAACTCCGACAGAGATCCTCGTTGTGGATCGCGCCGCGAGGCCGTCTGGGAATTGAGGCTATCCCTACCCATGATCCTGGGTGTCACTGCAATTAAGCCGCAATATCCTGGCGAGGCGAAGGCCAAATCGTTACCGTTTCCCTATTGACAAGTCGGCTCGGCGGGCGTAGTTTGAAGGTATCACTGAAGAAGGAGGTGGTCCAGAAATAATGAGTTCATGTAGTAGACCGCGCGAGGTGGCCGACTTCTGAGTCGACCGTTCTAAAGCTGCCGATCTCTGCTGTCAGTGGCGAGATCATGTTCCTGTGGACCGGTCGCTTCGTCGCGTGCGTAGTAACTGTCTCAGGTAATTGAAGTATGAACCCCCGCTTGCCACGCTACGGCATTGCGGGGGTTTGTCGTGTTACCATGAAATTTCCCGAGAAAAGTATGAAAGCTGGAATCCACCCCGCCTATAACGAGATAAACGTGATCTGCGCGTGCGGCCACACGTTTAAAACCCGCTCCACCCACAAGGGCGACATCCGAGTTGAAATCTGCTCGAGCTGCCATCCCTTCTTCACCGGTAAGCAGAAGCTGATCGATACTGCCGGGCGAGTGGATCGCTTCGAGAAAAAATACGCCCGTCAGCGCGCCGAAAAGGCCGACCGCCTGGCCGCAAAGTAATATCCGGGCCGCGCCGCCCCGCGACCCGCCGCCATTCTACCACCGCCGAGGACCGTTCCCTCGGCGGTCATCGGCGTGGCTTGGGTATACCACGTCGTATCGGAACTTCTCCCGCCGTGGCCTCATCGCTCTGCCGATCGATTCGCAATACCAAGGGCTACGGCGCCGAAGCGCGAAAGGAGGTCGAAGCCGACCAGTCCTCAAAGTGGAATGCTAAACGCCGGGCGACGTAAATCTAGGTGGCCTTCAATCCATAGTACAGCATTTGGACGGCAGGGAGGCTGGATGGAAACAACGGTGGGAGACTTGGACAATCTCCTAACTGATGGACTTGGGTTAGATTCCGCCTGTTGCCTGAAGGATTCAACCACCCCGGACGCGGCGTTCGCCCCGACGACGCCTTGCCAAGTCTCATCAGGACGCTTAGGGCAGTGTCCGAATTCAAGGTCCGGGTGGCAGAGGCCTCAGCGGCTTTCCTCGGAGTGGAGGCGCCGGATTATAAAGCTGCCCCGTAGGCAAGCTACTACTTCTGCTGTTGCTGTAGCTGCTTTTTCTGCTGTTCGGCGTGCAGCCGGGCGCGTTCCGCCCGCCACGCGTCGAATGCCACCTTCTGCTGCGGCGTCAAAAGCGCGCTGATAGCGTCGTGCTGATCCTGCTGGATCTTATCCTTGAACAGTTTATCCTGAGCGTTCAGATCGTCGAATTTTTTCTTGGTCTCGCCGAAAATCCGTTTTACCGCCGCAACCTGCTCCTCGTTGACGCCCACCTTCTTGCGCATGTCCGCAAAATACTGCTTGTGGAACTCATCAAGGGTGCGCGGCGCGGCGGGTACCAGACTCGCATTCACCGTGGTCGTCACGTACAACCGGTGAGAGACAACCCCCACCAGGATGCCGCTGGCAAATACCAGGATCAGATAGAGTACCGCGCTCAGACGTGTTCGTGGCATAAAAGCCCTACTGCTGCTCAAGTTCCGAGATGCGCTCGATGCTCAGAGGTTCCAGGCTGGAGATATGATCGGCCGTCAGCGCTTCCATGTAGGTGCCGCTGAAGCTGGCGGCGGAATTCGATTGCTTCACCGACGCCACAAGGCCCAGCACTACGGTCGCGGCGAGCGCCACCGTCACCAATGCCTTCGCCATCCGGTCGAACAGGTTCGTCGAAATTTGCCGGGCCTCGATCTTAGCCCAGATTTCGGGCATGAAATTGACGCTCGCCTCCGGTTCGGGGCACGCCTCGCGGTAAGATCGAAACAATTGGTCCAGCCTTAATTCAGCTTCGTTCCAGTCTTGTTCCATGGGCTTATAAAACATCATAATACCGTTTTTTACCCTGTCTCATCTGATTGGGCGGGTTTTGATGGACGTTGGGTTACCCCCTTCATGTTTTTTAATACTCGCTGCCGGGCGCGGAACAGCCGCACCTTCAACGCATTCTCATTAACCCCATATACCTGCTCGAGTTCCTTCAGCGACAGCCCCTCCACCTCTTTCATCGTCAGCAAAATTCGATCTTCTTCCGAAACTGAGGCAAGCAAACCATTTACGGTATCCCGGACTCGGCGCTTCTCCGCTTCGTCGGTCTGCGCTTTCGACCCGGCCACGGCATCCGCCATCATTACCTGCTGGTCGGAGAGGTCCGCCATACGCGACTCCAGCCTTCTCTTGCTCTTCCGTAAATAGTCGTAACAGGCGTTCACCGTCAAACGGTAGAGCCACGGTTCGAACACTTCCGGCGTGCGCAGCTGTTCGAGCGAGAAATAGAGCCGCAGAAACACTTCCTGCGCCACGTCCTCCACATCCTCCGGACGTCCGATCAGCCGCGAAATGGTGCCGAGAATCCTGCGCCGGTACGCTGTGACGACCTGATTGAACGCCGCGGCATCGCCCTTCTGAGCCTTTTGGATCAGTTCGAATTCAACCAGCATTTTCAACCAGCATTGTCAGGCCAGATCACCTGGCAGCCTTTTCATCAACTCCTCAGATTACATAGGTTTGCGTATAGTTGCCAAACGAATTGTCTTTTTTGGGCGGAAACGTCTGGTGACGCGAAGCGTCACAGCAACTGGCGCGACCACAGAGACTCTCCCCGGCCAGTCGTAGTCCCGACATCCAGTCGTATTCCCAGAATAATGGTATGTTCCAACACTTGCACTGCGGGGTACTATTAGTGCTCGGAGCGGCCAGCGCGTGTTGAAACCAGCTTCTACCGTCATCTTCCGGTCGCGTTTGCATTTCGGGCCTCCGGTCTTCGGCTACACGCTGGCGATTTCGCTGGTTGCCATTACGGGCCTGGGCCGCCTGGCATTGATGCGCGACGGCAATTACAACGGGCCGTTCATCCTCTTTTACCCGGCAATAGCCGCCACATCGTTTCTCGCCGGCGTGGGCCCCGGTCTCCTCGCCATCACGGCGGGCGCACTGTTCGCTTGCGGAGTGTTTCCCTATTTCCCCATGCCCTCCAGCTGGATTGCCCTCTCCGTCCTCGGCCCCCTGCTCGTCACCGGCTTCGCCCACCTCCGGGAGATCAGTGAAAGGAACAAGGCCGTTGCCACCGAGTGTGCCCGCTTCCGGTACGTCAGCGATCATGTCAGCGACTGGATCTTCCTCACCGGGGAATCGGGAGCCATTCAGTTTGCCAACGAGACGGCGTGCCGTGAGCTCGGATTCACCGCGGAGGAACTGGCTGGCCGCGCCATTGAGGACCTTACGCTTCCCTCGCAGCGCGCCCGCCTGCGCAGTCTTCTCGACCAGTCGCGAACCGCGAAAGCTGCCCCCTCCGAGATTCCGTTCGAGCGGCGCGACGGCACCCTGGTCCATGCCGACGTCGGTTGTTCCGCCGTTCGCACCGAAACCGACGTGGTCTTCCACTTCGCCGCCCGCGATATCACCGAGCGCAAGCTGCTCGAAGAGAAGCTGCGCGAGGCCCGGCGCTGGGAAAGCCTGCGCGTGCTGGCCGGAGGGATCGCGCACGACTTTAACAATCTTCTTACCGCCATGATGGGAAACGCCGCGCTGGCTCGCGATACGCTGTCCGAAGATCATCCCGCGGCCGGTCTTCTGCAGAATGTGACCCAGGCCGGCGACCGTTCGGCGGAACTGGTCCGTATGATGCTCGCCACCGCCGGGTACGGCCAGGGTTCCGTGGAATCGCTGCGCGTGGACCAGTTGCTCGGCAAAGTCATCGAGGGCCATCGTATTCCCGGCCATATCCGTCTCAACGTCAACGTCGGGCCGCTCTCCTTTCAGGGCGAGCGCCAGGCCTTCGCGACGCTGTTCTGGAGCCTGATCGCCAATGCCCTGGAGTCTTATGGCGAATCGCCCGGCGAGGTTACGGTCTCCAGTTGGTCGGGACCGGCGCCCGCCGGCCATCCCGGCAGCTTCGAAGAAGGAGAAGTGGAGCCGGGGAAGCAATGTCTGGCCATCGTAGTGGAAGATCGCGGCTGCGGCATGGCGCCAGAAGTCCTCGAAAGGGCATTCGATCCGTTCTTCACCACCAAATTCACTGGCCGGGGCCTCGGATTGCCCGCCGCGCGCGGCATCGTCCGCGCGTATTCCGGCAAACTCTGGGTGAAAACCCGTCCCGGCGAAGGCACCCGCGTAGAGGTTTGGTTACCATGTGAAGCATGAGGTCCCTATTGCTGGCGGCCGCTTTGATCCTGACCGCCTGCTCAAAGCAGCCGGTAAATCGCGAGCCGATTCGCAAATATCACATCGACGGCGAGATCGTGCGCCTCGACCCCGATACGCAGAGCGCCGTCATCCGTCACAAGGACATTGAGGGCTGGATGAAGGCCATGACCATGGATTACGCATTCCGGAGCAAGGAGGAATACGGCAAAATCCACCCGGGAGACCACATCACGGGCACGGTCTACGTGCAGGGCGACGACTTCTGGATCGGCGAGATCCAAAAAGCCCCGTAGCCGGTGGGACAGATTTCCGATCTGCCCGTCATAGCTCCTCTTATCGCCGCCATCTACCGCAAAATCCCGCCGTACCACCCGATCACATTCTGGCCCGCTATCGAGGCGAAAAGCGCCGCCACGCCGAGAAACGTCCCGAGCGGCAACGGATAACTCGAAGCGTCCTGCCTGGTCGCCTTGATATAAACCAGCCCCACCACCGACCCGAGCACGGAACCGAGAATCACCGTCAGCAGTGCACCGCCGATCCCCAGAAAAGCGCCCACCATCGCAATCATCTTCACGTCGCCGAAGCCCAGCCCTTCCTTGTGGCGCAGTTTTTCGAAGAGCCATCCGGCAAACCACAAGGCCAGGGAAGGAAAGAAAGCCCCGAAGCACGCCTCGCTGAAGGACGCGACGCGCGGTCCGGGTCTCAAGCCCGCCAGGTGCATCAACAACCCGAGAGTCTGGTCGGGTACCGGGACGAACCACGCGAACGCCAATCCGGCCGCCAGCCCGCCCAGCGTGAATTCGTCCGGCAGGATCAGCGTGTCGAGATCGCTGAAGATCAGCCCGATCGTCACAGCGGAGAAAAGGCAGTACTTCGCCGCCGCGAGGCTGAGCCCGAGATGAAACACGAACCAGAAGAAACAGCCCGCCGTCAGCAATTCCACCACCGGGTATCGCCAATGAATTCGCGCCTGGCATTGGCGGCAGCGCCCCCGCAGCGCAAGGTAACTGAGGACCGGAATATTGTCATACCAGGCGATCGGCCCCTCGCACTCCGGACAAGCCGAACGCGGCCGGACCACCGAAAGATCCCTCGGCCAGCGGTAAATGCACACATTGAGAAAGCTGCCGATCAGCAACCCGAACACAGCGGCCAGCAGGGCATCAAGCACGTGCGAACACCCCTTCGTAAGCTGCCAGCGTGGCCTTCACCATGCGGTCCTCCGTAAATTTCTCCACAACGGTCCGACGCGCCGCCATTCCCAACTCCGCATGGATACGTTCGAACGCGCCCGCAATCGTCTCCATATCGTTGGGCACCAGAATTCCGGTCGCGCCGTCTTCAATCAGCTCCGGGATACCGCCCACATTGCTTGCGATTACCGTCACGCCATACGCCATTCCCAGAAGGATACCCGACCCCAGCCCTTCCGATCGCGAAATATACACCATTGCGCGCGCACCCGGTAAGTCGGCCTCCAGATTCGTGGATCTCTGCAACGTGATTCCGGCACGTGCCGCCGCCCTTTCAGCGAGGGCCATCCCCTTCTCCGGATCGGCCGTCCAGGGCACCAGAATCGCCTCGCCGCGCGCCGGCTGCGGCGGCACGGGAACGCCGTCGTACACCACCGTAATCCGCCTCTCTTCCACCCCGGCGCGCCGCAGCTCCTGCGCCACGAATCGGGACACCGCGATAAAAAATACCGGCCGCCCGTACTTCCATCGTGAAACCGCCGAATCGCGCACCGGGAATGCCACCCGGCGGGAGACCACCAGGGGCGCTCGCGCAAGCAAAGCTCCCCAGGTGTGGCTGCGCGCGTCATGCGCATGCACAATGTCGAAACGACGCGACTGCATGGGCAGGCGCCAGGGCCGCAGAACCTCGCACGGAAGCTTTCTCTCCCGCGCGGCGTCGAGCAAAGGGGAACCTTCGCGCGCCAGCAGCATCGATTCGTGCCCGGCTGCGATCAGCCCGCGATGCAGCCGCAGCGCCTGCCATTGTCCACCGCGCAACCCGCGCCCGCTGTCGAGATGCAGAATCCGCATCAGCGTCCGGATTCCTGCCAGGCCTTGGCGTACTTGAGAAACGTATAGAGCGCCGCCATCCACGCAATCGCCAGCCCCTGCGGGCCATCCAGAAAACCGCGCCGGATCACATACGTGCGCACAAACGTCCAAGCCGGGTCGAAGACCATACGGATCGTCGGCACGCGCGCATTTTTCGCCGTCAGCTCCTGCGCCGCCAGCGTCGTATAACGGTCGAGCGTCCGCAAATGCTGTGACAACGAATCGCAGGTGAAGTGAAGCAGCTTCCCCTGCAACTCTCCGGTCGTTCCCGTCACCCGCACGCTCTCATGCACATATTCACCCACCCACTCGGCCTTTGCGCGATGAAACAGGCGAACTTTCCGGTCCGGATACCAACCGCTGTGGGTGATCCATCGGCCCAGGTATTGCGCCAGGCGAGGCATCGAATAGCTGTCGAATCGCGGCCCATCGCGCTTCAGCGCCAGAATCTCCGCCTCGAGCTCCTCGGTCACGGCTTCATCCGCGTCGAGCGAAAGGATCCAGTCGAAGGTCGCGCACTGCGATGCGAAATTCTTCTGCCCCGCATAGCCCCGCCAGGGTTCCTCGATGACGCGCGCGCCCAACCGCAAGGCAAGCTCGCGAGTGGAATCGATAGATCCGCTGTCCACCACCAGGATCTCGTCCACACACCGCAGACTTTCGATCGCCCGTGCGATATTGCGCTCCTCGTTAAGAGTGACGATGGTGGCGCTGATCTTCAAGGCTATTCGTTAATCGGCGCAATCGAGAAGCAAAGCAGGAAGATGCAAAGCGCCACCACGCCCAGTTTGATCCGCGAAACGCCGATCTCCCGGTGGTCGTACAAAGGCGGGTGGTTGCGCGCGAAGAAGAACAGCATCACGGCCCAGAACCACCAGCCGCTCCAAAGTCTGCCCATGGGAAGAAGCGCCACCAGGAAAAAATTAGTAATCCATTTTT
>JBEKAQ010000146.1:0-10116 GCA_050015835.1 Bryobacteraceae bacterium | reverse complement strand
GGTGCCACTTGAAAACAAAGCTGGCAACGTCCGTGTCAACGACAAGTCTCGTCGAATCAGCCGGAGGACGTGTCCATGTGGCGCTGCTCATAGATACGGCTTACGAAGTCTTCCGATTCCTCTGCCGCGCCGGGGTCGATGTGGGTGAGCAGCCGGTCCAGCGAGAACGCGCCACGCCGGATCAGGGTCGGCGGATCTTTGACGGGCTGTGGTGGGACACGATCCATCTTTAATCATTGTAGCGCCCGGGGGTCGATTCGAGCGCCAGCCCTCTCGCATGCAAGATAAGCCTTAGCAGGAAGGTCCGCATCGCGGGACCGTACGACCGCTCACCGCTGTCGGCAGGACCAATCCCCCGAGACGCCCCTTCTCGGGCTAGAGGCTCTGATTCGGTCGCATTCTTGCGCGTAATCCTGATCGCTGTGTTAAGATCATGACGTTGGCGCAGGGATCTGCGCACGACGGTTTTAAGTTGAGTTGCCGGACGGCAACATCAAGGAGAACATTGTGACGAATACTAGCTTTCGCTTTGCGGCGCCCTACGCTCGTCGGGTGCCGGACCCAATTTTTCACCAATCCCACGGAACAGAACGGCATGTCCTGTTTGTGCCGGTTAAATCAGTGCCGAAGGGACTGCCCCTCGATCCAAACGCCAGAGTCCCCAATCTTCGTCGGCGGATTTACCGCGATATCCAGGACAGCCTCTTCGATCAAGAGACGACGCCAGGCACCTTCCATCTCAAGCACAAGGGCATTACCGTGATCGCCGATTCCGTCGCCAAGGACGGCGAAGGCACGTACACGGTGACTCTCGGAAGGAACCACGGGATCGTCGACGGCGGTCACACTTACGCGCTGATCGTCAAGAACCTCACCAATGAGCAGCTGCCAGCCAAGCAGTTCGTGAAATTTGAAATTCTCACCGGCATACCGAACGAATGGATTGTCGAAATCGCCGGCGGGCTCAACACGTCGGTCCAGGTTCAGCCCTTCGCTCTTGATAATTTGGCCGGAAAGTTCCGCTGGATACAAGACACGCTCAAGAAGGAGTCCTATTACAGTCAGATCGCGTGGAAAGAGAACGAAGACGGTGAATACGACGCGCGCGACATTGTCAGCCTGCTAACGTGTTTCAACGTAGAGCTGTTTCCCAACACGTCGAACGGAGGGGACTCAAACCCGGTCGTCGCGTACGAAAAGAAATCGAAGGCGCTTGAGCTGTTTGAGGAAAACCCGGAGTCATACAGGCGGCTGCGGCCGATATTGAAAGACATTCTCATCCTGCATGACACCGTCCGGCTGGAGTCTCAGGACCTGCATAACGAGGCAGGTGGAAAATACGGCAACCTGTCTTTTGTCGAACACAAGGAGCGCGGCAAATTCGTGTTTCCTTTTATTGCGGACGAAAGTGAGTACCGACTTATGAATGCGGCCCTCTACCCGATTCTCGGAGCGTTCCGTTGGATGGTGGAAATAGATCCCAAGCAGAACAAAGCGCGGTGGCGCGGCGGCTTTCGAAACGTCCTTCGTATTTGGAGGTCGTCGGCGTCGGAGTTGCTCCGCATCACCGTTCAAAAGAATGCCGAAGAGGGGCGTAATCCAAACGCGATCGGCAAGAGCAGAGCCCACTGGTCGAGCCTCTATAGCCGACTAGCGCTTCGTGACTTGCAGGCAAAAGTTGAAGGGGCGTCCTGATAGTCGATTTACCTTCGGCCTGGGCCATGACGGAACTTTGAGCCGATTGGTCGCCCGAAGGCAAAGGCTATTCGCGGTTGTTGGTGCGCAGCTTGGTCCAGTCCCGCGTGTAGGAGGCTGGGCCAAACTGCTCCCGACAATCGTCGAGACTTTTGTGTCCACTTACGTCTTTACAATCTGCGGAATCAGCTCGCCGTATACATCCGTCAGCCGCATATCGCGGCCATTGGCGCGATAAGTCAGCTTCGTATGATCCATCCCGAGTAAGTGCAGCATGGTGGCGTGCAGATCGTGAACCGCAATCGGCTGCTCTTCGGCTTTATAGCCGAATTCGTCGCTCGACCCGATTACTTGTCCACCTTTGATCTTCGCACCGGCCATCCACATACTCATGGCTCCGGGGTTGTGATCGCGCCCGAGGCCGCGTTGCGAAATCGGCATGCGGCCGAACTCGCTGTGCCAGACGACCAGGGTACTGTCGAGCAGCCCGGAGGCTTTCAGATCGGTGAGCAGTCCGGCGATGGGCAGATCCACTTCGGCGGCGTGGCGGCCGTGATTATCCTGAACGTTCTCGTGCGCATCCCAGGTATCGATGTTCTGCACGCCCAGACCGCCGTGAAATAGCTGCACGAAGCGGACGCCGCGCTCTACCAGCCGTCGGGCCATCAGGCATTGACGGCCGAAGGGCTCGGTGGTCGGATTATCGAAACCGTAGAGTTTCTTTACTGCGGCGGATTCCCCGCTCAGATCGACGGCTTCGGGCGCGCAGCCCTGCATCCGGTAGGCGAGTTCATAGGACGAAATGCGCGCCGCGAGCTCGGTGTTGCCGGGATACTTTTGCGCATCCATTTCATTGAGCTTGCCGAGCAGGTCGAGCCGCGCGCGCTGTTGCTCAGGCGCCACGCTGTCGGGCGGATTGAGGTCGATAATCGGGACTCCCGAAGAGCGGAAGACCGTGCCCTGATAGGAAGCGGGCATGAAACCGGAGCTCCAGGTGGCGGAGCCTCCGATGGGACCGCCGCGCGCATCGTAGATCACGACAAAGCCGGGCAGATTCTGATTCTGCGTACCCAGCCCGTACGTGACCCACGTTCCCACACTGGGGAAGCCGGCGCGAATCATGCCGGTGAGGAGTTCGTAATGCGCCTGCACGTGGTCGTTCGACTGGCCTTTGACGGAGCGCAGAAACGCCAGTTCATCCACTTTGCCGGCGAGATGGGGGAAGATTTCGGAAACATCCATGCCGCACTCGCCATACTTTTTGAACGAGAACGGACTCGGCATCAGCGGTCCGGGATTGCCCTGGCGAACGATGATGTCGCCTTTGCCTTCGAGCGGGCGGCCCGCGTATTTATTCAGTGCGGGCTTGGGATCGAAGGTGTCCACATGACTGACGCCGCCGCTCATGAACAGCGATATGACGGACGTGGCACGCGGCGGAAACTGAGGTTTACGCGCGGTGAGCGGACTGGGTACGGGGGAGTTGGTGGCGCAGGAATTGGCGGCCGCAGCGAGCAGTCCATCCTGATTGAGCAGGTACGCGAGCGCCAGCCCGGAAATCCCTCCCCCGCTTTGAAACATAAATTCCCGGCGCGAACGGAAGCTTTTCATCGTCTACCTCATGTAAAGAAATTCATTCAGGTTGAGCATCACGTTGGCGAAATCGGCCATGGCGCGATCTTTCAGGAAATCGGCCGCGAGTTGTTTTTCATCGGGGCGGGGCGCGCGGGCGAGGGCGATCTGGTAAGCGAGATCGATCTGCTTCGAGCGGTCGTTGGGGGCCGCTTCCTCCAGACGGTCGGCGAATAACTGCGCCTGCTTCAGCACGAAATCGTCGTTCATTAAGGTGAGCGCCTGGGTGGGGACGGTGGTCACGTTGCGCGCTCCGCAGGCGAGGTTCTGATTGGGCAGATCGAAGACGTCGAGAAGCGGGAAGGGCAGCCCGCGATTGCGATAAATGTAGACGCTGCGGCGCCACACGGACGGCCCGTCGTCCTTTTGCTTCCAGATCCCGTAGAACATCGATTTGACGATTTCTTCGGGGACTATCGGAAAGACGGGCGGGCCGCCCATTTCCAAATTCAGTCCGCCGCTCACGGCGAGGATGGAATCGCGGATGATTTCGGCATCGAGCCGCTGCACGCGGTAACGCCAGAGCAACTTGTCTTCGGGATCCTTCGCGATGTTAGCCGCGAGTGCTTCCGACTCCGGGAACTCGGAGGCCATCTTATAAGTCTCGGACGTCATGATGAGGCGCTGCAATTGCTTGACGCTCCAGCCGCGGTCCATGAACTCGACGGCCAGCCAGTCGAGTAACTCGGGATTAGTGGGAGCTTCGCCCATTTTGCCAAAGTTATCGAGAGTGGCGACGATGCCGCGTCCGAAGTGGTGAGACCAGATGCGATTCACTTCGACGCGCGCCGTCATGGGGTTATCGCGGGAGACAAGCCACTCGGCAAGCGCCAGGCGGCGGCCGGAAGTATGCGGGGTGGGCGGCGGTAACTCAATCGGAGGATCGCCGTAGGTGATTACTTTGACGAACCCGGGCTTTGTCTCCGGTCCGAAGCTGTTTACGTCGCCGCGAATCAGGAAGTAAGAAGGCGGCACCTGGTACTGACCGGAACCGGTGTGCAGGTAACTGCCTTCGATGGCTTCGCGCTTCTTTCCTTTACCGAGCGCGGGCTCATCGCCTGGACCGTCGGGGGTGAAGCGGTAATCGCCGTCGGTAACTCCCATGGCCATGGGGATGGGCGCGGGACGTTCTTTCTCAATCTGCCGCATCGCGGCCTGAAGCTTTTGTCTGGCGGCTCGATCGGCCGGAGTGATAATGCGGTCGATTTCGTTATCGGATACCGTGACGCTCTGGATCACCTGGTTAGCCAGCAGAAACTGGCCCGGCGTGCGTTTGTCTTCGGGAATCGCGATGGCGTCCCGAATGTTCTGCGGGAACTTCGCGTACTTAGCCGGAAGCAGCCGGTCGCGATAGGGTTTATCGAGTTCGCGCACCTGCGCCCTTAGTTCGTCGATCCGCGCGTTGACGTCGTCGGTCTTCCTCTGCCACTCCGCGGCGGCTTCTTTCGAGACGAGCGGATGATTCGTTTCCACAAATCCAAAGAGCGACGCCTGCAGCCGGTAGTAATCGGCCTGGCGAATGGGATCGAACTTATGATCGTGGCAGCGGGCGCATTGCACGGTCAGGCCGAGAATACTGCGGCCTATGGTGGCGATGTTGTCGTCGAGGTATTCGTAGCGAAATTCGGGATTATCTTTCTCGCGATATCCCACCTTCGCGTACATGGAGAGGAATCCGGTGGCGATCAGGCTGTCGTTGGTAACATGCGGGAGTTCGTCGCCCGCGATCTGTTCGAGAATGAAATCGTTGTAAGGCTTGTCTTCATTGAAGGCGCGAATCACGTAGTCGCGATAGCGCCAGGCGTTGGGCCGGTCGAAATTATGTTCGAAGCCCTGCGAATCGGCGTAACGGGCGGCGTCCAGCCAGTGGCGCGCCCAGCGCTCACCATAATGCGGCGAGGCCAGCAGGCGATCGATCAGTTTCTCCCACGCATCCGGCGACTTGTCGTTCAGAAACTCGGCCGCTTCGGCAGGCGTGGGAGGCAGACCGACGAGATCGAGGTACGCGCGGCGCAGTAAGGTGATGCGATCTGCCAGGGGCGTTTGTTTGATGCCTTTTTCCTCGAGAACTTTGGCTATAAAAGCATCGATCGGGTTCCGGTTCATGCGGGCTTCGGCGGCTGCCGGCACGGGTCGGCGGACGGGCAGTTGGAAAGCCCAGTAACTGCGCTCCTCGGGGCGAATTGGCGGATCCGGAATGGCGTTGCCAGTGGTGGTAACGACAGGCACCGCATCATCCCAGGCCGCGCCCTGGGCGATCCACAATCTTATGGATTCGATGTCTTCGGGCGAAAGTTTTCCGCCGATCGGCATGGCGGGTTTTTCGAGACCCGAGACCCGGCGAAAGAGGCGGCTTTTATCGGCATCGCCGGGAACGATGGCGGGCCCATGATCGCCCCCTTTGAGCGCGGCGTCGCGTGCCGCAAGACTCAGCCCGGAAAGTTGCAGAGAGGCGCTGTGGCAGTTCCAGCACGTCTTCTGAAAGATGGGTTGAACGTCCTTTGAGAACGAGATCTGGCGGTCGGCCGCGGCTGTAGCGCTCACCGTTCCGAAAACCAGGATCAGGCAATTTAAGGAAGTCCGGCTCACAGGGTACGCCTCCGCTCGGCCTCATTGGCGAGGCATATTGATTATATGCCGGTTTTGAACGGGCGATTACCGCTTAGGTTTCGGGAGCAATTGCTCCAGATCCGGCAGGCGCACGATTTTCTCTCCGGCAAAGACCAGCGCATCGCTGCGCGTGTCGATGGGTCCGGGATTGAAGGCGGTTCCACCGATTGCGATTAGGTCCTGGCCGCTGTCTTTGTCGATGAATTCGAGCCAGCGTCCGGGCAGGAAGGCGGCGCGCTCTTTGGCACTCTCGAGAAGCGACAGCCCGCCGGATGAAAACGCCACCGCGCCGTTCTGCGGGATCACAAGAAAGCGCACGGCTTCAATGGCGGATGCCGCGCCGGATAGCCTCGCTTCGCCGTCGTGCAGCCCGGCGGAAGCGCCGGTGGCGAACACGCGAAACGAGACATCGCGCGCCATGGAAGCACCCACGGTCACGTCCATTTTGGAAGGAGAGAAATCGAGCCCTTCGGCTTTCAGCTCCAGCGTGAAATTGCGGATCTCCGGCGCGTTGTTGTCGATGAAGATGGTCACATCGCGGCCCGTACGCCGATTGACCGGCAGAGTGGCCGGGAACAAGGGCAAGCGGGAATTGGCTGCCACGCGCACAGTGATGGCGTCGGCGAAACGCACTGTGGCGGGGTGGAGCAACTGGGGCCGCGCGTGGCTCATGGGCGCGCCATCGGCCTCAATGGCAAGGTCGGCATGGTCGCCGTGGATGGCGGTTTCGGGCACCTTAATGCGATACACAACTTGCCGGGGCCCTTCAGCCGAGGCGTCCTCTTTCGCGGGTTCGTCCGTGACGGACAGCTCCGGTGCGGTGCGCAGGCGTGAACGCTGGAGAATCGCCTGGGAAGAAAACTCGGCCGTGAGACGATTCGTTTCGCCGATCAGCAGCACATCGGCGCTTTCGAAAAACGCGGTGGCATCGGGAGCGTCGATGGCCAGACCGATGCGCGTATGTCCACCGGGGCCCGCGCCTTTCGGGATGGGCAGGCGCGCCCGGAGCGTGTGCTCGTCCCAGTCGAAGCTGGCTGGTTTGCCGCCGGCGACCAGTGGTCCCGAGGGCTCGCTCGAAAGTTGCAGGACCACTTCACCGGCGGCGGGCGCGGAAAATTCCATGGCCAGAATGCCGTTCTCGTATTCCATGGCGGTGATCTCGGCGGTGGCGTAAACGAGCCGGTCGACGGTTGAGAACGCAGTGCAATCCTTACACAGCGGGCTGGCCAGCAGAGGCACATTCACGGGCAGCCACAGGGTATCGTGCGCGGGCACGGATACGCCGGGCAAATCCACCACGCGCTTCAGAACGGGGTGAACGGCCTTTACGGCGCCCGTCCAGGGTTTCGACGATGCGTTGACGACGGAGACGAACGACGTACCGTTCTTCCCCGCAAACTGGTGAATTGAAATTTGAGGAATCGGCGGGCTCGCGGGAAGTTTGGTCTCGTGCAGCGACGCCATGGTGTTTCCCCAGTAGCGCGAGAGCAGCGCGTTGCGGCGCAGCGGAATCGTGGCGGGCGTTTCCTGACCGGCAAAATTGACGGCGCCCGCGTGGTAGCCGGACGTCGTTCCATTGGTGACGCCGCTGACTGTATCCTCAACATCGGTCCAGAGCAGACCGGGATTGCCTGCCGTCAGCAGTTTGCGGCTGCGTGTCAGGGCGTCGGGAGCGAGCGCGGAGATGCGCGATGCAATGGGCAGGGGGTCGGTCAGGGGGCCGCCGTGCGCGCGGGCGAGCGGCTGCATCGAATCCGGAATCGGGCCTTCGAGATCGGCTTCGAGATTGAGTCGGCGAATGACGCGGATCAGATCGGCCAGTTGCGCTTCTTCCGATGCGTCGCGCGCGGGCGGCAGGCTGACGTGGGCGATCCCGATGTTCTTGATCCACACCAGTTCACGTTCCCAGAGCGGCCTCGGATATGTGTTCCAGGGAAACTCGACGGACTCCACCCAGGCAGGAGCGGCGGCGGCGAGAGCAAACAAAAGGATCGCGCAGCGGATCGGCGAAGCCGGCAAAATCAGACTCCCTGTTTGCGCAGCCGGTAGTCTTCGACCAGCGGCATCTTAATCACACGGCACATTTCGAACAGACGCGACCGGGCGCGCGGGCCGATGCGCTCGGTCAGCGTAGTGCGGTGATCCACTTTGCCGGAACCGGCCTTCTCGTAAGTCACATACCCGGCGTCGGCGTCGATCAGATTGGTGGTGGCAATCAGCGGTTTCCGGTTGTTGCAGCGGTAGGTGATGATGGAGGTCACGGTATCTTCCACCCAGTCGGTGACGCGGTGCGCGCCCAGATCGTCGAGCAGGAGAACTTCCTTGTCCATGGCGATCCGGTAAGTTTCCTTGTCGCTCGAATTGGACGCTTCGTCGTAGCCGGCGCGGATGCGGTCGAGCAGGTTCTGGTAGTCGAAGAACAGCCCTTCGAAACCCTTAGCGAGGATGGCGCGAAAGGCGGCGACGGCCAGATGCGTCTTGCCGGTTCCCGGGTCGCCCATCAGCAGCAGCCCCGGCTTCTTCGCGTTGGGAAACTCGCGCGCATAACCGCGAACCGCCCAGAAGACTTCGGTGAGCTCGCGGTAGCCGATGGGATTGTCGCGCGGCAGCAGGAAATTCTCGAACGAGGCGTTGGCGTAGAGCGGCGGAATGTCAGCCCCGGCCATCACGCGCCCGGCACGCTCCACCGCCACGCAGCCGCAGCGTTCGGCGCCCGACACTTCCTCACGCTCGACGATCTTCCATCCGGTACCGTTGCAGTCGGGGCAGAGCGTGGTGGAGGTGGGGGACATCTGTTTTATTATCGCGTTTATTCGATGACGGCCAGGACCGCCCCGGCGTTGACACCGTCGTGCTCGGCGACGTGGATCGCAGTGACGCGTCCATCGCGCGGCGCTTTCAATTCATTCTGCATCTTCATCGCTTCCACGACCACGATTCCCTGCCCTGCCACGACCGCATCGTCAATCGCGACGAGCACCCGCACCACTTTGCCCGGCATAGGCGCCACGATCGACGCCCGGCCATGCGCGCCCGCCGCGCCTCCCGAACGCTTCCATTGGCGTGGATCGTCGATCTGGTAGTGGAAACGATGTTCGCCGATCGAGATCTGATGTTCCTGAATGCGTACTTCGTAAGACGCGCCATCGACGACGACGGAGTACACGCCGGGTTCGGTTTCGACGATGTCGCCGCTGGCCGGCGGGACAGCTTTGCCATCGATCCTGACGATGGTCATCGCAACAGCTCCGCTCGGCCGGTCGAAAGCCAGCGCGACGACTCATTGGTAACGGGGGCCGGCGATTCCGAAGCTTGGCTCTGCCTCGATGCGGCGAGGGCCGCGACGGCCGCCAGGTGCTCCGAGGCTGGGGGATTGAAATCGATTCCCCGGCGCAGCAGATGGTCGAGATATCCCGTATGCAGATGGCCGGCGCGGAATTGCGAATCGTTGAGGATGGCGCGGAAAAGCGGGATGTTGGACCGAATGCCGCCCACGTGATACTCGCTCAAAGCCCGCAGGGCGCGGTCGATGGCACGCTCGCGCGTATCGGCCCAGACGATCAGTTTGGCCAGCATGGGATCGTAATCGAGCGGCACGTTCCATCCCGCGTAGATGCCGGAATCGAGACGCACGCCGGGCCCGGAAGGCTCCGCGAGCTGGGTGATGCGGCCCGGCGACGGGAAAAAATTATTGGCCGCATCCTCCGCGTAGATGCGGCATTCGAGAGCCGCGCCGCGCAGAGCGATGTCATCCTGCGTGAAGGGCAGGCGCGCCCCGGCGGCGATCTCGATCTGCAGCCGGACCAGATCGAGCCCGGTGACCATTTCCGTCACGGGGTGCTCTACCTGGAGGCGCGTGTTCATTTCGAGGAAATAGAAGTTGCCGGAGTTGTCGGCGAGAAATTCCACCGTGCCCGCATTGAAGTATCCGGCGGCGCGGGCGGCGCGAATGGCCGCTTCTCCCATGCGCGCACGTAATTCTGGATGGGCGGCCACCAGGGGCGAGGGCGATTCCTCGATCACCTTTTGATGGCGGCGCTGCACAGAGCATTCGCGTTCGCCGAGGTGCACCATGTTGCCGTGCTGATCGCCGAGCACCTGGATCTCTATGTGGCGGGCATTTTCGATGAGCTTCTCGACGTAGATGCGGCCATCGCCGAAGGCGCGCAGGGCTTCGCT
>JBEKAQ010000145.1:0-14282 GCA_050015835.1 Bryobacteraceae bacterium | reverse complement strand
ACGTTCTCCGGCCCGCACGTGGCGAGGCGCGCGGTCGATCGGTTCAGTTGCCCGTAGATTTCCGGATGCGCCTGAATATGCCGCAGCATGGCCAGGCCGGACGCGACCGCGAGCGGGTTCCCCGACAGCGTACCCGCCTGGTAAATCGGTCCGCTGGGCGCGATGTAAGTCATGATTTCGCGCCGTCCGCCATATGCCGCGATGGGCAGGCCGCCGCCAATCACTTTGCCGAGCGTAGTCAGATCGGGCTGAATGTTGTAGAGTTGCTGGGCGCCGCCGGGGGCCACGCGAAATCCCGTCATCACCTCGTCGAAAATCAACAGCGCTTCGTGCCGTTCGGTGATGCGCCGCAGCGCTTCCAGATAGCCGCCATTGGGTGGAATGCAGCCCATATTTCCGCACACCGGTTCCACGATCACGGCCGCGATCTTGTCGCCATGCGCGCGGAACGCGTCTTCCACAGCCTCCACATTGTTGAACGGCAGCGCCATGGTGGTGTCGCTGAAACCCTTCGGAACGCCGGGTGAATCGGGCAGGCCGAGCGTGGCCACCCCGGACCCCGCCTTCACCAGCAAGGAGTCGACATGTCCGTGATAACAGCCTTCGAACTTGACGGTGATGTCCCGGTTGGTGAAGCCGCGCGCCACGCGCAGGGCGCTCATGGTGGCTTCCGTCCCGGAATTCACGAGACGCACCATCTGCATGGAAGGAACCATTTGCCGGATGGTCTCGGCCAGCTCGATCTCCCGTTCGGTGGGCGCTCCGAAGCTGGTGCCGTGCGACAGCGCATCCTGGATGGCGTCCAGAACTTCGGGATGGCGATGGCCAAGCAGCAGCGGTCCCCACGACCCGATATAGTCGATGTACTCGTTATCGTCGGCGTCGAACAGATGCGCGCCCTCCCCGCGCACGATAAAACGCGGTGTTCCGCCCACGCCGCGCCAGGCCCGTACGGGTGAGTTCACGCCGCCGGGGATGGAGAGCTGGGCCCGCTCGAAGAGTTTTCGGGAGATGTCTGTGTGCACCAGCTAAGAGGATACTCAACGAACCGGGATGTCGAGCAGCGCCAGCCAGTACTGCACCGATTGCAGCGTGAAGCCGATGAGGATCAGAACTACTCCGAGAACGCCCAGCCGGCGGTCCGGGATCGTCTCCGCGGCCCATTCGATAAAAGGCATCAGAGCGTTGGCCACGGCGGTGACAATGCCGATCGAGAGCCCCGTTTCGACGCCCAGCATCAGGGCGTGCATGCGGTGCTGCGCGGCGACGGCGCTGATATACCCCGCCGCCAGATACCCCACCGTGCGCATCGCGGCGGCCCCGATCTGTCTGGGCGAAATGCGTGGCGCGCGCTGCGGACCGTAATCGAGCGAGGGACGGATCCCGATGCGATATGCGGCGCACTGGCCGACCGTGCTCAGCACGCCGAAGTAGATGCCGAATTCACGCCCATGCAGATACGTAGCGCCCACCCCGAACCCGATGCCGCGAATGGCGCTGAACAAAAACTCGTAGCGCAATGGGTAAGGCCCGAGTTGTTTCGAGGCGCGCGTGAGCTCAAACGCCAGCGTAATACCGTGGGCCAGTCCCGCCGCAATGCCGAACGGAAGGCCGAGAACCACCCCGTAAGGGACGCCGAAAATCAGCCCATACGTAACGCCGCGGGTGAGGGCGCGCAAAGGCCCGTGCTTGCCGCCCAGGATGTCGTAGGCGAGATAGAGCGCGCCGAGAACGTCGAAAAAACTGCCAACCAGACTGACAACCGCAAGTTGATAGTGAGTCAAGAATTTCTGCACGCGTCGTAAATGCGCTCGACGATTTCGACCGCGTCGCAGCCCTCTTCGCCCGCTACCAGGGGCTTGCGCTTGTTCCTGATGGCGTCGCCGAAATCGAGGAACTGGCGCTCGAAGGGTTCGAGAGAAATCGCCATCGGATCGGACGCCCCGGAGGCGCCTTGTTCGGCGAGCGGCGGGGCGTCGCCCGAATCGTCCAGAACGTCCCACGTCGTGAGCTTGTCGCCGGTGACAATCGCCGTGCCGCGCGTACCATGGATCTCGATCCGCTCGGAATATCCGGGCCACATCGCGGTGGAAGCCTGGATCACGCCGGTCGCGCCATTGCGGTATCGCAGCAGCGCGTTCACCACATCCTCGGATTCGATTGGATGAAGCGTGCCCAGCTGCCACATGGCTGAAATCTTATCCACCGGCCCGGCCAGCCAGCGCAGCAGATCCACCTGATGGATGGCCTGATTCATCAGCGCGCCGCCGCCCTCCACCGCCCAGCTGCCCTTGACAGGACGCCTGTAATATTCGGCGGAACGGAACCATTTGACATACGCGTCGCACTGTATGAGACGGCCCAGGCGTCCGTCTTCGATGGCCCGTTTGAGGAAGATCGAGGAATCGTCGAAGCGGTGCTGGCTGACCACGCCCAGCAGAATCCCGGCGGCGCGCGCCGTCTCGACCATTTCACGCGCGGTGGCCAGGTTGGTTGCAATCGGCTTCTGCACCTGGATATGCTTGCCGGATTCGGCGCACAGGCGCAGCGGCTGGAGGCGGAAATCGGGAAACGTACAGACATCCACGTAGTCGACTTCGGGGTGACGGCAAAGCTCTTCGCAGGTCGGCACGAACACAGCGCCGTGCCGCTCCGCGAAGCTTTCACCGGATTTTCGATCGATGTCGGTGCACACGGCGATGCGGTATCCAATGTTCCGGTAAGCCTGTGCGTGTTTGTGGGAGATGGCGCCAGTGCCGATGATTCCCGCTCTCATGGGGTCAGGGTCATTATAATGAGGGTTCATTGATGAATAACATCCGACCTGCGGCGGCGGCCGCTTTTGTGTGCGGTTCCATACTGCTGGCGGGCTGCGGGTCCAAAGCTTCGCCCGACGTGGCAGCCACCGTGAACGGCCGCCCAGTTTACTATGCCGAGGTGGAGCGCACCTACAAGTCGCAGTATCCGGGTAAGGCCGAGGGCGAGAGCGAGGACCAGGTGCAGCTGCGCCGCCTCGAGGTCCTCCGCTCTCTGATCGATAACGAGATCATGCTGCAGCGCGCCGAGAAAGCGGGCCTGGTCGCGACCGATGCCGACGTGGACGCACGGCTCAACGAATTAAAGGCTCCCTACACTAAGGAAGAGTTCGACAAACAACTGAAGCAGTGGGGCCTCTCACTCGACGAACTGAGGGCGCGCATTCGCAAGGACGAGAGCGTCAAGAAGCTTTTCAACAAAGACATCACTTCGAAGATCAACATCACCGACGCGGATGTGACCAGCTTCTACAACGCCAACCGGGGCAGCTTTAACCTTCCCGAGCCGCAGGTCCATATGGCGCAGATCGTCGTCACGGCGCGCCCCGATCCGAACGTCCGCAATCTCAAGAACGACAAAGCCAAGACCGACGAAGAGGCCAAGCGCAAGATCGAAGCGCTGAACTCCCGGCTGCGTCAGGGCGAGGATTTTGCCATGGTGGCGCAGAACTATTCGGAAGATCCGCAGACTACGCCGAACGGCGGGGATCTGGGATTTCTGCCCGAGTCCTCGCTCAATCAATCGAGCCCCGAGCTGCGCAAGCTCGTGATGTCGCTGCAGCCAGGACAGTTGTCTCCTATCATTCATACGCCGGACGGCTATCGTATCCTCAGGATGATCTCGAAAGAGCCGGCGGGTCAGCGCGATCTCAGCGATCCGCGCGCCCAGCAATCGATTCGCGAAGCGTTGCTCAACAGCAAGGATCAGTTATTGAAGACCGCTTACTACGAGCGCGCGCGCAATGAGGCCAAGGTGGTCGATTACATGGCGCGCACAGTGCTTGATAACGCCGGCAGTGGGAAGTAGGATCTATGAAACTCGGATTGATCTTCAGTTCTGTGATGATTGCGGGCCTGGCATTTTCCGCCGAACGTGGCGAGGAGATTAAACTCTGGCCGAACGGCGCGCCCGGTTCCGAAGGCATCACCGCGCCGGAAGTGTCGAAGCCCTCCGTGGCCCCGCAGAACAGCAAGCTGCCGGGCAACTTCACGGTGACGCACTATCCGTCCATCTACGTCTTCCTGCCGTCCAAAGAGAAGGCGACCGGAGCGGCCATGGTGGTGGCGCCGGGCGGCGGCCATACCCAGTTGGTGATGGAGAAAGAGGGCTGGGAGATTGCCGACTGGCTGAATGCGCACGGCATCGCCGCCTTCGTTCTCAAGTACCGGCTGGCGAAGGCCTCGGGTGTGAGGTACACGCTGCCGAACGAGGTTTATGCGGATGCGGCGCGCTCGGTGCGCCTGGTGCGCAGCCGCGCGAAGGAGTGGGGCGTCGATCCCGCGCGTCTCGGCTTTATCGGATTCTCGGCGGGCGGCGAAGTGGCGGGCATGATCGAGACCCGCTTCGATGCGGGCAATCCGGATGCGGCCGATCCCGTGGAGCGCTTCAGCTCGCGGCCCGATTTCAATATTTTGATTTACCCGTTCTATCGGCCCGGCTCTGTGCCTGAGCGCTCTGTACAGGAGCATCCGGCAGGCGGCGGGCGCGGCGGGCCTTCCACGGAAGCCGTTAACAGGTCCATCGAAATCGCTCCCAATGAAACGTTCCCCATGCGCCGCGACGCACCGCCCGTGTTCATGGTTTGCGCGGACGACGATCGTTCGCACGTGGAACCAACCGTGAAATTTTACCTGGAACTGGAGGCGAATCATATTCCGGCGGAGATGCACATTTACGCGTTCGGAGATCATGGATTCGCGCTGCGGCCTGCGAAGAGACCGGGCGCTCCGGTAGAAAGCTGGCCTGATCGGCTAACCGACTGGCTGGCGGACCGCGGCATTTCGAAGCGTTAGATCGGCGAAAACGAATCCGTCGCGCTCGACGATCTCGCCGGTTTCCACTTCGATCGGCCCGGCGAAATCGGGGCAGTCGTAAACGAAACTGTGGAACTCCCCGTTCTCGCCGCACGGATCCACGTGCGGGGGCAGATCCGCAAGGAACGCGGGGTCGAAGTCGCGGCCGGCGAACCCGCGGTCGAGCTTCCTCGGATCGACGCAGGTGATCTTGGCCTTCAGCCCGGCAGCGATCATCTGCCTCGCCAGATCCGCCGTGGGGATTTCCCATACCGGAAAGATCGGCGCAAGCCCGGTCCCCGCCAGTTGGCGTTCCCGGTAGGCGCGTATGTCGCGCAGGAAGAGGTCGCCGAATGCCATGGCGTCCACGCGCTCGGCCAGTGCCCGCTCGCACACCCGGGACATTTGCGCTTCGTAGATTTCGTTCGAGCACGGCCAAGGCAGATCCACCGCCCACAGCGGCACGCCGATGAGCTCCGCCTGGCGCTCCACTAACTCGCGGCGCACCGCATGCATGGCGACGCGATCAAAGGCTTGGTTGAAGGTGGTGATCAGGGCCACCACTTCGATCTCCGCAGATCGCCGCAAAAGATGCAACGCCCACGCGCTGTCTTTGCCACTGCTCCATGAAAGGGCAACGCGAGACACTACATTAGAATATGCTGCTTGATCGAATTCGCGCGTGGCTGAACCAGCAGGGAGTGTCGTTGCGCGAGATCCATCACGCGCCCACCCGAACCTCGGAAGAATCGGCGGCGGCGCGCGACGAGCAGTTGCGCGTGGGCGGAAAAGCACTGCTCGTCAAGGTGGACGAAACCTTCCGATTGTTCGTCCTGAGCGCCGACCGCAAGCTCGATTCCGCGGCCATACGGCAGCACTTCGGCGCGCGGAAAACCCGCTTCGCCACGGCTGAAGAGTTGATCGAGCTGACGGGCCTCGTGCCAGGCTCCGTGCCGCCCTTCGGTGCGCCGATACTGCCGTTCCCCCTGTATGCCGATCCGTCGGTTTTCGAGAATGATCGGATCGCGTTTAATGCGGGCTCGCCGACGGATTCGATGGTGATGCCGATCGCGGATTATCGCCGCGCCGCCGCGCCGGAGGTCTTTCGGTTTTCCCTCCCTTCGTGAGCATGCGCAGTGCGCCCCCGATCATACAGGCGATGGGCCCGCATCCCGCCACGGTGGTTTCATACCAGCCTGGCTGGAGGATTGCCTGCCGACGCATGGAAACGAAAGTCATCACGATCATCAGGAAGCCCACTCCGGCGGCGTGCGGAATCTCGTGGCTGCCCGCGATGAGCCCGGCGATGTAGCCGGCGGCGATCGCTCCTGCAATGGTCCGGGCGAGCGTGAGCGGGAAGTTGTCGATCGCGAAGGCGCGCAGGATAGCGGCCATCACCGCGTAGCCTGCCACAACGGCGGCTACGCTTCGGAGAATCCTCACTTGTTGACCTCGGCCTGAATGGCGTCGAGTTCGCGGCCCGCTTCCGCCCACTTGCCCTGACTCGCCAGATCGCGATAGCGCTGCAGATGCTGCCGGACACTCTCGACGCGCGGATCGGTCGAGGGCTTCTGGGAAGCCTGTTGCGGCTGCGCCACGGGCTGCGGCGTCGATTGCGCTTCGCCCGATGCCGGCTGCGCTCCTCCCAGCATCGCCAGCGCCTGCTCGTAGGAATCGGAATAAATCAGCCGATTGCCCAGCGCCAGCACTACTTTCTTTAACTGCGGCATGCTGGCGTGGACCGCCTGCAGATACAGCGGCAACACGTAAAGGAAGTTGTCGGCCACCGGCAACACCAACGTCTGCCCCTGCAGCACAGACGAACCTTGCTGATTCCACAGCGTGAGGTCTTTCGAAATGTTCTGGTCCTGATTCATGCGCGCGTTGATCTGCATGGGCCCGAGAATCAGCTCCTGCTTCGAGAGCAGCAGCACAACGATTTCCCCCAGCTTCGGCCCATCGCAGCGCGCCAGCATCACGCCGATCAGATTTTGCTTCGAGAGCGGCGTAAACGTGGTCATCAGCAGGAACTCGGGTTTTGTCTCGCCCGGCAGCGTGGCGAAGACGAAGGTCGGCCGCACCGGAACCGGCTCTGCCTGACCCGACGAGTAGCGCGCCAGTTCCCAAACATCCTCGTTGTTGTAGAAGGACTGCGGATTGCGCATGTGATAAAGCAGGTACAGTTCCGATTGCACGCGGAACAGATCTTCCGGATACCGTGCATGCGCCCGCAATGCCTCAGGCATCTTCGAAACGTCTTCAAACAGCGCCGGGAACAACGTCCGGTAGGCCGTGATGATGGGATCCGTCGGGTCGAAGACGTAGAGATGCGTCTCGCCATCGTAAGCGTCAATCGTGGCCTTGACCGCGTTGCGGATGTAATTGATGCCGCCGAACGCTTCGGTCTCGCGGGCGAAGGGATGCGATTCGGAAGTCGTATAGCCGTCGACCATCCACACGAGGCGCCCTTCGGGAGTGATCACCAGATACGGATCGCCGTCCCAGCTGAGATACGGCGCCAGAGTCTGCAGGCGCTCGCGTACGCGCCGGTGGATCATCATGCGGCTGTGATCGGTCAGATAGCCCGTGAGGATGATGTTCGAATCGCCGTAGCGTATGGCGGCGGCGGCGCGCATCAACAGCGACGAAATGGGAAAACCGCCGTGTCCCTGGTAGCGCGTCAGCGCGTTGTCGGAGCCCTGCGGATAATTGAATTCCTGCTGCGCGGTATCGACGAAAACCGGCTCGTGCTGCAACTCGCCGTAATAAAGCTCCGGCCGTTCCACCTTCAGGCTGGGCGTCTTCACCACCGGCGGCATGTCCTGAATCAGATAGACAGGCTGCCCGTCCGGCGTGATCTTGCTCACTTCGGCCAGCACCAGCCCGTAGCCGTGCGTGTAGATGAAATGGGGATTGATCCAGCCCGATTGCGTGCCGGGCAACTGGCTGATATCGAGCTCACGCGGCGTCAGCATCACCTGGCGATAGTTCCCGTCGATGGTGTAGCGATCCACGTCCGTATCGTGAAACGCATAGTACGGGCGCAGGGCCTGCATCTGGGTCACCGTGTCGTGGAAGGGACGCCAATCCCACAGCCGCACGTTATCGAGCAGCGCCGCGTTCTTCGTCACGTCGATCCCCGAAGCTTCGTTGGTGTGCATTTCGATCTCGCGCATGCGGGATGAAAGCCCATAGGCTTCGCGTGTCGCCTCGATGTGGGATTGAATGTACGGGCGCTCGAGGGAAATTTCGTTGGGCTTGACGAAAAGCGAACCGGCCACCGCAGGCACGAGGAACAGCAGCACCATGCCGCTCCCGACCACAATGGCCGCCGGGATCCAGCGGCGCGCGAGGATCAACCCGGTGCCCACCAGCAGAGCCGCGATCATGACCCAGTTGAGCGGCAGCGCGAAATGATCGTCCGTGTAATCGATGCCGACCATGAAGCGGTGCTGGTTCCACACCATTTCAAAGCGCGCCAGATAGTAGCGGCTCGCCAGCGCCACCAGGAAAAAGGCAAGCGCAATGCGCAGGAACGAAGATTCGAGGCCGCCGGTCAGATGGAAGAGCGAAATATCGATGCCGCCCCGCAGATTGTCCGGCAGCGTGAAACGCAACTGCCAGCCGCGCGCCACCAGCCAATAGACCAGGATCGCCAGAATCACCACGGCGAAAATATAGCCGCGCAGATCCGACCAGAAGGGCAGATCGAAGAGATAGAACGTCGCCGGTTTGTTGAAAATCGGATCGTGGTATGTGCCGGCGCCGGTGAGCGCGCGGCTGCCCGCGAAACGCAGCACGGTCCAGTTATCGATGGCGCCGTCTGCCACCAGAAACGACAAGAACAGCAGGACCAGAGAGGAGACGCGCGAATAGATTGGATAGTCGCTGACGCGTCCGCCGGCGAAACGCACCGCGCGCGAATGGGCGATCAGCAGCACGATCCACGCGATCGTCATGCCGGCGGCCACTGGCAGCGTCGAGTACATGTAGAGATCGATCCACGTGTGGACCTGTCCGATCTCTTTCCACCAGGAATATTCGATCAGCAGCGATGCGGCCCAATTGGCGCCGGCGAGCAGAATGAAGGCAACGACGGCCAGGCCGATGAGCCCGTAGCGGGCCCTGTTGCTTGCGCCCGCGATGCGATGCCGCCCGCCGTCGATTACTCTCTCGTCCATACTGTTTCGCCTCCCACGATGGTTCGCACCGGACCACCGCGGAAGCGCCGTCCGTGAAACGGCGAATTGCGGCTCTTCGAGCACGATTGCTGCACATCGAAGGTCCATTCGGTGTCGAGATCGAACACCGTGACGTCACCCGGGACGCCTGGATTGAGCGTACCGCGATTGAGCTTGAGAATGTTTGCCGGACCCGTGGTAAAGAGCTCCACCAGGCGGCTGAGCGTGATGCGGCCCGTGTGAAACAGTTCCCCGAGAGAGAGCCCGAGGGCGGTCTCGAGGCCCGTGATGCCGAAGGGACAGCGCTCGAATTCCTGCATCTTCTCGCTGCCCGCGTGGGGTGCGTGGTCGGTCGCGATCGCATCCACGACCCCGCTGACAATGCCCTCGATAATGGCGTCCACATCCGCGTGGCAGCGCAGCGGCGGCTTCATCTTGAAGTTGCTGTCGTAGGCGCCCAGCTCTTTGTCCGTGATGGCGAAATGATGCGGCGTGACTTCGCAACTTACCCTGAGCCCGCGGGATTTCGCGAACGCCACCATGGCGACCGAGCGCGAGGTCGAGAGATGCGCCACATGAAAATGCGCGCCCGTTTGCTCGGCCAGCAGCAGATCGCGCGCGACCATCACGTCTTCCGAGGACGACGGAATTCCACCCAGACCCAGCCGCACCGATTCGATGCCTTCATTCATATCGCCGCCCGCGCTGAGGTTGAGATCCTCGCAATGATCGATGACCGGGATGTCGAGCGCACGCGCCAGTTCCATGGCCCGGCGCATCACGCGGGCGTTCATAACGGGACGGCCGTCGTCCGAGATAGCCACAATGCCGGCTTCGCGCATGGAGCCGATGGCCGCCAGCTCTTCCCCCAGACTGCCTTTGGTAATGGCGCCGATGGGATAGATGTTGACTTTCGCGACTTCGCGGGCGCGCTGCACAATGTAGCTGGTTACCGTCGCGCTGTCGTTCACCGGGACGCAGATGCACGTGCATGTCGATGAAGCCCGGGGCCACGATGGCGCCCGTAGCGTCGAAGACCTGGGCCTCGCCGGCTTTGAGATTGTTGCCCACCGCTTCGATCCGGCCGTTGCGGATCAGCACGTCCGCCAGCGCGTCGAAATTCGAAGCGGGATCGATCACCCGGCCGCCTTTGATAAGGAGATCGCTCATTGGCTTAGAATCCGCTCCAGCACCGCCATCCGCACCGCGACGCCGTTTTCCACCTGGTTCAGAATCACCGAGCGCTGGCTGTCGGCCACTTCGGAACTCAGCTCACGGCCGCGGTTGATGGGGCCGGGATGCATCACGATCGCTTCGGGTTTGGCCAGCGCCAGATGCTCGAGGCGCAAGCGGAAATATTCGCTCGCCGCCATGGGCGCTTCGTGCTGCCGCTCCAGTTGGACCCGGAGCATCATGATCACGCCGGCGCCCCGGATGGCTTCCGTCATATCGTATGCGAGCCGAACGCCGGGCGCGAGTTCCTCCAGTTCGCGCGGGAGCAGCGACGGCGGTCCGCAAAGGACGATTTCGGCGCCGAACTTCGAGAGCAGATGCACGTTCGACCGCGCCACCCGGCTGTGCGCGATGTCTCCGATGATCGCCACGCGCAGGCCTTCGAGCGTGGGCAGTTGATCGAGAATGGTGCGCGCGTCGAGCAGCGCCTGGGTGGGATGCTCATGCGTGCCGTCGCCCGCGTTGACGATCGGAATGTGCAGATGTCGTGCCAGAAAGTGCGGCGCGCCCGAAGCCGCGTGGCGCATCACGATTGCATTGGGCCGCATCGCCGCCAGTGTATTCAGCGTGTCTACCAGAGATTCGCCCTTCGACACGCTCGAGCCCTGCGCAGCGATCGTCAGCGTGTCAGCGCCCAGACGCTTGGCGGCAATCTCGAAGCTGACCCGCGTGCGCGTCGAAGCTTCGAAGAACAGGTTGACGATGGTCTTTCCTTTGAGCGCGTCGAGGCGGCGGTAACTGTCGTGGGGCGGCGGTTGAAAAAATCGGGCGCGGTCGAGAATCGCTTCGATCTCTTCGCGGTCGAGACTTTCGATATCGAGTAAGCCCGCTGCCATTTTCACGCCGCTTCTTCGGCGCGTTCGCAGAGAAGTACCTTCTCCGTATTATCGATCTCCCGGAACTTGACCTCTATGATCTCGCTGTCGGAGGTCTGAACCGTCCGGCCCACGTAGCGCGCTTCAATCGGCAACTCGCGGTGCCCGCGGTCGATCAGCACCAGAAGCTGCACGCGCGCCGGGCGGCCATGGTCGAACAGCGCGTCGAGCGCGGCCCGGATGGTGCGGCCCGTATACAGCACGTCGTCCATCAGAATGATTTCTTTCCCCTGGACCGAAAAAGGGATCTCGGTGCCATTGAGCTGCGGCTTTGCGCCGACTGTGCTCAGATCGTCGCGGTACAGATTGATGTCGAGGATGCCTACCGGGATCGCTCGCTTCTCGAGCGTCTGGATCTTGGCCGCCAGGCGTTGCGCCAGCGGAACTCCCCGGCGCCGAATGCCGATGAAGGCCAGTTGATCCAGATCTTTGGCTTTTTCGAGGATCTCATGCGCGAGCCGAACCAGCGTGCGATCGATCTCCGACGCGCTCATCAGCTGGGACTTGACCTGGGTCAGGGCCATCGATTCCTGGGGCAGGGCCATCGATGGGATTGTAGCAGGGCAGACCGGAAAATCCGCCCCGCCTCAGTGCCGCATCCGGCCGCGAATTCGTTTGGCGATCTTTTCCATGTCGTCGAGCTTCTTCAGGAGGTTCAGCGAAAGCACGAAACGGTCGCTCTTTTCCAGATCCAGTTCGAACGACGTGGAAAGATCCATCAGCTCACGGGCGTCCTTCAGATTCTGCTCGTAGTCGGCTTTCAGGATCTCGTCGCGCTGCAGTTTGCCGTTGGGCAATCTTGCGTCGTCGTCGTCGCGAACTCCGGGGACGGGAAGATGGTCGTGCGGATTCACGTCCTGCGCCGGAAGCAGACGCACGCCCAAAGCCGCCGGCGCGAGTTTCAGGAACGCTCTCCGGAAAACACCCACTTCGTTATCATAACCGAGAGAGAAGATGAAAGACGTTAATGTAGGGATGATCGGTCTCGGCAATGTGGGATCCGGCGCATTGGCGATTCTGGCGGCCAACGCGGAGCAGATCGCATTAAAGCTCGGGTTCCGCCTGCGCGTGGCGGCGGTGTGCAGCCGTTCCGTGCATTCGCTCACTTTGCCCAATGTGCCCGCAGCGGTTCTTCGTACGGACAACTGGCGACAGGTGGTGGCCCATCCTGGAGTGGACGTGGTTGCCGAACTGGTGGGCGGCACCACGGTTGCGAGCGAGATCCTCAATGGCGCCATCGCCAATGGCAAATCCATCGTCACGGCCAACAAGGAATTGATGGCGCTGTGCGGCGCCGAGATCTGGGACCGGGCGATTAAAGCCAACATCAATCTGGCGATGGAGGCGAGCGTGGCGGGCGGGATTCCGATCCACGCGGTACTGCGGGAGGGAATTTCGGGCGACCGGATTGTGGCGCTGGCGGGGATTCTGAACGGTACCAGCAATTACATCCTGACGGAGATGGAGCGGCGCGGGGAATCGTTCGACAAGATTCTGGTGGAGGCGCAGGAACTGGGGTACGCGGAGGCGGACCCGAGCGCGGATGTGGATGGGTACGACGCGCGCTCGAAGCTGGCGATTCTTTCGGCACTGGCGTTTGGAGAGCGCATTACTCCGAGCGACATATTCGTGGAGGGGATACGGCGCATCACGGCGCAGGATTTCGATTATGCGCATCAGCTGGGGCACACCATTCGGCTGGTGTGCTCGGCGCAGCAGACGGAGCGCGGACTAATCCTTTCGGTGCGGCCGGCGCTCATCCGCCAGTCGACCATTCTGGCCGGCGTGAAGGGCGCTTATAACGCCGTCTGGGTAAAGGGACAGTTTGGCGCGGATACGTTTTATTACGGGCGCGGGGCGGGTCCGAATCCCACCGGAGTCGCGGTCGTCAGCGATCTGATGCGGGTGGCGCGCGAGATTCGCAGCGGCAGTCCCGAGCGTGTTTCGCCGTTCGCCCATGAGCGGCTGGGGGAGTATAAACCCGTATCGATCGCCCTGCAGCACCGGCCCTATTATCTGCGCTTCCGGGTGGACGACCGGCCCGGCATTATCGCGGAACTGGCGGGAATTCTGGCGACGAAGCACATCGGCCTCGAAGCCGTGCTGCAGCTGCCGAGCGATTCGAAGCACGATCTGCCCTTTGTGATTACGGTCGAGCCGTCTTCGGAACAGGCCGTGCGGGAGGCGGTCGAACAGATGAGCCGGCTAAGCTTCTTGCGGGAACCCCCGCTGGCTCTACCTATGGAACCCCCGCTGTAGGGGGGTGGGGAAGAGCGCAAGCTCAACTTATACCCCGGAAATTTATGTGTATAATATACATACATGGACGGAGGTCTTCGGTTTGTCTGGGACGCTCACAACATCGCACCTGGCTTTTCATATTGTCCATCCCATCGAAGCGGAGCAGGTTCTGGCTGGTGACCTCATGGATTTGGACCATAACGTCACTCCCGCTGGGGAGGAGCGTTGGATCGCGGTTGGTCAAACTGTTGCCAGCCGGGTTTTCGTGATCGTCTGGACGATTCTCGAAGATGGAGCGTATCGGGCTGTCACCGCCTATCCTGCGACCAAAGGCCTCGGAGCAGTTTACTTTCGCCTCACGAAAGGAGAATGACCCAAATGGATACTAACCCGATTCCCCGGTTTTCAAATGAAGCCGAAGAAGCCCAATGGTGGTACGAGCAGCGTGATCGGCTCACAGAACAGGCTGAAGCGGCTCTCGCGCAGGGTGAATTGAGACTCCGACGCCTCGACCCTTTGCCAGTCCAGACGGCGAGGAACATTACCATCCGCGTTGCCGAGCAGGATCTCGCGCGCGCGCGCGATCTTGCGGCCAGACGCGGGCTACGGTACCAGACCTATCTTAAAATGCTCCTTCACGAAGCGCTCGACAACGAGGAGAAGCGTCTCGCAAGTTGAGCGCTCTCGGTCTCGGCGGAAATTTCCTGCCTGGCTTTCGTCGAGCCGACCGCCTGATTTTCGTTTTGATATAGAGGACCAATGGCACACCAGTGGGGTCGGTTCATTCGGTGGCTTGGGCAGAACGCCGCTGTCGCTCAAATATTCCTTGCCTTTGCCACGGTATTGCTGACTGCGGTACTGGCTTGGTTCAACCGCCGATATATCAGCCTAACGAGCGAGTTGGCGCGGAGTGCAGGCGAACA
>JBEKAQ010000144.1:0-16388 GCA_050015835.1 Bryobacteraceae bacterium | reverse complement strand
ATTCCTGCGCGAGGGCAAGCCCGGGAAGACGCTGCACGTTTACTTCCTGGCGGACACGCCGGCCGAGTGGGCGGTGAAATCTCTCGATCCCAACCGCTCGCCCGGCGATGTGTTTCATGTGTCCGGCCAGGAGGTTTATCTGTATCTCCCCAACGGTATGGGGAATTCGAAACTGACTAATGCCTGGCTCGACGCGAAGCTGTCAACCGTCAGCACGGCGCGGAATTGGAGCACCGTGCTGAAGCTGCACCAGCTGACAGGCGCGTGAACGCCGAGCGCGCCCGATCAATAGCCGGGGCCGTAATACGCGCCCGGAGCGGGGACAGCACAGGGCCCCGGATGCCAGTAGCCCGCGGCGTCATAGAAGCCGCAGCCGGGAGCGTAGCCGTAATATCCGGGGTATCCATAGCCGTACCCGTAGGGCACGCCCAAGCCGAGCCCGAATCCGAAGCCGATTCCGCCACGATAGCCACCGTAATAACCGCCGCGATAGCCGCCATAGTAGCCGCCTCGATAAGCTCCGCCACCACCAACGTAACCGCCGCCGCGTGGAGCCGCAAATGCGCGCCCGCCGCCACCTACCGCGGCATGGCCGCCACCGAAGTGCCCGCCGCCACCGCCGCGTGCCGCCATGGCGCCTGCCGGACTCATCAGCGCCAGTACCGCACCGGTCAACAGAGTGGGCAAAGCCGCCTTGCCAAAGAATTTAGATATCTGCGTTTTCATTTCATGCCTCCCGTTCCACCCTGTTAAAGGCAGGTGAGAGACCAAACTGATTTCATTGAAAACAAATGTGTTATTTCCCAATGTGCTCCGAACACCGCGTGGAAAACAACCATTCCGGTGGTCTTCAACCAACCAGCTTGACAGACTCAAACAAGTGTTTTAATCTGACGTTTTAATGAGCCATCCGGATACGGACGCCACCCAGGTTCGATTGATCGAAGCCGCCGGCGAGATCTTTGCGGACCACGGCTATCAATCCGCCACCGTGCGCGACATCTGCGCGCGCGCCGGCGCCAATATCGCGGCGGTCAATTATTACTTCGGCGACAAGCTGGGATTGTACGTAGCGGTACTACGGCATGTCATCGGCTCCTCGGAGCGGGAGGAGCTACTCAGCCCCGCGGACGGACTCGATCAGCCCAGGGAGGCCCTGCGCCAATTCATTACCCGCATGCTGCTTCACACCTGCGTGGTGGGGGAGCGGCGGGCGTGGCATTTCCGCATCATGGCTCACGAAATGGCGCAGCCGACCGAAGCCCTGCCGCGCGTGGTCGAGGAGATTATCGGCCCCCGCTACGCCGCCATCCGGCGCATCATTTCCGCGATTATCGGACTCCCTCCCGATCACGATACGACGCGTCTTTGCGCTGGCAGCGTGATTGGCCAGGTGCTGCACTACGTGCATGCGCGACCCGTGATCGCGTGCCTTTGGCCGGATCTGAAATTCACGCCGGAGCGTGTAGAGCGGATCGCGGATCACATCGCCGATTTTTCACTTTGTGCATTACGGGCGATCGCCGCTAAACAAACCGAGAGGACAACTCATGAGTGAACCCCAACCACGTTCGCGCAAGCCGCTGCGCATCGTCATCATCCTGCTGGTGCTGGGCGGCGCGGCCTTCGGCATCTGGAAGATTTTCTTCTCGAAACCCGCCATGCCCGCCAATGTCATCGCGCTGAGCGGCCGCATTGAAGGGGACGATTCGGCGATTGCGCCCAAGGTGACGGGCCGTATTCTCGAAATCCGTTTTCGCGAGGGCGATGCGGTGAAGGCCGGCGAGACCATTGCGCTGCTCGACGATCCGCAGATGCGCGCACGCGAGGACCAGGCGCAGGATGCCCTCCGCAATGCCGGGGACCAGGTGCGTACCGCGCAGGCGCAGATCCCCGTGCTCGAACAGCAACAGACCGAGACCGAATTACAGGTGGGCCAGGCGCGGCTCGATGCCGAGGGACGCGTCCATCAGGCGGAACAGCAGCTGGCGGCGGCCGAGGCCCAACTGGCCCAGCAGGAGGCGACCCTGAAGATCAACGCCTTCGACCGCGAAGCCTATACGAAGCTCGCCCGCGACGGCGCCGTGCCGGAGCGCCAGGGCCGGCAGGCACAGGCAACGGCCGATAGCCAGGAAGCGGTGGTGGCGGCGGCGCGGCGCAATATCGACGCTCTGCGCGGTTCGCTTAACGTCGCTAAGGCGAACCTGACGAATCCGGAAATTCACAGCGCGCAATCGGCCGCGATTCTCAAACAGATCGCGCAGCAGAAGGCGCAGATCGAGAGCGCCATCGCCGATGAGGCACGAGCGCGCGCGCAACTGGTTGAAGCGCAGGAGAATCGCGACGATCTGACTGTCATCGCGCCCTTCAGCGGCACCGTGGTCACGCGCACGGCGGAGCCTGGAGAAGTGGTGCAGGCGGGCACGGCTATCGTCACACTGCTCGATCTGAGCAAGGTTTATCTCCGAGGTTTCGTGCCCGAAGCGCAGATCGGCAAGGTCAAGGCCGGCCAATCGGCGCGCGTGTATCTCGATTCCAATCCCAGCCAGGCGCTGGATGCAGTGGTGGGGCGCATCGATCCGCAGGCGACGTTCACGCCGGAGAATACCTACTTTCGCGACGACCGCGTGAAGCAGGTGGTGGGGTTGAAGCTGAATCTCAAAACCGGTATCGGGTTTGCCAAACCAGGGATGCCGGCGGACGGCGAGATCCTGGTCTCGCCCGAAACACCAGGAAAAGCCAGCTGGCCCTCGGGTGGCACACACAAATGACGGCCACGGAAGCGCCGGCTGCCGCCGCTGCCATCTCGGTGCATGGGCTGTGGAAACGCTACGGTCCGGTGGAAGCGGTGCGCGGCATCGAATTCGACGTGCGGCGCGGAGAAATTTTCGGGCTGATCGGGCCCGATGGCGCGGGAAAAACTTCGACGTTTCAGATTCTCGCGGGCGTGATGGAAGCGACCTCGGGAACGGCCGAGATCTTCGGCAGGCCCGCGCGCGAAGCGCGGTCCGAGAGTGGTTATCTCACGCAATCGTTCAGCCTCTATCCGGATCTGACGGTGGAAGAAAACATCCAGTACATCGGCGATCTGCGCCGCGTGCCGCGCGCCGATATCGCCGACCGCGGCCATCGCTATCTCTCGATGTTCGACATGGATCGCTTCACGGACCGGCTGGCGGGGCGTCTCAGCGGAGGCATGAAACAGAAACTGGCGCTGGCTTGCGCGCTGGTGGCCCAGCCGCGCGTGCTGCTGCTCGACGAGCCGACGACGGGCGTCGATCCCGTTTCGCGGCGCGAATTCTGGGATACGCTGGCGCATCTGGCGATCGGTGGCCTGACCATTATGGTGGCGACTCCGTATCTCGATGAGGCTGAGCGCTGCCATCGCGTGGCACTGATTCATCTGGGCGAAATTCGCGAACTGGGTACGCCGCGAGAATTGCGGGATCGGCTCAAAGCCGCGCGTCTCGAGATCCATGCGAGCGATCTCGGTAGGGCCGAGGAGGCGCTGATGGCCGACGCCGCGAAACACACCGACATCTTCGACGTGCAGCGCTTCGGCGACCGCCTCGACGTGATTGTTCCCGATGCCGCGCGCGGCTGGACACTCGTTGAGGAGCGTCTGCACGCAGCTGGAATCACCGTCGACCTCTTTCGCGTGGATGTGCCGACACTCGAGAATACTTTCGTCGCCACCTTGCGCGCCATCGGCCAGGAAGTGCAGGCGCCGCCCCATCACGGCAGGCATCCGCATACCGATCTGAAGGGACAGATTGCCATCGGCGCATCGCAGCTGACCAAGCGCTTCGGGGATTTTACGGCGGTCAGTAACGTCAGCGTGCAGGTGAAGTACGGCGAGATTTACGGTCTGCTGGGCGCTAACGGCGCGGGGAAAACCACCACCATCCGCATGCTCTGCGGGCTGCTCGATCCCACTATGGGAACCATGGAGCTGGCCGGCGAGAAGGGCAAGCTGCGATCGCGGGAAGTGCGGCAGCGCATCGGCTACATGTCGCAGAAATTTTCTCTGTACGACGATCTGACCATCGGCGAGAATCTGGATTTTTTCGCGGGCGTGTACGGAGTTCCGCATGAGGAGCGCGAAGAGAAAAAGCGCTGGGTGCTCGAGTTTTCGGGGCTGGTGGGCAAGCAGGGTCTGATTACCGGGAGCCTGCCGGGGGGCTGGAAGCAGCGTGTGGCGTTCGGCGCCGCCATCATGCATGAGCCGAGCGTGCTGTTTCTGGATGAGCCGACCTCGGGCGTCGACCCGCTGGCGCGGCGCGCGTTCTGGCGCATGATCAACCGCCTGGCCGACGCGGGGACGGCGATTCTGGTCACCACGCATTATCTGGAAGAAGCCGAGCAATGCAATCGCCTGGGCTTCATGGTGGCCGGCGAACTGGTGGCCGAGGGAACGCCAAACGGGGTCAAGAGCCAGCAGGGCGGCCATCTCATCGAGCTCAGCGTCGATCAGCCGCAGCGCGCCGCCGACCTGCTTCGGTCCCGCGAAGACAGATGGCGCGTCTCGCTGTTCGGCGATCGCCTGCATGTGATCACCGACGGAGATTACGAAACCGGTAAACGCGACACCATCGCCCAGCTGAACGCGGCGGGGATTCAGGTGCATGAAGCGCACGAAGAGCCGTATTCGCTCGAAGACGTGTTCATCGTGGTGGTGGAAAAAGCGCGGCAACAGGGCAAGATCGCGCGGGAGGAATAATGCACAGAATTTTCGCACAGGCGCGCAAGGAGCTCACGCAGATTGCACGCGACCGCCTGGCGCTGACGCTGGCTCTGGTGCTGCCGCTGTTTCTGATGATGCTGCTCGGCAACTCCCTGTCATTGACCGTCACGGGCATGCCCCTGGTGGTTCAGGATCTGGACGATTCGCCGGCGTCGCGCAGCTTCGTGGATGCGTTCCGGGAATCGATTACGTTTCACGTGGTCTCATGGCCGGTCTCGAGACCGCCCGACGAAGCGCTTATATCGAACACCGCGCGCGGCGTGCTGATTGTCCCTCGTCATTTCGGCCGCGATCTGGCGCGCGGCGTGAACAGCGACGTCCAACTCCTGGTCGACGCGACCGACGCCAACACCGCTAAGCTGATCCAGGGCTACTCGGGCGAAATTGCGGCAGCTTATGATCGCGATTCCGCCGGGAGGCCCGTTATCGCGCCGGTCAACGCCGCCATTCGCCTGTGGTTCAACCCCGGCCGCGAGTCGAAGAAATTCTATGGTCCGGGCGTCTTCGTGCTCGGCATATCCATGTTTCCGCCGTTGCTGGCGGCGCTCGCCATGTCGAAAGAGGGCGAGCAGAAGACCATCCTGCAGGTTTATGTCTCCAGTATTTCCGCGCATGAATTTCTGCTGGGAAAAATTCTCGCGTTCATGCTGATCGCTCTGGCTGAATGGATACTCTCGCTGTTGCTGCTGGTCACTTATTTCGGCGTGGGCATTGTCGGCGACCCTACGCCGTTCCTGGTCGCGAGTGTCCTCTATGCATTCTGCGTGGCCGCTTTCGGCACGCTGCTGGGAGCGGCCATACCCAGCCAGGCGGCGGCGATTCAGGCGGTGGCGCTGGGCGGTTTCCTGCTGGTTTTCCTGCTCTCGGGGTTGATATTTCCGGTGCAGAATATTCCGAGCCAGATACGCTGGATCTCCGGCATCGTGTGGGGCCGGTACTACATCGAGATCGTGCGCGATGCGCTTCTCGAAGGCGGCGGATGGCCCGCCATGTGGTTCAACGTGACCATGATCGGCATCATCGGCGCGGCCTTCTATCTGCTGGCGTGGAAGAAAATGCGGAGGATGCAATTAAGCATATGAACGGCTTCTCTATATGAAACTCGTGGGCCATCGCCTGACTGCTCTGATCCGCAAGGAGTTCAATCAGATTCGGCGCGACAAGCGCCTGGCGATATCTCTGATTGTGCCGCCCACGCTGCAGTTGCTGCTGTTCGGCTTCGCGCTGAACGCGACGGTGGACGATCTGCGCCTCGGCGTGGTCGACCTCAGCCACACGCCGGAAAGCCGCGATCTGATCGCCAACATGACCGAGAGCCGCAGCTTCCGGCTGGCCGGTACCTACTTCACGGCAAATCAGATCGGCGACGCCATCGCGCGCGGCGATCTGGACGCTGGTCTGATCGTGCCTTACGATTTTGCGCGCGACCTGCAACGCGGGCGTCAGAGCACCGTGCAGGTCCTGCTGAACGCCATGAACGCGAATACAGCGGCTATCTCACAGGGCTATACCGAAGGCGTAATTCAGGATTGGAATCGCAACCTGACGCAGAGTGGCGTGCACGCTCAATTCAGCCGCATCGCCGCCGCCGAAGTTTCGCGCCGCGGACAGGTCACGCTGATTCCCGCGTTCCTTTACAACCCAGGCCTGGTCACATCGTGGTTCATCGTGACCGGGACATTCGGCGTATTGCTGATGCTGAACGGATCGCTGATCTCATCGGCGTCGATGATCAAGGAGCGCGAAGCCGGCACGGTGGAACAACTGCTGATGACTCCCGCGGGCACGGGCGAAATCATCATCGCCAAGATTGCGCCATTGTTCATGCTGCTCTGTTTCATGATTTGTCTGGCCACGTGCCTGATCTATTTCGTTTTCCACGTCCCGATTCGCGGCAACCTGCTGCTGGTCGAGACCGGCGCGGCGCTGTGCGTGTTGTGCGGCATCGGCATTGGAACGTTTATCGCGACCTACACAAAATCCGCGCAACAGGCGCAGTTGATGAGCTTCTTCGTGAATCCGCCGCTGGCTTCGCTCTCCGGTGCCTTGACGCCCGTCGAAGCCATGCCGCACTGGATGCAGCCCTTCACGCTGATCAATCCCATCCGGCACTTCGGGATCATCACGCGCTCGGTACTGATGAAGGGCAGCGGGATCGACACGCTATGGCCGAATGTTCTGGTGCTGATCGCGTTCACGGTGGTATTGCTTTCGCTCAGCGTCCGGCGATTCAGAAAGCAACTGGGGTGATGAGATTAATGACAAAGATATTCTTACCGGCAATGGCCGTGGCTTTTTCGGCGAACGTGGCGGTGGCACAGCTGGGCGGCCCGCCGTCGCAGGGCGCTTCGACGCCCGCGGTGCAGTTGCCGCTCTCGAGCCGCAGCGGAAACGGATCGGTCGCCACGGCGCAGACGCCGCTGCCCGGCGCCACCACCAGCGTCAACACTCTGAACACCTCGGTGCAAGTGCAGGGGCCGTACGCGGGGAGCGCCAGCAGCATCGCGCGCACGCCGTTCACCGGGAAGCTCGGGTTGCGCGAAGCCATCCAGCGCGGGCTCGATTTCAACCTCGGCGCGGTGGGAATGGCGAATGCGGTCCGCCAGGCGCACGGCCAGGAACGCGTGGCGCGCAGTGCGCTGATGCCCAACCTCAACGGCGCTTTTCGCGAGAACTATCTGACGGAAGATCTGGCGGCGCTCGGCATTCGCCTCCCGACTTTGCCCGCCGTCATCGGACCCGTCAGCTATTTCGATCTGCGCGCCACCCTGACCCAGAGCTTCCTCGATATGACCGCGCTCAACAATCTGCGCGCTTCGAAAGAGATCGTGCGCGCCAACGAACAATCGGTCGAGGACGCGCGCGATCTGATCGTACTTGCGGTGGGCGCCTCCTATCTCCAGGTGATCGCCGCCCGAGCTCGTGTGGAATCGGCGCGGGCGCAGGTGGAAACTACCAGGGCCGTTTATCAGCAGACGCTGCAGTACCGGCAGGCCGGCGTGGCGGCGCAGATCGACGTCAATCGCGCGCTCGTCCAGCAGCAGAGCCAGCAGCAGCGCCTCGCCACCCTCGAGAACGATCTGGCGCGTCAGAAAATTAATCTGGCGCGGCTCACCGGGCTGCCGGCTAACAATAATTTCGAAATCGGCGACGAAGTTGTGTATGCCGCACCGCCGCCGCTTACGGTGGAAGACGCCGTGAAACAGGCGCTCGATTCGCGTGCCGATCTGAAGGCTGCCGAGGCGCAGATACGCGCCGCCGAACGTGCACGCGCGGCGGCCCGATCCGAGCGCTTGCCTTCGCTCGCCGTCTCCGCCGATCTGGGCGAAATCGGCCCGCGTTTCAGCGAGGGCGAGCACACGTATACTGTCGCCGGCAACCTGAAAATTCCCATCTGGCAAGGGGGCCGCACCGAGGGAGATATCGAGCAGGCGGAAGCGGCGCTCGATCAGCGGCGCGCCGAATTGCAGGATATTCAGGGCCGCGTCGAGAGCGACGTGCGCAACGCGTTTCTGGATCTGCAGGCGGCGGCGAGCCAACTGGAGCTATCGCGCAATAATCAGGACCTGGCGCGGGAAACGCTGCGGCTCTCGCGCGAGAAATTCGACACCGGCGTCACCGATTCGGTGGAAGTGGTGCAGTCGCAGGAAGCGGTGGCCTCGGCGGATCTCGACTACATCACCGCGCTCTTCGCGCATAACCTCGCGAAACTGAGCCTCGCCCGCGCCATCGGACACGCCGAACAGAAACTGCCGGATTACCTGAAAGTGCAGTAATAATCGATTGGACTGAAAAGGGGAACAAGGATGCCGGATTGGCAGGCGCGAAGCTACAAAGGCTACGAATGGATTGTCGCCGATCCCGAACTGTTGGGCGGCAAGCTCGCGGTCAAAGGTACCCGCCTTTCCGTCGCATTAGTCCTTGAATGCCTGGCCAACGGCATGTCCCTGGAGGACATCGACGAGGCGTTCCAAGGAGCCTTCCCTCGGGCGGCGCTGCCCGAGGTCTTAAAGGTCGCGTCGGAGTTTGCCGACTCCTTCCATGTGGCTGCTTGACGCCAATCTCGACATTCATCTCGCAGAATTGCTCAGCGGGTTTCACATCGCCGGCGCTCGTGCGGAGAGCCGCGGCTGGAAGGCGCTTCGAAATGGCGCACTGGTTGCCGCTGCCGCACAGGCCGCACGTACGTGGCGTGCATTTCCAAACTTCGCCGTCGTGGTTATTATGCTTCCGCAACTGCCAACGAAGCGGTACCTCGAAGTATTTCGGGAAGTTTGGGCCGCCTCACCGATTCAGCCAGTGCCGGGAAAAATTGTCACCTGGCCCTGATCTCACTTCGGCTTCTTTGCCGCTGCTTTCGGAATCGCGAGCACCTGGCTCGCGCAACCCTTATCCGGAACTTCTAGGCGCATAGGGCCCGCCAACATGCGAACGGTCCGGGGAAACCCACTATCGAACGCGGAAACGTCGTACTCGCCGGCAGCCAGACCATCGAACAAATACCTTCCGTCCGCGTCGGATCTGGTGTAAACCGATAGGGCGCCAGACTTCACTCCGACGACCACATCGGCCACCGGCGACTCGATCTTATCCACGTTCAGAGGCCGATCCTGAAACCGTTCGCTCGTTACAAATCCTTCGAGGCGGGACGATTTTGCACCGCCATTCTGGAAGAAGTAAAGATACGCAAGATCCGCGCCGGCGTCGGAGAGACGCTTCGTCCGATAGCAGATGCTGGTCTCGAGACGGCCCGTTTCTTCGTCGTCATCGGCATACACGAGGTAGGTCTCGCCCTGCTGAAAATCGATGCCGCAGTCGGAACCGGTCCACACCACGAGTGAAGTGGCTGGAGGGTCTTCGTCATCGTCTTTGGGATGGCGGAAAACCGTGCGGACCCGGAAGGTCGTACGGGTGCCCTGACCGGCTATCGCGCTAAACACCGCATCGAGTTCCTGGTGGGTCTTCGCGATCTGCATCTGACGCTTCTCCGCGTCCGGCAGGTCGCCGAACATTTTCAGGTAGATGTCTTTGAGACGGGTTAAACTGGAGGCCGAATCGTCGCGCTGAAGCCGCGTGATCTCGTCGATCGGCGTCTGCGCGGCGGCGTCCGTGGCATGCCAGGGATCGAGGAATCGCGGCTCGACCGACTCGACCGTTCCGATGAAAACGAAATCCGTCGAGGCCACTTCCTGACAAACCGGGTGAGACACCAGACACTTGCAGGCAAACGCGGGAATCGGCATCAGTAACCATAACAAGAACCCCGGGTGCCGCATGACTCTATAATAGTCGTCGAGCCGATCAAGTGACTGCAAAAACCGCAACGTTGGTGACGATCGCGGCGTTGCTCGCTCTGCCCGCCCCGGCTCAGAAGCCTCTGCGCGAGCGCCTGCTGGAGCGTGCGCAACAAGGGGATGCCGAAGCGCAATTCGATCTCGCCAAGAATTACGAGACCGGCCGCATCGGCTTGCCGAAGGATTTCGTCCAGGCCGAACACTGGTACCGCGCAGCCGCCGCTCAGGGGGAACCTTTCGCGCAGGCCAGTCTCGGCATCATGTTTAACTTCGGCAAGGGCGTGCGTCCAGATTACGTTCAGGCTTACATGTGGTACGAGATCGCGATTGCCCACTCGAGTGGCGGCGATCGGGACACAATCGTTGAGATGCGCGATAACGTTGCGCAGCAGATGACACCCGCGCAGATTGCGGAGGGGCGGCGGCTGGCGGGGCAATGGAAGCCGGCGTCGCCGTTACAAGCGAATCCATGAAGATCAGTGTTGCGGTATTTGCGCTGGTGGTTATTGCCGGCGGATGCGGTACCAAAGCGCCCGCGCCCGCGGCGGTCAGCGAAAAGCCCATCGGCGCGGCCATCGAAATCAAGGCTCCTCTCGGGCTGCCGCCGGTGCCTGTGCCGGCCGACAATCCGGTTACAGCGGAAACTGTGGCACTCGGCCGGACTCTGTTTTACGACAAGAAATTATCCGTGGATAATTCGCTCGCCTGCGCTTCGTGCCACAACCCGGAGAACGGTTTCACCGACGGGCATCCGCATTCGACGGGCTTTCGTGGCCAGACCGGCACGCGCAATGCGCCCACCGTAGTGAACGCAGCCTACTCGCCGCTCCAGTTCTGGGACGGGCGCGCGCGCAGCCTTGAAGCACAGGCAGCCGGCCCCATCGCCAACCCGATCGAGATGAACCACCCGCATGATGCGTGCGTCGCAAAGCTGGATGCTGATCCGGTCTATAAGAATGAGTTCGCCGGCGCGTTCGGTCCCGGCCCGGTAACCCTGGGCAAGGTGGAAAAGGCGCTGGCCAGCTTTGAACGAACCGTGATCAGCGGCGATTCTCCCTTCGACCGCTATCAATACGGCGGCGATAAGAAAGCGCTCACGCCGGCGGCGATCCGCGGTCTGGCGATCTTCACCGACACCAAGCGGGGCAATTGCGTCACCTGCCATGCCATCGGGGAGAAGTACGCGCTGTTGACCGACGGCAAATTTCATAACATCGGAATCGGCGTGGATGGCGAGGGCAATCTGACCGATCTGGGCCGCTACAACGAAACCAAGGTGGAAAGCGACAAGGGGGCCTTCAAGACGCCCACTTTGCGCAACGTGGCCAGGAGCGCGCCCTACATGCATGACGGCAGTCTGAAGACGCTACAGGACGTGGTGGCGTTCTATGCCGGTCAGGGAAATTCCAATCCTTATCTGGACAAGGAAATCAAGACCATTAAAATCTCCGGACCGGAACGCGCCGACCTGATCGCTTTTCTCGAATCGCTCACCGGCGAGATGCCGCCGGATGCGGGACCGCCGCAGACTTGAGTAAACTGGGCACCGGAACCATGCGACCACTCCACCTGTCGACTATTTGCGCCCTGGCGTTTCTTGCCGGCTGCTCTGGTACTGCGCCCAAAGAAGAAGCTAAGAAGGAACCTCCGGCCCCCTCGTATTTCAAGGTCGATTCCGCGACCGCCGGCGCTGTCGGCGGGACGATCCGGTACACGGGCAGGAAGCCAGCGCGCAAGGCTATCGACATGAGCAACGAGCCGGCCTGCGTGACGGCGCATCATGGCAAACCTTACGACGAATCGCTGGTGGTGAATCCGAAGGGCGATCTCGCCAACGTTTTCATCTATGTCAAGAGCGGGCTGGAGGGCAAGAAGTTCGAGACGCCCGCCACGCCGGTCACGATCGACCAGAACGGCTGCTGGTTTAATCCGCGCGTGCTGGGTATTCAGGTGGGGCAGACGCTGAACGTGACTAACTCGGATCCGGTGACGCATAACATCCATCCTCTGGCGCAGATCAATCGCGAGTGGAACCATAGTCAGGGGCAGGGCGACGCGCCGCTGGATCGGAAGTTTCTGAAGCCGGAGATCATGATTCGGGTCAAATGCAATATCCATAGCTGGATGCACGCGTTCATCGGGGTGGTGGATAATCCTTATTACGCGGTCTCGGCGCCCGATGGGTCGTTCGCGATTCCGAACCTGCCGCCGGGCGACTACACGATTGAGGCGTGGCACGAAACGCTGGGAACGCAAGATCAGAAGATAACCGTGGGGCCGTCGGGCAAAGTAACTGCCGACTTTACATTCAAAGGAGAATAAGTCCGTGACCAGATTGAAGTACCCGCTTGTTCCAGCATGCCTTTTGGCGTTTCTCACGGGCTGTTCTCAACCGGCGCCGGAGCAGAAGGCCCAGAACGCGCCGGAATCGACCGCGCCTCGTATCTATGTGACTAATGAAGTGTCGGGCGATCTGACTATTATCGATTCCGGCACTTACAACGTGATCGCGACCCTACCGCTGGGCAAGCGCCCGCGCGGTATCCACGCAAGCCCGGATCGTAAGACGATTTATATTGCCGTCAGTGGATCGCCGATCGCCGGCCCCGGCGTGGACGAGAGTACGCTGCCGCCGCCCGACAAGAGCGCCGACGGAATTCTTGTCTTCGATGTGGCCACTAACAAAGTCACGCGCACTATTCATGGCGGATCGGATCCGGAGAATTTCGACCTCAGCCACGATGGCACTCAGCTGTTTATTTCGAACGAAGACGATGCGGCTGTCAGCGTGGTGGACCTCGCTTCCGGGACAGTAGTCAAGTCGGCAAAAGTAGGTTCGCAGCCGGAAGGGGTCAAGGTAACTCCGGACGGCAAGCTGGTCTATGTGACCAATGAAGAATCCGGCACTCTTTCCGTCTTCGACCCGGCGGCGGGTAAGGTGATCAAGACCATCAAAGTGGGGCATCGTCCCCGCTCCATCGCATTCCTGCCGGATGGTTCGCGGCTCTATGTCAATGCCGAGAACGACGGCGCCGTGGTCCCGGTGGACACGGCGAAGGGTAAGATGCTTAAGCCGATAGTGCTGGGCAAGCCGGGCGAGATTAAACCCATGGCTCTGCTGATGTCCTCGGACGGGACGAAGCTCTATGCGAGCACCGGCCGCGGGCATCTGGTATTTACCATCGACACTGCGACGGATAAGCCTCTGGGCTCGGTCGCGGTGGGCGCGCGTCCGTGGGGGATCGCGCTTTCGCCGGACGGTAAGACGCTCTACTCGGCGAATGGACCGTCGAACGACGTTTCGGTGGTCGACTTAGCCACTAATACAGTGACTAAGAAGATCAAGGCCGGGACGGGGCCCTGGGGCGTGATCGTACTGGAGCGCTGACTTCGGGTCGCGGGATTGGTCCGCTCCTTTACAGTCGCGGCTCGGAAGGGCTATGCGCGACCAATCGAATATTCAGTTGTCAAAGAACAATTGGCCGGCGCGCCTTCGCAGGGACGGCCTCAGGCCGCCGATTGCATCGTTTCCCCGGATTGGGTCCGATTTGTAATTTCGGCAACTCGGCTGATAGCCGCATGTCCCTCCTCAGGCGTGATGGCGGTTAGCAGGCGGGCTTTGGCTTCGTTTTGTAATTGCGGCATAACTTCGGCGACGCTGGCGAGGCCGAAGCTGGAGGGGTCGGCGTTTTCGGGGAGGGTGGCGGCGCGGAACAGGCGCTCGGTCTGGAGGCGGCGCAGATCGGCGGTGGCGCGGCGGACTGCGCCGTTAGCCTGGGTGCGGGCGCGATCGATAGCGATCTGGGTCTGGGCGTGGCGGCCGGAGAGCATGGGGTCGCATGGGCCGCTGTAGGGTTGCATCTCGCGGTAGGATTCCTGGAACTCGTGGGCTTTACGCGCCTCAATGTCCATGATCTGAAAAAGATGGCGCTCGGCGGTGGCGCAGCGGCGCAGACGCCAGGCGCCGCGAATAATCTCGGTGGCGAACATTTCCTCCATAGCGCCAGTGGGGCTGAGGTCCTGCCAGAGAGCGTTATACAGGTTGTCGTATTCTTCCTGTTCCTGGGGCTGGATGAAGTTCTGTTTTGTGAAGAGGCCGAGGGAAACAGCGTTTTGGGAGGAACGGGCCTTGCCTTCCTGTGTCCTGGGACCGGTGGAGGCCTGGGCGTTTTTGCGATTGGCGGCGATCTGAGCTTCGGTTGCCATGGAAATGACTCCTTGTTGTCGGGATTGTGGCGGGAGGCGGCTCCCGGTCCGACGTTAGCGCAGGGTGTCAAGGGTTTTGCGGGTTGGGCGGGTTGTTTTGTTGCAAATGCTCGGTAAATAGGGGTTAAAAACTTGTGACCGAAGATTTCGGGGTGACCCGCCGGCGGCGGATCGGTGAAAAACCGACCTATGGGTAGTAATCCCGACGGGAATCGTTGTGTACACAAGCATGCAAAGCGCAAGAGTGGGCATTCGGGAATTTCGCGAGAACCTGGCTTCTTATATCGAGTCGTCGACTCCTGTGGCGATTACGCGTCACGGTGAGACCGTGGGATTCTACGTTCCTGCGCGCCGCAAACGGCAGCAGGCGGATCTGGATGCTTTGCGCAAGGCGGGCGAGCAGTTAGACGCATTGATCGCCGCGGCCGGAGTCGGCGAAGATGAACTGATCGACGATTTTAAGAATGCCCGTCGGGGAGCACGGACAGGCAAACACTGAAGTGCTGGTGATCGATGCGAATATCCTGATTCGCGCAGTTTTGGGTGTTCGGGGCGCAGTCTGATTGTGAAGTATGGGGCCGTCGTCGATCTCTTCGCCCCCGACACCGCCTGGGCCGAAGCGCGGGAACATCTTCCGGTGATCCTCAGGAAGCGCGGTGTTCCGGTTGAGGCTGGGGTGTCGTTGCTGAACTCGCTCGAAGAAATCATTCAGCCGGTAGAATGCGAAACTTACGGGTCATTTGAGCCGGTGGCCCGAACGCGCCTGGCAAGCCGGGACCCCGACGACTGGCCGGTTTTGGCAACGGCGCTGGCCCTTGGTTCCCCCATCCGGACCGAAGACAATGATTTTTTCGGAACGGGTGTTGCGACGTGGACGACGGATCGAGTCGAGTTATTCCTCAGCGCGGCGGGACAGTCGGAGTAGGTGCGCGGTGCCGGCGCGGATGCCCGGCGATCTGCCGACTGGCAGGATTATTGTCCGTGGCGGGATGGCGTCGCCCCCCTTATCTGGTCCCATCGTCCGCATTTCAGTCTTGATGCCGACTTATGGCGAGTAATCCGGCTTCGGATCACGCAGCGTAACGGACCACTTCCAGTTCCGCCGAGCGATCCACCGCGGCCAGGAGGCGATCGACCCGAGACATCGCGACGTTCTCCAACTCCGCTTCTCCGCACTGCCGGCACTGCAGGACGGGAAGCGATCTCACGATAACAATCGACGTGTCGCCGATCTTGAAGGGCAGGTCTGTCACCCGTTCTTCCATCGCGCCGCCACAGATTCGGCATTTCACTTTACTGCCCTCCTGATGCGCCCATCCTCGTCCCATTGCCCGGAGTCCAGGAGGTACATGGCCACCACACGAATATTATCGCCCTCTATGTCCGTCGCTATGAGGGCGTGAAATACGAATTCCGGACCCTCGCCGCGCAGGAGGAAGCTGGGGAGATACTTGTCGGGGGGTATTCTTCAATAATCTCGAGCGTGCCGGCCGCCTCACGGGGTACGTCTCCGGTCAGCCGCCGTTCCTGCAGCCGCATGGTTACGTGATACGTCCAGCGAACCCGCTCAGCGGCAAGACACGCCCTGATGAAGGCGAGACTCGCACTGGGAATCGGCGAATTGGGCAAACCCCGATTACAGAGCGCGGTGAAGGCGCTTGCCGCAACAGGGGCTCGCGTCCGAATTCCGCCAGTTCGGGGTCGCAAGCCGACTTATCGGGAGTAATGCGGCTTCACTCCATAAAAGAACGATAACGTCCATTATCGTTCACGACGTGGATTGGCAAATCGACCGTCACGTGCTTGGTGAGAAGTACGTCTCGCCGTTCAGCTAGGCGTGTTCCTTCAAGTAGAACTCGCGGAGCACCTTCGTTACTGCCGGAGATGCGTGCTGATCGGAATAGTCTGCCACCTCCTTGCCCTCTTTCCAGGTCACACTGAATTTGCGCGTGTTGCCCCATCGGGTCTGAAGATACGATATGGCGTCCGGTTCGAAAGTACTGCTCGTCCAGAAGGCAAACGTGGACTTGTCGCGCTTTTTGAGACAAACAGATAAGAGTCAAAATCCAGCGAATGGAGAATTGACTCATGGCAGTGTCTCGACGGAAATTCACAAAGGAAGTTAAGGTGGCGGCCATTCAGCG
>JBEKAQ010000143.1:0-10699 GCA_050015835.1 Bryobacteraceae bacterium | reverse complement strand
CCGGGCGCGGCAAAATGCACCGCGTTGTTGAGATTGAAGGCATCCGCCTGCATGGCGAGCCGGAAGCGCTCGCGGTAGACAAATTCGCGGCGCAGACTGAGATCGAAATCGGCATTGTGCGGAGCGAACAGGTCGAAGGGAGCGGAGCGCGCGATGTTGCCGACGGTGTAGTTCGGCGGGTCCATGAACGCGGCCTTGTTCAGGTACGCGGTGGTGGCAAGGTTGGCGTCCCCGGGGGTACCGTTCTGCCAGACGCTGCCCGAGAAGTTCGGGTTGTAGTTGGGATAGCAGGTTCCCAGAATGCCGCCGCTGACGCAGGTGCCGGCGATGGTGAGCGGCGCGCCGCTGGCGAAGGTGAAGATGCCGGAAAACTGCCAATTGCTGACCACATTACTGAGCACAACGTTGCTCGGGTTCCAGTTCTTTCCCTGGCCGAAGGGCAACTGATACAGGAAGGTGGCGGCGACGACCTGGGGGTGATCGATGGTGCCGGGCGCTCTCTCGAGGAAGTTCTTATTGGGATCGCGCGGGGAGCCGACCAGATCGTCAAGTTCCTTGCTGAAGGTGTAATTGATCATGTAGGAAACGCCATGCCCGAAGCGGTGGTTGAGCGAAACCTGCAGCGCGTTGTAAGCCGAATTGCCGATATCCAGCCAGGGATCGGCGACGCCGCCATACTGCGGGAACGGCTTCAGAGCCTGGCCGATGGTTCCGGTGAAGTTGGGGAACGGGATTTTGATATTCGGGAACAAGGCCTGAGCCTGGGCGAGAGTAGTCGCGCTCAGGGTGGACGTGAGCAGCGATCCGAGCGGAAGATACTGCTCGGGAATCTGATTGGTGAACTCGCCGGCTACGCCCGCGCCCGGCAGGAAGTGTCCGACGCTGGCGCTGTAAGCCACGGTCAGGTTGATGTTCTGTGTCAGCGCGCGCTGGATATTGAGGCTCCAGTCTTCGTAGTACGGCGCTTTGCCGCCCAAGAGGGGATCGCCATAGGGGATGGTGTTGGACGTGCTGGGACCGGAGCCGACCGAGGCGCCCGCCGCGGCGGTAATAAAGCCAATGCCATAGCTGGGGTTGAAAAACGGCGGCGGTAATGGATTGGCGGGAAATCCGGTGTTCCAGTTAAATGCGGGCTGACCGGTAACGGTGCTGGCAAAGCTATTGCTTGAAGTGAAACCAAGCGAGCCGAGGCCGGTGCGTCCGTCGGTGCGTCCACCCACGCCGCCGGCGTGTGCATAGAAGATACCGTAACTGGCCCGGACCACGGTCTTATCGTCGACACGCCAGGCGAGCCCCACGCGCGGCGCGAGATTCAGACTGTGCTGCTTGACGGGGGTCGCGCAGTCGCAGCTATCGGGGCCGTTGCCGGCGAATTGCAGGGCTCCCGGAATCCCGCCGGCCAGAGGATTGGGCTCGCCGGGATTCAGGAACGACATGACGTTGTTCACTTCCGAGAACGGGCCCCAGATATTTTCCCGGAGACCGAGATTCAGGGTCATGCGCGAATTGACTTTGATGTCGTCCTGCACATAGAACGCGTAGTCCTTGTAACGGCCGCCTTGTTCGGTCACCGTATACTGCGCCGCGGAAGCGCTGTCAACGGCGCCCAGCAGATAGCTGGCGTAGCTGAGGCCCGTGGTGCTCATGAGGGTTCCGGTGGAGCTGAATTGCGCGGTTTCGTTATTGCTGAACTTGAAATCGGCGTACTGGTTGGTTTGCGTTTCGTTGTCCTGCAGGGCCTGGAACTGGAAGCCATAGGTAACGCTGTGCCTGCCTTTCACCCACAACAGGTTATCCTGGAGGGTGAAGGTGGTCTGCGCTTCGTTATAGGCGGCGGAGTCGCTGCCGCCGGTGCCGGAGAAGCTGACCGGAGCGTTATTACCGGAAAAATCGACGCTGGGAAAATACACGTTCTCCGGGCCGGCGGGCAGTCCGGTGAGTCCCGCTTTCATGGGGTAATTGCCGCCGGCGGTGTCGCTGATCAACGGGATCCAGAGCCGGCTCATGGAGTAGCTGAACTGATTGATGAGGCTGGGCGTGATGGTATAGCTGTCGTGAATCTGGGCGAGAGTGGCATTTTCCTGCACGATCCGGCCAGCCGTATAAGGTAAGGGCATCGTGTCCGTGCTGATGGCCGTGAGACTGCCGGTGTAGTTCGTCGAATACCGGCCCCGGCTGAACATGCCGAAGAGGCGATTCTTGTCCGAAAGGTTGTAATCGACCTTATCCGTAGTGTTGTTGTTGGTGACCGTCTCCGGCAGCGTGGCGAGGTAATTGTTCTGGATCCCGCTATTGGTGGGGGCGGGAAGGTAAGACTGGAACGACTGCGAAATCGACGAAATGCGGCTGGGCGGGATCATGTTGTTCGGGAACGGCGTCCGCGCGGCAGTGCCGGTGGCGCTGGTGGGATCGTAAATGATCTGCGGAAACGCGCTGAAATCGCCGGTGCGCTCGGCGACCGTCGGAATGCTCTGGTAGCCGGGAGGCGACGCGGAATCATAGCGGTAGCCGTCGTAGCTGCCGAAGAAAAAGGCCTTGTTCTTCTTGATGGGGCCGCTGACGGTGCCGCCGAATTCGTTCTGGTGCTCGATGGGCGTGGTGGTCGCGAAGAAGCCTCGGGCGTCGAAATCGGTGTTGCGGAAGTATTCGAAGACGCCGCCGTGAAACTGGTTGGTGCCCGATTTGAGCACGTAATTCGACATGCCCTGACCTTCGTACATGGCCTTGGCGCCGGAAGTTTCCACCTGGAACTGATCGACGGCTTCGACGGATATGCCGAAGGCCAGATTGCGGGTGTCGCTCTCCGTCCCGGCGCTGGTCATCGGAATACCTTCCACATAAGTCTCGTTTTGATAGGTCTGGCCGCCGTTGAAGGATCCCGTGGAAGGACCGGCCGCCTGCGTGCTGTAGTTATCCACGCCGACGGAGAGTCCGGCAAAGGCCGAAGGGTCGCGCGCCACGCCGTTCATGGCGAGCGGCAGAGCATCGTAGACGTTGTTCTCGATAGTGGAACCGAGCGCGACATCCTCGGCATGCAGGGCGGTCGGTTCGGCCTCTACCGTGACCGATTGACTGGCCGCGCCGACCTGCAACCGGGGATTCACGCTGACCACCGCCAGGGCATCCAATACCACGTGTTGCTGATTGAGCGTTTCGAAACCGGGCGCCGTGACGTTCAAGGTATATTCGCCGGCCGGAAGCAGCGTCAGCGCATAGAAGCCCGCATCGGTGGTCTTGCGAGAGGTGGCGACTCCGGTCGCGACATTGGTTGCGGTGACCGACGCGCCGGCCACAACGGCTCCGGACGGATCGGTGACAGTGCCCTGGATCGAACCGGTACCGCCGACCTGAGCGAGAAGCGAACCCGCGACCATCAGAGACGCGAGGCAAAGTGCAACGTGGCGCATGCTTTTACAACTCCTTGTTGTTCGGATGAGAAACTACCCCGGATGTTGGAATACAGTCTGTCACGACTTCACCTGAGCGGCAATACTTTGTTTTGCGAGCTTTAAAAGTTTTGCGATGGAAAACGCATAATTTAAGTTAACTTACTGATTACAGTAATTTTATTGCGTTTTCCGGTTTACGTAGACAAACTAATCGTTTCTCAATGAGAAACGATTATGCCGGCGCACTGAGCAATCCGTCGTTGGGATAGAAGTGATCCACGTTTTCGGGCGAGATGATCTGATGCTTGGTAAAGACCGCGGGCGGCACCGGCTTGCGGACCAGAATATCGAGCGCCAGCCGCACCAGCCTGTCGCCATACTGCTCGGGGAAATAAGCCACCGACGCGATCAGGCGGCTGCGGGGAGAGCGCAACTCGGCGCGCGCTTCGGGCTCGGCGTTCTGGCCGACAATGGCGCATTCTTCGGCGCGGCCCGCTTCCTGAAAGGCGCGTAACGCCCCGAGGGCGCTCGAATCGTTGGCCGCACCCACCAAAATGCGCTTTGCTTTCGATTCGCGCAGGTGCTTGCGGACGCGCTCCATGGTGATCTGGAACTGGCCGTCCCCGTCGATGGGCACAATCCGGCAGGGCTCCGGCGTTCGGAGGACTTCGGACAGCCCGGCCAGCAAGCCGCGTATGCGCGCCTTGGGCAGCGAACCGGCCCGCTGCAGCTCGATGACGAGGATCTCATCCACTTCGCCGTTCCAGTGCTTCTTCGCCCAGCGTCCCAGGTGATGGCCTCCGATGAGTCCCGCCTGATAGTTGTTGGCGCCGAAGTAAGTCGCGCCGGGATGCGGGATGTCGATGGCGATGACAGGAATGTTGGCTTCGAGGTACTTGGTGGCAATGTCGGGAGCCACCACTTCGTCGGCCTGAAACTCGATGGCGAGATCCACTTCCTGACGAATCAGATAGTCCGCGCCGCGCAGCGCGAACTTGGGTTGATAGCGGTTGTCGACCGTGATCAGTTCCACTTGTTCGCGCTCGGCCGCGCGCTTCAGGCCGCGCGCCACTTCCCGATCGAACGAAGTGTCCTGGCCCTGGGCCGCATAGCCGATCCGGTACAGACGCCTTCGGCGGACTTCCGCCGTCAGCCGGTAACTCTTCTCTCCCACGCGGTCGAGAAACCCGCAGTCGTGCAGAGTATAGAGCAGGCGGAAACACATGCCCTTGTTGAAGCCGGTGCGGGCCACTACATCGCGCAGGCGGAGCACTTCGCCCACCGACTGAAAGGACTCGAGAACGCGCGAGGCATGGACCAGCGACTTGATCACGTAGCGGTTGTGATTGGCGCTGGTCGGCTCCACGGCGTTCATAGTTTTAACACAATGTAAGATTCGGTAAATGGCGAACCTGCAAATCGTGCCCGCTACGGAGGCGGATACTCCGGTGATTCTGGAGTTGATTCGGGGGCTGGCGGAGTATGAAAAGCTGTCGCACGTGGTGGTCGCCACCGAAGAGCGACTGCGCGAGACTCTGTTCGGGGCTCGTCCGGCGGCGGAGGTGCTGCTGGCAATGTGGGACTCGGAGTGCGTTGGGTTTGTTTTGTTTTTTCCGAATTATTCCACGTTTCTGGCTCAGCCTGGGATTTATCTGGAGGACCTGTATGTGCGGCCTCATTTGCGTGGCAAGGGGATCGGCTTCGCTTTGCTTCAGGAACTCGCTCGTTTGGCCGTGGAACGGAAGTGCGGTCGCGTTGAGTGGGCTGTGCTTGATTGGAACGCTCCTTCGATAGCTTTCTATAAAAGGCTGGGGGCGGTACCGATGGATGAGTGGACCACGTTCCGGTTGAGCGGGGAGGCTTTGGAAAAGCTGGCGGGTTAGTAGGGGTGGTAGTCCGCTCCCTTACGGTCGCGGCTCGGTAAGAGGGTGGTGGCGGTTGAGGTATGGTGGTGGAGAGAACTTTTATGAGAGTCATTCGGTTAATCCTTGTTTTGGCCACCGCCACTTTGGCTGTCGCTCAGAATCCGGGCGTGCAGCGCACCATCGTACAGAGAAAAGATATTTCGTATGCGGGGCATGAAGCTGTGATCGCGCATGTGGAGATTGCTCCGGGCGCTTCGGCGGGACGCCATACGCATCCCGGCGAAGAGATCAGTTACGTGATCTCGGGCGAAGGAGAGATCCTGATTCAGGGCCAGCCCGCCCTGAAGATCAAGACGGGCGATGGTTTCGTGGTGCCCAACGGGGCCATTCACGATGCGCATAACACCGGAACGCAGCCTCTCCTGCTGGCCGCGGTCTATGTGGTGGAAAAGGGCAAGCCGATCGCTACGCCGGTCCCTTAGGACTCTCATTTAATTACCGCGGACCGGCGCTCGAGCGGCGGCTCCGGTACGGAGAGGTTGAACAGGCAGACGTGATCGAAGGCCCACAGGTTATTGACGGCGAGTCCGGCGCCGCGCGCGATGGCCAGTTCGCGCACCCAGGGTGTGGCCGATCCGAAGACCGGGACGAGATACTTCAGGGAATCGAGCGGCCATCCGAAATCCGGAAATAATTCGACCGTCTGGCGGACCAGATTCAGATTTCTCAGTGACGAGCCAAAACTCAGCGCTTCGACCTTGATTCGGTCGAGTCCGCTCGATGGCTTGAGCTGCCACTCGGCGGGCAGGTTCACGAACCAGTTGAGTTGATTACCGGCCGGGTAATTGACATCGTAGGGCCACAGGACTTCGCAGATCGCGGTTGGATACGCGGCACGGATATCGGCGACGAGGGCGGCGACGTAATCGCGCAGACGGTTGCGCAGGAATAAGGAGTCCGCGCCGCCGTTGACCGCGGGATCGTCATTGGGAGTGAGGAAGACGTGCAGGGCCCGTCCGAGCGTGGTCTGCGCGGCGGCGAGGGTCTCCACGTCGTAGTAGGCCATGCCGCTCGATCCGGCGAAGTACCACCAGAGAAACTCGCCGTACTGAATGCAGGGAGTGAGGCCCGCGGCGGCCTGCATTTGCGCGATCCAGCGGTACACGGCCTTTTGATAAGCCAGCATTTTCGAGGACCCTACGGCGCATTGATTGGAAAGCAGATCGCCGAAGCCGGTGGCGGTGGAGACGGCGGAGGTATCGGGGAATTGGGCGACGTATCCGGTGGGCGGATTGACCAGCTCCATGGAACAGCTGGTAACGACCTCGCGGCTGCGACCGGCGCACTGCGTGTAAAAATCGGCATGCCAGTCGCGGGCCGCGCGATTGATGGGCGGAGAGATGGAATCGTTGACGATCCAGTTGCCATATTGCCCGGTGGCGATTGTCGTCTGGCTCAGAGTTCCCGTGGCGGAGGTGGTATCGAGCGACACCGAAACAGTGTAGTCGGGGGCGGGCGAGCGGCCGGTGATGGTGAGAGTCGAACCGGCTGCGGCGGCCCATGCACCGACGAACGCTCCGTTGATGTAATCGGCGAAGTGCTGCGCGACGACCTCCGGGGTATCGACGACGGAGTTGAGAATGGACTTGCCGAGGACGGTTCCGTTCAGGTTCAGGAAGATGGCATCGCCGGTGGAAAACGGTCCATTGAAGATTACCTGAACGGTGGAGAGCGAGCCTCCGGAGAGTACGCGCTCGTTCCACCAGAACACGCCGAGATACTCATTCATGGGTCCGGCGTAGCCGAGCTGGTCCATGATCCACATGATTCGCGCGGGCGCCAGTTGGTAGCTGTGGTTGGTGTCGAAATCGAGCGCCGGCGAGATGTTGGTGCGGGGCGCGAGGGCGTCGGGAACGTCGGAAGGCACGGCGGCTTCAATGAAATCGAGATAGAAGACGCCCGCCTGTTGCATGGTGACGACCAGGGTGTGCTCGCCGGGCGCCACCGAGGTGCGGACGATGCGGCGGGTGACGACAGCGGTGCTGGTATTCAGATAGCAGTTGAGGGATGTCCCGGTATCGCCATCGAGGCTGATGCCGACGACGGCGCGGTCGATGTAGAGCGACGTACCGATATAGAGATCGTGGGTGGACTGGCATCGATAGCCGATGGTCACCGACGCCGTCATGTCGCTGGTGGCGTTGGCGAAGTACTTCGAATAGAAGCCCGCTTCGACGTTCCAGACCCCCTGATAGACGCACAAGCCGCTGGTCTCTTCGAGACGTACGCTGCCGGGTCCGGCGACGCTGAGGGCCTGGGTGGCGGCGGGTCCGGCGAGCTGCCAGTTGGAGAAAGTCGCTTCCCATTCGGTGGCGACGTAAGGGCCGTTGGTGAGCGAAGGCGCGAAGGTAAGCCAGCACTGGCGGAGCTGATCGATGCCGAGTGCGGTGAAGTCGAGGGTGCAGGTCCATGCGACGGTGGAAATGCCGCCGGTGAGCTGGATCTGACTTTGATCGAGGGTGAGGGTCGAGGTTCCGTTGGTGGCGTAGAGCTGGATCAGGTTGCCGTCACGTCCTCCGCGCGCGGCGGTGTAGATGGCCGCGGAGGCGGTGGGCGCGGCCGATACGAGGGTGAGCTGGGTGGGCGATTGAACGCTTGCGACGGTATAGGCGACCCCGGCGATCATGATTGTTGCGCCCGGAACGATGCCTGCAAATACGCTGCCCGAGACCCAGGCGACCGCGGTTCCGTTGACATCCACCGTGCCGTAGCTGGCGGCCGTGATGCCGATTTCGGCGCCGGTTACGGAGGCGAGCAGGGCGTAGGGTGCGTTGGCGTTGACCCAATTGGTGGAGTTGATCTGGTTGGCGAGATTGGCCGCGACCACGGCGGGGGTGGTGAGGAGCATGGTTACCGAGGCATTGCCATCCGTCGCGCCGACCTGAAAGGCGGTACCCGCTGCGGCGGTCTCAACGGTGAGGAGCACGGCGTTCGATACGCTGCCGGCGGATGCCGTGGCATACGGGCTGGCGATAGCGGCGATGAGGGCGGCGGCTACGAAGGCGCTGGTTTCGCCCGCTTCACCCGATTCGGTGTGAGAGAAGGTGGTCCCGTTAATCGTGATGGAGTGGACGGTTCCGTTTCCCAGGGCAAAGAATTGAAATTCGGCGGTAGCCTGGCCGGGGGGGACGATGTAATCGAAGGCGAGGTTCTGGTACCAGAGCGTGACGCGATCGTAAGGCTGAATGCCGGCGCTGGCGGTCAGGACGGTGCAGGTGGCGGCGGCGGCGGGAAAGCTGGGGTCGGCGAGCGTGGCATTGTCCCAGAGACGCACCTGGGCGGTGGTGCCGTCGGGGCGGATGCAATCGAGAGTGGCCCAATCGATCCAGTTGTATTTGGGCGAGTCGATGGGCTGCAGGCCGTCGGTGTACTGGAGATCGAAGGTGAGGGTGAGGCCGGCGAGATTGAAATCGGGCAGATACTTAATAAGGGGATGCTCGTAGAAATTATCGGCGTCGTAGAGCACGGCGACCGCGAAGTCGGCGGGGTCGCGGAAGGTTCCGCTCACCGTGAACCCGGTGGGCGAAGCGGAGTGGATGGATGCGGCGGCGGCGAAAGTGTCGAAGCCCCGGAGATAGACGGTGCGGTCGGGTTGAAGTTTGTTGATGCGTTCGGGCATGTTGGTTGGTTCCGGCTTGAGCTTGGCATGGCGGTGGGGGAATTGTGGTTCGGGGTAGGGCAGATTTGGGGTGGATTATGAGTAGTAAAGAGATTTGATTCAGTTAGTTATCGATTGAATCAGATTTATTGCGATTTTTGTGACCGCTGACCCGCTGACCCGGTACGGTGACGACAAGAGCGATTTAATCGGGATAAGACCTTACCATTCCTCTTCGCCCCTGTTGACGACCAGAGCGATTTATTCGGGATGGAAATCCGGTTTCTTCCCTTTTATTGCTAATATTCGCCCGCCTCTTCCGGACGGAATCCTGGCCTGTGCGGCTGAGTTTTCTGTCTCGGCTCGGCGGCCGGACCGGAGAGATTTGGGCGCTAACGTTCATTTGCGATCTCAGAATTGCATGCGGGTGATGCGGATGAGGCGGGGCAGAGCGGGACGGCTCGGGACAGGCGATCGTTTTCAGGGGATTGTGGGGAAATATTTATTTTTGGGATTTGTGAACCACCATGACGGGTTGGCGCAACGGGGGATGAAGTGCGCTGAGCAGCGCGTTGCTCAGGAGGGTTGAAGTCCCTCCGGCGCTCCAATGAGGAGCGCCGTATCCGAAGGCGGGGTGAACAGCCTCGCTGGCCGGGGGGCGGAAGGTATGGAGAAGCCTAAACGGGCACGAAGGCGAAAGCCGGATACAGCCCAAGGCGAACCTCCATGGCGATGTTGCTGAGAACGCCGAAAAGCGCTCCCGTGCCGGCGGAGATCAGGATCTTCACCCACTCCGGCATTCCACCAGCAGGCTGTCGCACCGTCACATTGATCGGCGGAAGCTGTTGCGCCGCGGCCTGGAGGAGCAGGAGCATATTCGAGGAAAGGCTGACGGTCTATGACTCCCGGATGCCCCATTCTGTCATGGCCGCGAATGCCATCTTCTTGGCCGTTTTGTCAAACCACGACTGGCCGAACACTCCAACTTCGTTTGATTTGACAAAATGCACGACGGCGGCGTCAGCCGTGAGCGGAACGGAAATGATGTTGTGGAAAATCCACAACTGACCGGCAGCGGAAACACCCGCGTTCGCGGCAGCTCCGGTTACCGCGTCGGCGAGAGCATCCGAGTAGCTTGGGATGAGCACCTCCTCGTTCAGACTGCCGTCAGCGCGCAGATAGCCTTCAATCACAAGAGAGCTTTCTGATCGGTCAAAATCTCTCACTACCCGCATCGTGGTGCCCTTCAACGCCTCGGTAATCGTGGAATCGTCACCAATGAAAAAGTGTGCGCCAGGCAGGCGGGAATGGAGAATCTCGCTGTATCGCGCTGCAATTCGTTCTGTGAGCGCTTTGTTGTCGCAGGCCATCGCCCAAAGATGGTATCAGTTTACAGAAGTATCTATTTCTAGATTCTTGCTGACGATGCCAGGAGGTTCGACATAACGATGCGCCTCCGCTGCCTGCATAAACGCTACGCCGTTAATCGCGGGGACGCGTTGTTCCTCGGGCCGAGCGGCACGGGCAAGAGTCATCTGGCTCAGGCCATCGGTCAGGCCGCTATTCAACAGGGATACCGCGTGATCTATCGGGAAACGCACATCCTGCTGGACGACCTCGCCGAGGCTGTCGCCGACGGGTCGCGCAAGGAGTTCATGGAATCGCTGGCGACCGTTCCGCTGCTCATCATCGACGATTTCGGCATGCGCAAACTGCCGTTAACGGCGGCCGAGGATCTTCTGGAAATCGTGATGCGCCGCTACGAGCGCGCCAGCACGCTGGTCACT
>JBEKAQ010000142.1:0-10707 GCA_050015835.1 Bryobacteraceae bacterium | reverse complement strand
GAACGAAAACGGGCAGGACAATGTTGACCGCCTGATCACAATCGGAACTCCACATGGGGGGACGCCGCTGGCGAGCGTGCTGGCCAACCCAGCTCTCTCTGGAGTTGCTGACGTAGACTTCAACCTACTTAAGTGGTATCTGAACGCGGGAAGCCCAGCCGTTCAGAACATGGGGTCAAGCCCGCAGCAAACCTCTGCACTTCAACGCCTAAATAACTCCCTGGCGCCGGTCCTGTTTCTGTCCTCGACACAGTACGTGTCGATAATCGGGCATACGAGTTCCAGCGATCTTCTTACTCTGAGAGGTGTGTGGAATGAACTCCTCTCAACTGAATGCACTCCACCAGATGGGCCGCCAACCTCGAGTTGTGGGCCGCTACAGGCGTACAACTCTGACGTAAACGCCCTATTCAATGATTCAGATGGCTTAGTGTCCTCGTCATCCCAGAATTTGAATAGTGTGGTCTTCGGGCTGGCAAATGTCTGCTCCACGGACATTTCCCCCGTGGAACATGCGAGTTACTTGGACTTCGGCACACCGATTGAAACCAGCTCGGTAAATGTCTTCTTGCAGGTTTTGGGAATGCAAGAACCGGCTATATGCCAACGATGAAGAAGGTGTTTCGAACCCGCCTTTGGACGTGGCTATCACCACATGTGGACCGCCAGACATGGCTAGAATATGATCAGGCTTTCCGCAAGTACTGGACGATTTCAGAAGTTTCCTCTCGCCACGCAGCCCTTGTGATGTGTCTGACGGTTGTGACCCCATGGCTGGCCGTCGCCCAGAAGATCGGGCAGGAGCAAGCGGTGGCGGCACACCTCTCGGATGGGTCCGAATTCGCGCTTCACCTGCCCACCCTGTTCGCTCATGGCAAGCTTCTTTTCGACGCCAACTGGACCGAGCAGGAAGGCGGTGGACGGCCCCAAACCAAAGGCACCGGCCACCCGCTCTCCGATCCATCGCAACCTTTGACTGGCAACCGCGCCTTCAACCGTATCTCCGCGCCCGACGCGAACTCCTGTACCGGCTGCCACAACGCTCCTTATGGCATTTCCGGAGGCGGCGGCGATTTCGTGACTAATGTCTTCGTTCTCGGACAGCGCTTCGACTTCGCCACATTCGATCCCGCCGACAAGCTCCCCACACGCGGTTCGGTCGACGAAAACGGCCAAACCACGGCGCTCGAAACGATGGCGAATCTCCGCCGCACCACTGGCCTCTTCGGAGCCGGGTATCTCGAAATGCTTGCGCGCCAGATCACGGAAGAGTTGCAAGCCATCCGTATCACCATCAAGCCCGGACACACGAAAGAGCTCGTCGCCAAAGGCATCCATTTCGGAAAACTCACGCTGACGAAGACCGGAACCTGGGACACGTCGCAAGTCACAGGGCTGCCGCGGCCCAGCCTGATTGCCGGCATGTCGAGCCAGCCGCCCACGCTGGTCATCCGCCCGTGGCATCAGGCCGCCAACGTCGTCTCCATCCGCGAGTTCTCAAACAATGCCTTCAATCAGCATCACGGCATTCAATCCACCGAGCGCTTCGGCGTCGATACCGATCCCGACGGCGACGGCTTCACCAACGAATTGACCCGCGCGGACGTCACGGCCGTAAGCGTCTTCCAGGCCGCTCTACAGGTGCCCGGCCGCGTAATATCGCGGAATCCCGAGATCGAGCACGCCGTCTTCGATGGCGAGCGAATCTTCGAGCGGATAGGCTGCGCGTCCTGCCACATCCCCCGGCTGCCTCTCGATAAGAAGGGCTGGATCTATTCGGAACCGAATCCTTACAATCCCCCTACCAATCTGCGCGTGGGTGAGACGAAGACGCTGTACGTCGACCTCTCCAGCGACGAACTTCCCGCGCCGCGCCTGAAGCCGGATAAATCCGGCCCGAATAAATCTGAAGTGGTATGGGTCGAGGCTTATACGGATTTCAAGCTGCATGACATTACGGACGGCGGTGCAGCCGAGCCGTTGGACATGAACCAGGCCATGTGGTCGAAGAAATTCCGCGACGGCAACCGGTACTTTCTGACCAAACGGCTGTGGGGAGCGGCCAATGAGCCGCCCTACTTCCATCACGGTCTTTTTACCACCATGCGGCGCTCGGTTCTGGAGCATTCCGGCGAGGCGATTGAGTCGCGGAAGGCGTTTCAGGCGCTTCCGGCGCACGAGCAGGACTGCCTGATCGAATTCCTCAAGTCGCTGCAGGTGTTGCCGCCGGGGACGAAGGATCGGATTGTGGACGAGAATTTCAAGGCGCGCGAATGGCCGCCGGTTTGGGCGAAAGGGGGCAAGTGATGCTATTGCGTGAGCGGGTTGCGCCAGCGGAGCCCGGGAAAGCGGCCGAAATCGGCATCGGACGAACAGACTTCGGCATCGTGTTCGATGGCGATCGCCGCAAGATGAGCATCGGAAGTGAGATTGCCGCCCGTTCCCGCGCTTGTCAGCAGGTCGCGGAGCAAAGTCAAGTGGCGGGTTCCCGGCTCAATGATCCTGACAACGGGCAGCCGGAGCCAGGAATCCACAATACCAAGGGCCTTTTCGATCTGAAGAGGCTTCGCCAGAATGCCGGATCGGGTTGTGAGCCGCAGGAAGCCGAGCAGCACGTTCCACGCGAGACCAACGGGTTCGGACCCGGAAAGAGCTTCTTCCAGCCACCGTTTCGCTCTGCCGTGGAGGGGGTCGTCCGCGTTGAAAGCGTAGACCAGAAGATTCACATCGGGAACGATCAACGGCTCCCTGACAGCCTCATCTTCCGGATCGTCTCTTCGTCTTCGAGTTCATCCGCCAGCGCTAACCCCTTTGTCAGATCGACCAGCGCCGGGCCGCACGAATACGTTGTCTGGACGAAGCGCCGGCCGGTCTCAACGCTTTCGGAAGAAAGACCGGCGCGGAGCGTTTCATTGATCGCCCGGTCGAAATCGAGGTTGCGTTCGAGAGCCTTCCGTCGAAGCATTTCTTCGACATCCGGGTCAAGATTCACAACGGCCTGCATACAGTTCATCTTACCAAGAGCCGGTGGGGCAGCGGGGAGCAGTCCGCGGGTCGACTTTGCACCCCAGCTTCTCCGCGAACTCCAGCTCCACGGGGGTCCGTTCTCAACCTTTGCTGCACATCCATCTTATCAGGAGAAAAACCGATGCTGAAGGCAGGCTTATGCGCATTGACCCACGCCAATCCGTGGCCAAAGCTATTCCTCGCGCTGGCTGTGTCGGCAGGTCTGGCGCAAACGGCGGACCCGGTTCCTGACGTCACCGTCGAGATCTTTTCCGACTTCCAATGCCCTTACTGCAGGATGTTCGCCCCGGCCGCCCGGGAGGTCGAGAGCAAAGGCATCGAAGGTATCAACACGAAGGTCGAGTTCAAAAACTTCCCCCTGAGCTTTCATCCGTTCGCGCAGCTTGCGGCCCAGGCGGCGATGGCGGCGCGCGAGCAGGGCAAATTCTGGGAGATGCACGATCTCCTCTTTGCCAACCAGAATGCGCTGGGGCGCGAGGACCTGCTGAAATACGCGGCAAGCCTGAAGCTCGACATGGAGAAGTTCAAGACGGATCTCGACAGTGATCGGATCAAGAAGACGATCGAGACCGACAGGGCCGAAGGCAACGCGAAGAAGGTACAAGGCACGCCGACTTTCTTCGTCAATGGCAAGGAATACTCGGGCACCAAATCGCCCGATGAACTCAAGGCGTTGGTCAGGGGCGAATTTGGCCGAAGGATCGCTCTGACCGAGATCACCGACAACCTTATGAGCAAAGGCCCGGCGGCCGCTCCGGTGACCATCGAATTCTTCGCCGATCTGGAGAGTCCCGTGAGCCGGTCGGCCAACTATGTACTCGAAGAACTGATGGCGAAGTATCCCTCCGATGTGCGCCTGCAGTTCCGCAATTATCCGCTGTCCTTTCACGCTCAGGCCGCGCTGGCGCACGATGCCGCGATGACGGCCGCCCATGAAGGCCATTTCTGGGAGATGGCGAACTACATCTTCGATCATCAGGAATCGGTGCGCGAGCAGGACCTTATCGCCTGGGCGGGACGGCTCGGGATCGATGAGGAGAAGTTCGCCGCGACGATCCGGAAGCGCAAGTACACGCCGCGCGTGAATGCCGATCTCGCCGATGGGTTCCAGCGCGGCGTCCGCGGCAGCCCGGTGATTTTCGTAAACGGGAAGCAGATCGACGGCGTGCCAAGCCTGCAAACGCTGACCGACTACGTGGACGCGGCCCTGGCGGCCGGCAACGCAAAAAAGCCCGGCGAAGTCGCTAAGAAATAGGCTCTTTTTTGAACGGTCTGACGCATAAAAATCGGAGCAGTGTCCCTCTGGGGCAGGCGTTCAGCCTTTCCATCCTCCTCGCCATCTCTGCGTTCGGGCAGTTGAATCAGAACTGCACGGTGAGCGTTTTGAACCGGACCGTTCCGGTGAACCCGGATGGTTCCTGGGTCCTTCCTAATATTCCAGCCAACTTCGGCCAGGTAAAGGCCCATGCTACGTGCATCCAGAACGGAGTAACGACATTCGGTGAGTCAGCGTTTTTTACCGTTACTTCTAATGCAGCGGTCAATGTGCCCACGATCACCCTGGGGAATACAACGCCCATCCCCGTTTCACTCAGCATCGGACCGGCCACGCTTTCGTTAACCGCTGCGGGCCAAACGGTACAGCTTGCGGTCACCGCGACATACCCGGACGGATCGACCGCCGACGTAACAGCCGCCAGCGCCGGCACCAACTACACGATCAGCAACTCCGCAATCGCAACGATTACCCCCGGCGGTTTGGTGACCGCGGTTTCAAGCGGGACTGTAGTCATTCAGGCGGACAACGATGGCGCTTCGGGTATCGCCACCGTCCCGGTCAACATCGGAGGCGCAAGCGTTGGCGGCATCCCGATATCGTGGGCGCTGGCGTATGGCCTGAATTCAAACGATCCTCTGCTGCCGTTTGAGGACCCGGATCACGATGGCTTGACCAACCTGCAGGAGTTCCAACTCGGCACGAACCCAATCAACCCCGACACCGACGGCGACGGACTGACTGACGGCGACGAGGTGAACAAGTATCACACCAACCCGCTTCTGGCCGACACCGACGGGGACGAAATCCCGGACGGAGTCGAAATAACCACCGGCACGAACCCCCTCGACCCTACCAGCTACGATCTGAAGAAAGCCACCGCTGTCTCAACCCTCACCCCGCCGTCCTTCACGTTGATGACCAGCATCGCAAACCCGGTTATCTCCGTTCAGCTCGACTGGAAAGTGATGCTCATTGATGGCAAAACCACCCTCGACCTCACCGCCGACCCTCGTACTCACTACCAGTCCAGCAATCTCAACATCTGTAACTTCCAGGTCCAGGCAGGCCAGATCTTTTCAGGAAGCAGCACCGGCAATTGCACCATCACGGTCAGCCAGAACACGCTCAGCCTTACCGTTCCCGGCACCGTAACTCTCTTCACTCCCGTAGAGGTGTCAACGCTGGCAATTCCCGGCGCTATCGCCGTCGATGTTGCGGGAAATTACGCGTATGTGGTCGCCGGGACCAATGGGATGACAGTCGTCGACGTCACCAACCGGACGCATCCGGCCTCGCAAGGCACTCTAACCGGAGTTGGCAATGCCCAGCATGTCCGGGCGAACACCCAGAATATTTTCATTGCCGATGAGACAGGTTTTCTGCGGATCGCTCAGGCGCAGAACCCGGCTGCTCCGGCGCTCGTCGCATCCCTTCCCATCACGGGCATTCCTACTTCGCTTGCACTGCACGGCACCATGCTGGCTGTTGCGGCTCAGTCGGGGGGCGTCTCACTGGTGGATGTAAGCAATCCGGCCAGCCCCGCGCTCATCGCCCAACTTGCCACACCCAGCCCCGCGCTGGGAGTCGATTTCGATCCCGTAACCGGCCTTGCCGCTATCGCCATGGGAACCTTCGGAGTCCAGATCGCCGATTTTTCAATCCCCGCATCTCCCCGCCTGCGCGGTTATCTTCCGGGCGGCAATGTCCTGCGCGTTCTGGTCCGGCTCCCCGCCGTGTTACTCGCCGACACTCAGCGCAGCGTAACAGCGATTAATATTTCGAATCCGGATCAGCCCGTGTTCTCGGTTTCGCTTGCCATGAACCTGGGCGGTGTCCCGACCGATATCGCCGCCTTCGGCAACATTGCTATCACTGCCGACGACACCTTTGGCCGCGCCGTCCCCATCATCAGTATCTTCAACCCGCTTCAGCCGAGTTTTCTAACATACTGGCCTCTCCTCAGCCCCGGCTACAGTTCCAGCATCGCAGTCGACCTTAATTACGGCTATCTCATAGTTCCGGCGTTGAACCTTTTGCGCATCGGGCAGTATCAGAACATCATCGATACCTACGGCATCCCGCCCACTGTCTCGATTACGGCGCCGGCTCCCGGAACCACGCTGATCCAGGGGCAGACCCTCACTCTCTCCGCCAACGCATCGGACGATGTCGCTGTTGCCACGGTCAACTTTACGGTGAACGGACAACTCGTCTATACCGCCGATGCCGCGCCGTATCAGTTCAATTACAAAGTACCGATTACCGCGACCAGCCTCACATTTGGGGCAACGGCGGTCGATTACGGGAATAACGTCGGAACGGCGGCCAATGTGGTCGTGCCGGTTGTGCCCGATCCGGGGACCACCGCTACGGGGAATGTAGTGGACGGGACCGGAGCGCCAGTGTCCGGGGCAACCGTGACCACCACAGTGGGTCCGCGCAGTTCGACGACGGCGGCAGACGGAACCTTTTCGATCGCCCAGGTTCCCACAGTACAGGGCAACGTTCAGGTAATCGCCACGGCGACATCGTCCACGGGAGCGTCCCTCGGAGGCATTTCGGCCGCGGTTCCTCCCGTCTCGTCCGGGACCACCAACGTTGGCGCCATCACACTCTACCCCGTCCCTACGATCACGCAACTCAGCATCAAGTCCGCCCTGGCCGGGACGCAGGCAAGGCTCACCGTCACAGGAACGACCTTAGCCGGCGCGACCACTTTCGCCCTTCAGCCGGGGGGACTGTCGCCCATTACTATTCAGGTCGTTTCCGCGTCGTCCGATGGAACATCGGCGATTCTCTCCCTCACGATCCCGTCGACAAACGCGATTGGAACTTTCGCGCTGGTCGCAAATAACATCGCGGGCAGCACTTCCACCGCGATCACGCAGCTTGATCGCTTTACCGTAGTCGATCCGAAATCGACGGTGGATACCGACGGCGACGGCTTTCTGGACGTGATCGAAGCCGTGTTCGGGACCGATCCTCTCGACCCCACGAGCTTCCCTGTAATCCGGGCGGAGGAGTACGAAGTCGAAAGTGTGACTTTCTCAGTATTGAATGCGCCAGTCTACAATTCCGGTGTCACTGAGGTAGACAGTGTGTCCTTCTCAACGCTGAATGAGCCTGTCTACGACTCCGGCATCCTGGAGGTGGAAAGCGTATCTTTCTCGCTGCTTAATGCGCCCGTGGCCGGAGTGGGTATCCCGGAGGTTGACAGCGTCGTTTTCTCGGTGCTGAACCAGCCTGTTTACAATTCCGGCGTCCTGGAGGTCGACAGCCTCTTCTCGGTGCTGAATGCCCCGACCGGAATAAGCGGGATTTCGGAAAGCGATAGTTACTTCTCGGTGCTGAACAATATCCCGCAACAGAGCGCCAGGCCTTCATCGCCGTCAATTGAGACTTCCCGGACTGGCGATGCGGCTGCTCCCGTCGCCGTTGCGCCAATCGACCCGCTGACCGACAGCGATGGCGATGGATTGCCGGATTGGCTTGAAATGCTGATCGGCACCGATCCCCAGAACCCGGACACCGACGGCGATGGTTTGAACGATTTCGAGGAATTGTTTGTGTACAGGACCAATCCACTCGATGCGGATACGGATGGGGATGGTTTCAGCGATGGGATTGAAGTTCTGTTCGGGTCCGATCCGCTCGACCCCAACAGCACGCCGTTGAATAGCGGATCGCGCAATCGTCTTAAGCCAGTAAATCAACTGAAAGGAAATGAAAGTGGAAAGTTACAGAGGCCAAATCAGGGGAAAGGGTCGCGTGTTGGTCTTGTTGTCCGCCATGCTGCTGCTTTGTTTTCGCTCCGAAGCGCAGTTCGGAACGCCATTCAGTAGCGGCTCGACCGGAGTTGACGGGGCGCTGAATATCACTGCGCCCGGTGTGACTTACTTCAACCCAGCGGCGATGAACTTGACGCAGAATACGAATATCTTCAACTTTACGACGATCACGATCGCTGCGGGGAGCACGCTGAAATTTTGGGAAGGTGTGTTTCATGGCCCTGTCTTCTTGCTCGCTTCCGGCGACGTGAACATCAACGGAGTTATTGATATTTCCGGAGATGCCAGTCCGGGACCGACACCCAGTGGCGCGCAACAGGGCATCTCTTTTGCGGGCTCGGGCGGGTACTCGGGAGGTCTCGGCGGAATTCAGGGCGACGCAACCCATGCAGCCCTGCCGGGCAATGGGCCGGGCGGAGGGGCTGCTGGCTGCTATAACTGCAGTACCAATGCCGCATTTGGTGGTACGTTTTCCGGAGATCAATTTCTCGTGCCGTTGGTTGGCGGATCGGGTGGAGGTGGCACGAACTACCCCGGCGAGTTTGGATCGCAGGGTGGCGCGGGAGGTGGCGCCATTCTGATAGCCAGTTCGACGAAAATTACGCTGGATAGCCAAAACAAAGGCGGCAACAACGGAAACATTCTCGCATACGGTGGGTCGGGCGGGACCTGGGGATGCGGAGGATCTGGTGGTGCAGTGAGGTTGGTATCCAACTCGGTTGTGGGTGCCAACTCTTATGGAATCAATGTGACCGCCGCGGGCGGTGCCGTGTGCCATGCTGGGCCAACGTCAGGTTTAGTCCGCATTGAGGCCAACAGCACATCCTTCTCTGCTGGTCTTCCCATGCCATCTCAGGCGCAGACTACGCTTTCAGTGCCCTACGCCCTTAACCTCCCTACTGCGCCCCTCCCGATCATCAGCGTAACCAGTATCGGCGGCATCGCGATCAACGCCAACCCCTTCAGCTTCCCGGACGCCACCATCAATACCAGTTCCCCGGTGCCGGTCGTAATCACGGCGACCAACGTTCCGCTTACTTCAACCGTAACCATGTATCTCCTGTCCGATAAGGGACCAAACCAAACAATCCCCGTGACGCTAACGGGCACGAACACCGCCTCCACCGCTACCGTCAACGTCACGTTCCCATCAATCGGCACGCGCGGATTCGTGAAAGCGGTATTTCAATGACCAAACTGCTCGTCATCTGCGCTCTCCTTGCAGGTTCCTGCGCCGGGCAGGAGTTGAGTTTTGTGAAGAACGCTCCGTTCACCGCGACTGCGGTAACGGAAACCGTCCAAACGCTGACCGACGGAAACACCACCACTCGCAAGACCACTGCGCTCATCTCCCGCGACAGCGAGGGACGCACGCGGCGCGAACAGTCCCCAATCGTATTTATCCACGACCCCGTTGCCCGGATAGCATGGATTCTCGACTCTCGTTCACGAACGGCCCGCCGGGTCACTGTGGCGAGCACCGATGTTGCGAGCACAAATCAGAAGACCATGGGTGGCGAATCTCTCGGACCGGATGTAATCGCGGGATTGAACGTCGAAGGAACCCGCCTCACTCGCGTTCTCGCGCCGGGCCAGGCTGGGAATGAACGCCCGATCCAGGTCGCGACCGAGGCTTGGTATTCAACCGAACTGCAGACCGCCGTCAGAACCAAGACTACCGACCCGCGAATTGGTGAGACGGACTACAAATTGACCGACATTCAGCGTGGCGAACCGGATCGTTCGCTCTTTCAAATTCCCGCGGACTACTCGCAGCAGGAGGGTTTCACGAGCCCCGTTCCGGCCAGGAGATTAGATAGAGAGAAGTAGGCAATTCCGGGGACCCGTTCGCGACTGGGTTGCGCAGCGTGATTCTGGACCACGCCGACGAGGTCACTCCGCTTAAGAACGAAGCCGGCTCACTATCCGACCTCCATCGAGAGGGCAAGTAATTAGGGCTCAATCAACTTCAACGGCGCAAAGGCGGTACGTTGTCTACTTGCCCCAGTCCTTCAAGGGGATGGTTTGGCAATAGCAGTTATTAGCGGCCGTGGATGCTGCCGCCGTCGGCGTGGTTGCGGGCGCCGAGGCCGGCGAGAACAGGGAGACGAGAAACGCGAAAAGAGTAAGCATGGGAGTCAAGTGTTCCTTTTTCTTGAGATAACCAGTCGTTGACTGGCTTCACCCTGTAATGCGCGAATCGTCGAAAAAGGAGGTCAGGGTTCCGTATCAGCGGGTTAACGCTTCGCGGCGCTTCGCTCATTCAGTTGATGTTCGCCGCCAGCAGAGGTAATGTCCTGCTAGCTCCCGATATTGCCAAATAACTGGAACGAAAGGACTTAACGATGAACGAACTGGTGGTAGCCGACAGGGCCTCAGAATGGCGCAGATTGAAGTCGCTGGTGCTCGACAGCGTGTCGTCACCGATTACGCGACGGGTTTACAACCTCGGGCTGGACGAATTCATAGCCTGGTACACGCAGGAGCCGCGGCCCGCCGGTTTCACGAAGGCGACCGTGACCGCCTGGCGCGTGGCGCTCGAAGCCCGCGGGCTCGGCCCGATCTCGATTAATGTGCGGATCACGGCGGTGCGGAAACTGGCGGTCGAAGCGG
>JBEKAQ010000141.1:0-11024 GCA_050015835.1 Bryobacteraceae bacterium | reverse complement strand
TGCCAAACATGGGGGATGTACGTTGGGGGGCTAACGTTTTCAAGTATTACGGCGCCCACGCCGGTTATGCGCAAGAGGGGCCACTCGATTATGATTATGCTTACCATAATTATCATGATTCTACTTACCCAATCTCTCTTGGTTTAGGGGTACATCCTGCCCGAGGGACAGACGATCCCTACAAAAAAATCTTTGACTCTAAAACAGTTAAAACCGTCTCAGGACAAGTCATAAAAATAGACCAAGTTCCCGAACTTGGATTCGGTTTGCAAATGCGATTGACCGTTTTTATCGACAAAAAAGAGATACTGCCGGTTTACCTGGGTCCCGCCTTCTACATTGTAGGCCCTGAGCAAGCAAAGCACTTTAAATTAGGCGATAAGGTCACCGTGACCGGGTCACAGGTCGCGGTCAGTGGTGAGCCTTTAATGATTGCGACAATGGTGAAGCGAGGAAATGAAGTCTTGCGGCTGAGAGACAAGGATGGGATTCCAGGATGGATCGGATGGAAAAACGAGTGATTGATCGTTACAGAGTCCGATAGATTCAACGGGGGCATTCTTCTTGTCCCTGTGTGGGAGCTATCCATCGGAGACAAGGTGATGCATAGGAACGCGAGCGAACCGCAGGCAAGGAAGGAGAAACCATGAGCGAACAAACACCTGTCAGCAAACAAACCTACAGTCTTTTGCCCACGGACATCGAAGGAGTCGATTCCCTGGCGGAGCTTGCCCTGGATATGCGCTGGTCGTGGAATCACGCTACCGACGAAGTGTGGCGGAAGCTTGATTCCACGCTTTGGGAGTTCACTCAAAACCCCTGGGTCGTCCTGCAGACTGTTTCGAGGGACAAACTCCAGCGCGTCTTAGCCGAACCCGCCTTCCGCAAACGTGTAGATGACCTGGTACACGTCAAACGGTACGCGGCCGAGACGCCCGCGTGGTTTCAGCAGGATCATCCACGCTCGCCCCTGACGCGCGTCGCGTATTTCAGCATGGAATTCATGCTGAGCGAAGCGCTGCCCATCTATTCGGGGGGGCTCGGCAATGTGGCCGGCGATCAGCTCAAAGCAGCGAGCGACCTGGGCGTACCGGTGGTCGGAGTGGGTCTGCTCTACCAGCAAGGCTATTTCCGGCAGGTGATCGACAAGGACGGAGCGCAACAGGCCCTTTTTCCCTACAACGATCCCGGACAGTTGCCCATCACGCCGCTACGCGAACCGAACGGCGAGTGGCTGCGATTGGAGGTCGCTTTACCTGGCTATTCGGTCTGGCTGCGTGCCTGGCAAGTCCATGTCGGCCGGGTGCGGCTTTACCTGCTCGACAGCAATGACGCGGCGAACTTCCCCGCTCATCGAGGCATTACCAGTGAGCTGTATGGCGGCGGGCCGGAATTACGTCTCAATCAAGAAATGGTACTTGGGATCGGCGGGTGGCGCCTGCTCGATGCGCTCGGCCTGAAGCCGGAAGTCTGCCACCTGAATGAAGGGCATGCCGCCTTCGCCGTATTGGAACGCGCCAGGACCTTCATGGAAGAGACCGGGCAACCCTTCGAAGTCGCACTGAGCGCGACACGACCGGGCAACCTCTTTACCACCCACACGCCGGTGGCCGCCGGTTTTGACCGTTTCTCTCCTGCCCTCATCGAACAATACCTCGGTGGGTACGCCATGAAGCTCGGCATCTCGCTTCACGATTTGTTGGCCCTTGGGCGCGCGAACCCGAATGATTCTTCCGAACCCTTTAATATGGCTTACCTGGCGGTGCGGGGGAGCGGAAGCGTAAACGGAGTGAGCCGCTTGCACGGGAAGGTGAGCCGGCATATCTTTACGTCCCTCTTTCCGCGCTGGCCGGAGGAGGAAGTACCCATTGGACATGTTACCAACGGAGTCCACATGCCGAGCTGGGACTCGGCAGAATCCGACGATCTGTGGACGGAGGCCTGTGGGAAAGACCGCTGGTTGGGGACGACGGAAGCCCTGGAGCAGGACATTCGCCGCACCTCGGACGCCGCCCTCTGGCAACTTCGCGCTGTCGCCACCAGGTCTCTTGTTGAATACGCCCGCGAACGATTGTCCCGGCAACTGACCGTCTCAGGCGCATCGCCCGAGGTGGTTGACGGCGCGAAGCATCTGTTTGATCCCGACGCATTGACGCTGGGCTTTGCGCGCCGCTTCGCGACCTACAAGAGGCCGAACCTGCTGCTGCATCACCCGGAGCGGCTGCTTCGCCTGTTAACCAATCCCGAGCGCCCTGTGCAACTGATCCTTGCCGGTAAGGCCCATCCGGCGGACCATGAGGGGCAGGCCCTGATCCAGGAATGGACCAAATTCATCAGGCGGCCCGAGGCGCGCCCCCATGTGATATTTCTCAGCGACTACGACATGCATTTGACCGGGCACCTGGTGCAGGGGGTGGATGTCTGGATCAACACGCCACGGCGGCCCTGGGAGGCCAGCGGAACGAGCGGCATGAAGGTGCTGGTCAACGGAGGCATCAACCTGTCGGAACTGGACGGCTGGTGGGCGGAAGCCTACGCGCCCGAGGTGGGGTGGGCGCTAGGGGACGGCCGGGAACACGGTGATGATCCGGCCTGGGATGCCGCCGAAGCCTCGGCGCTTTATGACGTGCTCGAACGCGAGGTGATCCCCGAGTTTTATACCCGCGACAAGGAGGGTATCCCCGCTGCCTGGGTCGCGCGTATGCGCGAAAGCATGGCGCGGTTGACACCGCAGTTTTCCGCGAACCGCACAGTGCGCGAATATACCGAACAACACTACATCCCCGCTGCTGCCGCCTATCGTTTGCGCATTGCCAATAAAGGCGCAATGGGCAGGCAGATGGTCGATTGGCAGCACAGTCTGGAAGAAAAATGGGCCACGCTGCATTTCGGCGAAGTGAAGGTTGAGACCAAAAGCGCGCAGCACGTATTCGAGGTTCAGGTTCATCTCAATGATCTCGACCCGAAGGTGGTCCGGGTGGGGCTTTACGCCGACGGAATAAACGGCGGCGATCCCGTACGGCAGGAGATGAAGCGCGTTCGGCAACCTGCCGGCGCGTCGGGCAGCTACGTTTACCGCGCTGCTGTGTCTGCGGCCCGCCCACCGGCGGACTATACGGCGCGCGTGATACCATACTGCTCAGGCGTTGCCATCCCACTGGAAAATGCACGAATCCTGTGGCAGCGGTGATTACATTTTGAATGAAGAGTGGGGATTGACAAGTACCTTCAGGAAAAACAACTTGCGGTCATCACAATCACGCACCTAAATCTATGGAGGTACCTAAAATGAGAAAAAGCAGCTCTTTCGCATCATTGATCTTCATCGTAATTTTCGGCATCGGCATAGCATTAGCATATACCATATATAGCGCCTCAGCTAACGTGCAAAGCGTATGGATTGGAGCCATTGCCTTTGTTGTCGCCGTCTTTGTTTCTCTCGCGATCAAGGTTGCGGATCAGTGGGAAAGGGTGGTGATATTGCGGTTAGGCAAATTCCGCTCCCTCAAGGGACCGGGGTTGTTCTTCATTATCCCGGTCATCGACGTAATACCCTACTGGATCGACACCCGCGTGATCACGGCCTCTTTCAAGGCCGAGAAGACCCTTACCAAAGATACGGTACCGGTGGATGTAGATGCAGTGCTCTTCTGGAAAGTTTTGGACCCCAAGAAGGCGGCCCTCGATGTAGCCGACTATCAAAGCGCCATAAGTTGGGCCTCCCAAACGGCACTGCGCGATGTCATCGGCAAGACCATGCTTTCGGACATGCTGGAAGGCAGGGAGAAGATCAGCAGCGAGCTGCAAAAGATCATCGATGAGCGCACCGAGCCGTGGGGCATTAATGTTATTTCGGTGGAAGTCAAAGATGTCCTCATTCCCTCGGCCCTGGAGGATGCGATGTCGATGCAGGCCCAGGCCGAAAGAGAACGTCAGGCCCGGGTGATTCTGGGAGACTCGGAACGACAGGTGGCGGAGAAGTTCGGAGAAGCGGCCAAGACCTATGCCAACAACCCTATCGCTCTTCACTTGAGGGCCATGAACATGCTTTATGAGGGTTTGAAGGAGAACGCCACGATCGTCATCGTCCCCAGCACTGCCGTGGAAACCATGCAACTGGGCGGCCTTGCCGGGATGACGGCCTTGACCATGGGAATCGGCCAGGAGCGCGCAAACAAAGAGAAGGAAAGCGAGCCCGGAAAACAAGAGTGATTTCAATGAAAGAAGGTAAAAGAATGAATAAAAAAGACCCGGCGCAAAGGGCAACAAAACCGAAAAGCATGCGACGCCCAGAAGGTCCAATGTCGTCCGTGTCAGGTCAGGCCGCAGAAGAGGCGGACGCGACCACAAATCCGACTACGTCCGAACGTCCTCTGCATGATTACGTAACAGAGGTATCGGAGCGAACTGATGTCCGGGTTGGCGTGCCATTGCCTCTGGGAACCTATGCACGTGGCGAAGGAGTGAACTTTGCGTTCTTCAGCCGACACGCCAGCCGCGTTCGGCTGGAGTTGTTCGACCATCCTGAAGATGCCACGGCCGCCAGGGTGATTGATCTGGACCCCGCGCGCAACCGCACCGGCGACGTATGGCACGTCTGGGTGAAAAGTATCGGTCCCGGTCAACTCTATGCGTACCGCGTGGATGGTCCTTACGAACCCGGCGAAGGACATCGTTTCAATTTCAGCAGGCTGCTCCTGGACCCATTTGCGTCAGCGGTCTCGCCGTTGCCTGATTGGGATTTTGGCCCGGCTCGTGGATATGATCCGTCGGCGCCGGAGAGAGACCTGGTTTGTTCGAAAGTCGATGATGCCCGAGCCATGCCGAAATGCGTGTTCACTCATGAGTACTTCCATTGGCATGACGACCGGCCGCCCCGGCATCCGTGGTCGAAGACGGTCATTTACGAAACGCATGTTCGTGGTTTTACCATTCATCCCAACTCCGGCGTGGAGCATCCAGACACATACCGGGGGCTAATGGAAAAGATTCCCTATTTAGAAGAACTGGGAGTGACGGCTGTGGAATTGATGCCCGTGCTGGAGTTCAATGAAACTTCCGTGACGCGCAGGAATCCGCAAACGAATCAACCGCTCAGGAATTACTGGGGTTACGATCCCGTGGCCTTCTTTGCGCCGAAAGCATCCTATAGCAGTTCTGGTGGCTTGGGTCAGCAGAAGCTGGAGTTCAAGGAAATGGTCCGGGCCTTTCACAATGCCGGCATTGAAGTGATTCTGGACGTGGTGTTCAATCACACGGCCGAGGGAAACGAACTGGGTCCGACGCTCTGTTTCCGCGGGATGGATAACGCGATCTTTTACACGCTGGCGGACGACAAACGCTATTACAAAGACTACACGGGCACGGGCAACACCATCAACGCCAACCATCCCGTGGTGCGGGACCACATCCTGGCCGCGCTCCGTTATTGGATGGTCGAGATGCATGTGGATGGATTCCGTTTTGACCTGGCGTCGGTTCTCGGAAGGGACGGCACAGGCAAGCTGCTGGCCAATGCGCCGCTTCTCGAACGGATTGCCGAGGACCCGATCCTGAGGGATGTGAAAATCATCGCAGAGGCGTGGGACGCCGCCGGCGCGTACGAGGTGGGTAGTTTTTCGGAGCGGCGCTGGGCGGAGTGGAACGGCCGGTACCGGGATGATGTCCGGCGTTTCTGGCGCGGCGATGAGGGAATGCTCGGCTTGTTTGCCAGCCGCATCTGTGGCAGCGCCGACATCTATACCTGGTCCGGCAAAGGCCCCGAGGGCAGCATCAACTTCGTCACCTGCCACGACGGCTTCACCCTTAATGACCTGGTGAGCTATCGCTACAAGCACAATGAAGCAAACGGAGAAAACAACCATGACGGGAGCGACGCCAACTTGAGCGAAAACTACGGCGCTGAAGGAGAAACGACGGATGTCGGGATCGAGACTTTGCGAAAAGGCCAGATCAAGAACTTTCTTCTGACCCTGCTCATCTCGCGCGGCGTGCCGATGCTGCTCGGCGGCGACGAATTTCGCCGCACGCAAGGCGGCAACAACAACGGCTACTGCCAGGACAACGAAACGAGCTGGTATGACTGGAGCCGTCTGGAACAGCATAGGGATATTTTCCGCTTCACCCGTGGCATGATCGCCTTTCGTCGAGCCCATCCGGTTCTAAATAAGGAGCAATTCTACACGGATGCCGAAATCCATTGGTTTGGCCCGCAAGGAGGATACCCCAACTGGGCCGACCAGAAAGAAAAACAGTTTGCCTGTCTGATCCATGAAGACGAGCGGCGCTCGCTTTGTCTGATGTTCAACGCCGGCGCCGATGCGGTCGATTTCCGTTTGCCTCCCGCACCGCCAGGGGTTCGGTGGCATCTGGCCGTTGACACCTCTCGCGAAGCGCCACAAGACCTGTTTGCTGCAGGCGAGGAGCCGCTTTTGGAAGATCCACAAACTTACCGCCTGAGCCCCCGATCCAGCGCCATACTCCTGGCTCGATGAACGAACTCTCAAAGATGGCAGACGGCGTTGACGGAGGCCAAATGAAAGGAGCGATCCCGATCACGACGTTGTTTCACGGTATCGGCGGCGTCTTGCTCGCCGGCAGATGGGATCATCATGCCCGCCAAGCGGGCGGCGACGAACTTCAGGTGCGCAGTCGACTCCACATGTGTGAAACCTGCTTCGTTCGGACTGCGAAAATGACGAAGGAGTCATCCATGCACGGCCGTGGAAACCATGCAACTGGGCTCGAGGCGCATTCGCCATGAAAATCTGACAGATCGGAGGAAGAATAGAAATGAACCGGCATACGATTCCGTTGGGGCGCATTTTGGGTATCCCTATCGGCCTGGACTATTCCTGGTTTTTGATTTTTGGGCTGATCACCTGGACGATGGCCGTTGGTTACTACCCGGCTGAGTTTAAGAACTGGCCTGCGGTCCAGTATTGGATCATGGGCGCGGCGACCGCCATCATGCTCTTCGTGAGCGTGCTGTTGCACGAGTTGGGTCATTCGGCGGTGGCGATGTCGTACAAAATCAAGGTGCGAAGCATCACGCTCCTTATATTCGGCGGTATCTCCCAAATCGGGGCCGAACCACCCAGCGCCGCGGCTCAATTCTGGATCTCCATCGCCGGCCCCGCCGTCAGCTTCGCCCTTGCAGGCGTCTTTTTCCTCTTGCAGTCTGTTTTCACGCATGTTGCGCCGCTGCTGGCCTTGGATAAATACCTGGTCTATATCAATATCGTGCTGGGTCTCTTCAATCTGATTCCAGGCTTTCCCCTGGATGGCGGCGGAGTCTTTCGGGCGGCTGTGTGGGGTATTACCCATAACCTGCGCCGGGCTACCCTGGTCGCCGCCAATCTGGGGCGATTCATCGCCTTTTTTTTCATCGGTTTGGGCGTGTGGCAAATGCTTGCCGGCAACCTTATAAACGGCATGTGGATCGCCTTCATCGGCTGGTTCCTGGAAAATGCCGCCAAGGGACAGGTTCAGCAACTGGCGTTCCACGATATGCTGGCCGGCCATAACGTGTCGCAGGCGATGAATCGGCACTACACAGCCGTCCCCGCCGATACTACCTTGCAGCGCCTGGTGGACGTTCATATTCTAGGCAGTGGGCTCCGCAGCTTTGTGGTCAAGAGGAGCAACGAGGTAGTTGGCTTGTTGACCTTGCATCACGTGAAAGAGGTTCCGCGATCTGAATGGTCAACCACGACCAGCGCTCAAGCCATGATCCCGATCGAGCAAACAAAACGGGTGCAGCCTGATGCAGAACTATGGACAGCCCTGGAAGAGATGGACCGTGATGGAGTCAACCAGCTACCCGTGATGACGGATGGGCATATTCAGGGCATGCTCAGCCGGGAAGATGTCATCACCTTCCTGCGCACGATCCAGGAAGTGGGAACGTAACCGACATATATAAGGATCAAAGGAGGATAGTATGAGAAAAATTCTCGTGGGGATAGACGGCTCCAAACATTCTTCCAGGGTAATCGAGTACTGCGGGAAGCAGTTTTCAGGCATGAGTGATCTGTCTCTCACGCTCTTTCATGTGTTGCCGAATCTTCCAACCCGGTTTTGGGATGACGGCCACATACTGACCAAGGAGGAGAAGGAGGCACGACAGGGGGTTGTGGATAAGTGGCTGGGAAATCGGAAGCTGGCGACGGGGCCGATGTTCCGCGACGCGATAGAGACCCTCACGGGGGCAGGCATCCCTCGCGAGCAGATAGAAACGAAAACCATTCCTGACTCTACCAACGAGGTAACGAGCATCCTGGAGGAAGCCAGGGACGGTGGATACCTCACCCTCGTCCTGGGTCGATATGGTTTGTCGTGGGTAGATGAACATGTCCTCGGGAGCACCACGGGCAAAATCATTCATCTGGGCGCCGGACTGGCAATATGCGTGGTCGAATGAGGATGCTCCGGAAAGGGGCAGCTCCGACGACTCACTGGGGCCTTGACGCTCATACATAGACCGCGGTCGCCGAAGGGATCGGAAAGGGGTCCACGTACGTGAAACCGGCTCCGTTCGGATTGCGAAATAATGAAGGAGTCATCCATGAAACCTGCTGACCCGCGCATCCTGACGATCAATGGCGGCTCGTCGAGCATCAAGTTCGCGCTGTTCGAAGCCGGCGGCTCGCTCCGGCGGATTCTGGAGGGCGCGATTGAGCGGATCGGACTGCCGGAGGCCGCATTAAAGGTGAAAGGTAAGAGCCGGGCGGACAACTTTTCGCTGCCAGTGACGGCGCCGGACCACGTGGTGGCGGTGGGCGCTCTGATGGACTGGATCGAGGAACGGATCGGAGTCGGCATGCTGACCGCGGTCGGCCATCGTGTGGTGCATGGCGGACCGAAGTACAGCGAGCCGCAGCGAATCACCGCGGAAATGGTTGAAGAGCTGCACCGGCTCAGCCCATTTGATCCTGACCACCTGCCGGAGGAGATCCTGTTAACGGGGGCGTTTCATCGCCGGTTTCCCGACCTGCCTCAGGTGGCGTGTTTCGACACGGCTTTTCATCATGATCTGCCGGCTGTGGCCCGGTTGTTGCCGATCCCGCGCCGCTACGAAGCGAAAGGGGTGCGGCGGTACGGGTTTCACGGGTTGTCGTATGCCTTTCTCATGGGCGAACTGGCCCGTCTGGCCGGACCGAAAGCGGCCCAAGGCCGGGTTATCCTAGCTCACCTCGGCAATGGCGCGAGCCTGGCGGCGGTGCATGAAGGGAAAAGCATCGACACCAGCATGAGTTTCACTCCGACAGCCGGGGTGCCGATGAGCAGTCGTTCGGGCGACCTTGATCCCGGACTGCTTTGGTACCTGGCGCGCACCGAAAAAATGAGCGTGAAGGAATTCAACAAGATGGTCAATTTCGAGTCCGGCCTGCTCGGCATGTCGGAGACCAGCTCCGACATGCACGACTTGCTCGACCGTGAAACTCAGGACGTGCGGGCGAGCGATGCGGTCGCGCTCTTTTGCTACCAGGTCAAGAAATGGATCGGCGCCTTTGCTGCGGCGCTGGGCGGGCTGGATACGCTGGTTTTCGCGGGCGGCATCGGCGAGAAGGCGCCCGTAGTCAGGGCGCGGATTTGCGATGGGTTGGGATTCCTTGGAATCGAACTAGAAGAAGAGCAGAACGCGGCGAATGCGGGCGTGATTTCCTCGGATGGAAGCCGGGTCAAGGTCCGGGTCATTCATACGGACGAGGAATGGATGATCGCAAAAACGGTCTGCCGTGTTTTGGGCCTTGGCTGAAAAAAAGAGAATTAACCATGAAGACGAAATGCATCTTTCGGTTGGGTCAGTTTTCGGCGAGCGGTGCTGTCAGCCGGACGCCAACAGCGAACAAAAAAGAACCGCAAAGAACGGAGGAGCTATTATGCTAAACAAGGCCAAAACAGTAAAGGGTTACAAATTAGACAGCCTCGACGGGGAAATAGGGAGGGTCAAAGAATTTTACTTTGATGACCGGCACTGGGCGATTCGCTATCTGGTCGCCGACACAGGAGACTGGCTTACGGGCAGACAGGTGTTGATCTCCCCATGCGCGCTGCTCGCCGTGAGTGAAGAAGAGCAACACATCATCGTCGATTTGACCAAAAAACAGATTGAGGACAGTCCATCCTTGGACAGTGACAAGCCCGTCTCACGGCAATTCGAGGATGCCTACTATGGGTATTATGGATGGCCGACGTACTGGGGCGGCCCGTATATGTGGGGATCTTATTCCTACCCTATGCGTGACCGTGACAAATGGAGAGAATCCACCCAAGGTAAGCAAACGTGGGATCCCCATTTGCGCAGCACTCACGATGTGAGTGGGTATCATATCCAAGCCGCAGACAGCGAGATTGGTCACGTCGAGGATTTTATCATCGATGACGAGGCGTGGGCGATTCGTTATCTAATCATCGATACACGGAACTGGTGGGCGGGAAAAAAGGTCCTGGTTTCACCACAATGGATCGAGCGCGTCAGTTGGGATGAGTCGAAAGTATTTGTCAATCTTCCCCGCGAGACCATCAAACAGTCACCGGAATACAAAGAGGGGTCTCTGTTAACCCGGGATTATGAGACAGGGCTGCATCGACATTACAATCGCCAAGGGTACTGGGTCGATGAACCGGCTGCCAAGGGGCATTCCCGTTGAAGCAAAGACGAGAAATGGCTTTCCGACATGCACGACGTGCTCGACCGTGAAACGCAGGACTCGCGGGCGAGCGAAGCGGTCGCGAGAAATGGATCGGCGCCTTCGCGGCGGCGCTCGGCGGATTGGGTACGCTGGTGTTCGCGTCATTTATACGGACGAGGAGTGGATGATCGCGAATACGGTCTGCAGCGTTTTGGGTCTTATAATTGAAAAGGGACATGATCATGAAGACAAAAAAGGCGTCTGAAAGGAGCATAGCCATGAAGGCAAAAAACGGGGTTGAGGAGCACATCACCATGGAAATGGAGAAGGTGGATAAGGATGGCAAGCCGTTGTCACCCGATCTACTGGAAAAGATGAACGCCTATT
>JBEKAQ010000140.1:0-11173 GCA_050015835.1 Bryobacteraceae bacterium | reverse complement strand
GACTCCGAGAATGACCATCAGCTCGGTTCCGGAAAGGCCACCCAGCCCTGCAGTCTGTACGCTTTGCGGAAACATGTAACGGCCACCTTTCATCAATCATTGTAAGGACCGCCGCGGCGCAGCGTCAACCGTATCGATTCACGAGCCGGAAACCTTGTGTCCCAGCCAGATCAGCAGGACGAGCGAAAAAACCGCGCAACTGGCCAGCATGGCGGCGATGGGCACCACGCGCAGACCCCACACGGCGGCCAGATGGCCGAGGACGAATGGGGCGAGGATTCCGCCCAGCATGGCGAAAGTGAAAATACCGTTGAAGTAGCCAGGGTGGTAGTAAGAGAAGCGGGAAGCGATGCGTTCGGCGGCCAGCGGATAGATGGCAGAGAAGCCGGCGCCGGTGAGCAGAATGCCCACGATCACTCCGGCGCGTGTTCCCGCCGCGAGCATGCACGTGCAGCCGAACAGAGCGCAGAACGCGGCGGTAGCCAGCAGGCGGCTGTGGCGCACTACGGTCAGCAGGCGGGCCGTCACCAGACGCCCCACCGTGAGGGCCAGCCAGTACACGGCCAGCAGCGTAACGGCGGTCTCCGGACTGAGTCCGTGCCGGTCGATCAGGAAGACCGGGAGCCAGCCCGCGATCGACCACTCGCTCGAAAACTGAAAGAAGAGCAGCAGCGCAAACAGGATGGCCAGCACGCTGCGCAGGTCTTTGGTCGCGTGTGTGGCTGGCAGGGGACGGAGCGCGGCCTGCGCGAGAGGAGCGCGCCCGAAGGCGACGCCGGCTGCCGCGGGTATGATGGCCGTGATCGCCAATAGACGCGCGGGGCTGGCGGCGTCGAAACACTGCGCCAGCAGATACGCCGCGAGAATGCTTCCGGCGCCGAAGAAGATGCCGCCGGTCAGCGTGACTTTCGCCGGGTTGGCCTCATAGGCCGGCGCGATCCATTCGAAGACCGCGGTATTGACGGCGCCGGCCGAAATCCCGGCAATGAGCAGGGCCAGCGACTGGAACCAGAATCCCGCGGGTGGAGCGGCCACCGACAGAACCAGCAGCGCCACCGCGCCTCCAAAACAGCCGATGGCGAGCAGCCGTCCGATGGTGAGCCGGTCGCGCAAACGCAGAGCCGCCGCCGCGCCGCCCGTCATGCCGGCCCCCAGAACCAGGAAGTAGTTAGCGGCTCTCGAGAGATCCTGGCTGATGTGGAAGCCCCAGAGCGGCAGCAGTCCGCCGGGCAGCGCGAGCAGGAAGCCGGAGACGACCAGACCGGCGAGAATGCGCCAGGGTGCAATCACCCCGCCATCATATACGCTGCGCGGGGCTCATGTAGAATGCGAAGGATCTGTAATCGAAACGATGAAAGTTCCCCTCACGCCGCTCCGCTGCCTGCACCGGGCCGTAGATCTTTACGGCGGCAAAGAGGCCATCGTCTGCGGCAGTAAGCGGTTTACCTACGCGGAGTTCGGGGAGCGCTGCGAGAAGCTGGCATCGGCGTTGACGCGGCATGGGGCACGCCCCGAGGATCGAGTCGGGTACCTGAGCTACAACACGCATAAATTGCTCGAAGGCTACTATGGGGCTCCGCTGGCGCGCGCCATCGTGATGCCGCTGAATGTCCGGCTGACGCCCGCCGAACTGGGCGCCATTCTGCGCCATTCCGAAGCGCGCACGCTGCTCTACGAGGCGGAGTTCGCGCCTCTCGTGGGCCAGCTGCTGCATACCTGGCCTCACATGAGCACCGTTAATCTCGACACCGAGTACGAAGACTTCATCGCTCAGGGCACAGCCGAACGCGCCGACCTTCTCACCTGGAACGAAGACGCCATCGCCGAGCTGTTCTATACCAGCGGGAGCACGGGAACGCCCAAGGGTGTGATGCTCTCGCATCGCACGGTTTACATGCATGCCATGGCGGTGGCCGGAACGTTTTGCCGCGACGATGCGGGCGTGGAACTGCACACTATTCCTCTGTTCCACGCCAACGGCTGGGGACGCCCGCAAACCGCCACGATGATGGGGCAGAAGCAGGTGATGGTGCGGCGCTTCGATCCCGCCATGGTGTGCCGGCTGATTCAGGACGAGGGAGCGACGTCGATGTCGCTGGTCCCCACCATGGCGAGCGCACTGCTGAACTGCGCGGAGGTGGGCAGGTACGACTACTCGTCGCTTGAGTCGATTATGATCGGCGGCGCGGCGTCGAGCCCGGAACTGATCGCGCGCATGGAAGAAACTTTCCGGTGCGAGGTTAATGCCGGATACGGTTTGACCGAGACCTGTCCGGTGGCTACGTGTGCGCGCCGGAAGGGCACGGTCCAGTATGCGGACGAGCACGACCGGCTGCGGCATCAGGCGATGGCGGGCTGGCCGATTCCGGGCACCCAGGTTCGCGTGGTGGATGCGCGCATGGTGGATGTGCCGCGCGATATGTCGAGCGTGGGCGAAGTCGTCATCAGCGGCGACAACGTGATGGATGGATATTTCCGCGAGCCCGAAGCGACCGCCGCCGTGATGTCCGGCCCGTGGTTCCATTCGGGCGACATGGCGGTGTGGGACGGCGAGGGCTACATCCACATTGTGGACCGCAGGAAGGACATCATCATCAGCGGCGGCGAAAACATTTCGTCGATTGAAGTGGAGAAGGCGATCGCGGCCCATGCGGGTGTGCTCGAAGTGGCGGTGGTCAGTGCTCCCGATCCGGCGTGGGGCGAGATCCCGGTGGCGTTTGTGGTTTTGAAACCCGAGGCGAACGTCACGGAAGAGGAACTGCGCGCCTTCCTGGCTTCGCGTCTGGCGAAATTCAAGACGCCGCGGCTGTACCGGTTCGTCACCGAGCCGCTGCCCAAGGGCGGGACGGGGAAGATCCTGAAAAAGGAGCTGCGCGAATCGTTCTGGCAGGGCAAAGAGAAGCGGGTGCAGGGATAGTCAGCCCGCGCGCAGCTTGCGGTGCTCTTTGAGAATGCAGTGGTCCATGACCACTTCGAGGCCCGCCTCGCGCGCCCGGCGAGCCGCTTCTTCGTCGATCACGCCTTCCTGCATCCAGACGCCTTTGGCGCCGATGCGGATGGCCGCTTCCACGATCTCCGGCACGAAGCGCGATTGGCGGAAAACGTTGACGATATCCACGGCGCCCGGCACCTCATCGAGAGTGGCGAAGGCCTTTTCGCCGAGCACTTGCGACTCATGGGGATTCACCGGAACGATCCGGTAGCCCACCGATTGCATGTACTCCGAAACGCCGTAGCTGGGACGCCAGCGGGTGCTCGAGAGCCCGACCACCGCGATGGTCTTAGCGTTCCTGAGGAGATTCTCGCCGGCCGGCATCGCGATTCGCCATCCGCATCAATTTTCCCACTTCTTCCGCCGTGAGGAAGCGGAATTCGCCGGGCTTGAGCGTACCCAGATCCACATTGCCGATGCGCACACGGCGCAATTTTTCCACCAGATGGCCGAAATGCTTGAACATGATGCGGATCTGCTGGTTGCGGCCTTCGATGAGCTTCACTTCGTACCAGGGGTTATCGCCGCGGCGGATCAACCGTATGGACGCGGGCGCGGTGCGCTTGCCGCTGAGCGGGATGCCGGTGCGAAACTGCTCTTCTTCTTCGGAGGTCAGCACGCCTTTGATCTTCACGAGGTAAGTCTTCGGCACGTGGCTTTTCGCGGCGGTGATGGCGTTTGAGAACTCTCCATCGTTGGTGAGCAGGATCAGGCCCGTGCTGTGGTAATCGAGCCGCCCCACCGGATAGACGCGGTATTTAATGCCGGGCAGCAGATCGAGAACGGTGGCGCGGCGCTGCGGATCGCTGGCGGTGCTGACCACGTTATCGGGCTTATTGAGCGCGATGTAGACCATCTTCGAGGGCTGGTGGATGAGACGCCCATCCACCTTGATGTGGTCGCGTTCGATATCGGCCTTGGTGCCGAGTTCGGTTACTACCTGGCCGTTGACAGTGACCCTGCCTTCGATGATGAACTCTTCAGACTTTCGGCGCGACGCGACCCCCGCGGTAGCGAGGATCTTCTGCAGGCGTTCCTCAGCCACTTATCTGTGCCGCTCCCTCGCGGTCGCGGTTCGGTAAGGCAGGCTCATAACTAGAGAGCCTCGATGGGAGGCGGAGGGAAAGGCAGCGGTTCTGATGCAGCTTCAGGCTCCGGCGCAGGCGGCGCGGGTTCCTCGGTAGCGAGCCGGGCGATCTCCTGAAACTCTTTAAGAGTGGGTAATTCGGCCAGATCCTTCAGCCCGAACTGCACCAGGAATTCGTGCGTGGTCTTATACAAAGTCGGTTTTCCCACCACCTGCTTGTGTCCCGCCATGCCGATCAGTTTGCGGTCCAGCAGCGTTTTCAGCACACTCTTGCCCTGTACGCCGCGAATCTCCATGATCTCCGGGGCGGTGATGGGCTGCTTGTACGCGATCACGGCCAATGTCTCGAGCGCGGGGAGCGAAAGCTTGAGCGGCGGATTCAGGTTTTTCACAAAACGGCGCACCGCTTCGTGGTGTTCCGGCTTGGTGCTCATCTTGAAGCCACCCGCCACTTCGCGAATACTCAGGCCGCGGTCGGGACGTTCGTAATCCGCCGCCAGCTGCTCCAGAAGCTCGATCACGCGGTCGCGCGGCTGTTCGATGGCGGCGCAGATCTGGTCGAGCGTGAGGGGTTCGTCGGTGACGTAGACGATGGCTTCAAGCACGGCCTTGAGCTGCGCGTCTTCCATCGCGACCGCCTCCATGGCTGGCTCTTCGGGCAGCAAGTCTTCTGTGGATACAGCCTCGGGTGTGGATACAGCCTCGGGTGTGGATACAGCCTCGGGTGTCGATGCAGCTTCGGGAGCCGGCACAGCCTCGGGCGCTGCATCAACCGGCACTTCTTCTTCGGGAAAAGCCATCTGTTACTTGTATTCCTCTTCGATTTGCGCGATGGGCTGCTCGAACGCTTCGTCGAACCGGTCGCCTTTGCCGAGCGCGATTTCGCCGAACAGATCCTTCTGCAGAATCTCGACGGCCTGCATTTTGACCATCTCGAGCACGGCCAGAAACAGGCAAATCATGGCGCGGCGGCTGCGCTGTTTCTCCATCACCTGGAGGATGAACAGCGGCTTGTCCTTCTTTGTGGCGGCGAGCAGCGCGCGCACATGCGAGACCATGTCGCTCACCGAGACCTCTTCGTCCGAGACCTCGTAAACCGGCCGATTCTTTACTTTCTCGATCACTTCGCCGAACGCCTTGACCAGATCGAACAGGGTGACGGCGAGGCCGGGGTCGTCGTCCTCCGCGACGAACTGCTTCATCTGCGGATTGGACCAGACGTTCTCTTCGATGAGCCGCTTCTGCTGCAGCATCTCGGCGGCGTCCTTGAAACGCTGATGCTCGAGCAGCCGTTGCACCAGTTCCTCGCGCGGATCTTCTTCGGGCTCGCCTTCCTTTCGCAGCGCCGGATCGGTGGGCAGCAGCATGCGCGACTTGATGTGAATCAGCGTCGCCGCCATGAAGACGAACTCCGCGCCGATGTCGAGATCCATCTCGCGGGCCTGGTCGAGATACGCCAGATACTGCGACGTGATGGTGGCGATGGGGATGTCGCGGATGTCGACCTGCTGACGCCGGATCAGATCGAGCAGGAGATCGAGCGGACCCTCGTAGTGGGCGAGGTGGACATTTAACGGAGACTGCGACACCGGCGACAATCCTTCATTGTACTGTTACCGTTTGTAATAGACTTCCATCATGCGACGAATTACGGCTGGTTTGATATTGGTGGCGGCGCTTCTCGCAGGGGCAAGCGGGAGCCCGTTTGCCGGGCGGTGGGATTTCACGCTACCGGCGGGCGGCGGCGTGGGCGCCAATTGGCTCGGCATCACGGAGAAGGCCGGGGGCATTTTGGAGATCTGGTTTCAGCCTACCGGCGGCCACGTCCACACGGTCGCCGATTTCAAGGCCGATGGATCGCATCTGACGCTGCACATCGAGCCCACGCTGACCTGGGAACTCGATGCAGCGGGCGGCAAGCTGATCGGCACGCAGAAGCGCGGCGACGCCACCATGGCGCTGACCGGGGTGCGCGCCCCGGAATTGAAGCGCACCGCGCCGCAAGCCTGGACGAATCCGGAGCCGCTTTTCAATGGGCGGAATCTCGATGGCTGGGCGCCGATCGGCGATCCCGTCGCCAGCCACTGGGTGGTGAAGGACGGGCTGCTGGTGAACGAGGAGCATGGCGCGAATCTCAGGAGCACGCGGCGCTTCGACGATTTCAAGCTGCACTTTGAAGTGAACTGTCCCGACGGCGCCAACAGCGGCTTCTATCTGCGGGGCCGCTATGAGCTGCAACTCGAATATGAGCCGGTGAGTAAGAATCCGCCGGAGCGCGCCATGGGATCGATCTACGGCCGGATCGCGCCGGCGGTGGTCGAGCCGCGCACGCCGGGGCAGTGGGAGACGTTCGATGTCACGCTGGTGGGGCGGACCGTCACCGTGCGGCGCAACGGCGTCACCACTATCGACGGCAAAGAAATCGAAGGCATCACCGGGGGCGCGCTCGATGCCAACGAAGGCGAGCCAGGCCCTTTCTACATTCAGGGCGATCACACGGGCGGGCTGAAGTTCCGCAATATCACGGTAGCCACGCCGAAACGGTAGACAAGCGCTGAGGAATGCCGCGCCTTCTGCTGATCGCCGCCACCACGGGTTATCAGACGCGGTCCTTCGCCGCAGCCGCCGCGCGCGTCGGTGCGGATGTGACCCTGGCTACGGATCGCTGCCATATTCTCGAAGATCCGTGGCGAGATCGGGCGATCCCGATCCGCTTCGAGGCGCCGCGGGAATCCGCCGAATTGCTAGCACAGGCGGTGCGCGATCTGGCGATCGAGGGCATCGCCGCCGTGGCGGACCGCCCTACGCTCATCGCCGCGCTCACGGCCGAGAAGCTGGGGCTCTCGTGGCATCCCGCTCACGCCGCCGCCGCGTGCCGGGATAAGCACAAGATGCGCGAGCTGTTCGCGGAGGTGGGATTGCCTGTACCGCGCAGCGAGAGAATCCCCATCGACTGCCACCCCGCCGCCGTATCCACCCGACTGCTGTTTCCCTGCGTCCTGAAGCCGCTCGGGTTGTCCGGCAGCCGGGGCGTCATCCGCGCCAATAACGCCATCCAGTTCCTGCAAGCCTTCGAGCGCATCCGGCGCATTCTCGCACAACCGGAAATTCAGCGCCTCCATGAAGACTGGAATCAGGCGCATATCCAGGTGGAGCAATACATTCCGGGCCGTGAATTCGCGCTCGAAGGTCTGATGACGCGCGGCAAACTTCGCACGCTGGCGATCTTCGACAAACCCGATCCGCTGGAAGGCCCATTCTTCGAGGAAACCCTCTACGTCAGGCCATCGCGTCAGCCGGCTTCCGTAGTGCGGGCAATTAGCGATACTACCCGGCGCGCCGTGCATGCGCTCGGGCTTCATCACGGGCCCATTCATGCCGAGATGCGCGTGAACAAGGGCGGCGTGTTCATGCTTGAGATCGCCGCGCGGCCTATCGGCGGGCTTTGTGCGCGCGCGCTGCGCTTCCGGATTCCCGGAAAACGCGAGATCACGCTCGAAGAATTGATCGTGCTGCACGCGTTGGGAGCCATGCCGGAGCGCCTCGAACCTGCCTCCGCGGCTTCCGGCGTCATGATGATTCCGGTACCGCGCGAGGGCGTTCTCGAAAGCGTATCGGGCGTTGAGAGCGCCAAAGCCATAACCGGGATCGACGATGTGGTCATCACCGCGAAGCAGGGGGAGAGGCTGGTTCCGCTGCCCGAAGGATCGAGCTATCCCGGCTTCGTCTTCGCGAGCGGCCGCAATCCGGCCTTCGTCGAAAGCGCATTGCGCCGGGCGCATCGGGAACTTCGATTCGATATAGTTTCCATTCTGCCCGTGATTGCCTGAAAGGCACCTGCTATTCTGGTGAACCAAATGACGCAGCGGCGCGCGCTTCCCCGTATTTGCATCGCGCTCGGACTGCCCGATCTGGCCCGCTTGCTCGAGCAGGCGCGGCGCGAAGCGGAGGCAGGTGAGAACTTTCTGGAGTTTCGCCTCGACTATCTGCCCGATCCCGCGCGCGGCGCCGAAGCCATCGCCGAGTTCCTCGACAACTATCCCGGCTGCACCATTCTGGCTACCTGCCGCCGGCATCAGAACCACGGAAAATTCAACGGCAGCATCGAGGATCAGCTACGCATTCTGGATCTTGCCATTCAGAAAGGCGCGCGCGCCATCGACGTGGAAATCGAGACCGCCGAAGTGGCCCCGGAGCGTTGCGCGGAACTGCGCGGGCGCTCGTGGCTCATTGTTTCCTGGCATCATTTCGAGACCACGCCGCCGCTCGACCCGGTGCTGAAGCGCATGCGCAAGGTGCCGGCCGACGTCTATAAGCTCGTGAGCACTTCGCGCAAACCGAGCGATACCGGGCGCATTCTGGCGGCCAGCCGCCTGAGCCCAAAGATCCCGCTGGTGACTCTGGCGATGGGCGAAATCGGCTTTCCGTCGCGCGTGCTTTCGACGGCGCTGGGCGCGGTCTTCACGTACGCCGCGCCCGCCCACGTGCAGGGCACGGCTGCGGGGCAAGTGAACGCGCGCCAGTTGCGGTCGCTCTACCGCATCGACAAATTCACCAGGGACGCGAAGATATTTGCCGTCATCGCCGACCCGGTGCGGCATTCGGTTTCGCCGCAGGTGCACAACCGCGCGTTCCAGTCGCGACGGATCGATGCCGTCTATGTGCCGCTGCTGGTGAATGCGAACCAGCTGAGGGATTTCTTTCAGTTTGCCCACGATCTTCCACTTTCCGGCTTCAGCGTGACCATTCCTCACAAGCGCCGCATCATGCGCTATCTCGACTATGTGGATCCGCTGGCGAAGCGCATCGGCGCCGTGAATACCGTAGTGCGCAAGGCCGGCAAATGGCGTGGATCGAACACCGATGCCGAGGCTGTTTCCGGGCCGCTGGCCAAGCTCATCAACCTGCAGAAAGCGACGGCACTGATTATCGGGAACGGCGGCGCGGCGCGGGGCGCGGCATGCGCGCTGGCCGATGCGGGAACCAAGGTCGCGCTCACTGGCCGCAATCCGGATCGGGTACGCGCGCTGGCCCGTCTGGTGAACGGCGAGCCGATGTCGCACGAGCAGGTTTTGCTGCGTCACTTCGACATCGTCATCAACGCGACGCCCGTCGGCATGTGGCCCAATTGCGGGGAATGCCCGTTCGAGGATGCGATTCCCGGCGAGATCGTTTTCGACATGGTCTATAATCCGCTCGAAACGGTGCTGATCCGGCGCGCGCGCGAACAAGGCAAGCGGACCATCCCCGGTGTGAAGATGTTCATTGAGCAGGCGGTGCGGCAGTTTGAGCTGTGGACGGGCGAATCCGCGCCGCGGGCGGCTATGGAAGCGGCGGCGCTCGATGCGCTCGAGAACAAGTATTCGGAGCAGAGAGCATGAAACTCAATCGACGACGGCTGTTGCAGGCCGCGGCCGGATCGGCGCTCGAGGCGCGCGCGCAAACCACGCCCGCGCAGGAGACCGATCCGACGAAAGCCGCGCATGACGCGAATCAGCGCAATGCGGAAACGCTCGCCAGGTTCGAGCTCCCCATGTCCACCGAACCGGCATTCGAGTTCAGGCCATGACCGAAGACGATTTTTTCTCGTCCATCGCGGATCTGAACGCGCGGCTGAAGAAGCGCGAGTTCACGGCGGTGGAACTGGTGCGCGGCTTCGCGGAACGTCTGGAGAAGGACGGGCCGCGCTACAACGCGCTGGCCCTGCCGCTCACCGAGTATGCCGTCAAGCGCGCCAAAGAGGTGGACGACGAACTGAAGCGCCAGCGCTTCCGCGGCCCGTTACAGGGCATCCCGTTCGGCGCCAAGGATCTGCTGTCGTTCGCAGGCCATGTGACGACTTGGGGCGCGAAGCCTTACGCCACGCAGGTCTTCGACCAGACCGCGACCGCGCTGCAGAAGCTCGATAAGACCGGCGCCGTTCTGATCGGCAAGCTGGCCATGGTGGAACTGGCCGGTGGCCCCACTTACGGCACGGCCAACGCGTCTATGTTCGGGCCTGGTTTGAATCCATGGGATCGGACGCGCTGGTCCGGCGGATCTTCGAGCGGCTCGGGAAGCGCGGTTGCAGCGGGGCTGGTGCCCTTCGCCCTGGGCTCCGAGACCAACGGATCGATCGTGACTCCCGCGGCGTTCTGCGGCATCACGGGTCTGCGTCCCACCTATGGGCTGGTGAGCCGGCATGGCGCCATGGCGTGCGCGTGGACGCTCGACAAGATCGGTCCCATGTGCCGCAGCGCGGAAGATTGCGGCCTGGTATTGCAGGCAATCGCGGGCGCCGACTCCAACGATCCAGGCTCGGCGGGCAAGAGCTTCTACTACACGCCGCAATACTCGCGCAAGCTGAGCGATCTTAAGGTCGCCTTCGTGGGCTTCGACTCGGCCGACCCCGTCTTCGCCGCGGCGATTGAGGCGATGCGCGGCACCGGCGTGCAGGCGGCCGACGCCAAACTCCCCGACTTCCCGTATGGGGCGCTCGTCGGCACCATCATCGGTGCGGAAGCCTCCTCGGCTTTCGAACCGCTCATCGCCAGCGGCAAGGTTAACGACTTGGCCGACGCGCAACAGATCGCGGGGCTGAAGGCGGGCCTCGAAATCCCGGCCAAAGACTACCTCAAGGCGATGCGCATCCGGTCGCTCGTGCAACAGAAATTCCACGAGCTTTTCGTGAACATAGACGTGATCGTCGCGCCCTCGCGTCAGGGCGTGGCGCCGAAGGTCCCGGAGATCCAGGGCGGTCGCGGCAGCCCGCTGATTCCCGCAGGGAATCTGGCGGGACTGCCCGCGTTATCGATTCCCTGCGGCTTCGCGGACAATCTGCCCCTCGGCCTGCAGATTGTCGGGCCGGCTTTCAGCGAGAACACGCTGCTGGCGCTGGGGCGCGAGTTTCAGAATCGCACCGACTGGCACAAGCGCCGCCCGCCGGCTTAATGTGGGACAGGCGCTGTCGCCTGTCCATTCCGGTAGCGCCTCAGAACGAGAAGCGCGCGCTCAACTGCAGCTTACGGGGGCTGTTGGCCGCCGACGAGAAGATTCCGAAGCTGGCGGAATCGATATTCAGCCCGGGCGCGGCAAAATGCACCGCGTTGTTGAGA
>JBEKAQ010000139.1:0-11194 GCA_050015835.1 Bryobacteraceae bacterium | reverse complement strand
ATTGATCCTGTGCGACGACGGACCCGACCCTGACATCATTGAGTCGCCGCGCTCGATCCGGTCGGACAACTGTCCCGATGTCAATCACGTGTGGCACGCGCGCCAGGGTTTCCGCCCGAGCCGCGCGCGCAACGGAGGGATCGCACTGGCGTCATCGGGATATTGGGCGCAGGTCGCTCCCGGGGTGGTTTGTCGCCCGTAAGCGAACTTTTTCAGCCCAATCAGCAGTCTGATCGAACCGGTGTACGGGTATTGTTTTCAGAGTGATCCGTGCGAGCTGCTGGCAGGAGTCCATGGCGGGCGCCCAGTCCGGACGCGTCTCGAACTCGCCAGGGGATAACGGGAGACTGCGTGTGGGTGGCCGGGTCGGCAACCGATGACAAATGGCATCAGTCCGGCGCAGCGACGGTGGCGGAGTAAGACATGGATCAAGAGGCATATTGGAACGGTGGTGGACTTCGTTACCGGGAACGTCGGAAAATCGCGCCAACGCTTGTGCGGCTTCTCGCGTACCTCCTGGCCGCCAGTTGCGCAGTAGCTCAGACCGGGAAGCTTTCAGCCGAGAAGCAAGCGAGGATTGAAAGTACCGTTTCTAACTTCATGGCGATCGGCAAGGCGCCGGGCATCTCCGCCGCAGTTGTGCAGGACGGTGAGTTTGTGTGGTCAGCGGGCTTCGGCATGGCCGATCTGGAGAACTCCGTTCCTGCGACCTCACAAACGCTGTTCCGCCTCGGTTCGATTTCGAAACCAATCACGGCCACCGCAGCAATGGTCCTTTGGGAGCACGGCAAACTGGATCTGGATTCTCCCGTGCAGAAGTACTGCCCGGCATTCCCGCAGAAGCCGTGGCCGATCACCACGCGGGAGCTTTTGGGACATCTTAGCGGGATCCGCTGCTATAACGTGCCGGAACTCCCCTACTCCGAATCCCAGTCCGATCCCGAAGTTGGCAACATACGTCACTTCGAAAATGGAACCGAAGGCGGCTTGAGGTTCTTCGCGAACGATCCGCTTTTGGCCCAGCCTGGAACACACTTCAACTATTCCACGCAGGGTTACACCCTGGCCGGATGCGCCATCGAAGGAGCTTCGGGCGAGAAGTACGCGGACTTCGTGCGCGAGAGTGTTCTGGTTCCGGCTGGTATGCTGCAGACGCGCCCGGACGATCGCGTCGCGGTCATTCCGCTTCGCGCGCGCTTTTACTCGAAAGATAATTCCGGCGCGGTTGTGAATGCGGAGTTTCTGGATTCCAGTTATAAGATCCCCGGCGGGGGCTTGCTCTCTTCCGCACCGGACATGGCGCGATTCGAGGTGGCGATCCTTAAAAATCGTCTGATCCGGAGCGCCACGCGGGAAATCATGTGGACCCAGCTGATGCCGTCGGATGGGCTCGGAAGGATGGCATACGGCCTTGGGTGGCAATTTGGAGTCATAGACGGTATTCGGGACGTGGGCCACGGCGGGTCGCAGCAAGGAGCCAGCACTATGATCCTGATTGCGCCGGATGCACAGGCCGGCGTGGTGGTGCTGATCAATTCCGACGCCGCTGGCGCGCCCGAACTGGCAACCCGCCTCCTCCGGATTGTGCTGGGACTTCCAGAACCCGAGCACAAAAAGATCGCTGTCGATCCGATGTTGTACAGCGGTTATATCGGAACGTACCAGCTGGGTGATTTCAGCATGACCATTGCACGAGAGGACGACCGTTTATTCGCGCGGATAAGAGATCGAAAGATTCCGTTATTGCCGGAGAGCGCTCGTGATTATGTGTTTCAGGGCAGTGACACGCAGATCGTCTTTGAGACCGGCGGCGACGGCCGGGCGAAGGCACTGATCCTGCGCGAGAGCGGGACGGATGCGTATCTGAATCGGATCAAATAGTGTCCCGATTTCGATTCAAGCGCGATGCGTGGGTCTGCGGATAGTCGGCATGAACCCTGAATCCGCTTCTGCGAAGTTCACCAGCCAGTCCTGACGCAGTGCAGAGCAAAGTCGCCAACTCCCGCGTGGTTGGCTACCTGGAATTGATGAACCTGGAAATGAAGTCGTGTTCCGCGCCCCCAGTCGGGACTCGAACCTGGAAACAAAGTGCTCAACCCTTGCGGCTTCTTTGCAGTCAAGTGTTTTCAACGTGTTGAAATGTGGCTCCCCACACTGGACACGTTTCGAACTTTTGCGGCGTAAAACCGGGTCCGCTCGAACCGGTGCAACTGGCTTGGACTTCAACATCATGTGAGCGCAAATCGCTTGCCCATCCAGGCTGGGCACCCAGCCCGGACAAGACTAGAACTCGCCGTTCCGCCGGTCGTCTGCGCGAGCCGATTCGGCGGGCCGGCGTCCTTCGTACCAGCGATGCACGGTCGTGGTTTGGGAGACAATAGTGAGATGAACAGAACTCGGTCCGCGAGTGAATGCGCCACTTGTAAACAGGCTCCGAAGGAGGATGAGTCGGGACGTCTCACCTGTGCTTGTGGCACACCGTGGGTTCGCTGCTGGGGTGTCAAGGGAACGCCAGAAGAGGAAGCACTCCTCGAACAAAGCGCCTTCAGGGTCACCCAGGATGTCAGAGGGGATGTGTATTACGTCGGGCCGTATGGGCACATTATCCACCTCTATGCCAGCGGCGAGTGGAACAGTGACAAAGCACCACGGGAGCAGTCCCTGGACGACTACCTGGCTTGGATGAGGGAGAAGCGTGCCGCACTCGGCGAACGCTCTTGAGCCGTCGGTCAGATTAGCTTGAACGCGGAATGGAAAAGCGGTCGCCCCCGGTTTCCCGATGAACCCAATCTTCGAAGAATCCGTTCTTGAAGGCGTCGACATTTTGAAAACCGGCATTTCGAAAGTCACTGGCGACCCGCGTGCTCTGGTCGCCGGAGATAACGATGATGTGCGTTTCCTTCCTCGGCTGTTTTAGCAGAAGGTCGCACGCACGTTGGTCCACAGGAAGCAAGCTGTAACCGCACAGGGCGAGGCGTTGGCTCCGTTTTACTGCGTCGGTCGCTTGCGTCCACAGGCGGTCCCAAAACCCCCGGCACTCGATTCCGAACGAGGTTTCATAGAAAAACTTCTTCTCTCGGTCGGGCAAAATTAAGCATGGAAACGCACCGCCATTCCCATAGAGGTAGCCGACGAAATCAGTGAAATCATTGTGGCCGAGGTGCTCTAAATCGGCTCGGTGAATGAGAGGACGGTCGTCCAAGAACGGAACCGGCCAGAGCCAGTTAATACTGCCGTGCAGTTTCAGGATCAGCACCTCAGATGAGCGCGCCGGCGCGGCGAAGGGAAACCCGTAGCCATCCGATACGTCCCATCTGCCGGTTAGTTTGAGTTCCCGCTCGAAAGAGTCGTCGTAGTTGAACGTGATAATCACATCGCCGGGCTTGACGAACTTGTCGGCGAACTCGGCGTAGGCGGCTGCCGTCCCATTGTGAATTTGGCGGAACCACTCTCGGAGCCAGGCGCCTATCCAGCCCCTGAGATTGCCCGGACTACACGGGGAGCGGTCCGCAGGAGTTCCCGCTGCCTTGGCGGATTCGATGCGAAAGCCAAGCTCCGTCACGACCTCTTCGATGTTTGGCTGGAGTCCGAACTCTTTGATCAGGCACCGCGCCTGAATGGGAGCCCAAGGATGCTGGTTGCCAAGCATGAACTCGATTAGCCCTTGACCAATTTCCGATGCCAAGGGATATTTCGCGTGCCGCGAAGCGCCAACTCCGATCACGTAAGTTGTGGCCACTGCATCCCTCTGGCTCCGTTGTAACATGCCTACCTACAACGCGCCGGTCGGATCGACGTTTTGAACTTTCGCACCGTGAATCGGCGGCCGCTGGAACCGTGAGACTGGTTGCCGATAGGGACGATGGCGGCCAGACGGGCCGCTCGCTGGGGCATAATGAAGTTGAGCCCATGAACCTGACTCTCGAGTTTGGCAAGATGAACGTCGATGGCATGGCGTTGGCGGAAGTGTGCCGCCGTTACAGCGTCAAAGAGCTTTCGCTGTTCGGGTCCGCAGCCCGAGGCGAGATGCGGCCGGAAAGCGACGTCGACATCATGGTCGAGTTCGAGCCGGCCGCACGTGTCGGGCTGATCAAATTCGAATCCTTCGCCGAGGAACTGGAGGCGCTCACAGGGCGCACCGTAGACTTGGTCACCAAAGGCGGGCTGAAGCCTTGGGTACGCCCCACAGTCCTCAAAGACGCCCGCGTCATCTATGCGGCATGAGCTGTCTTTCCTGAAAGATATTCTGGCGGCATGCAGCAAAATCGAGGCGATTGTCGCGACGACCTCGGAAGATTCGTTCCTCAGAGACGAGGTTCCGACAGCGGCCGTGTTGCACCATCTGACCGTGATCGGCGAGGCCATCAGCCGCTTGTCAATTGAACTGAGAGAACGCTACCCCGATGTGCCGTGGCGGCAGATCATTGCGGTGCGACACAGAATCGTCCATGCATATTTTGATCTCGATTGGCAGATTCTTTGGGACGCATCCGTCGACGACATTCCCGGACTCCGCAGGCAGATTCTCAGCATCCTCACCACGGAGTTTTCAGAAACCGAATCCGATTGAAGCATCGACTATTACCACCCCAGCTTGGATTCGAACCTGCAAACAAGAGGTTTAGCAGTTTCACTGATTTGAAGCCCTGCATTTTCAACAACCGGGAATATGGCTCTCCAGGCAGGATTCGAACTTGCCCACCGCGGCACCTACGGAGGCTTTTTTCAGGGCAGGACCCGAAGGCTATCTCTGCCGCACGGGCAGGTTGCCCCGGCCTAAGCAATCCGGAGTGTTTCGGCTTCGTGATAACCGAAGAAGCGGCGTCTCTTGATGACCTCCGCAATCTCAGGAGGCACCATCGAATCCCAGGAAGGATCGGCTTCCCTTATACGCTTCAGGACGTCACGCGAAAAAATGTGGAGCACGCGCTCGTCGAAATTGTCGAGTTGTTTGATCCTGCCACCTTCCACGATGTGACGAAAAAGCCCGCGCACATTCGCGGGCATTTCCACGTTTTCCACCGTCAGCAGATTTTTGGTGGCTGGATCTCGCAATGGATACACGTAGATCCGCAAGTCCCTGGTGAATAGTTTGCCGAAAGCCTCGAGAATTCCTCCTTCGAGGCCGGCATAATACTGGTCTTTGAATAGATCCTGAAGACTCCCGACGCCCATCGTCAGAGCGATCGGCTCGGTCGTGTAGCGCGTCAGCCACGCCGCCAGGCGGTAGTATTCAAAGTAGTCCGAGATCAGGACGGTCTTGCCGGCTGCCGCCAGTACGTCTGCGCGGGCAAGAAAGTCGCTGAGATCGATCTTGCCGGTCACCAGAAGATTGCTCATCGTGATCTCCATCAGTTCCACGATCTGGTCCGGCTTCACATCGAGTTCCACGGCGAAGCGCGCACGGGCGCTTTGGAGCATGTCGATATTAACTCGCGTCACGGGGCGGAAGCTGCCTCGCTCGACCAGCACGGGGCGCTTGCGCAGAACTTCGGCGGGTTGCAGCACTTCCCCGGACGGGCCGAACATGGCGCCGGCGCTCAAACCAAGCTGCACGAGCCTGAGGCTCATCACGCGGTTATCGACGTGCCGGAACTCGATGCCGGAGAACTCGACCATGTCGATCTCGATGCGCTCCGTGGTCAGGTTGTCCAGAAGCGATTCCAGCATCCGTTCGGGCCGGTGATGGAGGAAACAGGCCGCGTGGAGGAGGTTTACGCCAACGATCCCGAGCGCCTCCTGCTGAAGGCTGTTTTCGTGATCGAGCATTCGGACGTGGATCAGGATCTGGCTGTCTTCATCGCGGGGATGAGCCTGATACTTCACGCCCATCCAGCCATGGCACTCGTTGGTTCCGTGGTAATTTCGCGCTGCGACGGTATCGGCAAAGACGAAGAAGGCGGTGGTGTCGCCGCGCGAGGAGCGCAACCGCTCAAGGTTGAGCCGGTGCTCGTGGTCGAGCATGCTCTGCAGGCGTTCGCGCGAAACGTAGCGCTTGCAGTGGCCATAAATGGCATCGCTCACGGTCATGTCGTAAGCGGATATAGATTTAGAAATGGAGCCGGCCGCCGCCCCGACTTTGAAGAACCAACGAGCGACTTCCTGCCCGGCGCCGATTTCGGCGAACGTGCCGTAACGCTCCGGATCGAGGTTGATGCGGAGGGCTTTCTCGTGCGTGCTCAGTTCGACAGCTTGGTCCGCTTTCGTTTCTACCAGGCTCCGCATGAAGATGTTTCGACTGCCTCGTTGACCTTGTCGGCCCGATTGTTATGTTTTTCTATTGGCTTCTGAAGAAAAAGCGCACGGACAGACTGATCATCGTGACCCGGCGTTGCCAGGAATCCTCAAAAATTATTTAAGGAGCATCCCACAAAAGTCCCCACAGTGTTGCAGGAAGGGCGGCTTCCGGGGTCGGTTATCCGCCCGTAAGATATTGATTATAATGAGGCAGTCTCCCGGCAAATTCCTCGTGTGCGTCAACTGATGGCCAGCTTGACCGGCTTGCCGACGCGGCTGAGCATTTCCACGAGGGTATCGATGGTAAACTTCGCCGTTTTCTTGTTCACCACGTCGGACACCCGCGACCGTGAGACCATCAGAATCTCGGCGGCTTCGGCCTGCTTCAAATGATGTTTCGCGATCCAGAGGGACAGCTCCTCCATCAGTTGCTGCTTCAACAGCCGCGTGTCATTGATCTGTTTACGGGGGGCAGCCTGCAGACGCCTGGCCTCGTCCGGCGTAAAGCCCGACTCCAGGAAGAGGTTCGCACCCGGCTTTGTCACATGGCGGATTTCGGTGTCGATCTTCATTTCTTTTCCGCCTCGTCCGGGAAATTTGTGGGTGGTTTTCGCTCGAACCGCCGCCCCGGCATGCTCCGTAGCCACTGTTACCAATGGTTTCAGCGATATCACGCAACGCCGTGGTCCTTCACTTTTCCCGGGTGGGTTTTCTCAGCCCGGTTCATGGCCTGGGAGTCGAAGCATCCATTGAGTTATCTCCCTACCACCCCCCGTGCTTCTCATGGTCGTTTTGTATCGGAGACCCCGTCAAATACGAATCTCTCTTGTACCGACACCCACGTCGTCGAATGGTTTCCAGTCGGTCGGCTCAAGCCCGGCTCGGACCTTCCCCAACTGGAAGCCCGCTTCCTTCAGGGCGTCTTTCGGGAATGCCAGCAGATCGTCATAAGCATATACGCGCCCGGCGGGTTGTGAGCACGTTAGAGATGAGCGCTGGCAAGTGGGCTCACATGGACCCGGCAGGCGAGCAACCGCCGGAACCCTCTGAACTGGTGAGAAAAACGGTGTCGAGCGCTATCGGGAAAGCCGATATTTTGCGTCAACGGGACTCCAATTCCTCTCGGCGAATCGCGCCTGACGACAGAGTACCGAAGTCGAGGTTGTCAAAGACTTCGACGAGCCGCCGAATCGGAACGGCCTGGGCCAGGCAAACCCGACCGTCAGTTCCTTGACGTCTTTTCAGCCATAGGCAATTCCTTGACGGCGAGTGAGCAGCGCCGCTCCGTAAACGCCATCCGGAACGGAAATGTTGTGGAACGTGGGTTGCTCAGTCCGGGCGAATATGAGGACAGCGGTGCGGGTGAAGGAACGAAGCGGGGCCTGGCGCCAACTTTCTCTGGGAGAAGTGATCGCCGAAGCTTCCCTGCATCTCGAACGGGGCGATAACGACCGCGCGTTGAACTTACTGGAGAAAGCGGCGCAACATGCGCCGCGTGTCCCGGTGGTCCGCTATCTTCTTGGGGTGGCGCAGGTTAGGCACAAGCGCTACCGAGACGCCAGATCCAACTTCGAGCGGGCCGTTGAGGCGGACGAAGGCAATTCCGATTATCAGGTTGCTCTGGGCGTGGCCTTGATGGAGCAGCGACCGTTGGACGCGATACAACACCTATCGCGTGCCGTGGAACTGGGCTCGAAAAAACCGGAGGCCTACAGTAAGCTGGCAACGCTATTCGCCGACAGCCAGAAACCCGAGGAGGCCTTACGCATTTGCGATCTCGGGCTGGCGGCGCACCGGGCACATCCCGGGATTCTGGCGAGTCGAGGTGTGGCACTGACCGCGCTCGGCCGATCCGAGGAGGCGCTGGAGTGTCTGCAGAAGGTGGAGGCGCTTCTCCCGCAGGATCATTGGACGATGATCGTTATGGCGGGTATACTGCTCGATCTGGGGCGCCTGCCGGAGGCCCGGACTTGCATGGAGCGCGCTTGCGCTCTCGAACCCGACAGCGCGGAGGCGCACTTCAACCTCGGGCTCACGCTGCTGCTGGCGGGCGACTATCTGGAGGGCTTTCGCGAATACGAGTGGCGGTGGAGGATGCGCAAATTGGCGGAGCGTGCAGTTTTGCCACAGCCCGCTTGGGATGGATCGGAGTTGGAAGGGCGCCGTATTCTGCTCCTCACCGAGCAGGGCGCGGGAGATACCATCCAGTTCGTCCGTTACGTGAACTTCGTCAGGGCGCGTGGGGGCCGGGCGATCCTGCCGACTCCGGCGCCGCTGGTCCGCCTGATGGGCTGGCTGGAGGGCGTCGAGGTCGCGCCACTGGACCTGCCGCTTCCGCCTTTCGAAGTCCAATGCCACCTTCTCTCGCTGCCGCGACTGGCCGCAACGGACAAGGACAGTGTTCCGCCGCCCGCCGAGTTCGTAGTTCCGCCAAAAATGAAACAGAAGTGGAGCGGGATACTTGGGGAAAGAACGGGTATTAGAGTCGGGATCGTTTGGGCCGGTACCGCGGCCCATAAGAATGACCGCAATCGCTCGATTGCCTGCCGCCAGTTCGCCCCCCTGACTGAGATTCCGCTGGTTCAATGGTTCAGCCTGCAGGTGGGCCCGGCTGTGGCCCAGTTGGCCGAACCCGGCACCCAGGGTAAGATCCGGGACCTCGCGCCCGAATTGACCGACTACGCGGAAACGGCCGCGGCCATCTCGCAGCTTGATGTGGTGATCACGGTGGATACGTCCGTCGCCCACCTGGCCGGGTCGCTGGGCGCGCCGGTGTGGGTGCTGATCCCATTTGCTCCGGATTGGCGGTGGCTGCTGGAACGGGACGATTCGCCCTGGTATCCCGGTATGCGCCTGTTCCGTCAGCAGGTGGCCGGCGACTGGGAGAGTGTGATGAACTCGGTGGCGAACGCGCTCCGCCAACTGCTTCGTACCGCGCCTGCCGCCGCTCCGGCGGTGCGGTTCGCTTCCGGTAATTCCGATCCCGCGTTGAACGAGAGAGCGCGCCTGGCGGCCGATTTCATCCCCGCTGGCGCGATCGTGCTGGACTTGGGATGCGGGAGTAGTGCCCTCGAAAACTACCTTCCATCGGGATGCCGGTATATGCCGCGTGACGTTATGCGGCGTGACGAGCGGAAGCTGCGTTGGGAATTCGACGAGCAGCCGATTCCGCGGTGCGGGGGCGTGACACATATTACCGCTCTGGGCGTGCTTGAGTTTGTCCACGACTGGCCGAACTTTCTGCGGCAACTGCGTTCGTTCGGGCTCCCCGTGGTCTTAAGCTATTGCCCCACCGACTTCTCCCCACACCTGGACCGCGGGGCCCTCGGCTGGGCCAATCACCTCAGCCTGGAGGAGTTGTGCCGGGGATTCGCGGAAGCCGGCTTCCATCTTCAGAGTTCCCAGCTGCCGGACAGCAATCAGGTGCTGCTGCGAATCGCGCCGGCCGAGACCCGGATGCCCGTGCGACGCCGCGTACTGGTCATGTCCGGCAATAATGGCTGGGATCGCCTCGGCTTCCATCTGATCGATTCGCTGATGCCTGCCGGGGTCGAAGTACATCACGGACATTTCCAGCCGTGGGAGGTGCCTCACGGAGACTTTGACCTGCTGGTACTGGGGACTGGAGACAGCGTCTTCCACCCGATCCTCAGCGACCAGCTGATGGAGTTGGTGTGCAGGATACCGCGCTCGGTCGGAATCTTCGGAACGCAGTACCGCGAGGGGATCGATCGCCGCCGGATGACACAGTTACTTGACCGCCTCACCGTTTGGTTTGCGCGATACGAGGAGGACTTGCTGCTTTATGGCGCCGGACGCAGGAACGCCGTGCATCTCGGCGACTGGCTGATCGGCGCATTCCCGATGACACGCTGGAACAGAGACGAGACCCTGCACGTCGATGGCGAAGGCTGGAAAAACCTGCCGCTCGATCGGGCCATAGAGGACATCCGGAGGTATCGAAACGTCGTGTCGGAAGCTGTTGAGCCGCTGCTCTGTGCAATGACTTCGGCCGAACGGGTGGCGTACAGGGAACAGCGGGACGGAAGCGGGAATCTTTCCGGGAGGTTTCGCTCGCTGCTCATCGATATTTTCGGGCGAACATGGCCGGAGTCGAATCTGTTCGAGTTCCCGCGGGAGGCGGTAGCGGCATACCGCGCGCGCACCATGCGAGTCATGTCGGGTATGCCGCTGATGTTAAACCAGTTGTTGGAAATTGAAACGGGCCAGTGCGTTGAGCCGCACCTGAACGGCAAATGCCTGTAGAAAGTCGGAGGTAGCGAGGAGCGGGCGCGCTTCATCATGTTCGCTCGGGATGAGGCAGATCCGCCGACTGAGGTGGGGACTCCGCAAGGAGCTGTGATCTCGCCGCTGCTGGCGAATATCTACCTGCACTACGCCTTCGATCTATGGGTTAAGCACTGACGAAAGCATCAGCCGGATAAAACGCGCCTGATAGAGTTCGGGCGCCATGCATCCGAAAACCGGAAGCGGCGAGGCGAGGACAAACCGGAGACTTTTGATTTTCCGGGCTTCACGCACACAAACATCCCCACACTCGCCTGTAGTCGCCGCGATAACGGGCTTCACACTTTTGAAACGTCCTTCAGGAAAACCCTGCCACAGTCGATCAACGCTTCGGGCCGAAATGTAAAGGCACGTAAATCACTTCCAGAAGTCCGGCCTTACAGCACTTATCCATATAGCGCATTAATATCAATAATGAATCACTTGCGTGGTGTCTGCGCCATTGTCGGCGCGTCACGGTGTTTCCCTGGCGGCGCTACCACCAGCGCGCGCTTGCCGTCGGGAGTCAGTTCCCACATCGGCATCGGATCAACGTTGAAGGCCACGCACAAGTTCGCGTTCCACGCCCCCGGGCCACCAGTTCCAATCGCCCGCAACACGAAGAAGCGCAGGACCGATCACAATGCGGACCAGCGTCGCATCGATAAAC
>JBEKAQ010000138.1:0-11303 GCA_050015835.1 Bryobacteraceae bacterium | reverse complement strand
TCAGTCCCAGATGCGGCGGAATCAGCAGCAGGCCCACCCAGATCAGGCGCATCAGCGTGATATCCATGTCGAAGTACTCGGCGTAGCCCGCACACACGCCGGCGATTTTTTTCCCGGCCAGGATGCGGTGGAGCCTGCGCGGGGCGACGGTCTCGACGGCAGGGACAGTATCCGCTCCGGTAGGTTTACCGCAGGCGGTGCAGAAGCGCGCCGCGTCGTCCAGTTTTACGCCGCATCGGGTACAAAACATTTCCTGAATGGATTACACCACAACGCGTCTCAGCGCTACTGGCGTGTCTCGACATGGGTAGGCCTTGACACGTCGCCGGAAGGGCTCTTTATTTATTACAATGGGCCGTCCGCCCTGATGCACGGTGATGCACGGTGGGTCAGCCAATCTGTTCGACGGCTGGATACGTTGAAGGGACGAGGACAGCGAGAGGGAAAGCTTTCAGAAGCGTATGAGTTGGATATGTCCGTGTGGCACAAGCAACGGCGATGGCCGCGAATCATGCAGAGCATGCGGTCAGGTGCTCTTCCACCGTTCCTCGCTCGCCCATTTACCCGCGGAAAGTCGTCCGCAGGGACGCGGCCTCGTTCGCAAGGCGGTATGGTTTTTGGGATTGCGGCTCTTGGCACGTCTGCAGTCATCTACCTAAGAATAGGACAAAGCGCAGGCGGGGGTTCACGTTGGAAGGGTCCCGGCTATGTATCGTCCACCGAATCTCCCAAGGCCAGTTCTAACTCCATACCAACCGTCGATTCAGATTATCAACTCACGATAATCAGAGGCGTGAATGTCCATGGAGTCAGAATTACTATCCCCGACACCATTGACCACCTGTTATGGGTTGAAAGAGTGCACGATGCCCCAGAGCCTCTTGAATGCCGTTCCTTGTTGTCATCAGTGCAATTGGCTCAAAGCGCATTGGGACCCGAACGCGCAGGGAGGGGCGCGTCGTTACGTCCAAGGCAGCGGGATGCTAGCCGAAGAAGACCACAACGAATTCCTGTACCGCGCGCGCGTTCATGTTCGGAAACGCCTTGGGGAAAGAGAAAAGGAGTTCGGATCAATTGAAGCCGCTTGGCGAGCGGCTCTTCGGAACGAAAGCAGTTCGACCGGATAGCGCCGCCCGTGCGGACCTCCGCGGTGACAAGACGTGAGTGAACTTCAGGAATGATGTAAATCAGTATATTTCACAACGGCGTCAGCGGCCAATGGCCAGGCGCGTACCGAGAGCCGGCGGCAACCCAGCTTGTTCGATCTTCCGGCCGACCGCTTCGTAATCGTATGCCACGCGGCGCAGGACGAGATCCGCACGGTCGCTGTCGAAGAGCGCATAGGCGGCGCGGGCATCGCCATCGCGGGGCTGACCCACCGAGCCGGGATTGATCAGATAAGCGCCTTTGGGATCGATCTTCAGACCCACCAAAGGCTGATCGGGCTGGGGCCTGACGATGGAATACTGCCAGCCGTTTACCCACGCGAAACCGCCCTGCAGATGGGTGTGCCCGAAGAAAGTCACGTTCGATTCGAGATACGCGAAAACGTTGGCGGCGTCTCCCAGCGAAATCACGTATTCGTCTTCGTCGAGAGGCGAGCCGTGAGCCACCAGAAAGCCGTCCACGGTGACCGGCCCCTGAGTCAGCGCGCGCAGCCAGGCGAGGTTGGTTTCGCTCAGCTCCGCCATGGTCCACCGGGTGGCCACCTGAGCCACGGGATTGAACCATTCGAGATCCTCCATGCCGCAGCAGGCGCGGTCGTGGTTGCCTCTGATGACCGCGTTGACGTGACGCCGGGCCCAATCGACGACCAGATTGGGATCCGGACCGTAGCCTACCAGATCGCCGCAACAAACGATCCGGTCGTAGTGGCCGGCGGCGTCGGCGACGACCGCTTCGAGGGCGTCCCAGTTGGCATGGATGTCGCTGACCAGCAGATATCGCACCGGGTCAATCGCCCACGCTAAGCCCGGCGCAACCGGAGCAGCGTAATCTCCGGCGGCGCGCCCATGCGGACCGGCATCCCGATGGTTCCGATCCCCGCGTTCACGTAGCAGCTGCGGCCGTCGAGCCGGTACAGCCCGGCCACGTACGGCGTGTAGAATCTGGCGAGATTAAGGGTCTGTTTCAATATCTCCACGGTAACCTGTCCGCCGTGCGTGTGGCCGGAGACGACGGCATCATAACCCTGGCGCACCGCCATGGGGAAGACATCCGGGTTGTGCGAAAGAAGCAGATTCGAGGCGCCAGGAACCATCATCCTGGCAGCGCCGCGAAGATATTCGCTTTTCTGGCGGAACGGCTGGTAGTCCACGCCCGCCACGTTGAGGACCCCCGCGCCCCACTGCAACCGGCGCGCCTGCCGCCGCAGAAACACGATGCCCTGGCGGCGCGCCTGCGCGGTGGCGTAATCCTCGCACTCCGCGTAGACTTCGTGGTTGCCGAGGCAGCCGAGTACTCCCGCGTCCGCGCGCAGCCGCGCCAGTTCCGCGATGGTCGCATCGAGGGGGTCGCCGAAGCCCGAGATCAGGTCGCCGGTCACCACGGTCAATTGGGGCCGCAGCGCATTCGCGATATCCACCACCCGCCCGGCTTCCCTTACGCTTAGAAACGGACTGACATGCAGGTCGCTGATCTGGGCAATGCGGATACCATGCAGATCCGGGTGCAGACCGGGGATGGGAAAATCGATCTCCTCGACCCGATAGCGCGTTCTCTCGATGAATGCGCCGTAGCCGGCAAGAACCGCCGGAGCGGAGATCGCGACAGCCGCGGCGGTCCGGATGGCCTGCCTGCGTCCGGGCGAATAAGCCGGTACACGGCGCAGGAACCACTGGAAGGCCAGATAAATCGTAACGGCGCTCGACGACACCAGCCCCCAAACGATCTCGCTCGCACTGAGGAAGCTGCGGAGCACGGGCGGCAGCCAGCGCGCCAGCCACCGATCCTGCGTAAAACTGAGGATCATCCCTACCGCGACGACGGCCCACAGCACCTTTAACGCCGTCATGATGGAGCGGAACACGCGGGGAGAAAGACGCCGCCGCCAGTCCCGCACCAGCAGACGGACGATCAGAATCTGGGTAGCAACCACTACGACGGCGATAAAAACGTCACTCGAATGGACCCGTTCGACTTGCGTCACGCTTTTACCATTGTAGCGGCAGACAACTGGGAGATCACTGCCAAGGCGGCGCAGACGGCCGTTTCCGTGCGAAGGACGAAGGGCCCAAGGGAGGCGCCCGTCCATGCCGCCAGGGCAAATTGCCCGCGCTCCGCGTCCGTCCATCCGCCCTCGGGCCCGATCAGGAGGGACACGCTGTCCCCTCGATTGAGCGCGAGGGCGTTGACAAGCAGGCGTGCTCCCGGCTGTTCATCCAGCCAGATGCGGTGGGTGGAGGAAACGCTGAGAGCTGCCTCAAACCGGATGGCGTCGCCGATCTCCGGCGGGCGCACGCGGCGGGACTGCTCGCTCGATTCCCGCGCGACGCGCCGCCAGCGCTCGATGCGTTTTTGCGCGCCCTCGTAAAGCCCACGCTCGCTGCGGGCCGCCTCTACCGGCACGATGCGGGTGACGCCGAGTTCGGTGGCTTTCTCGACCGCCCATTCGAAGCGCTCGAACTTAATGAGCGCAAGGTACAGATTGACTTCGGGCAGCTCCGGGCCGGGGGCGATTTCTTCGATCACGCTGAACTCGACCAGATTCTTCCGTGCGGTGGCGACTTCCGCGAGCCAGACGCGGCGGGTGTCCGAGATCTCGTATTTCTGGCCCGCTTCCACGCGCAATACGCGGGTCAGATGATGGGCTTCATCGCCCAGGATTTGAGCGTGCCCGTTGCGAACCTGGTCGACGAAAAACCGGCGGCGTGCCATGTACAATAAGGTACGCCACGCCAATGATTGCAATGCTTCGCGGGACTCTGGCAGAGAAGCATCCGAACCAGGTAATCCTCGATGTGGGCGGCGTCGGCTACGACGTGATCGTCCCCATTTCGACTTTTTTAAAGCTTCCCGACGCCGGCGCCGAGACGAAGCTGCGCATCCATACGCACGTCCGCGAGGACATGCTGGCGCTCTATGGATTTCTTTCGCAGGACGAAAAAAATCTGTTCGAGAAGCTGATCGGGGTGAGCAATATTGGGCCGGGGCTGGCGATTAAGGTTCTCAGCGGGATGGACGCGGCGGACTTACTGACAGCCATCCGGCGGGGCGAGATCGAGCGTCTGGTCCGTATTCCCGGAGTGGGAAAGAAGACGGCGGAACGAATCGTTCTGGAATTGCGCGACAAGCTGCCCGCGCCCGCCGGGGAAGAACAGGCGCCCGCGCCGCCTGCGCTTTCCGCGCTCGACGACGATGTTCTTTCGGCCCTGCTGAACCTGGGTTGCGCGCGTCCGGCGGCGGAAGCCGCGGTCCGCAAGGCGCGGGCGGGCGGCGCGCCGGATTCCTTCGAACCTTTATTCCGCAAGGCGCTGGAGCTGGTTCGATGAAGGGTGCCGGCTGATGCCTTCGGAAGACGCAAAATCACGCTTGATTTCGGCCCTCGGCAGCGAGGACGAGCGCCAGTTTGAAGCCGGTCTGCGGCCGCGCCGGCTGGCCGATTTCACGGGGCAACCGAGGCTGAAAGAGAATCTCCAGATCGCCATCGATGCGGCGCGAAAACGCGGTGAGGCCATGGATCATGTGCTGCTCTACGGCCCGCCAGGACTGGGCAAGACCACGCTCGCCTCCATCATCGCGCAGGAGCTCGACGTGCCTTTCACGCAGACGTCCGGCCCCGTGCTGCAGAAGAAGCTGGATCTTTCCGGCATCCTCAGCGGAATCCTGCATCGCCAGGTGTTCTTCATCGACGAGATCCACCGGCTGCTGCCCGATGTGGAAGAAATGCTCTACTCGGCGCTCGAAGACTTCCATCTCGACATCCTGATCGGTACGGGGCCGGGGGCGCGGACGCATTCGATTCCGCTGCAGAAGTTCACGGCGATCGGCGCGACCACGCGGCAGGGCCTGGTCAGCGGTCCTATGCGCGGCCGCTTCGGTCTGGTGCTGCGGTTGAATCATTACGATGTCGCGGAATTAAAGACCATCGTCGAACGTTCCTCGCGATTGCTGGACACGCCGATCGACGACGAGGGGGCCGAGGAGATCGCCCGCCGCGCGCGGGGCACGCCGCGTATTGCCAATCGACTGCTGCGCCGCGTGCGCGATTATGCCGAAGTGCGGGCGCACGGACACATCACGAAAAGCGTGGCGCAGACCGCGCTCGATCTTCTCGAGGTGGATCGTTTCGGGCTCGACGAGATCGACCAGAAGATCATGCGCACAGTGCTCGAGAAATTCGGTGGCGGACCGGTGGGCATCAATACCATCGCGGCTTCGATCGGCGAAGAACCGGAGACCATCGAGGAAGTTTACGAGCCCTATCTGATCCAGCTGGGATTTCTGCATCGCTCGCCGCGCGGCCGGATCGCCACCGAACGCGCCTACGATTACTTCAAGGTGCCGCGCCGTTTTGGTGGCGTGGAGCGGCAGCCCGAGTTGTTCTAGTGGGAGCGGCACTGCTTTGAAGCTTGTGTACGTGGGCCTCGGCTCGAACGTGGGAGATCGCGAAGAAATGCTGCGGTCGGCGCTCGACAGATTGCAATCACCCGAACTGCGGTTACGGCGCGTTTCGAGTCTGTACGAGACCGAGCCGATCGGACTGCGCGAACAAGCCTGGTTTCTGAACCTCGCCGCGGAGTTCGCATGCGATTTGTTTCCACGGCAACTGCTGCAGCGGTGCCAACGCATGGAGCGCGAACTTGGCCGGAAGCGCACGGCGGTGGATGGACCGCGCACCATCGATATCGATATTTTGCTGTTCGGGAGTGCCGTCATTAAGATGGCGGACCTGGAGATTCCGCATCCCCGCTTTCGGGATCGGCGCTTTGTGCTGGCCCCGCTGGCGGAACTGAATCCGCAGTTGCGGGATCCGGTCAGCGGGCAGAGCATTGCCGAGATGCTGAACAGCCTGCGTGGGCAGACCGTGCGGCAGTTGCCGTAATTCCGATTTCTCGGGAAATCTTCAGCCGGGAAAATCCAATTTGCTCTCCTGCCCGTAATAGATACGTGCGGCGGCTTGGCCGCAAGTGAGGGTGGAATGGCAAAGTGGCTACTGGTTCTTCTGATCCTTCGCGCCGCGTCGGGATCGGAGACCGACACGCAGATTCAGCAACTGCAGGGTCGGGTGAAGGATGCGCCTGGCGAGTACTCGGGATATGACGGGTTAGGATCCGCCTTCTTTCAAAAAGCCCGGGAAACCGGCGACATTACTTATTACGACCTGGCAGAGCAGACGCTCCGCAAAGCGCTCGCTCTGGCACCCGAAGACTTTCGAGCCGCGGATACTCTGGTTCACATGGCATTAGTGTTTATGGGGGAACATCGCTTCACGGACGCCCTTGCCTGTGCGCAAAAGGCGATCGGCACAGGCTCCGGAAATCTCGCGGCCTTCGCCATTGAAGGGGACGCCTACACCGATATGGGCGATTACGACGATGCGGCAGTGGCCTATAACACCCTGGAGGCTCTTGGACGAGCCATCTCATCGCCCTTAACGCTGGCCTACATGCGCGACAGCCGCCTGGCGTATCTTCGCTATCTGCATGGAGACTCCGCGGAAGCCATCCGCCTGATGAGGAGCGCCATCGCGGCCGCTCTCCAGACCAATGTTCCCCGTGAAAATCTTGCATGGCTGTATTTCGAACTCGGCGAGCGCTATTTTCAGGCAGGCGATTTGGCGAATGCGGAGCTTTCGTATCAGTCGGGCGTAACAGCCGACCCCAAACATTATCGCTCGCTGGCGGGTCTGGCAAAGGTTCGGGCCGCGCAGGGGAGATTTGAAGAATCCATTCAGCTCTATCAGCGCTCCATCGCCATTATTCCGTTTCCCGTCTACGTGGCTGAGTTGGGCGACGTTTTTAAGAGAATCGGACGGGTCAAGGACGCTCAGCAGCAGTACGATTTGGTCGAATACATCGGACATCTCGGGAAGTTGAATCAGGTGCTGGCCAATCGGGAATTGGCTTTGTTCTACGCAGATCGGGGGATCAAGCTGCCGGAGGCACTGGAGCTTGCGCGAAACGAGCTGCAACTGCGGCATGACATCTACACGTGGGACACTTTGGCCTGGGTCCTCTACAGGAATGGCCGATTCCAGGAAGCGGCTGAAGCGATTGACAAAGCTCTTGGCTTGCGTACCAATGATTCGCTGCTCCTGTTTCATGCCGGCATGATTTACCACAGCCTCGGCAAGGATTCCGAGGCGGAAGACCTCCTGAATTGTGCGGTGAAAACGAACCCGCATTTCCACGTTGTTTACTCTGAAACGGCGCAGCGGACTCTGGAAGATATAGCTCAATCGCACGGGCTGGAATTGAGGTCAGGCAATGCGCGGTAACAAGGGAATCGTCGGGTTGGCGATGGGGCTGATAGCCGGTACTTCGGGGGCCTTCGCCCATCCCATGGGAAACTTCAGCATCAATCATTATTCGAAAATCACGGTCGATCACAGGTCGGTTGAAATCCTCTATCTGATCGACATGGCTGAAATCCCTACTTTTCAGGAGACTCGGCAGTTCGAGATTACTCCCAGGGCTAACGACCCCAGCGCCTCCCGTTACTTCGCGAGTCAGGAGCAACTTCTGAAGGAAGGGCTTTCCCTGGAGAACGATGGCCAATCTGTCCGACTGGATACGATATCCCGCCAGATAGCGTTTGCCGACGGCGCCGGCGGTCTGCCTACGATGAAGCTCAGGTTTGTGTTCCGGGGCAAGCTGGATCGAAGAGCGGAAGCTCACAAGCTGTCCTGGGTCGACAATAACTTTCCCGGCCGGGCGGGGTGGAAGGAAATCGTGGTTCGCGGCGACGGGGTGACGATTCTCGATAGCTCCGCTCCCGCCACCGATCGCAGCCAGGAACTGACTGACTACTCAAGCGATGCGTTGAACAGCCCTCCACAGCAACTATCGGCTACGGTGGCTTTCAGGACTTCACCCGCCGCGCCGGTACGGGCGACTTCAACGGCGCTGCATCGGACGACATTACCATCGGAACCTCCGGCCGAAGTCGTTGCGGCAACCACCATTGCTCCGCAGATCGTTAGAGTTCACGCGCAGAATACGCCGCGCAACCGTTTTACCGAGCTCATCTCGACGCAGGGTAAGTTGAGCTTCTGGGTCTTGTTATCGGCGGCTCTGATCGCCGCGGCTCTGGGCGCGCTGCATGCGCTGGAGCCGGGACACGGCAAGACCATGGTGGCCGCGTATCTTGTCGGGGCACGCGGTACGGCAAGGCATGCAGTGTTGCTGGGGATCGTCGTGACGGCCGCGCACACGGCGGGCGTCTACCTGCTGGGAGCCTTGACCCTCTATGCATCGCGGTACATAGTTCCCGAGCAGCTTTATCCCTGGCTTAGCGTGATTTCCGGTTTGAGCGTTGCCGGGCTTGGGGTCTTCATTTTCCTCAGACATTGGACCGGAGAGACCGGCGAGCATTCCCATGCCCTGGGTGAGCGGCACTCCCACTGGTTGTCTTCTCTTTTTAAGAACGTCCCGGCCAAACCCGCGGAGCGTGCCCTGTCGTTGCGTGAACTCTGCATGCTGGGCATCACGGGAGGAATCGTGCCGTGTCCGGCGGCGCTGGTGGTGCTGCTGAGTGCTTTCTCGCTTCATCGGATCGGATTCGGATTATTCCTGATCACGGCATTCAGCCTGGGACTGGCGGCTGTTCTGGTTATCGTCGGTCTGACCATGGTCTATGCAAAGCGCGTTATGTCGTCCCGCTTGCGAGCCGACAATAAAGCCCTCCGCTATCTTCCCTTCCTGTCTTCTGCATTCATGATTCTGCTGGGTGTGGGAATAACAGCATCGGCTATGGCGTCGGTTCAGATATGGCACGGCTTTCCTTCGACTAATAAGCTGGTTCCCTTTGTCACAGTAATCCTGCTGGGGCTGTTCCTGGGTATGCGTCATTCCACGGACCCGGACCACGTAGTTGCCGTCTCCACGATTGTGAGCCGCCAGGGATCCATCAAAAGCTCGGCAACCATTGGGTTGTTATGGGGATTAGGGCACACAGTGACCATTTTTCTGGTCGGATCCGCAATCATTGTATTCGGCGTGGTGATTCCTCCCCGTGTCGGGCTGTCCATGGAGTTTTGCGTTGCCCTGATGCTGGTCCTGCTGGGCATGTTGAATCTGACCGGAATGATGCGCCGGATTACGGAGCGCTTCACCCCGCGAAAACCGTCAACCGGGATTTTTCCCGACGGGGTGATGGGAAGACTGGGTGCTTATCAGACGATTCGGCCGCTGGTGGTGGGCCTGGTACATGGTTTGGCCGGTTCGGCCGCAGTCGCCCTGTTAGTCCTTTCGACGATAAAGAGTCCGCTCTGGTCAACGGCTTACCTGCTGGTATTCGGTTTCGGCACGATGATGGGAATGATGTTCATGACCGCGGCGATCTCAATGCCTTTGGTCTACACGGGAAAGAAGTTCTTCGGGATCAAACGTTACCTGATTGCGATCTCCGGCCTAGCCAGCATGGCGTTCGGGATCTTTCTGGTCTACCAGATCGGCTTTGTCGACGGGTTATTTACTACACAGGCGCACTGGATCCCACAATAAATCGGCATTTGCGAAATCCGATTCACGCAGTAACAACGTAACTCAGATACGTGGGCTAGCCAGAACAGTTCCATCAATGGCGATGTCAACGAACTTCTGCAAGAGAGGTACTTCAATGAAAACGCTGAAATCACTTTCGGCCCTCGTCATGCCAATGTTCATGCTGGCACCCCCCAGCGTGTTTGCATCGAGCCATCGCGAAGCGCCCATCACGGCATTGGATCATAGCGCGGATGTTACCGACTGGTACGCCTTCGTCAGTTATGACAACCCCAACAACGTTACCATGATCCTGAATGTCGACCCGCTTCTCGAGCCATCCAACGGACCCAACTATTATCCGTTCGACGACAGCGTGGTCTATCAGATGGTCGTCGACAACAATCAAACGGGAGGGGCGGAAATCACCTTCCAATTCCGTTTCACCACGACCATTCGCAATCCTCAGCTGCCTGTCGGATTCATCGGCGGCATCGCCGGGTTCCCGCCGATCACTACGCTGAACGGTCCCGGTTCCGAGGGCTTGAGCCTGAGCCAGACCTATACCGTAACCATGATCAAGAACGGCGTATCCACCGTTTTGAACAGCGGCGGACCAACCCTTTACGCAGTTCCGTCGAACGTGGGCCCCTTGACCATGCCGAACTACCAATCGCTGTTTCAACAGGGGATTTACACGCTGGACGACGGCATCAAGGTATGGGCGGGAACGGCGGACGATCCCTTCTTCATCGACCTGGGCGCCACCTTCGACTCTATTAACTTCCGCAGCGGAGTGGGTCCGGTGTTGTCGCCGATGATCGATGCGGACAACACCCACAACTACGCTCCCGATGCCATTGGCGGCTTCAACGTCAACTCCATCGTGCTCGAAGTTCCCATCTCGATGCTGACGGTGGATGGCCAGACCCACCCTGCCGGCGACAAGCGCGCCGTCATAGGAACCTATGGCAGCACGGCGCGTCCCGCAATGACGGTGCGTCGCTCCCCGAATCCCGACGAGAGCAAAGGCGCGCTTCAGCAGGTTAACCGCGAAGGTAATTCGTTGATTAACGAATTGATCATCGGCACCGGCTATAAAGATCGCTTCAGCGAGGATTTTCCGGTTAACGACTCGCAGTTCGCGGACTTCGTGCTCCAGCCAACGCTGGCGGGTGTATTAAGCAGCCTGGGCGTTCCGGTGCCACCCAATCCGCGTACCGATCTGCTGCTTCTGGTGGAGTACATGCCTCCCATCTGTCCTGGGTGCGGGCCCGGCGATGCGGGACCGGTCGCCGACTTCCTGCGCCTCAACACCGGCATCCCACCCACTCCGCCCGCAATGCAGAAGCGGCTCGGGTTCATCGCCGGCGACAATGCCGGTTACCCCAACGGACGCAGGCCAGTGGACGATGTGGTTGACATTTCCCTGCGCGCAGTAGAAGGTATCCTGGTGGATTCGACGAAGTACGGATTGGCGCTCGGAGACGGCGTAAACACGAAGATTGAAGGCTTCAACAATTCCTTTCCCTACGTGATGCCTGCGAACAGCGGACGCAACAGCGCACACATCGGGCCCGGACAGCCGGGTTGCACCGGACAACCCAACGGCTACTGCCCCGTGAAGTAGGTATCGGCGTGGGCGCCGCGCCGAAGCGG
>JBEKAQ010000137.1:0-11471 GCA_050015835.1 Bryobacteraceae bacterium | reverse complement strand
ACGATTATAAAGCTCAGCTCGTCTTTCACCATGAGAGGCGAGCGAAATGCGGGTTGCACGAAGGATCGAACTCAGTTCGGAAGAGCGGGCAGTGCTCGAACAGCAGGCACGAGGACGGTTACTTCCTGTTCGTTTGGTCGAGAGATCGCGCATCGTTCTGCGTGCGGCTGACGGTCTTCAGGATCGAGAGATTGCGGCGGAGCTTGGCATAACGCCGGAGAAGGCAGCCCGCTGGAGGAATCGATTTCTGGACGCTGGCCGGGAAGCCCTGGTGAAGGACGCCCCGCGGCCGGGGCGTACTCGTACCGTGAAGGACCGGAAGCTTGCGTGGATTATAAAGCTGACCACGTCAACCAAACCCGCGAACGCCACTCACTGGAGCACCCGAACAATGGCGGAGCGGGCCGGAGTGAGCGAAGCGACAGTGCGCCGCATCTGGCGCGCACACGGTCTCAAGCCCCATTTGTCTCGCACTTTCAAGGTCAGCACCGATCCGCAGTTTGCCGAGAAACTCACGGACATCGTCGGCCTCTATCTGAATCCGCCCGAGCATGCGATCATTCTCAGCGTTGACGAGAAGAGCCAGATACAGGCTCTGGACCGCACTCAGCCGGGTTTGCCGCTCAAGAAAGGCCGTTGCGGCACCATGACGCATGACTATAAGCGGAACGGAAACAGCGACTTTATTCGCGGCCCTCGATACGCTCGATGGACGTGTCATCTCGATGTGCGATGATCGTCACCGCCATCAGGAATGGCTGCGTTTCCTGCGGATTATCGACAAACTGACGGAGAAGAGCAAAAACGTTCACCTGATCGTTGACGACTACGCCACGCACAAACATCTGCTGGTGAAGCGCTGGCTGAAACGCCACCCACGGTTCCACGTGCACTTCACTCCGACCAGTTGCTCGTGGCTGAATATGGTCGAGCGCTTCTTCCGAGACCTGACGGAGAAGCAGTTGCGCCGAGGCGTCTTCCGCAACATTGAGGAACTCCTCGAATCAATCGGAGAGTACATCGACAACCACAACCGTGAGCCGAAGCCCTTCATCTGGACCGCCAAGGCGTCAGACATTCTCGAAAAGGTCAAGCGCGCACAGGCTGCGCTCCTTTAATTCCTTATTCTGCTTCACGCACTATACGAGTGGTCCCAGTAATAAGATGATTCTTATGCGACGCAGTTGCTCGAAATCATTCCTGGTTTTGCTGCTGTTTTTTCCGTCGGTGTTGTTGCCGGCGGAACTGGACGACGCGATCAAAGCAATCGTGGCGACGTATCAGAGTGCGCTGGATGCGCTGGCGCGCGGGGATGCAAAGGCGGCGTTGTGCATGGACACGGATGACTGGACCACCCACGTCGTAGGTCAGCAGCCGCGGACAAAACAGCAAAACGCGATTTACGTCCGCCAGGACCCCAAGGGTCAGGCGCTTCCCGCGGGTTGGACCGTGTTCTGGAGGCCCGATTACGAACACCACGGAACCGGAAACGGATTGCAGCTTTATGATGTGCAATTAAAAGGTACGGAAGCGATCGTACTGGGGTTGATCGGCGGCACGCATATCGAGAAGATCGATGGCACGGATCACCAAGTGTGGCAAGGGTCGCATATCAGGGACACGTGGGTCAAGACGTCTGCGGGCTGGCGACGACACATGCATGAAAAGCTGACGATCAATGAGCGAATGGTGGACGGCAAAACCGCCCCTGCGGACCGCTGAAGCAATAAGGCGCCCTCCTTTAATCGTTATTCTGCTTGACGCACCACACTAGAAGGCGAGGCGCAGTGCGAACTGGATCTGCCGGGGATCTTTGGCCGAGAAGATTTTGCCGAAGGTCAGGGGCTGATCCGCGAAGGCATCGGGCAGATTGAAGTTGGCCCGATTCAGCGTGTTGAAGGACTGCGCTTCGGCCGTGAGATGAATCCTGTCGCCGAGCGCGAAAGTGCGGCGCAACGACAGATCGGCAGTAAACAATCCCGGTCCACGCAGAATATTGCGCCCCGCGTCGCCCCATGTGTACTGGGGCGGGATGGCGAAAGCGTTCACGTTGAACCATTCCTGCGGTGTGGGGTTCGAGAGCGCCGGGTTGAACAGGACGTTGGGGCGATCGATGCCGAAGTTGCCGCCGGTGTTGCCCGTGTTGCTGTTGTCGGTCGAGAGCTCGGGGGTGAAAGGCTGACCGCTCTCGGCCGTGATAATCCCGCTGAAATCGAAACCCCGCGTCCATTTCTCTATGGCCGGGTTAGAAACGGCTGGGATGCGATATACAAACCCGATGGTGGCGAGATTCGGAACGTCGTAACTTGAAAGCGCCCGCTCCAATCGGTAATTATGGCTGTCCTGGGGGAAATTCTGGTCGGATTGCGTGGGCAGGAACGCGGAAGTATCGTCGATCGATTTCGAGAACGTATAAGAGGCCAGCACCGCGAGGCCGTGCGAAAGCTGCCGCCGGAATAAGACCTGCAACGATTGATATTCCGAATTGCCGCCGCTCTCCGTCACGAGGATATTGCTGAAGTCCGGGTAGGGCTCGCGCGAAGTGAGCGGGGTGGAAGCGGGGAACGGCTGATTGGCGTCGAGCGAGCGCGGCAGATCGGTGCCCTTCGATCCCGCGTAGGCGACGCTGATGACGCCCAGGCGCTCCACTTCGCGCTGGATATTGAAATTCCAGTGCTGGACGTAAGCGGGTTTCAGGTCGGAACTGACGATGCTGAGCGCCGCCGGCGGCACGTAGCCGTTGGAGGTGGCAAACGGGCTATTGAGCGTAATCAGTGACGTTGCCGAGGGGAAATAGACCGACACGGTGAAGAACGGCGGATTGAAATAAAGCGACGAATTCACGACAAACATGCCGGGATCGTAGTAAATCCCGTAGCCTCCGCGAATCACCGTATGGCTGATGGGCGACCACGCGAAGCCGAAGCGCGGGCCGAAGCCGCCGTCCCAGCCGTTTACTCCGGAGCGGGGCACGCCGTTGGTTCCTGCCTGCACGGTTTGGCCTGTCGTGAAGTCGAAAGTGGCCATGCGATTGGTGGGGTCGGTGGCGGGCGCATCGTATTCCCAGCGCAGGCCGAAGTTCAAAGTCAGGTTGCGGGTTACCTTCCAGTTATCCTGCACCCAGGCGCTCTCGGACTTACTGCGCAGGGTCTGGGGCCCGGTGTATTGCGACTTGATATCGAGTGTGGGCAGCCCCATCAGGAGGTCGCCAATGCCCACGCCGGTCAGCGCGCCGGTGAAATCGACCTGGCCGCGCGCATAGACTTCGATGTAGCCGTTTTCCTCGAGGGCGCGAAATTCTCCGCCCAGGTTGATACTATGGGCGCCGCGAATCAGCGTCAGGTTATCGGTATATTGCCAGGTATTATCGGCGCGGTCGATGGGTAGCGAAATCACGTCCCCGACGCGCGAGTAGCCGGTTACGGAGACTCCCGGATAGCCGAAATCGCGCGGCACGGTGGGAAGGTAATCGACGCCCCAGAGCTGGTTGACGTTGGTTTTGTAGTTCTGATCGAAAATCTGCCGGACGGCGCGGTTGAATCCCACGAGGACGGAGTTGACCGTATCGGGCCGGAGCGTCTGCTGATAGTGGATGAGCGCGTTATGGCCGCGGTCGAAGACGTAATCGCCATAGCCTGGAAGCTCGGTCTGATTCTCCGCGAAAGGCTCGAAGAGATTCTGCCTGCCGTAGCTGTAGCGCAGCGTTAACTGAGAAGAGTTTGAGATGCGCTGGTCGAGGCGCACGGTGGCTTCGTTCTGATTGTCGGTGCCGATCGGATTACCGAGGTAATTACCGGAGCTGCCGGGGAGATTGGGCAGGGGAAAGAGCGCGAGATATTGCGCCGCGTAGGGTGAGATGAGCGAAGGCGGAATCACGGCGCCGGGAAACGGCGCGCCGGTGAAGGGATTGGCGACGGGCACTCCGAGACTCGAAAGATCGCCGGATCGAACGGTCGCGGTGGGCACGGTTCCCAATTGGGTATTTCCCTGGTCTTCGCGCAAGCCTTCATAATTGCCGTAGAAAAAAGTCGAGTTGCGGATCACGGGGCCGCCCACCCCGGCGCCGAACTGGTTGCGTATGAACTGAGGCTTGGTGCTGCCGTCGAAGAAGTTGCGCGCGTCCAGATCGCTGTTGCGCAGGTAATCGTAGACCGTCCCGTGGAGTTCGTTGGTGCCGCCGCGGGTGACGATATTGACCTGCCCGGCGCCGGCGCTGCCGTATTCGGCGCTGTAGGAGTTGGTGGCGATCTTGAATTCCTGAATGGCGTCGACGGAAGGCTCGAGGGTATATCCGCGCACGTCGGAATCGTTGTTATCCACGCCATCGAGCAGGAAATTGTTGGCTTCTTCGCGGCCTCCGTTGGCGTGCATAGCGAATCCGCCGCGGGTAGAGAGTTGAGAACCCTGAACGGGCGGCGCCACGCCGGGCAGGAGCAGGGCGAGTTGGAGAAAATCGCGCTCATTGAGCGGAAGGCCGTCGATCAGGGTCTGATCGAGCACGGCGCCCAACTCGCCCGATTCGGTGGGGATGGCCGGAGCGTCGGCGTTAACGACCACCTGCGTCTTCTGGCCTGCGATCCAGACGCGCAAATCGAGCCGCACCTTTCGATCCACCTCGACTCGGATGGCGCGGGTGGTCAGGGGCGCGAACGAATCCGCCGTCACCGAGAGCAGGTACGCGGCCGGCGGCAGACCGTCGAATTCGTAATAGCCGGCGGCGTTACTGTGCCCCGTTCTCTCCCAGGAGCGCGCCGCGTTTTCGATGCGGATGGCGGCGTTGGGGACGGCTCTTTCCGAAGGGTCGAGAACATAACCCGACAGACTGCCGGTATCGACCTGTGCCGCAAGCCGCAGGCCTAATAACAAGAGCGCGGCACAGCTTCCTCTAAGCCCCGTCCAGTTAGTTATTCGCATGGCGAAGCCAAGGCATCGAGACCCCTGAGTATAGCATCGGGACAGAGCGAGTTCGCGGCAACGCAGCACGGTAACATAGTGCAATAGCGGGGCGTCTCGTTAAATTCGGGTAAAGCAATCCAGGAGTGCCCGGAATCGTAACGGGCCGAAAAAATACAATCTGAGGTGGGTCTTGCAGGGTGTAAAGAAGTTGGGCCGGCGCGTATGACGAGCCGAATGCTGCTTCTCCCGGCGGTATTCGCGGCGGTTTGCCTGGCGCAGGTCGATCGCAGCTCACTCACCGGCACCGTGCTCGATCCGAGTGGCAAGGCGATCCCCAACAGTCTGGTGGTGGCGATCAACTCCGGGACGGGGATCGAGCGCCGAACCCTGTCGAACGGCAAAGGCGTCTACGAGCTTTATGACATGCCGGCCGGGACGTGGGGCGTCGTATTCTCGGCGCCGGGATTTGCCGATACGCGATATGAGCAACTCGAACAGACGGTGGGGCAGACGCGCACGCTGAATCCGGTGCTGCACGTGGCCTCTGCCGGAGGAGAACAAGTCACGGTGAGCGAGACCGTGCCGCAGGTCAGCCAATCTTCAGTGACGCTTGGCCAGGCGATCGAGGATCGCGCGGTGGAGGATCTTCCCCTGAACGGGCGCAACTGGACGAGCCTGACCGCGCTGGCGCCGGGTGCGATCGATCAGGGCGGAAGCACGCAGCGGTCCATCCGGTTTACGGGCCGCGGGCGCGATGAAATGAATATTACCCTCGACGGCGTGGACGCGACCGGCATCGTGAACCAGGCGCAGAAGGCCTACGTGCGTCTGGCGATTCCGGTCAGCGCGATTTCCGAGTTCCGCGTGAGCACGGTTCTGCCGACCGCCGAAGCCGGCGATGCCAGCGGCGCGCAGATCATTGTGGCCTCGACGGCGGGAAGCAACCTGTTCAACGGATCGCTGTTCGAGTATTTCCGCAACAGCGATTGCGACGCGCGCTCGCCGTTCGATCTTACGAAGGGCCCGCTGCCCTTTCACCTGAATCAGTTTGGCGGTACCTTTGGCGGGCCGATCCAGAAGAACAAAACGTTCTTCTTTGTGGATTATGAGGAGATCCGCCAGATACAGAACCAGACGCTGATCGGTTTCGTACCCACGGCCGCCGTGCGCTCGGTGACGCTGAGCCAGTCGCCTGCGCTGACGCCGATTATTAACGATTACCCCGTGGGCAACGGAGCCATCGCGGGAAACATCCAGCAATGGAACGGCGTGGGCCGATCGCTGCAGAACGAATATTCGGAGATGATTCGCCTCGACCACCGCTTCACCGATTCGATCACCGGTTACGCGCGGTTCAATTACGACGACGCGGCGACGATCGCTCCGCTGGGCACGCTTACCGACCGGCAGCTGAATAACGCGAAACCTTTGAATGGCGTGGCGGAACTGCTGGAAGTGATTTCTCCCACTCTGGTGAACGAATTCAAGTTCGGAACTAATCAGATGGTTTCGCATGCCTATAACCTCACGCCTTTTCCCTACACCGTGAATGTCTCCGGCTACACGGCATTGAATCCCGGCTCGACCTCGAACCAGGACGGCCGTACCTGGGGCTTCCTCGATAATGTGAGCAAGGTCCGAGGGCGCAACGTGATCAAGTTCGGGATCGAGATCCGCCGCATCGGTATCGACGAGGGCAGTTCGTTCACCGGTACCCTCACGTATAGTTCCCTGGCGGACTTCGAGGCGAACAATCTGGACTCGGCGACCTACACGGCGCTTCAGCCGCTGAAGCGTATGCGCAAGACGAGTTACTTCGGGTATGTGCAGGACGAATTCAAACTACGCCCCAACCTGACCATCAACGCCGGGCTGCGCTATGAGTTTTACAACGATTTTCACGAGACCACCGGCCGCGCCATTCCTTTCGATTTCCTGACCTGCGGCACGGCGGGATTCTGCGCGCCCAACGCCGCGTTTCTGTTCCCCGCCAAAGACAATATCGATCCGCGGATCGGTATCGCATGGGCGCCGGATCGTTTCGCGGGCCGTACCGTGTTCCGCATCGGCTACGGAATTTACCACGAAGACGCGCAACTCGACGATCAGAACTTCCCGACCGCCAACGATGTGCCCCGCTATTCGCTGGCGCGAGGCACGCAGTTCCCCAATCTGAGTTATCCTTTCGATGCGCTGCTGGCTACGGCGACGGGCATCGATTCGCCCAAGGATCAGGTGCGCAGTCGCAAGGACACTTACGCGCAGGAATGGATCGCGTCGATCCAGCAGTCGCTGCCATTCAAGTTCGTGGGTACGATTTCGGCGGTCGGGAACAAGGGCACGAACATCATGAACCGGTCCTACATCAACGTAATCGATCCGGCCACCGGCCTGCGTCCTTACCCGCAGTTCGGCCAGATTGAACTGCGGGCGAAGGACGGCGATTCCGATTTCGACGGGCTGCAGCTTCAGGCGCAGCGCAACCTGCGTCGCGGGTGGCTGATGACGGCCAGTTACATGTGGTCGCACGCCATCAACGACGGCTCGCTCGGCAGCGGCACCGAAGACGATTTCCCCGAGAACGTGGCCTGCCGGAGGTGCGAACGCGCATCGAGCGACGAGGACGCGCGCCAGACTTTCAGCGTGTCTTCGGTTTACGAATTGCCGTTGGGACGGGGAAGGAGCTTTCTGCACGATCCGGGCGTTCTGAGCGCGGTTTTCGGCGGCTGGGAGCTGTCGAACGTAGCGGGGGGCCGCACGGGTCTGCCCGTCAATATTACTGTAGATCGCTCGGCTGCCGCGATGCCGGATGGAAATTCCGGCAACCAGCGCCCCAATCTTATGTTGGGGGTTCCGCTGACTCCGCCCGGAGGATCGACGCCGACCGACTGGATCAATCTGGCCGCCTTCGCCGTTCCCGCCCCGGAGACATGGGGCAATCTGGGGCGCAACGACTTCCGCGGGCCGGCCCTCTGGCAGATCGACACCGCGCTGCAGCGGCGCATTGCGCTCGGCGAGCGGCTGGCGCTGGAGCTGCGCGGCGAGTGCTTCAATCTGTTGAACCGCGCGCAATACGGCCAGCCTCTCGCGGATATTTCGGCGCCGGCGACGTTCGGGCGCATTACGACGCTGGCCAACACGAGCCCAACCGGCAGCGGTACGCCCCGGCAGTTCGAGATCGCGGCTAAGTTAGTGTTCTGACGGGGAGCACGAAGCACTGCCTGGTATACAATCGCTCTAAGCAATCGTCACGGGAAGATTTTGAGTCAATTGCCCGCCAATGCCCGATAATCCTTCGACGAAAGAGAAGCCATAAACGTGATAGGCGGCCTGCTCAACCAGTTGCGGGTCCTTTTTTTGCCTTTATTGATCGCGGTGCTCGCGGCTGTGGGGTTGCCCGCGGCTTTTCGCTACGTGCGACTCAACGGCGTCTGCCGGAGATGTGGCGAACGCCTGTCGGGCCGCGGCCTGGTGGTTTGTCCGTGGTGCGGGAGGCGGGCACTGATTCTGAGGCTGCTTCGCTGACCGGCAATGTCCGATTTTATTCACGCAGCATGGCCGGTATTTGCCGCTCTCGTGGGCGCCTGGCTGGTCTGGACTTTCTGGCGGGTGATGCTGAACCGGAGTTGCTGGCGGTGCCGCACTCCGTTGCTCACGCGGAAGCGCCAACGCTCGTTCCTCAGCTTCTTCTTCATGACCAAATGCGACCGCTGCGGCGCCTGGCGCGGCAGTCTGCTCAAATAGCCGTCAGACATTCTCCCAATCCATCAAGATCTTGCCGGAGTTCCCCGACTTCATCAGTTCAAACGCGTCTCTGAAATCCCGATGATCGAATCGATGCGTTATCACAGGGCTGATATCGAGGCCGGATTCGAGCATGACGGTCATCTTGTACCAGGTTTCATACATCTCGCGGCCGTAGATGCCGTGAATGGTCAGCATGTTGAAGATCACCGTGTTCCAGTCGATGGCAATCTCATTGGGGGGAATCCCCAGCATGGCGATGCGGCCGCCGTGCGACATGTTGGCAATCATGTCGCGAAACGCCGAAGCGTTGCCCGACATTTCGAGCCCCACGTCGAATCCTTCGGTCATGCCGAGCTCCTGCTGGACGTCGCGCAGCGTGCGCTCGCGCGGATCGACCGCCAGGGTGACGCCGATCCTGCGCGCCAGATCGAGCCGGTAAGGATTCAGGTCCGTGATCACGACATGCCGCGCACCGGCGTGACGCGCCACCGCGGCCGCCATGATCCCGATGGGTCCCGCTCCCGTGACCAGCACGTCCTCGCCCAGGACGGGGAACGCCAGCGCGGTATGGACCGCATTGCCGAACGGATCGAAGATACAGGCGACTTCGGGATCTACGGCGCTCTTGTGTACCCAGATGTTGGTCATGGGCAGCGCGATGTACTCGGCGAACGCGCCCGGGCGGTTCACGCCCACGCCGCTCGTATGCGCGCATAAATGGCGCCGGCCCGCGAGGCAGTTGCGGCAGCGCCCGCAAACCACGTGGCCCTCGCCGCTCACCATTTGGCCCGGGAAAAAATCGGAGACGTTGGAGCCGACGGCCACAATCTCGCCCATGAATTCGTGCCCGACCACCATGGGGATGGGGATGGTGCGGCTGGCCCAGGCATCCCATTTGAGGATGTGAACGTCGGTCCCGCAGATGGAAGCCTTGCGGACGCGCACCAGCACATCGCTGATGCCGATTTCGGGAACCGCCACCTCTTCGAGCCAAAGCCCGGGCTCGGCCTTGCTTTTCACCAGCGCTTTCATCAGGCGATTCGTGGGCATGGCCCCATCGTATTAAACTTGGAGAGCCAATGACCCGTCGGAAACTTACCCTGTGTTTTATTATGAACACGCTGTTGGTCGCAACGCCTCTCTTCCCAATCGCGTTCGGTTCTGCGGCTCTCGCGCAAAGCATTCCTTCCGAACGGCAACTACCCGCGTTCGAGGCTGCAACCGTTAGGCCAACGGCCCCTGCTGATCTTCGGGGTGCACAGTGGAGCAAGCCCGGCGGCGGCATGTTTGCAGCTACCAATATGACATTGGAGCTGCTGACATCCTTGGCGTACGCGGTTGACGCTAAGCAAATAAAAGGCGCGCCCGGTTGGTTCGCATCGAAGCACTTTGACATAAACGCACGCGCCGAGCAAGGCGTTGCGCTGACGCGGGACGGTCTCCGCCCTCGGTTGCAGCAGCTTCTACAAGAGCGATTCCATCTGAAGATCCGTCGAGACAGCGTGCTTGCACAGGGTTTTGCCCTCGTGGTGGGCAAAGGTGGCCCGAGGCTTACACCGACCGGAGGTGAAGAGGGGCCGAACTTTCGAGTCAATGTCGGTCCGGGTAAGCTACAGGGAAAGAATTGGTCTATGGACTTCTGCGCGCTTATGCTTGCCGCCAAGATGGGCGCACCCGTTGTCGACCGGACGGGTTTGCAGTGACGCTACGACATTGACCTGGAGTATGCAAATGATCTTGCTGAAGACTCTCCTTTGCCGGCTCTAACTACGGCTCTCCAGGAGACGCTGGGATTGCGCTTAGTACCCGGACGGGTACCAACCGAGTTTATGGTTATCGAACACGTCGAATTGCCAGACGAGAATTGAAAGCGCTTGGATATCGCAGAAACTCATTAGTTCTCGGTCGGCGGAGTCACGGCGTCGATTATCCAGACCGGGATCGTTAACCGCCGTGCCTGTAATCGGAGGCCGGCCTCCTCCTGAATTGCGGTAAAGATCGAGGGCCCTTCAGTATCCGAGAGCGGGGTCGGCGAATCGGTAGCTGCGATGGCTGCCTGGGTAGTCTCGGGCGCAAAGCTGAATTCCAAATCATATGTTCCTTCAAGAGCCGTCTGATCAACGACGATTCGCCCAACCTGCGAAGAAAGCCAGCGTGCAACGTAGGACATAGGAGCCGCCTGAAAGGCAAGAGTGCGGAGGCCATTTTTCCTGCTGACCTTGAGCTGAGGCCCGGGGTCATGCGTGGTCGGAGCAGGCAAGCCACTACCTGCTCGGGTGATCAGGGAAAAACCGGACACCTCCCTGTTTTCCCGATGCATTCTGAGCCCGAATCTCTCCGCGAGCAAGGCCTTTGTCATTGCGCGCATCTGACTGTCCCGCGATACCTGGTCATCACCGGCGTCTTTTTCCGGAGTGGCGACGATGTCAAACTGATCCTTGTCCATCCATTTTGGCCCAGTGCCCAATTGCTCTTCAGACAACTCATAAGTCCACTTGATGAGCGCTCTTACGGTTGTCTTGGTCGCTTCCAGCCGCCCGCCAGGCCTTCTGGCAATCACAGACTGCCCGCCAGGCTCACTCGGTTTGACAGATGCAGCCGCAAACTGGGGCGACGCTGGATCGGCTTGACAGAAAAGAGGCGCGGCAGATGCAAGCGCTACCGCAAATAAGTGTTTCAATCTCGTCTTTCGCTCCCCAATTTTAAGAGGATGTCCCAGCCGCAGTTGAAGGTTGAAGCGGCGGGCTAAGTTGATATTACGCCACTCTCTGTTGAGCGGTGGCGGGATTTTCTTCTCTTCCGAGAATGACACAGAGGGTCCAGAAGTC
>JBEKAQ010000136.1:0-11504 GCA_050015835.1 Bryobacteraceae bacterium | reverse complement strand
CGATTCCCTACGGCATCGAGAATAACGCCATCGGGGATCACACGGACATTTTCGTGTGTCGGCGCCCACGTGAGCCGTGGGATGTATTCTGGAGGCGATTTCACTCGTTTGGGTAGAGCCTGACGGAGGTCTCCTGCTCCAGGCCTGCCTGCGCCAGAGAGTTGCACGAATCCCGGCTGGTCGCTCGACGTTCCGGACGCCGGCTGGAATTGGTCTTGTGCAACGTAGGTAGCACTTGGCCGTCTAAACCTACTCGCGGATGCACTTCTTGCACTGGGCGTACGGTCGGCCACCCTTCCACAGTCGGATTCCGGGCTTGGGGAGGACCGCTTCAGACCGCTATAGAAGAGTGCCGCGTGATTCGCCCTCGGCGCCACTTCGACGAGATATTCAGAACTAAGCGCCGCAAAGCGGTTGCGCTCGACTGGACGGCACGCACGCGTAGAAGCGCGACCGGAGCTGACTAACCTTTCCCCAAATCTCCTCTGCTGATCGGCCTGCGGCCCCATGTGGCCAGTACTGCGCCGGTCAAGCGATTATTTCCCCCGGTGATCACCGGGTCCCTTTGCGAACCCTCGAACCTCGAAGCCCATCGTAGACGTTCTTGCGCAACCCCAGGCCTGAAACCCTGATTCGCTTCTTTCTGTGCGAAGACTCATACACCATCCGGTAGCGATCGCTGCCGAATCGCACCCGCCAGGTCTCCCGGTTTGAGCGCTACCGAATTGCCCCGAATATTTCCGGGCCGTCCTCGCGAAGTTCCCACAGGATTTCGATAACTTCTTTTCGGACGTGACCGGGAAGGACTCGGTACTCGGGCCAGACGTCGTCTGCGAACTCAACCTGCCAGCCGTTCACGCAATTCGCCGGCGCCGGCGCGGACTGCTGCCCTTCAGAATGTCTTCGACAGGCGTGAAGCGGCGTGAGCTCCTGAGGCTCCGATCGGACAGGATCAGATCGGCCTCGTCTTCCGTAATGAAGTTCGGATCGTTCAGCAGGTCTTTCTCGGCAGGGGTGAGGCCAGCGATGACCTTCTTCATCTCTTCAGGACCGGGAACGTCAACTTCCTCGAAGTTTTTCACAAAGCCCTCCCCCACAACGATCTTACCTAAAACGCAACGGTGCCCCGCCGCCGGCTCTTGATCCGGGCGATTTGCTGTGCATAGCCGCTACGGAGCGCCGGCGGGGTGGCGTGGAGATCTTGTCTCCCTCGTCATGCTGGCCGCGCTGGTGGATCGAAACGCTCTTTCAGCCATTGCCGAAGACGGCTTCTTCGGTCTCCACCTTGCCATTGCCACGCGTCCGGCGGCGGAGGCAGACGCTGACGGGCTCTTTTTGCTCCGGGCAGATACAGATTACCGCTGGCTGAAACGGTTTTTATCCACCGTTGCGCCAACCCTCCCCAGGCGATCACGAAAATCTTCAATTTATTTTAACCGCCTAACTGCCTTCGAATCATCGTCCCGATAAGGACGCCAGCCGATTCCACTCACGAACGCACACCACCTCTGCAAGTATGGGGTCGTCTATGAAGCTATCGCGGCCAACGGATAACCTGATCGCCTTCTCGCAGGACCGCGGCCAACCGTTGGCCCATCACCCATCCCCCAAGGCTGCGTTTGGATTGAAAGCCGGGAAAGGGGGTCAAGCATGCAAAAAAAACGAGAACGAACCGGATTCAGCGGGATAAATACCCCCGAATCACTCGCCCCGGGAATTCTCCTGAAAAAGTGCCACTGCCAAACGAACCCACGGATTCCTTTGTTTTTGCTGTTTCCGGACTCTTATCCGTGTGAATCGGTGTTTATCGGTGGCTAATTCTTCAAAGATTCACAGCCTCGGCATCCCGATCGTCCGCCGCCGTGAAATACGCACAGTCCGGATGCTCAAAAACCAGCGCGCTCACACTGGCCTCCGGCTCCATCATCATGCCCTCCGTAAGCTCCACCCCGATATCCTCCGGCCGCAGCAGCTTCCAGATCCCCTGCTGATCGTCCAGATTCGGACACGCCGGATACCCGAAGCTGTACCGCTTTCCCCGATACCGCGAAGTGAACCGCTCCTGCATCGTCATCTCCGGCGCATCGGGTATGCCCCAATCCTCGCGAATCCGCCGATGCAGCCACTCCGCGCACCCCTCCGCCGTCTCGATCGCCAAAGCCTGCAAGCCATGCGCGAGGAAATAGTCGCCCCGCGCCTTCATCTCTTCCGATTTCTCACGCACGCCCGCGCCCGCCGTCACCACGAAGATCGCCAGATGATCGCGCTCGCCGCCCTTCGCCGGCAAAATGTAATCGCTCAGGCACAGCCCGTTCACACGCGGCTGCCGGCCGAAATAGAACGTGTGGATCGGGCTCGCCCCACCCGGCGCGAAAAGATGTATCGCATTGCCATCCCGCTCGGCTTCGAAAAACTGCCACAGCGCTTTCGGCTTCAGACAGCCCGCCGCCTGCCGCTTCAATTCATCCACCAGGTTCGCCAGCTCCAGCGCCTTGGCATTGCCCTGCGCCAGATCTTTTTCGAAATTGCCCTTGTACCCGAGATGCCGCCCATACAGCATGAACGGATTGATGTAACTCCAAAGCTCCGTGAGCTGGGGCACGTCGCGCACTTTCCGGTCGAGATAAGGAGCGGGAAGAATCGGCAAATCCGCGCGGACCTTAGCGCTGCGTTCTTCCGATTTGGGCACCGGCATCTCTTCCACCACCGGCTCCGCGAACGTGCCGGCCGTCAGATTGCGATGCGCCGCAATCACCGCTTCGCGCTCCGCCGGATCCATCAGCTGATTCATCAGCCGCAGCCCCGTCATCGCGTCCTTCGCGTAGCAAACCGCTTCCCCATAAGCGGGCGCGATCTTGTTCACCGTGAACCGTTCCGAAAGCGCCGCGCCGCCCACCAGCAGGGGCACATGAATGCCCGCGTCTTTGAAATCCGCCGCCGTCAACACCATCTGCTGCGCGCTCTTGACGAGCAATCCGGAGAGCCCGATGGCATCCGGACGGTGCTCGCGAAACGCCTGAATCAACTGATCGGAAGGAATCTTGATCCCCAGGTTCACCACGTTATAGCCGTTATTACTCAGAATGATCTCGACCAGATTCTTGCCGATATCGTGCACATCGCCCTTCACGGTCGCGAGCACAATCTTGCCGCGGCTCGCCGTGTCGGCCTTTTCCATGAATTGTTCGAGATGATTCACCGCCGCCTTCATGGCTTCGGCCGATTGCAGCACCTCGGCCACGATCAGCTCATTGGCGTTGAACAACCGGCCCACTTCCGCCATCCCCGCCATCAACGGCCCATTGATAATGTCCAGCGGAGCCGCGCCTTCCGCGCGCTTCAGATCGAGGTCCGGAATCAGACCTTCCTTAGTGCCCTCGATAATGTAATTCGCCAGCCGCTGATCGAGCGGAAGGTCGGCTGCCTTTACCTTCTTCGTCTGCGTGCGCCCACGGAAAAATTCGGCGATCTTCGCAATATGGAATTGATTGACGGCGGCCTTCTGCTCGGGCGTCTGCTCACGCCAATCCTGCGGGGCTTCGATCTCAGGCGGAGGCGTATTGAAAAGCAGCCACTCGGCCAGATGGCGTTCCTCGTCCGGAATCGAAGCGAAGCGTTCCAGCTTTTCGGCATTGACGATCGCCAGATCGAGCCCCGCCTTCGTGCAGTAATACAGAAACACCGAGTTGACCACTTCGCGCGCCGAAGCCGGCAGTCCGAACGAAATATTCGAAATCCCCAGCGCCGTCTTCACGTACGGAATATTTTTCTTGATCAGCCGCAGCGCTTCGATCGTCTCGACCGCCCCGCCAATGTAATTGGTGTCCCCGGTAGCGCACGGAAACACCAGCGGATCGATAATAATATCTTCGGGCGCGATCCCGTATTTATTCACCAGCAGATCTACCGACCGCTGCGCCACCGCCAGCTTGCGCTCCCGCGTGAAGGCCTGTGCCTGCAGCTTGTCCTCGTCGATGGTTCCCACAATCAGCGCCGCGCCGTAAGCTTTCGCCAGCGGGCAGACGCGCTCGAACTTCTCCTCGCCGTCTTCGAGGTTAATCGAATTAATAATGCTCTTGCCCTGGCAATAAGTCAGAGCCAGCTCAATGGCGCGCGGATCGGTGGTATCGATCATCACCGGCGCCTGGATAATGCGAATCAGCTTTTCATAGAACAGCGGAATGTCCGCCATCTCGTCGCGATCCGTGCTCTGCAGGCAGACGTCCACGATATGCGCGCCGTTCTTCACTTGGCGCCGGGCGATCTCCACCGCCTCTTCCCACTTCTCCTGCGCAATCAGATTCTTGAACGCGCGCGACCCGATCACGTTGGTGCGCTCGCCCACGATGAGAGGCCGGTTGCTGTCCTCCGCCTCCACCAGTTCGATCCCCGAATAGTAGGCGCGATGCGGCGAAGGCTTGACGACGCGCGGCTTCTTGCCTTCCACCATCTTCGCGATGGCGGCAATGTGCCTGTCGGTGGTCCCGCAGCACCCGCCGACGATATTGATCCAGCCGTTGCGCGCGAACCGGTCCAGTTGCTCCGAAAGCGATTGCGGCGTTTCCAGATACAGCCCGTCTTCGTTGGGCAGCCCCGCATTGGGATAGCAGGAAATGCGCGTCGACGCCATCTCGGACAAGCTGCGGATATGGTCCGTCATGAACTCCGGACCGGTGGCGCAGTTGAGCCCGATCGACAGCAGATCGGCATGCGCGATCGACGCCAGAAACGCTTCCGCATTCTGCCCCGCGAGCATGGTGCCCATCGGTTCGATGGTGCCCGAAACCATCACCGGAACCTTGCGGCCGGTTTCCCGCGCCAGTTGCCGGATTCCCAGCAGCGCGGCCTTCACGTTGCGCGTGTCCTGCGACGTTTCGACCAGAAAAATATCCACGCCGCCGTCTTGCAGGGCCTTGGCCTGATCGTGAAAATTTTCGACCAGCTGGCTGAAAGTCACGCCGCCCGTCACCGTAATGGCCTTGGTGGTAGGGCCGATCGACCCGGCCACGAAACGCGGTTTCTCGGGAGTCGAGTAGGCATCCGCCGCCTTGCGCGCCAGTTGCGCGGCGCGAAAATTCAGATCGTATGCCTCGTCCTGCACCTGGTATTCGGCCAAAACCAGCGCCGTGCCGCCGAAGCTGTTAGTTTCAATAATGTCCGCCCCGGCTTCGAGATAAGCGCGATGAATGCTTTCAATCACGTCCGGCCGTGTCTTGACCAGGTACTCGTTGCAGCCTTCGAGAGCCGGCCCGCCGAAATCCGCGGCGCTGAGATTGCGCGCCTGCAGCATGGTGCCCATCGCGCCATCCAGAACAAGGATGCGGCTATTCAGGGCTTCTTCGAGGGTTTGCATTCTCCAGCCATTTTAGCGCTTGACCATGGAAGAATCAACATATACGGATTCGTTGATATGATGGTGTCCGCGTGAGGGTGCTACTGATCTCCACCTACGACCTCGGCCGTCAGCCTTTCGGCTTGGCCTCGCCCGCGGCATGGCTGCGCGCCGAAGGCCACCACGTTTCGACCGCCGATCTCTCCCGCGAAAGTCTGGACCCAAAGGCCGTAAGGACCGCCGACTGGATCGCCTTCCACCTCCCCATGCATACGGCTACCCGCATGGCCGTCCCGCAAATCCAGGCGGTGAAGCGATCGAATCCCAGCGCCCAAATCTGCTGCTACGGCCTCTACGCGCCCATGAACGAGCGGATGCTGCGGTCGCTCGGAGTATCTCACGTAATCGGAGGCGAATTCGAACAGGCGCTCGCCAGTCTGATCGCCGGCCGCACGGCTTCAACCGTGCCCGTGATCCTCGACCGCCTGCCGTTCCAGACGCCCGACCGCGCCAGCCTGCCTGCCCTCGACCTCTACGCGCGCATCCTCCACAACGGCCAAAGGAAGGTTGTCGGCTACACCGAAGCCAGCCGAGGCTGCAAACACCTCTGCCGCCACTGCCCTATCGTGCCCGTCTACGAGGGCCGCTTCCGCATCGTGCCGAGCGACGTCGTAATGGCCGACATTCGCCAGCAGGTCGCATCAGGCGCCCAGCACATCACCTTCGGCGATCCCGATTTCCTCAACGGCCCCGGTCACGCCCTGCCCCTCGTCGAAGCTCTCCACGCCGAATTTCCCGACCTCACTTACGACGTCACTATTAAGGTTGAGCACCTGCTGAAACATCGCGACGCCCTTCCGATCCTGACGCGCACCAGCTGCCTCTTCATCACCAGCGCCGTCGAATCCCTCGACGACGCCATCCTCGATCGGCTGGCCAAGGGCCACACCCGCCAGGATTTCCTGCATGCCCTGCACCTGACGCGCGTGCATGGCCTGACCCTGCTGCCCACCTTCGTGGCCTTCACCCCCTGGACCACGCGCGAAACTTACCTCGATCTCCTCCGCGCCGTGCGCGACCTCGATCTGCTCGAACACGTAGCGCCCATCCAGCTAGCCATTCGCCTGTTGATTCCCGAAGGCTCGAAGCTGCTTGAATTGCCGGATCTCAAAGTCGGCCCCTTCGACAAAGCGGCCCTCTCTTATAGGTGGAAGCATCCCGATCCCGCCATGGATATTCTCGCCGCCGACCTGCAAAAACTGATCCGCCGCGTCGGCCGCAAAGAAGCCTTCCCCCTCATCTGGCAAAGGGCCTTCGGAGAACTGCCCGATTTCCACCTCCCGGCCCGAGCCACGATTCCGTACTTAACCGAACCCTGGTACTGTTGAGCCGAGCCCGATGAAGAGCAGTTGGCTCTTATCTGATGTGGGACGGGCGCTTCCGCCTGTCCATTCGAATAGAATAATGTCATCGAAAGGATCGAAAAGATGAAGCCGACCTGCATGACTCGCCGGAAGCTCTTCGCCCTCACCGGAGCCGCCCTCGCCACGCCCATCCTCCGCGCCGCCACGACACCACCCGCCCGCACCGTAGCCCTCGCCAAATGCGCCACCTATAACAATGATGAGGTTCTGGTCAACCTCAGAACCATGTTCGATCAGCTCGGCGGCCTCGGCAAAATCGTCGCCAACAAAACCGTCACCGTAAAGCTCAACCTCACCGGCGCGCCCGGGCAGCGCTTCGAGGGCCGTCCCCTCGGCGTCACCCACTACACACACCCTCAGGTCATCGCCGCCACCGCGCACCTCATGGGCGAGGCCGGCGCGAAGCGCATCCGTTTCGTCGAAAGCGGCTGGGCCCTCAGTGGTCCGCTCGAAGACTACCTCCTCGATTCCGGCTGGAACGTGAAACAGCTTGCCAACGCCGCCCCCAACGTCGAGTTCGAGAACACCAACAACCTCGGCAAGAGTAAGGATTATTACCGCTTCAAAGTCCCCGGCACACCTTACATCTTCCCGGCCTACGATCTGAATCGCGCCTACCACGATACCGACGTTTTCGTCAGCGTGGCCAAGCTCAAGAATCACGCCACCTGCGGCGTCACGCTTTCCCTGAAGAACTGTTTCGGTATGACGCCCGCATCCATCTACGGCGACGACGCCGGCGTGGATGGCCCCAACGAGAGACCCAACTCCGGCCGCTCCCGCACCATGCATGAAGGCCGCCGCGCGCCCTCGAAGACCGCGCTCCCCGAGCTCGATCCCACCAGCAGCCGCGACCCCGGTTACCGCATGCCGCGCATCGTCGCCGAACTCAACGTCACCCGCCCGGTCGACCTCGCCATCATCGACGGAGTCGAATCCATCGCGGGCGGAGAAGGCCCGTGGATTCGAGGCATTCGCTACATACAGCCCGGCGTTCTGGTCGCCGGTCTCAACGCCGTCAACACCGATACCGTCGCCACCGCCGTGATGGGCTACAATCCGCGCGCCCTCAGGGGCACGGCGCCGTTCACGATGTGCGACAACACGCTGCTGCTCGCCGAAAACCTCGGAATCGGAAGCGCCGATCTGAGCCGCATCGAAGTGGCCGGACGGCCGCTTGCGGCGGTCCGCGGTTTCCCCAACTCCACCGTGAGAAATGACTAGGAAGATCCGCTGGGGAGTTCTGGGCGCAGCCAGAATCGCCACCGTTAAAGTAATACCGGCCATGCGCAGAGGCACGTGCTCTGAGGTTGCCGCCATAGCTTCAAGGGACGCCGCCAAAGCCGCGCAGGTGGCCGAAGATCTGAACATCCCGAAGCACTACGGCTCCTACGAGGAGCTCCTCGCGGACCCGGATATCGACGCCATCTACAATCCGCTGCCTAATCATCTGCACGTTCCGTGGTCCATCAGGGCGGCCGAAGCGGGCAAGCATGTGCTCTGCGAAAAGCCCATCGCTCTGAGCGTTGCCGAAACCAGGGATCTGATCGCCGCCCGCGACCGCACCGGCGTGAAGATGGGCGAGGCCTTCATGGTGCGCCTGCATCCCCAGTGGCTGCGTACTCTCGAAATCGTGCGCTCCGGCGAGATCGGCGATCTGCGCGCCATGAACTGCGTCTTCAGCTACACCAATCGCGACGCCGCGAATATTCGCAATCGCCTCGACGCCGGCGGCGGAACCATCATGGACATCGGCTGCTATCCCATCCACACCTCGCGCTGGATCTTCGGAGCCGAGCCGCGCCGTGTCTCCGCCCTCGTCGAACGCGATCCCGATTTCGGCACCGATCGCCTCGTATCGGCGCTGCTCGATTATCCGGGAGGCCAGGCTGCCTTCACCTGCAGCACGCAGATGATCCCCTTCCAGCGCATGCAGTTCTTCGGCACTAAAGGATACGTCGAGATCGAGATCCCGGTCAACGCGCCGCCCGATAAAGAGACGCGAATCTTTGTTCAGACTCCGGGGAGTTTACCCGGAGAGCCCCTGCGCACCGAAACCTTCGGCGTCTGCGATCAGTACACCCTGCAGGGGGATGCTTTTTCACGCGCGATTCTGGGCGAACGGGATGTTCCCGTTCCGCTCGAGGATGCCCTGCGTAATATGGCTGTCATCGAAGCATTGTTTCGCTCCGCTAACACCGGCATGTGGGAGGCCCCGTTACACTGAGAGAAACAGCACATATCCGATGCCTTTCAATATCACCCCCATCAGGGAGTTCGTCGTTCGCCCCGCTCTTCCGCCCCAGTTGTCGCGCATGCCCGAGCTGGCGTATAACATCCTGTGGGCCTGGGAATCCTCCATCCGCACTCTCTTCCGGCGGCTGGATCCGGCGCTGTGGAAAGAGTCCGGCTATAACCCTGTAGTGCTGCTCGGGCGCGTAGCCCAGACGACGCTCGAGCGTGCGGCCCTCGACCCGCGGTACATCGCTCAGTATCAACTCGCCTGCCAGCGCTTCGACGCCCACATGAAGCCGCCATCGCACTCGGTGGCGCCCGGCAATCAGCAAGCCAAACTCATCGCCTATTTCTCCGCCGAATACGGCCTCACCGAATGCATGCCGGTTTACTCCGGTGGTTTGGGCGTGCTTTCGGGCGATCACATGAAGTCGGCCAGCGACGTCGATCTGCCCCTGATGGGAGTCGCGCTGCTTTATCAGCTCGGCTACTTCCGCCAGTACCTGAACGCCGACGGATGGCAGCAGGAGCGCTACCTCGAAAACGATTTCTACTCGCTGCCCATCCTGCCCGCCACCGATGCGGAAGGTGAACAGCAAAGTGTCGTGGTGCAGCTTCCCAGCGGACCCGTCGCCATCCGCATCTGGACCATGAACGTCGGCCGCATCAGGATGCTGTTCCTCGATACCAATACGCCCGAAAACAGCCGTCCCGAAGACCGCGGCATCACCAGCCAGCTCTATGGCGGCGACACCGATACCCGCATCCGCCAGGAGATCGTGCTGGGCATCGGCGGCATGCGCGCCCTCGAAGCGCTCGGCCACAAGCCGACCGTATTTCACATGAACGAGGGGCACTCCGCGTTCCTCGCCATTGAACGTATTCGCCTGTTTATCGAACGGCAGGGGCTTACCTTTGAAGAAGCCCTCGAAGCCACTCGAGTCAACAACGTCTTCACCACTCATACACCGGTCCCGGCGGGCATCGATCTCTTCGATCCCGGCCTGGTTTATCACTACTTCGGCCAGTACTGCCGCGACGCGAAGATCGATTTCGATCGCTTCATGGCCCTCGGACGGCGCAACGCTAACGACGGCGGCGAGCCCCTTTCCATGGCCATAATGGCGCTGAACACTTCCGCCTACCGCAATGCCGTCAGCCGCCTGCATCGAGAAGTCTCGCAGGAGATGTGGCACACCCTCTGGCCCACCCTGCCGGTCTGGGAGACACCGATCACTTCCGTAACCAATGGCGTCCACCTGCCGAGTTGGCTTAACGGCGACCTGGCCGATCTTTACGATCAGTATCTCGAGCCCGACTGGCGCAGCCGCTGGGGCGATCTCGCCATGTGGAAGCTGATCGCGGATATCCCCAACGAAGAACTGCTCGAAGTCCATCGCCGCCGCAAACGCCGTTTGATCGCCTTCATTCGCGACCGGCAGACGGCCTCCGCTTCGCGCCGGAAGGCTGCCGCGGCGGAGCTGCGCTACTCGGCGGAAGTGCTCGATCCGCACGCTCTCACCATCGGATTCGCGCGCCGCTTCGCCACCTACAAACGCGCCACGCTGCTCTTCCGCGACGTGCAAAGGCTCAAGCGAATCCTCTGCGACCGCGAACGGCCGGTGCAGATTGTCGTCGCCGGTAAAGCCCATCCGAAGGACCAGCCCGGCAAGGCTTTCATCCGCGAGATTGTGCAGCTTTCGCGCGATCCCGATCTCTGGAAGCACATTGTCTTCCTCGAGGATTACGACATGAAAGTGGCGCGCGAACTTGTGCAGGGCGTCGACCTCTGGCTCAATAATCCAAGACGCGGCGAAGAGGCCTGCGGTACCAGCGGCATGAAAGCCGCCATGAACGGCGTGCTTAATTTCTCCGTCCTCGACGGCTGGTTCGACGAGGCCTACGAACTGTCCGGCGGTTGGGCCATCGGCGACCGCGAAACCTATTCGGACGATCAGGACGCCATTCACGCCAGCAGCATTTACTATCTGCTCGAAAACGAAATCGTGCCCATGTTCTACGCCCAGACCGAAAGTGTGGCGTCGTCGGAGTGGGTGAAGCGCATGAAGGAGTCGATGATCAATCTGACGCCCCGCTTCGACGCGCGCCGGATGGTTCACGAATACGCCGAGCAACTCTACGACCCGGCCGATCGTAATTGGGCGAAGATGGCCGGCGGCAACTTCGAGGAAGCGCGCCAGCGTGCCCTGTGGAATGCGAAGGTTCGCGAAATCTGGCCCCAGGTAAACTTCGTCGATATGGGTCCGGCGCCCGGCGGACCGGTGACGAGCGGTAAGCCCGTATGCGTCCGGACCAGGATTCGCCTCGCGGGTCTGAAGCCCAGCGACGTGCGCGTGGAGTGTGTGATCGGAAGAATCGGCGCCAGCGGCGGCCTCGAAGAAACCGAAGTGGTGGTCCTGCCCAACAAGGGGACGGAGGAAGACCTTGCCGTGTACGAGAAAGATATCGTACCCGCGCAGACCGGGCGCCTCGGCTACGCCGTCCGGGTTACG
>JBEKAQ010000135.1:0-11524 GCA_050015835.1 Bryobacteraceae bacterium | reverse complement strand
CACCGCAGTCGCCGCTGAGCGCGATATTCAGACTACAACGCTTCCCAACGGCATCAAAGTCATCACGGAAGCGATGTCCCACGTGCGTTCCGTGTCCGTCGGCGTCTGGGTGGGCACGGGCTCGCGCCGCGAAACTCCCGACCAGAACGGCATCTCGCACTTCATCGAGCACATGCTCTTCAAGGGCACCACCAACCGGTCCGCCGAAGATATCGCCCGCTCCGTCGACTCGCTGGGCGGGAATCTCGACGCCTTTACCGCCAAAGAACTGGTCTGCTACAACACCAAGATCCTCGATGAGCATCTGCCCATCGCCATGGATATTCTCAGCGACCTGGTGCTGAATCCGCTCTTTCGCGAGGAAGACATCGAAAAAGAAAAAGGCGTAATCCTGGAAGAAATCAAAATGGACGCCGATAATCCCGATTACCTCGTCCATGAGATCTTCACTTCGAATTTCTGGAAAGACCACCCGCTCGGCAAACCCATCCTCGGCACACCCCAGACCGTGAAGAAATTCTCGCGCGCCATGGTGGCCGACTACTACGGCTCCGTCTATACGCCGGAGAATCTGCTGGTGACGGCGGCCGGCAATCTGTCGCACGAGAAGCTGGTGGCTCTGGTGGGAGAGCGCTTCGAAACCGTGAAGCCCGCCGGACCCGTGCCCGCCCAGATCCCGCCTGCCACCCATGCCCGCATCGCCCTCAAATCGAAGAAGGATCTGGAGCAGGTCCACGTATGTCTCGGCGTGCCTTCCTATCCGATTCCGCACGAGGATCGTTTTATCTGCTACGTGTTGAACACGGTGCTCGGCGGCGGGATGAGCTCACGGCTCTTCCAGAACATTCGCGAACGCCTCGGCCTTGCCTATTCGGTATTTTCCGAGCTGAATCCTTACACCGACACCGGGTGTCTCGCCGTCTACGCGGGAACTTCTCTCGAATCCGCCCGGCAGGTAGTGGAACTGGTGCTCAAAGAGTTCACTGAGATGAAGCAGCAGATCGTTCCGCCGGAAGAACTACGCCGCGCCAAGGATCATCTCAAGGGTTCGCTTATGCTGAGCCTCGAATCGACTTCCAGCCGCATGTCGAACCTGGCTCGTCAGGAAATGCACTTCCGGCGCTTCTTCACTCTCGACGAACTGCTGGAGAGCATTGAAAAGGTGAGCGCCGACGAAGTCCAGCGGGTGGCGCGCACATTTTTCGATCAGAAGCAGATTGCGCTCACGATATTGGGCAATCTCGACGGCTTCAAAATCGGCCGGGAGGATCTGGTTTGCTGACGCGCCGCGCCGCCCTGGTAACTTTGGCAATGCCCGGCGCCGCCACCCTGGTTCGCGACGCATTCGCCCAGGATACCACCCCCTCCCCGCAGCCGAAATTCGGCTACTCCGCGCCCAAACGCACCACCCCCATGCTCTGCGTCTATTCGCAGAATATGATCAAGGTCCCGTACTTCGAGCTCGGCAATATCGCGGGGCAAATCGGTTTCGAAGGCGTCGATCTCACCGTCATGATCGGTGGCCATGTGGACCCGCGCATCACCAATGTGGATCTGGTACGCGCCTTTGAGTCCATCCGCAGCGCCGATCTCGAAGTCCCCATCGTCTCGACCACCATCACCTCGCCATCCGATCCCACGGCTTACGCCGTCCTCTACCTCAGCGGGCACTCGCAGGTGCAGTTGTTTCGCATGGGCAGTTGGGAGTATCGGGAAACCGGCGATATCCAGCAGCGCCTGGCGCAGGTGCGTCGCGATCTTACGCAGGTCGTCTCCATGGGACAGCGTTGCGACATCGCGGCCCTGTTCGCCAACCGCGCCGGCGGATTCGTCGGCCAGTCCATCTGGGATGCCCAGTTGATGCTCGCCGACATGGACCCGAAGTGGATCGGCTACTATTTCGATCCCGCCGAAGCCACTGCCGCGGGAGGCGCGGATAGCTGGGAAGTTGCGTTACGCCTGGTGCTTCCCCGCATCAAGGCGGTTTCTCTGCAGGATTTCTACTGGAAAAAAGACGGAGCCGATTGGAAAATGCAGAAATGCCCGCTCGGCGAGGGCATGGTCGATTGGCAGAAATTCTTCCGCATACTAGCCGCCGCGCATTTCACGGGACCGATCTCCATTCACACGGAGTATCAGCCGCAGGATCAAACCGGAGCCATGGCGAAGGATCTGGAATTCGCCCGCCGTCAGGTGCAGCAAGCCTGGCCAACCAGTTAATGTGGAACAGGCGCTTCCGCCTGTTCATTCCCTCACCTTATCGCAAAAGCCGCTTCATCGGATCCGCCCCGGCTTGCTCCAGTAAATCTGGTGCGAAGACTGTCATCGTCTGCGCCAGCTTTTCCATATCCACGCCTTCTTCAAAGGGCATCTCGTGCTCGACCCAGTTCGAAAGCGGGATATTGCGGAAGAAAATCCGCTCCTGCCGGACCATGCATTTCTTATTCAGAAACAGAACCTTGTGCTCACGCACATAGTGCCGCTCTTCTACCCGGATATCGGCGAGGAATTCGTCCATCGCCTTGCGGCGCACGCCCTCCTCGACATTCCTGAGCGTCTCCGCCAGCGATTCCTTTTGCGCCGCTAAAGCCGCGCGCGCGCCGGACAGTTCTTCCCGTTGCTTCGAGAGCAGAACGTCCATATGCGACCGCATGATGAAGTAAACCAGCCCACCCGTGGCGAGGCTGCACATACCCGACCAGACTATCCACCACAGCGGATCCATGTTATCGAGTGTAACCTGTTATGTTAACTACCATCAATCTTTACGTTGGATAGCGCCCCGGCGATGGCATTGAAGTGGAAAGTGCCAAGGCCTCTCAGCGTCGCTTTGATCCGGTAGAGAACGCCAGCCATGAACCCGTAGTGCTTACCCAGAAACTCCGCCGTGCCAGTGGTCCGGTCTCCTTCGAGAGCCCCGCGGCTCATGGGCGATTCGAGCCGCTCGTGCACGGCCGTAACCTCGCGGAGGATCACCAGCTTCCTGCTGGCGCGGCGAACCTGCGCGCAAAGTTCGATAATGCTGCCGTAATTCCCGTAACGTTCGTCGATTTGCCGCAGCGCGCGCAGAAAGAACATGCGAAACATGATGGCCGCGCCCGAGACACACTCGACCGCAATCTCCTCGCCGCCCTCTGCCGGGCGCAGCGGAGGGTCGGGCTGCGAAGGCGTCGGCAGTGCGCGCACCTGTGGGGCAGGGACGCCCGAATCGGTCGCCAGCAAGGGGCACACAGCACCCACATCCTGACGCGCCTCGAGAAAATCCGCCAGCTGCGAAACCGCCGCTCCGCCGATACAGGCATCGTCATGCAAGAACAGAACATACTCGCCATCAGCCGCACGCACCCCGATATTCAGCGCTCTGGTGAGCCCGAAATTTTTGGGCAAACGAATGAATCGCACATCCGGAAACTCCTCGTCGAGGTGCGCCGCGCCATCTCGCGAGCCGTTATCGACCACCAGAATCTGGTGCGCATCGCCCAGCGCCGCCAGGCTCCGCCGCAGACTCTCCGCGCGATTGAACGACACGATCACGATGGAGACACGTTTCGACTGCGGCTCGATGTTTTCTTCTTGAGGGGTCAATCCGCCATTCTACTGGAAAGTCACCTTCCCCAGCACAACGGCCTTGCGCGCGCCCGTGCAGGAAGGCAGATTGCCCGGCTCACGGCGCCACGTTCTATACGCAAGGATGGCGAACGCAATGGCCTCTTTTGCATCGGGATCGATGCCGAATTCGGCCGACGTCATAAGCCTGACTCCCTGCAAAAATGCCGCGATCTGCGCCATAAGTTGCCGGTTGTGCGTTCCGCCGCCCGCCGCGATCAGTTCCTGTGCGGCCGGTGCAAACCGCTTCACTCCGATCGAGATGGTGGCCGCCGTGAACGCCGTCGCGGTGGCGATCAGATCCTCGAGAGGAAACTCAGTGGCCAGCAATTTTGCGACGAATGCTTCGCCGTACTGCTCGCGCCCGGCAGTCTTCGGAGGTTTGGCGGCGAGGTACGGATCGTCGATGAGCGAATCGAGCAACTCGCGCCGCACGCGCCCTCGCGCGGCAATCGCGCCATTGCGATCGAAGCGTCGCTTGCCTTCCGTCAGTCGCTCCACCAAGTGGTCGACGACCATGTTACCCGGCCCCGTATCGAAAGCAGTCACTTCCTCCGGCCGCGCATTCCAGGGAAGCACGGTGATGTTCGCGATCCCGCCGATGTTCAGCGAAACCCGGTTGATTGTCTTACTCCGGAAGAACAGATAATCGACAAACGGGACCAAAGGAGCGCCCTGACCTCCCGCCGCAATGTCCCGCGTCCGAAAATCCGATACCACCGGTACTCCCAAACGTTCGGCAATCACCGAAGCTTCACCGATCTGCAAGGTGTTTGGAGCCGAGCCGGATCCCTCATGATAGATAGTCTGTCCATGGCACCCGACTAACTCCAAAGACTCTGCCGGGAGCTTATGTTTGCGGAAAGTCGCGAGTACCGCCCTCGAGTAAAGCTCCCCCAATTCGAAGTTCAGACGCGAAATAACCTGAGCGGGACATTGAAGCGACACCGCCAGTATCCTCTTGCGAGTAGCATCCGGATAAGGAGTAGTCAGCCATGCAACGGTCCTGACCTCCTTCTTACTAACATCGACGATGGCGACATCGATGCCATCGAGCGAAGTCCCGCTCATGATCCCGGCAATCCGCATCGGTTAACCCAACTCCCGCTGCAGATCCTCCAGAAACCGCAGCGCCTCCACCGGACGCATCTCATCGATCTTCAACCCGCGAATCTTCTGCTTAATCTCATCCATCCCCGGCTCGAACAAACGAATCTGTACAGGCCCCATATCGACCCGCGGACTCAACTCCTCTACCGCCCGATGCTCCGTCCGCTCATGCAGCTTTAACACTTCGCGAGCTCGCTCGATCACCGCCGCCGGTAACCCCGCCAGCCGCGCCACTTCGATTCCATAACTGCGATCCGCCTTACCTGGCTCAACCTTGCGCAGGAAAATGATCTTGTCCCCAGCCTCTTTCACGGCCACCTGAAGATTGCGCACGCCTTCCAGATGCTCCGCCAGTTCCGTCAACTCATGATAGTGCGTAGCAAATAGAGTTTTGGCCCGCGTAGTAGCAGATATGTGTTCCACCACCGCCCAGGCCAGAGACAAGCCATCGTAAGTGGCCGTGCCCCGCCCAATCTCATCGAGGATCACAAAACTGCGCGGAGTAGCCGTATTCAGAATCACCGCCGTCTCCGTCATCTCCACCATGAAAGTAGATCGGCCCCGCGCCAGGTTATCCGACGCACCGATGCGCGTGAAGATTCTGTCGATCACCGGCAACAGCGCCGAGTCCGCCGGCACCCACGATCCCATCTGCGCCAGGATCGCTATCAAGGCCGCCTGCCGCAGATAAGTGCTCTTACCGCCCATGTTGGGCCCGGTAATAATCGCCACATGTTCCGACGCATCGTTGAGATAGAGATCGTTCGGAATAAACCGGCCGGCTTCTTCCCCCGCAATCTTTTCGATCACCGGATGCCGGCCCGCCGCGATCCGCATTTCACCTGAATCCGAAAACTGCGGGCGTGCATACCGGCTCTCGGTCGCAACTTGCGCCAATGCCGCCGACACATCCAGCTCCGCAATCGCCGAAGCCGTCGCCCGGATACGTTGGGCATGGTCGGCGGTCTTCTGCCGGATCTCCGCGAAGATACGTTTCTCGATTTCGAGAATCTTCTCTTCCGCCGCCAGCACCTTGCGCTCGTATTCCTTAAGCTCCGGCGTAGTGAAACGCTCGGCGTTCACCAGCGTCTGCTTGCGTTCGTAATCGGCGGGAGCGTTATGCAGATTCGCCTTCGAGATTTCAATGTAATACCCGAAAACGTTATTGAACCGAATCTTCAACGACGCAATGCCCGTACGCTGCCGCTCGCGTGCCTCAATCTGCGCGATATACAACTTGCCGTTTTGGCTCAGATCGCGCAGTTCGTCGAGCTCGGCGTCATAACCGGGACGAATGGTGGAGCTGTCGCCGATGTTGATCGGCGGCGTGTCCGCCATCGCGGCGAGGATCGGCAGCGAAGCCTCCGGCACAGCGTCCAGCCGCACAAAGGTTTCCGTCAACCGAGCGGAGAGCGGCCGCGCAGTCAACCGAGCCGCATCCGCCAGCCGCGGAGTCTGATCGAGCGATTTCCCCAGAGCCAGAAGATCGCGCGGCCCCGCGCTGCCGATCGTTACCTTGGCGAGCAGGCGCTCCACATCGAGCACCGGCCCGAGTTGCTTGCGCAATTCCGCCCGCAATATCGTCTCCCGCACCAGATCGCCGACCGAATCGAGGCGTGCCTCAATCTCATCGCGCTCGAGCGAAGGCCGCAGCAGTCGCTGCCGAAGCAGCCGCCCCCCCATCCCCGTCGCGGTCTGGTCGAGAATGGCGACCAGAGTGGCGCCCCCGTCCGAAAAAATCGGCTCCACCAGTTCCAGATTGCGCACTGTCACCGCATCGAGCACCATGCTGTCCGCCCGATCGAAGTGCCGCGGAGCATCCAGATGATCGAGCGCCGCGCGCTGCGTGTCGCGCAGGTAATGCAGTACCGCGCCCGCCGCCGCAATGGCGCCGAGCTTCCCCGCCAGCCCGCCGCCATCGAGCGAATGCAGCCGGAAGTGCTCGCGCAGAATGCGATCCGAATAATCCGGACTGAAGACCCAATCCTCAAGTTCCGTAACGATCCAACGCTTCGGTTCCGCCTGCGGGAATAATGGCGCTTCCGCCGCCACCAGAATCTCCCGCGCGCCGATGCTTTCGAGCAGCCCCGGCAACTCCGCCAGGTCCACCTCGGTAGCGCGGAACTCACCGGTAGAAACATCTACATAAGCGAGGCCGGCGCGGGATCCCGCGCGCGCCACCGCGGCCAGATAATTGTTCTCGTGCGAGCGCAACAGATGCGCGTCGGTCGCGGTACCCGGAGTAACGATGCGCGTCAATTCGCGTCGCACCAGCTTCTTGCCCGCGCCCGCCTCTTCCATCTGATCGCAGATCGCCACCCGATAGCCGCGCCCGATCAGCCGCGCGATATACCCTTCGGCCGAATGAAAAGGCACGCCGCACATCGGAATGGCCGTGCCCTTCTCTTTATTGCGCGCGGTGAGCGTGATCTCGAGCTCGCGCGCCGCGGTGACGGCGTCTTCGAAGAAGAGTTCGTAGAAATCGCCCAGCCGGAACATCAGCAGCGTGCCGGGAACCTGTTCCTTGATCGCGTGGTACTGCCGCATCAGCGGCGTGGATGCCGGCTCCGGATTCATGTGGAAACCTCTATTGTGCTCCACACGCGCCGCGGGATCTATTGCGCCGGCTCCGCGTGTTCCAGCTTCACATTCGAGAAAATGGCGGTCTCGAGCGTGCTTGCCTCGTGCGGGCAGACCCCCAGTCCCACATACACCGGGTCTTTCAGACTGATCGGCCCGATCGGGCCGAATGCCTTCAACTCCTCATTCGGTTCTCCCGCGTACATAGTGTAACTTGTCTTGTTCCTGACGATGCGGATGCGCCACGGCCCATCGATCTGCGTCATGACCTCATACGTCTGTTCGCCGGGCGCGCCGCGGAACTGCAGCGCAGTCAGCCCGCTGCCATGCGCCGCCACGTCCGCGTAGGCCGAACCCGGGTCCAGGCTTTGCCGGATCGTCACCGCGCTTTCCGATGCTCGGCCGCGCTCGTGCCCACCCACTGCACGTCGGCCGTAAGGCTCACGTCGCCCGACATCTGCTTCCACACAAAGTAGAAAGCGTCTGTGGTGCTCCACATATTGGCGCCGCCGCCCCTGATCCGGTACTCGCCTTTCGCTGCGTCGTAATGCACGTTGCCGCCAGGCGGCGTCTGTCCCACGTTGCCTTCATTGGTGAAGATGCCCAGGTCGTTCGTCGTTTGCGTAAGCCCAAATCCGGCACCCACCATCGCGACGACACAGAGAACAACGGCGTTTTTCATGGTGAGAAGATTCTATCCCATCCCGATCAAGCCGGATTTTTGGTTTCCAGAAGCACGGTATGAGTCGGGAACGGCATCGAAATACCCTCGCGCACCAAGCGTTTGTACAGCCGCTTGCGTAACTCGCTCTGCACCAGATATTGATCGGCGAACTGCCCAATATTAAAGTTGACCTGAAAAACCATCGCCCAATCGCCCGGCCCGGGGTTGAAGCGGATGTTCGCCGCGGGGTCGGTCAGCAGACCGGATATGGACTCGGCCGCCGCCATGGTCTCTTCCAGAAGAATCTTCTCCACACGGTCGATATCGGAGTCATACCCCACACTGAGCGAGATCGACATGCCCATGCGCGGCTCCGGCAGGTAGTAATTCGTGATGATCGCCTGGCCGAGCTTATTGTTCGGAACCACCACCAGATTGTCGGCTATGGTCCGCATAGTAGTGCAGCGCCAGCTGATGTCCTGCACGTAGCCCTCTTCGCCGGTATTGAGCTTGATGTAGTCGCCCATCCGCACCAGGCCCGAGATCGAAACGTAGAATCCGGCAAACAGATTCGAAAGCGAATCCTGCAGCGCCAGTGCTACCGCCAGGCCGCCCACGCCGAGAGTAGTCAGGATGGGCGTGAGGCTGATATCGAAAACCACCTTGAGTAACCACACCAGGCCGATCGTGAGCACCACGATCTGCGCCATTTTCCGCGTCAGGGTGGTAACCGATTGCACGCCTTTGACATGAGCGCCGTAAAAGCGCACCGCATTTCCCGCCAGCCGGCTCGCCGCGATGGTCACCGCCAGAACGCCGAGCGCCGAGAGAATTACGGGGAGGTAGTGCAGGTACCGCGGCGGAATCCTCGAATTCTGCGTCGCGAGATGAAGGCCCAAAATGATCGACCAAAGGACGATCGGCCCGCGCAGGGTCTGGGTAACCACCACATCCAGTTGGCTGTCTGCGCTGGCGGCCCAGTTGCGGACCACCCGGAACAGGAGCCGCCGCACCATCAGCCCCGCCAGAATGGTCCCCACCAGTATTCCCAGCGGAATCAGAATCGTGAACGGATCGTCGGCCGGATGTCGCAGCGCTCCCATCAAGCTGATGTTCGCACAAGCTTTTCCTGCACGGCGCGGTGCCCGGCAGCGTCAATAGTTTTGATGCGTGCATTCGTGATCGCGGCAGCGTTGCTGGGTTGCCAGGCGATCTTCGCTTCCATCGTTTTCGGGGCGGAAGACACCTCGGCCGATTCGCCGAAGGAACTAGCCCTGTCGCTGGCGAAAAAGGCCGGGCGCGCCCGCAAGAAGGGCCAGTTCGCGCAGGCGTATCTGCTCTACTCCGAGGCTGCGGCGCTGGTTCCCGGAAACCGCAAATACAAGGCGCAGATGGAGCTTCTCGAGACGCGCGCCGCCAACCAGTCGAAGCCTGTCCCGCCAACCGGCTCCGCCTCCGTTCCCGAACCGGTATTGCCGGAAGACGCTTTCGACAGCATCACCGCCGCCGAACTGGCCAAAGCGCGCGATCTGAACTCCATACCGTCGCTGCGCGCCAAACCGGGTAAACAGAACTTCGACCTCAGCGGCGACGCGCGCACGCTCTTCGACAAAGTGGCTCAGAGTTTCGGCCTCGAGACGGTCTACGACGGCGATTACCCGAAGAACGGGGCCCGCATCGTCTTCCGCATCACGGACGCCGATTACCGCGAGGCGCTCAACGATCTCGACGCCGCCACCGGATCTTTCGTGATCCCACTCTCCTCCCGCCTGTTGATGATCGCCGCCGACACGCCGGCCAAGCGCACCGACCTCGAACAGACCATGGAGATCGCCGTTTCGGTGCCGCAGGTTCTGACCACCCAGGAACTCACCGAGATGGCGCAGGTCGTCCGCCAGACTACCAACGTGGAGAAAATATCGTGGGACACGGTGCGATCGCAGATCGTCATCAAGGATCGCGTTTCGCGCGTGATGCCGGCAGTGGCCCTGCTCGAACAATTGATTTCTTACCGGCCGCAGGTGATGATCGAGCTGCAGTTCATTCAGGTGAATTCGAGCGATGTGGTGAATTACGGTTTCACCGCGCCCAATAACATTCCGGCTGTTTACCTGGGCGGCATTCTCAGAGATGTTGCGGTTATCCCCTCGGGCGTCACCAGCCTGGCGACCTTCGGCGGGGGTAAGACGCTGATCGGCCTCGCCGTGGCGCAGGCCGGCGCGATGTTTAATCAAACTCTTTCCACTTCGAATACGCTCTATCAGACGCAATTAAGATCGGTGGCGGGGCAGCCCGCAACCTTACATGTGGGCGAAAAATATCCCGTCATTACCCAGGCCTATGCGGGCGGCGTTTCCACGACCTCGCCGGGCGTTTACGCGCCGCCTCCCAGTTATACGTTTGAGAATCTGGGGCTGCAAATGAAGATCACGCCCTTCGTGCATGGCATGGGCGAAGTTACGTTGACGGTCGAGACCAGCGTCGAAGTGCTGGCTGGCCAGTCGGTGAACAGCATCCCCGTCATCGGCCGTCAAAGCCTGAATTCCCAGGTGCGTCTTCGCAATGACGAGTGGGCCGTGGTCGCCGGCCTGATGAATCCCTCGAAGTCGAAGGGAACAACCGGATTCTGGGGCCTGGCCGAAATTCCGTTTCTCGGCAATCTGTTTAGACAGGTTTCAACGGACGACGAGGACAACGATGTGCTGATCGCCATCAAGCCGCACTTAATGTCGCTGCCTCCCGATCAGATCGTTACGCGCCCGCTGCGAGTAGGTTCGGATAACCGCCCTTACACACCTTTGTAGGAGCGTGGGGCAGATTTCCGGTCTCTCGACGGTTTGCGCGTGTTGCTTCGTCCTTGGCAAAGCCCGCCGGGGCCCCTGGTGCCTCAGTGTAATACATCTATCCCGAACTCAATTGCGCCGGAGAAGATCCGTTTTCGCGTCAGGCTGGAAGGCCAAGATCCCGGCTGGAAGGACGTTGGCAATGAACGGAAGGCCTTCTATAGCGATCTTGCCCCACGCAGCTGCCGCTTCCGCGTCATGGCATCGAATAACAGCCGTGTATGGAAGGAGGCCGACGACTCGCTCGATTTTTCCATCGCCCCGGCGTACTATCGGACAGCCTGGTTCCGGGCGTCGTCGGTGGCGGCTTTCTTCATGTTACTGAATGTCTGGACCGGAGTCGGAGCCGGGACTGAGGTTGAGTTGAGCATTCCCGGTTCGATTGCCTGCGGAACCGCCCGTGCCCGCAACCGGTGGTGGAAAGCAGGATGATGCGGCACAGACGAGGGGCCTGACTCGACGGATCGGATCAGTGGATGCCGGCGAAAACGCCATCATGCGCGTTGAAGGCGCCCCCGCCAGGCAAATGACTCTTCAGTCTCAACGAGCGGTGTCCCGAGCCCGGAAAGGTTGCCGTAGGTCGAAAACCGGTGCACAGCCCCCTGTCAGGTTATTCGCGAAGTCCAAAGCGCACCGCAGGATGGCGGCGCCAAGGCGCGTAGCTCTGCCAGATTCGGCGATCGCAAGCCTTGACGCCCTCCGGGCGCAACAGCAGATCTTT
>JBEKAQ010000134.1:0-11664 GCA_050015835.1 Bryobacteraceae bacterium | reverse complement strand
CGTGGGTGGCTCGGCGCTGGCGGCGGTGGTTACCTCCAACGGCGCCACCGGCTCTTACAACTCGATGCACGATTCCTACCGCCCCATCGGCGTTCTCGTCCCGCTCGTCAACATGCTGTTGGGCGAGGTGATTTTCGGAGGCTTGGGAACCGGCCTCTATAGTATGGTGATGATCGCCCTTGTCGCCGTGTTTCTGGGAGGTCTGATGGTGGGGCGTACGCCCGAATATCTGGGCAAGAAAATCACCGCTGCCGAGATGAGGCTGGCTGTCCTCTATGCCCTGCTGACGCCGGCGGTAGTGCTGGTCTTAGCCGCCGTGGCGCTGGCGACGAAGGCGGGCCAGGCGGGATTGACGACCAATACCGGCATGCGGGGATTCACCGAAGTGCTCTACTGTTTCGCCTCGTCCATGGCCAATAACGGACAAACCATGGCGAGCCTCAACGCCAACACGCCGTTCTATAATCTGACCACCGCCATCGCCATGATAGCGGGACGGTTTGCCCTGGCCGTACTGGCGTTAGCTCTGGCGGGACGGCTGGCGGCCCAGCGCCGCTGGCCCATCAATAAAGGCACCCTGCGCAGCGATTCGACGACCTTCGGCACGCTCGTCCTCGGAACCGTAGTGCTCATAGGAGCGCTGAGCTTCCTGCCCGTCCTGGCGCTCGGCCCCATCGCCGAAGCGTTATCGCGCTGAAGCTACGGGCGGCCGGCATTGGCGTGCGTATACGTCTCCGGGGGAATTAAATCCGCTGGTTCACTGGCCGTCACCGAGGAATCGTTCGGATAGGGATGCTTCCATCCGGTGGCCCGCCAGGTTTCGGCTTCATCCTGAATGTCGCGCCCGCCATGCTCGCTCATCACCCGAATCGCCTCGGGTTCCATCTCCTCGCTCACCTGCGCCGCCACGAACACCTTGCCCCGACGCACGGCTTCCTCGTAGAGATGCGCCTCGTCGTGCGATATTCCCATATTGGCGAATGCGCCGATCAAGCCGCCGCTGGCCGCGCCGATTCCGATACCGGTCAGAACCGTCGCGATAGCCCCGCCCGCAATGATCGGCCCGACTCCGGGAATCGCCAGCAGGACCAGACCCGCAAAAAACCCGACACTTGCGCCGATTGACGCACCCGCTGCCGCAGCCAGACCGGTTCGGGTTTCCTCGTGCTTTGCTTTCCGGATATATTCGTCGTGGCGGCTGTCGTCGTTACCCGCCACCACCTGTATCGCCTGCCCCGCAATGCCCAGGTCCCTGAGATCGCGCGCCACGTGCTCCGCTTCCGCCAGGGTTGGAAATACCGCCGCAACAGTTTTCATAGTGAACTCCGCAGTCGATCCGTGCACGCCTCGTGCCACAGTGGTACTTGGCCCGTATCCTGGCAATCGAGAGTTCCTGCGACGAAACCGCCGCGTCCGTCGTTGAAGATGAGGTTCAGGTGCTGTCCGCCGTGGTGGCCAGCCAGCTTTCCGTCCACGCGAAGTATGGTGGCGTAGTGCCCGAACTCGCTTCGCGCGAGCATCTGCGGGCCATCGTGCCGGTCGTCCGGGAAGCGCTCGAACAAGCCGGAATCGCCTGGAGCGGTCTCGATGCCGTGGCTGCAACCTCGGGTCCAGGACTGGCCGGCGCGCTGCTGGTCGGCCTGACCTGCGCCAAAGCCATCTCGTTTGCGCGCGGCATTCCGCTCATCGCGGTAAATCATCTCGAAGGCCACATCCACGCGGTGATCCTCGAATCGCGGCAACGTGGCACTCCCGTGCAATTCCCCGCGCTCGCCCTCATCGTGAGCGGAGGCCACACCCACCTGTTCGAAGCCCGGGCCGATGCCGGATACCGATTGCTGGGACGCACTCGCGACGACGCCGCCGGCGAAGCTTTCGATAAAGTAGCCAAGCTCCTCGGCTTCGGCTATCCCGGCGGTCCGGTGGTCGACCGTCTGGCGCCCCACGGCGATCCCCATGGAGTCCGCTTCACCATGGCCCGCATGAAAGGCAACGGGCTCGATTTCAGCTTCAGCGGCCTCAAAACCGCCGTGCTGCGCTGGGTGGAAAGCCACCACATCGAGCGCGAAATTGCCCTCCGCAAGCAACTCCTGACCGGCAATCCGAATCCATCCACCGCCGAGTGGCTCGCCGTTACCCCAAAAGCCACGCTCGATCTGCTGGCCGGCTTCCAATGGACGGTCGTCGAGGAATTGCTCAAGCGAGCGCTCGCCGCGGCCGACCGGATCGAAGGAGTGAAGTCGTTAATCGTATCGGGAGGAGTAGCCTGTAATTCCGGCCTGCGCGCCGCGGTGAACGACCGATCGGTGGGGTTACCCGTTCACTTTCCCTCTTACGGGCTCTCCACCGACAATGCGGTCATGATCGCGGCGGCGGCGTTTCCGAAGTACCGCCGAGGCGAATTTGCGCCCCTCAGCGCACCCGCCGAGCCCAATCTGCAATTAGCCACCGATGGAGACAGATGAGCAGCGATGAAACCAAAGACAGGAATTTTCTTATCCGTGTTGATCTGTGTTCATCGGTGGCTAATGAACAAATCCCGGTAGCATAACGTACTCTTTCTATAGCAATGCCATTTTGCACACAGTGTGGCCATCAGGTGGGGGACGCCGACGTGTACTGCGCGACCTGCGGACGCCGGCAATCCCCTGCATCCGCTTCCAACACTCCGTCCAGCCAGGCCCCGCGCGCTCCCGTAGATCCCCTTGCAGGATTATCGCCCCGTGCCGCGTCCGTGCTCTGCTACATCCCCACCGTGGGATGGATCGCCGCCGTGGTAGTGCTGGCCACCCGTAAGTTCAAGGCGGATAAGCTGGTTCGCTTCCACGCCTTCCAGGGCCTTTACCTGTTTGCCGCCTGGCTGATGGTCGAATGGGTCGTTCGCCCTATCGTGCTCGGAATGCCGAACCACTTCTTCCGTATTGACCAGATTCTCGAGGGCGTCTTGCTGCTCGTCTCCGTTTTCATGATGATCAAAACCAGCCACGACGAGCCGTATGTGCTCCCCATCGTCGGAGAGTTGGCGCAAAGGTCCGCTGCCGAACAATAGAGAGGTATCGCTACTTCCCCGCACCGCCGGGAACGCGGTACCATATCGGTGCGGCTGTTTTGATGCCGCCTGACTGCTGATTTTGCCCGCCTTCGTGCATCGTCCGGCCGAGATTAGCTCTCTTGGAAAACCAACCTGCCGTCTTTGGCAGCAGAGAAGGAGTAAGCCTTGAAGAATATTTATGTCGGGAACATTTCGTTCCAGACGACCGAGCAGGATATCGATGCCGCATTTTCAGCATATGGACAGGTGGATCGGGTACAAATCGTGAAAGATCGCGACACCGGGCAGTCGCGTGGTTTTGCCTTCGTCGAGATGCCCAATAACGCGGATGCGGACAAGGCCATGGCGGCTCTCAACGGCGCCGATCTCAGCGGACGCACCCTCACCGTGAATGAGGCGCGCCCCCGTGAACCTCGCCCCGGCGGCGGAGGCGGTGGCGGTGGTAACCGCTTCGGCGGCGGTGGTGGCGGCGGAGGCCGTCCTGGTGGCGGCAGTGGTGGCGGCGGAGGCAATCGCCGCCGCGAACCCCGCTGGTAACGTGGAACAGGCGCTTTCGCCTGTTCAAATGGGCAGGCGGAAGCGCCTGCCCCACATTCTTATCTAGTTTCGTTCCACCTTAGCCGCCGTACCGTAGCACAGCACTTCCGTCACGCCCTGCATCACTTCCGTGGCATCATAGCGGATCCCGAGCACCGCATCCGCCCCCATCTCCTGAGCGTGCGCCAGCATGCGTTCGAAGGCATCGGTGCGCGTCTTCTCGCACAAGTTCGTAAACAGCGTAATATCCCCGCCCACCATTGTCTGCAGGCTGGCCCCGATGGTCCCGAACACCGAGCGCGAGCGCACCACAATACCGCGCACAATCCCCAGCGTTCGCGTCACCCGGAACCCCGGCAGGTCAAAAGTAGTGGTCGTCATCTCATGCGGAATCATTCGATCCCCCATTCTATGGCATCGTCTTGCGGCAGCGCTCTACGGCACAACGGCGATGTGATCCACCACCTCCGCCACGCCCGGCGCCGCCCATGCCGCGCGCTCCACTTCCTCCCGCTCGAACCACGAGTGGACGCTCCCGTAGAGATGCACCGTGCTGTCGGTGGCCGAGACGCAGATCCGCCGCGCGTCCACCTCCGCGTTCCTCTTCAGCGCATCCCCGATCTTTTTCTCCACCTCCGAAGGTGACACCGAAGGCTTCACTTCAATGCTGTTCGTCACACCGCGCACGCCGCCGATGCGATTGGCGCAGGCGCCCGCTTCCGTCCGTTGGAAATTCCAGTCGACGTGACCATATAGCGTCACATAGCCGTTGTTCACGCTGACCTGGATTCGTTCTTCGGGAATCGTCGCCGCCGTTGTCATGGCGTGGACGACATCCCGGGCGATTTCCGGATCCGTGCGCGCCAGGGCGCTCCTGACTTCGATGTCGTTCGCCACCGCCTTAACGCCGTAGACCGACTTCGCCGCTCGCTCCGCCGCTAACCTCTCGTAGTAATGGTGGACAAACCCCGTCAACGTAACCACGCCGTCCGCGGCGGCCACCGAGATGTCGCGCGACGTGACTTCGGGCTCCCAATCGATCTGCATCGCCACCGCCGTGCGCAACTGACCGTCGGTTTCGTTTTGTGTCCGGGTTTGCATGGAAAAGCTCCTTTGATCTCACAACAGGGCATGCCGATCGCCACACTGCGCGCCGCTTCTTGCGACCACGCGCACCAGAAATTCTGGGTGTTTTCGCCGCTCGAATGCGCCATCCGGCGCAGAATCCAGGATCTCCGTTATCCACGCCGGAGTATTCCTGGACTCTCACGTGCTCAGGTCCGGGCGATGAATGGGTCCATCATCGTAATGCCGGGGCTGGATCTTTCGCCCCTGCACGCCGTAGCCGCCGAGTTCGGATGGGAGGTGCAGGAAGGCAATCCGGGTGACACCGTTGCCCCAAAAGCGCTACTCCTGCACCGCCAAGCCTTTGGTCCAGGAAAATCATGGCTGGAAGTCATTCGATTGTGCCGGTTCAAGTTCCCCGAAGTCAGACTCATCGTGTGTCATGGGCTCCCCGATTCAATCGACTGGCCTGAGCTGTCCCGGACCGGCGCCTTCCACGCCCTCTCGCTGCCCCTGAAGGAAAGTGAGCTGCGTCAAAGTCTGGGATTCGTCTGGGAGGCGGAACAACGGCTGGCGGCCGGCGCGCAAAAGCTTCTCGAAATCGCACCGGCCCGCACACCGAATTCCGCTCGGCGGACCGTGCATGATCGCTTGCGCGGCTTCTACGCGCCCCATGTAGACTATGAACAAGCTTGAAATCAGTGCGTCCGATCGTCCTCGCCTTTCTCGCGGCCCAGCCGTTTTACGCGGCGGATCTTCAGGAAATCGTCGCGCGCGCCACGGCGGTCATTAAATCGGACTGGGCCGCGGATCCCGATTTCGCCTACGTCGAGAGGGACGAGGTCTGTGGGACGGGCGCTTCCTCCTGTACATCCAGCAAAACCTCCCGGGTCGTCATGATCGACGACTCCGACTACTATCTGCCCATCGCCGTCAACGATCAGCCGCTTTCCCCCGATCGCCAAAAGGCCGAACTCCAAAAATTCAGGAATGAAGTCGAGCGCCGCAAGAACGAGAGCGCCTCGGCCCGCGCCCAGCGCATCGCGAAGTTCAAGAAAGAACACGACGAAAACGGCGCCATTCTGCTTGATGCCCCGGACGCGTTCGCCTTTGAGTTGTTGCGCGAGGAAACCATCAACGGCCATCCCGCTTACGCTCTTGCCGCCACGCCGAAGAAACGAACCGGCCCGCTCAGCCGCGCCGACAAAGTGCTCAGCGGCATGCATGGGACCATCTGGATCGAAAGGGACACCTTCCATGTCGTCCTTGTGGAGGCCGACGTGGTGAAGCCCGTCCCCATCTATGGCATTCTGGCGCGCGTCCTGCCGGGAACCCACATTGAACTCGATCTGACGCCGGCCAACCGTTCCACCTGGCTCGTCAGCAGGTTCTCTCTCACTCTGGCGCTTGCGAAGCTCGTGTTGTTCAAATCCCACCAGGTGACGCGCTCGACCTACTCCGACTACCAGCTGAACGCCGCTGTGCTTGAGGATTTGCTTCGGCGCTGAATTTGGGCACGAAGTTGCTCTTCAGCCCGATAGATGAATGCCGTTGCCACTGAACGGGTCCAGGCTGCGGAATCGGATTCTCCGCCGCCGCCCCTCGTCGTGGACCTCGACGGCACTCTGGTCAAGACCGATCTACTGCTCGAATCCGTAATCGCATTGCTCCGCAAACACCCGGTGTACCTGTTCCTTCTCCCCCTCTGGGCACTGCACGGAAAAGCCTGGTTCAAGCACCACGTCGCGCGCCGCGTCTCGCTCGACATGAGCTCGCTGCCGTGGCGAACCGGATTCATCGGCTACCTCTCGGACGAACGCGCGCACGGCAGATCCATCGTGCTCGCGACCGGCAGCGATATGCTCATCGCCCGCCAGGTGGCCGACCACCTGAAGCTCTTCGACAAAGTGTTCGCCAGCGACGGCTCGACCAACCTTCGCGGCCGGGCCAAACGGGATCTCCTCGTCGGTGAGTTCGGCGAGGGCGGTTTCGATTATGCCGCGGACGGTGGCGGAGGTATCGGGCTCCCCGACCGGACTGTCTGGCGAGCGGCACGCAACGCCATTCGGGTGCCCCGGGAACCTCTTCTGCGCCAGGCCCGGCTGTGCCTCGCCGCCCTGCGTCCCGCCCACTGGCTGAAGAATCTGCTCGTTTTCGTGCCCCTGATTGCGGCTCACCGTCTGCTCGACCTCCCGGAGCTGACAAAATCTCTGCTCGCGTTCGTGGCCTTCGGACTCTGCGCCTCGAGCGGTTACCTCCTCAACGACCTGCTCGATCTCGAATCCGATCGCCATCATCCGCAAAAGCGCTTTCGGCCTTTTGCCTCGGGCGACCTCCCGCTTGGTTACGCCCTGATCGCCATCCCGCTTCTCCTCGGCGCCGCCTGCTTCGTCGGCGCATCGGCCTCTCCATTGCTCGTCGCCATCCTCGTGCTTTACTTCGGCATGAGCGCCGCCTACTCGCTGCGCATCAAGCGCATCGCCATCCTCGACGTGCTCTTTCTCGCCGGCCTCTATTCGGTCCGCATCATCGCCGGCACCGCCGCCACCGGCATCGAATCCTCCCACTGGCTGCTGGCGTTCTCGACTTTCCTGTTCTTCAGCCTGGCGCTGGTGAAACGCTACGGCGAACTGGTCCTCATGCGCAAGGTGGATGGCCAGAATGCCCATGCGCGCGGCTACGAAATCGGCGATGCCGAACTGCTTGCCGCCATGGGAACCGCCAGCGGCTACCTCGCCGTGTTGGTGTTGGCCCTCTACATCGCCTCCGACAAAGCCGCGGTGCTCTATTCCCATCCGCACCTGCTGTGGTTCCTCTGTCCCCTGTTGCTCTATTGGATCAGCCAGGTCTGGCTCACCGCGCACCGAGGCGGCATGCATCACGATCCCGTCGTATTTGCGACCAGCGACCGGACCAGCCGGATTCTGCTGCTCCTGATGGCGGCCACTGCCATCCTGGCCATAGGATGACCCGCTTCGCACCCCTCCTGTTCCTGCTCCTGTTGCTCACCGCACCCGCTTACCGAACCGCGACCGTAAGGGAACGAACCGTCCTCGATCTGCAACCGTTCCGCCAGCAGAGCGGCGAAGGCGCCGCCACGCTCGTCAACCTGAATCCCAACATCAACGCCTGGTACGTTCTGACCCTCGGCGAAACCTCCTGGCACCTCGAAAATCCCCATCCCCGCCAGGCGCGCATTCTTCTCGACGACAAATACCCCGCGGGCGTGGTGATCGTCGAAGGCGCCAATCGCATCCCCTGCGAGCTCACCGGCCCCATCCTCGAACAAGCCAGAAATTCCCCACTCATCTACGCCCCCCTCTGCGGAGGCCGCCTCTACCTGCGCAATCCCGCCAAAGGCCAGCGCACCACCCTCGAAGCCGCCACCGAATTCCTCCGCGACCAGGTCTGGGGCGGGGAAAAGGTCATTATTCTGTTCCACCATCTGCTCGGCGAACGCTATCGTGAAACCGGCGAGCCCGGCAATCAAAATCAGCCTGCCTCGGGACCCAGCGCACCCGGCGGCCCGCTGCCCGCCCTGATCGATCCCGCTCACGCCGCCCGCCTCGCCGTCCCCGAAAGCCTCGGCATTGCGCTCGACCCGGAGCCGGCCGGCATGGTTCCCGGCGCATGGTACCCGGCCGCCGGAAATCCCGGAACTTATGTCAGCGTCGTGCAGCCGAACCTCATCGCGCCCGCCGTTTTTCAAAACTACAGGAACCTCGTCGGCAATCTGGATCGCGTCGAGTCCTCCTCGCTCTGCTACCTGATCGCCTTCGATCTCGACCGCTACGATCTCGGCTTCGCCCTCGGCACCACGTTTCCCGGCGTAGGCTGGTCCGAACGCGTGCCCGCCTCCCTGCGCGTTCCCGGTACGCCCGGACCGGACGGCATCGGAAGCATAGCGCCCCTGATTTCGACCGGCTTGATCGCACCCGAAAACGGCCGCCGCACCGTCGCCACCTTCACCGGCGGCTTCAAGCGGGAACATGGCGCATTCCGCTATGGAGACCTCGCGCTCAAGAACCACGGCAGCCATTACGGCTTCATCGAAAACGGCGTGGTATTCAGCACCCTCCAGCCCGGCCTCGCCACCGTCTTCATGTTCGACGATGCCTCTCTCGACATGAAGACCTGGACGGACGCCGATAACAAGCTCCTCGCACACATCGGATATGCGCGCCAGAATGGAGTCCCGCTCATCGAATCCGGCGCTCCCGGCCAACTGGTCAACCGCTGGGGGCCGGGCAACTGGTCGGGCTCCGAGGACGAAAAGCTGCGCACCATCCGCGGCGGCATCGCGTTGCAATCGAATCACGGCAAGCGCTTTCTGGTCTATGCGGTCTTTTCCGACGCCACGCCCTCCGCCATGGCCCGCGTCTTTCAGGCCTATCAGGTGAGTTACGCCATGCTCACCGATATGAACGCGCTCGAGCACACCTACTGCGCCGTCTACCGCCGGTCGGGATCCGAGCTCTCCGTCGACCACCTTCTGAAGGGCATGAGCGTGCTCGATCAATCTTCCGGCGGTCAGGTCATTCCGCGATTTTTGGGCTACCCCGATAACCGCGATTTCTTCTATGTAATGCGTCGCGAATCGAAAGAGGTGAAACGATGAGATTCCTGTCGATCCTGTTCGTGGGGATGTTATTCGGCGCGCCCGCCGGCCCCGCGCCATCCCTTAAGGAGCAGAACGAAGTTCTCTTCCGGCAACTCAAGCAGGCGCGCGGATTATCCGACGACCAGATCGCCGCCGTGCGCAAAATATTCGAAGCCTCGGGCTACATCGGGCAGGGAAACCCGGCCGTGACCAAACATCCCGTCACGCCCGAGGATTGCCAGGCCAAATTGAAGGCGCAAAAAATCCAGTATGAGAACCCGCGCTTCGAGAAGATCTGCGGCGGGAAATATCTCGCCCCGCTTTACGATCCCGCCACGCAAAAGCCCGAAGACGCCAAAGTCTGCATGGATCAGTTCGAATTTCCCGACATCCCCTGCGTCTACCCGGTGGTCTGGGTGAAAGCCCGCGAAGCCGCCGAGATCTGCTGGGCGGAGGGTGAGCGCATGGCCGACGCGCATGAATGGGAAGGCGCCTGCCAGGGGGATCTCGAAGCGCCCGATTACCCCTTCAACCTCACCCGCGGCCTGAGTCCCTCCGATGGCATTGCCCGCATGCGCGCGGCGCATAACCGGGCGGACGAGCCCACTAAACGCTGGAGCTACGGCCCGGAATATCAGCGCGGCATCTGCGCCACCTCCAGCACCAAGACCGACGGCTGCAATGGAGGCAGCTGGACCGGCTGCGGCTCCAACACCTTCCCCGCCGGAGATTTCCCCGCCTGCCACAGTCCGCTCGACGTCTACGATCTGAACGGCAACGCGGCCGAACACATGAACCTGCCGCTCGATGAGAACCAGATGTCCAGTCGGGGCAGCAAAGAATTAGGCTACACGGAAATGAAAGGAAGCTGGTTTATTTTCGACACCTACCGGGCGCACGAAGACTGGTGCCGCTGGAGAGCGCCGTTCTGGCACGGGACACGTGTGATGGACGAGCACAGCCACGCCAACTATCACCTGGGCTTCCGCTGCGCCAAAACCCTCTAATGTAGGACAGGCGCTTCCGCCTGTCTAATGAATCCGAATATCCGCAATCGGCGAAGTCCGGCACCGCTTCAATACCGGATGCACGTATTCGAGACACATGCCGCGCCCAATGAAGCGCATCTTGATCATCGACCCGCCCCACGTCGATCCCTGCAGATGCACCTCAACCGGCTCCGGACAAATCTCCGGATGGCCCGAAATCAAAGCCGCATTATCGTTGAGAATCGACAACTCGTAGACCCGGCTCTGGGTCTGAATGGAGAGCGCCGTTCCCGGCAGCAGATCGTTCAGAAAAACGCCGCCCTCGATCTCGGACTGAATGATATTGCGATTGATCCGGTCCGAGAAATACGGACTCACTTCATACAAACTGGGTGCCGGGATACTGCCTGTAAGCCGCGTGTCCATTCTGTTCACCGTATTTTAACGTGCAACTCCCCTGCCAAAATAATACTCCATAACGCTACTTCGCGGGCGGCTTCCAGTTCAGGAGGAGGTGGATGGGTTCGGTGGATGTGGTTTCCGCTTCCGTGTCGACCAGGAACCGGCCGTCGCGCGCGACATCGTATTGCGGCCGCAAAGGACTTGAAGGAGTGTGCGTCTGAAACAATGCCTCGGGCGTCCCTGGCGCCAGTGCCGCGCCTTGAGTAACGACCGGGACGGCCATCAGCTTGCCATTCGGCGCCAGATAGTACAACTCTTTGCCGTCGGGACGCCAGCGCGGCGAGATCCCTCCTTCCGTGGATACCTGCCACTGCCCGCCCGGCCCCGGAAACGGCCGTACATAAATCTCGTCGCGGCCGGATTCGTTGGTCTGGTAGGCGACCCACTTGCCATCCGGCGAAAAAACTCCCTGCTGCTCGTTGAACGGCGTGCTGAGGAAGGGAAACGGTTTTCGATCACCAGTTAACGGCAACACCATCAGATCGCCATTGTTCAGCGAACTCTGATACAGGATGAAGCGTCCGTCCGGAGACCAGGAATTGGGCCGCTTGGCATCCGCCGATTGCAGCAGGAGCTCCTCACTGCCTGAACCGTTGGCTGGTTTTTGGTAGAGATCGAGGGCTCCCTTGCGGGTCGAGCCGAACACCACGCGCGCCCCGTCAGGCGACCAGATCGGGAACAGGGTAGCGCCCGGGCCAAATGTGAACCGGCTGGCGCGCGTGCCCCCCTCGATCCAGATGTCGTTGAAACCCGCAGGACCGCGGGAAACTGTAACCCGTTTGCCGTCGGGTGAGAGTTCGGGATTGCGCACATTGAATTCGTCCGGGCCGCCCAACGTGCCCACATTCTGGCCCGAACGATTGAACCAGATCAGCTGCCTTCGGTCTGCCGCTCCGCCGCTGCGCCACGCGATGATGCCGGCGGGCGACACCGAGAACGAGCCGGCCACGGTGTCTGGA
>JBEKAQ010000133.1:0-11783 GCA_050015835.1 Bryobacteraceae bacterium | reverse complement strand
CGTCTGGGCAGATGACGTCTTCCAATTTCTGAACCGCCATTGCGCCAAGTAGTAGGCCGTCCGCTGTTACCTCGATCAACGGCGCAGTGTAGAACAAGGTCGCCAACTCCCGAGTGGCCGGCATTGCGTCAACTATCCGTCCGGCACTCTAACCGGTCAACCTGGCCGTCTTACGCGAACAGGAGTCGGCCTTTCGGTTCAGGTCACGTGGAGATGGAATCACAGTTTTGTGCGGATGTCATTGGTTTCAAAGCAACTGGAGCAGTTCGAGCGGGCCACGTTTAGGCCGCAAAAGTTCGAACCGTATCCAAGGTGAGGCGCCAAGTTTCAAAACCCCAGACGGGATTCGAACTCGCAGCTTGCAGGGGCAGCGGCCCTTGGTTACGGCTGAGGAATCTCCACGATCCGATTCTTCCATTCATCTGCGGCCGAAGCGGCCCATACCATCACGAGAGCCTCAATGACGCCCGCCAGGGGCGCTCTCTGTTTGACGAGAAAGACGCCCGCACACTGGCCGTTCGCTTCAAGGAAGTCGCCGAAGTGGCGGGGCATCGTCCGAAGATCGGAAGTGACAAGAATCCGATTCTCCTGTGTGGCGAAGGCCAGCACATTGGGATCGGGAACTCCTTCCAGCCTGGCCTCATGGGCCGAAAGAAAATCGATTGCCGGTTCACGGCGGCGGCACCCCGTGACAATCGCATCGTGGAGACTGGCATCCGCCAGGAAACGGACCATCCGTCAGCTTCGCCGCGAGACGCTTTGCTGCATGCGCTCGAACGTCATCCTAACTTCGGGAGGCGTCGGATGCGCTGTAGTGAAAGCATCCTCTTCGCGCTCGCGTTCCGCAATGTCCGCTTCCACATCTTTCTGACTTCCCAGATAGAAGGTGATCGCGCCGTAAACCTGCTCCAGGCTCAGTGCCGGATAGTGTGACCGAATGGCCTCCGGGGATTCCCCGCGCTGAAATTCCCGCACAATGTGGGCTAATGGCACACGACTTCCGATCAGATAGAAGCTCTCATCCCGGCGCTCAACGAATTCCCTGCTCATGAGTCTTCCTGCATTTAGTTTATACGATTCCCCGCGGAGCGGGGCCATGTTTGAAGTCAGCGGAACCAGCGAGGCGACTTCAGCAGCCGACTTGCCGTGATCCAACTGCTGCAGCGCCAGAGCGCGAAGTACAGTGCGCACTGGCTGCACTCCGCCACTCTAGTGTCATGTCCCATAAGTTCGTTGGATATTTAGCTGGGAGGGCCGGGGCGGAATTCGATCCGCGAAGAGGCTCAGCCCCGCTAAATCATGAGAATTTCTGAGCCGAAGCCCCGCGCGGGATCAATGGGCGTCCGGCCTCGGTCTTGTAAATATGCAAAGAACTTCCGGGACACCACACTACGGCGTTGAGCGCCCCAAGTTCAGAAGATCGGCCAGATGCCGCCGGGCCGATTGCTTCAGTGAGCGAGTGGAATTTCCAGCCATGCGATGCTGGACGACGTCCGCGCCCAATGCGTCAAACCGGCACTTTCCGTTTTCTGAAGCAACCCCGCGCCGCGACAAACGACATCAACGCGGCTGCCGGACCATCTTTCGGCTTGCGGCCATCACGAGCAAGCCTCCGAAAATCAGCGTGAACGAGGCCGGCTCGGGAGTTGGGGACGCTCCTTCAATGTCGAACGAATTCACGCCGCCCGCCACAGGCGACGATACGTAGTCGTTCAGGAAAGTGGTGTTGCCATTCGCCAGGTTCAATGAGAGCACCGTATTCGACCCCGCGTAGCCAAACGCTAAACCATAGACAGTGCCGTTCACCTGCACTGCCGCGTCCAGCCCCAAGGCTGTCGGGCCCACCTGAGTCGCCATTCCAGTCGCGGGATTGATCTGATAGAGTTCGGGAGAATCCACAACGGCCGAAGTCGCCAGATTTACTCCGTCAAAAGTTGCATACAGTTTTCCGCCAGCCGTAAACAGCGTTTCGTCACTTACTTCGTCAGGGTTGGTGACCGACGGGCAGATCGGGATACCGGTGTAGCCTATGAGCGTAGCGGCTCCGGTCGTCGTATTCACAGTGTAGAGGTTGCTGTACAGATCGGTTGCATAGACCGTTCCATTGAGCTCCGCAATGTCGTAGGTCGCGTTCCCCGTGAGCCCGACGACAGAGACCGCCCCGATGACAGAGATCGCTCCGGTACCGGGATTGACCGAATCCAGATTCCCTGATGCCGAAATGCTTAGTAGATTTCCGTTCGGTCCCGGCACCAACCCGGTCAGCGGATCGGCGGTAACAGGACCGATCTGGTTAAACGTACCCGTTGTGAGATCCACCGTGCCGAATTGGCCCATAAAGTTGTTGTAATTCGTAGAGACCGCATAGACGACCGGGCCGCCGATGGCGGGAACGGTGGACAGAATCATCGCAGCAGAAGCGATGAGCATGTGTCGAACGAACATATCGTGAAGGCCTCCTCGAAGAGCCCCCTGTAACCAGTACAACCGATTCAAAGGCTCACCGTGATTAGGTTACGAGCCCGGTCCGCCCGGAGCAATACCCCTGCGGGGTAGAATCAGTCATCAGCCGGTACGCGATGCAGACCGCCGAGGAGCACATATTTCGCCGGGCTCGCCGCGAGGACATCCGGAGGTGCATGCCATTGTGGGCAAAAGATCGGGTGCTCTACGACCCGGAAGTCTGGGCGGGTCTGCCCGCTCTCCTCGAGCGCCTTTTCGACCGCGAACTGATATCGTTTGCCCTGATTGAGTCACTCCGCCGCCAGGCGCCGCGGCTGCTCGGCGGTATTGCATTTATTCGCCCCGAATACATGTCGCAGAGCCGTCTTGGCCAAACTACTTTGCTGAATGCGGTCATGGGCGCGGCGATGGGGGGCCACAATCCATTCCTGTCGCCCAGGGAAGTAGGTGAGTGCAACGCCCGGGGAGAACTCCACCTCCTGAATTTCTTCGGTAATATCGATGTGATCGATCTGTGCGATCCGGAGTTGGCGAACTTTTACCGGACGAACAACGAAGGGTACCGGTTTTTCCATTTTGGGTACTCGTTCTGTGCAATGTGGATGGAGGTGGCACTGGTCCATCACGCACACGAGTTGCGGCAACAAGGAATGCACGTCGCAAGGGAGACTCCGCTGGTGGCCGGGGGCAAAGCGACTCTGTTGCGGCTGACGCGCGAGGACGCCATGGCGAACCCATATGCCCGATTTTCCGGCTACTTCTTCCCGCCTGCGCCAAGATTTGCATTTTCGATGGGTGAGCAGTCGCTCTTGGAGCGTGCCTTATTGGACGATTCGGACGATGTGGCCGCAAAGGACTTACACGTATCCGGTGAGGCGATCAAGAAGAGGTGGAGATCCATTTACGCCAAAATGGAAGCCGTCGACCCGAATGTATTGCTCCCCGCCAGTTCCGGGAGTGCCCGCAGGAAAGCCGTCTTACGCCATCTGCGGCAACATATGGAAGAGCTTAGGCCATATCGCAAACGGACGTAGGCGAACATCGCGCGGCTGCGTCCAGCCAGTGGCCGCGATGTTCTGGTTGACGGTTTTGCGGCTGGAGAACCAAAAGGAGCGAGACCGGATCTGGGGAGCTGGTCACATCCTCGATTCCGCCCGTACGACCGGCACTCGTCCACAATCTATCGCCGCCAATCCTTCCAAGATCGCCGCGATTATGCTCCCATTTGATTGGCAAGGTCGACGATGCTGGCGGAAACCACGTCGAAGTCGCCGGGTTTGGCCTTGTCGGGCACGCCCGCTGCTCCACCACCGAATTCGTTCGGTCGATAGATGAATCCTGTACGGAGACCATAACTGCGGGCAGCCTGCAAGTCGCTGGCGTGGGCCGCACACATCATCACCTCTTCGGGCTTTAGATCGAGGTACTGGTATGAAGAGACATACACCTCGCGGTCCCGCTTGTAGTGCCGGACCAGTTCAGAACCCAGAATGGCGTCCCATGGCAAGCCACCAAATTTGGCCAGATTGGTCATAAGGGCGATGTTGCCGTTCGAAAGCGGGGCGATCACGTATTTCTTTTTCAAACGTGTGAGGCCCTCAACGGAGTCGGGCCATGGCTTGAGCCGCCGCCACACATGAGTCCAGGAAACCTTTTCTTCCTCCGTAAGGTCGATCTTAAATTTCTTGAGCAGATCTTCCAGGATCATTCGATGTAGATCGTCGAGCACGGTCCAGGGAAGCTCGCCTTTGCGCACTTTGTCCATCGCGGGAGCGTATCCCATGCGCCAGCGGTCGGCGAAGTCTGCCCAGCTGATGTTTAGGCCTTTGACCTTGCCCCAGATCATGCCTTCTGCAATTACGGAACTGCGCCAGTCCACAACCGTGCCGAATGTATCGAAGACGAATGCCTTTACGTTGGCCAGTTCTGGTTTCACCGCCCGCTGATTGGGTTTCGCCTGCTGCGCAAGAACGGGGTCCAATTCAGAAAACGAAATCACTGCGGTGCCTGCGCCCGCGGCCAACAAAAACTTTCGGCGTTCAAGCATGATCCCGATGTTAACGCACTGAGTTGCCGACCAAAGAGCGAATAGTGCCTGAGTAACCGGCATTGCGGAAGTAATCTGGTTCTGGAAGAATGCTCCGCAAACCAAGGGCTATTGCTAAACGCTGCGCCGTCGCAATGGATACTGGCCGATGGGGGTAGACTGCCCACTGTTCTTCACCTAACCGTAGTGTTCCAGCAGATCAGGCTATTGGCGGGCAGCTCGACTGGGCGCCAACGGTTCCCACCCCGGAGTGCCTTCTTCCCACTGATTGTCGGTGAGTTGCTCGACGTGGGTACCGTCGTAACGCATCACGAAAATCTCCCCATAGGGTTGCGGCGCATCCGTATAGGCCACCTCGTCTTTAAAGCCCATTCGGGAACTCGTGAAGGCGATCGATTCGCCATCGAAAGACCACGACATATGCGCGTCATTCCCTTTGCCGTTCGTCAGCCGCCTGAGCGATGTCCCGTCCGGCTTGATCGTAAAGATGTCGTAGGCGCCATCGATCTGCCGGGCGAACATGATCAGATCCCCCCGCGGCGACCACAGGGGGAAATTGTCGTAATATGCAATGAAGGTTCAAGCCGACAAACAGCCGCAAGAGGCGCTGGCAGCGAAGTAATGCCGCACACCGAAAACGCTTACAATCCACGCAAATAACTCATTGGAAGCATGTTCCTGCCGCTGAGCATTTCGTAGAGCACGCAGCCGAAAGCGAAAATATCGCTGCGCGCGTCGGCTTCCCTGCCATTCAACTGCTCCGGCGACATGTACTGCAATGTCCCGGTGATATTCCCTTCCTTCGTCAGCGCCGCACCGGTCACGTCGTCCGGGCCGAGTTCGCGAACGTTCCGTTTCGCCAGACCGAAGTCCAGCAGTTTGACGACGCCGCGCTTCGTCACCATCACATTCGCCGGTTTCAGATCGCGATGCGTGAAACCTTTACGATGCGCGGCGTCGAGCGCGTCGAGAATAAATCCGGCGTAAGCGACGGCTTTCTCGACCGGCAAAGGGCCCTTGAGTGGAACGCCGTCGATGAACTCCATTACGATGTAGTTCGGACCGACATCGTAGATCTGGCAGATGTTGGGATGATTGAACGCCGCGATGGTGCGGGCTTCCTGTTTAAACCGAGCCGTGAACTCGGCCTTTGAAACCTTCAGCGCCACTTCGCGGTCGAGCTCCGTATCGCGCGCTTTCCAGACTTCCCCAAAACCACCCTCGCCCAGCTTCGAGATGAGCCGATAGCGGTCGCCGAACTTGTCGCCTGGTTTGAGGTCCATTTAGGCCGCCGGGGCTTCAATCAATGTATCTTAATGAGATCGCCTGTAGCGCGGAACAACGTTGGACGGATTACTCCCGAGCGACCGGCATTGCGTCAACTATCCGGCGGGTGCGCCGAAATCCAAACAAAAGGGCGATATTTGCGATTATCGGCGCGCGGGGTTATCTTTCCCGGCTTATTCCCACGACGGGCTAAGGTGATTTGTCCTATGCGCCAAACTCGTATACCGGCGTCTCGATGGCTCGGATCGGCGGCTTGGCGCCCCAGACCGTGCGCTGGACCGAAGAAGCGACCTGTGGTGCGATACCGATCTCTCCGCAGTGATCGCAGACCAGAGCTGGCACATGCTCCACAACGACGAGCTTGCCGTCAAACTCCACGTGATACCGGATCAGTTCCTGATGCCGTTCGCCCACACCGCAAACATCGCATTTCGTTGCAGTCTCCTCGTTCGGAAATCAGTCCACTGACTGGGGTCCGGCTGATACAAGGTTATCACTTTGACCGGATTTCGATTTGGCTCTGTGCATTGTATATGCAGCGGCCGCCCGGTCGCCGTCCGTCCGAAAATCAGGCAACTCGGGCCGTATTTGTCCGACGGATAGCTCTCGATAATCTCGCCCGCGCAGATGGCCTCTTCAACTTCGCTTGTGGCGATTCGCCGCTGGATGGACTGGTCTAACGCATGAAGCGGGTATTCGTATTCCATCCGGCGAAACCGCTCGCGGATCAGGTCGATCATTGGCTCATCCGATGGCTCGACCCCGCTCTATTTCCCCGCCGGCACTTTGCGCTGCAACTCATCGAAGAAGTTCACGACCACATGCAATTGCGGCGCCGCGGCCACCGCTTCCCCCGCCTTGACCACCAGAAAGCGCTGGCCGTCCGGCGTCACGTCCCATGCGCTCGTGTTCAGTTCGAACAGCGCCTTCGGTTGTCCGGCTCGCAACTGCGGGCTGGTCTGGACCTCGACCACCATCAGTTGATTCTTCTCGGATCGCGATAGAACAACTCCCGTCCATCCCGCGACCATCGCGCGTCCTGCCCGCCGCCGACCGAGATCGGCGTCTTACCTCCCGGACCCGGCAGCGCCCTCGCGTAAACCTGGTTCTTTCCGGTTTCGTCCGAGGTGTAGGCGACCCAGCGCCCGTCCGGCGAAACCCGCGTCTGGCTCAGGTTGGCTGCCGTCGTCTCAAACAGCGGTTGCGGCTTGCCTCCCGGCACCGGCAGCGCCCAGATCCGCGACGGGGACCCGGAAGAGTACAGGAACGTCTTGCCATCCGGCGTCCACGAATCGGGAGGACTGTATTCCGGCACAAGTAATTCAGGTTTTCCGGCTCCATCCGGGGACATCCAATCGATGGCTGCGTTCGGGCTGGACTGGAACGTGACGCGCCGGCCATCCGGCGTCCATTGCGGAGAGGTGTTCAACCCTTCAGAGGTTAGCCGGGCCAGCGTGCTCCGCGTCAGGTCAAGAATCCAGATGTCCCCGCTCCCGCCCGGGCGCCCTATGCTCAGCGCCGCGCGCTGGCTGTCCGGCGACAGACTTACCCGGACGTACTCCCCCTGAGTCACGGGGAGGGGTTGCGGGTTGCCTTTTCGGTCCCGCCACTCGAGCGAGTTGAGCCCCGCCCGCCGCGTCTCCGCCATGTACAGGAGGAGCCCGGAATCGGAGAATGCGTAAGCGGCAAATCCGCCCGAGGAGTTATAGTACACTCCGGCGATCACCGGAACTTCTCCGCCTGTCACCGTCAGCCGCTTCAGGTCAAACGGGACGCCGAACAGCGTGCCTCCGCGTACATACACAATGTGTCCGGAGTTTGCGGAGTGTTCGGAGAAGACGTAGCGAGCGCTCGACCCGCCGGTCGCAACCACGCGATACTTCCGGCTCTTCAAGTCCAGCACTGCGATTCGCGCGGAGTCGAAAGCGTTTGGACTGCCGATGGTGAACAGCACTGCCTGGCCTCCGGGCAGGATCGGGGAAGTGGAATGAAGGCGAGTGAGATGAGATACGAAGTCATCATTTACTGGAGCAACGAGGACGACGCATTTGTCGCCGATGTCCCCGAATTGCCCGGGTGCATTGCGCACGGCCCAACCCAGGAGAATGCGCTCCGGAATGCTCAGGAGGCGATGGAGCTTTGGCTTGAAACGGCGAGGGAATTCGGGCGGGACGTTCCCGAACCCCGCGGCCGGCGGCTGATCTTCGCCTGAGGCTGGCGTAACGGCCCTGCTTCCTCGGCGGCCGCCAGACGGGCACTGGTGCGGTTGGCGTGGAAGGGCATTTCCATCGATTCGTACATCGCCAGCGCCTCGCTTAACAATCCCCGCGCTTTCGCATGGTCGCCGCGGGCGTTGCGGTCGAGCAGAATCAGCGCGTACCATTCCCGCGCCATCGGCTGGGCGACCCGGTACGGAGCCGTATCCATCTGGTGGATCGCCGTCAGATGATGTTCTTCGGCGGCTGCCCAGTCGCCCGCGCAGGCGGCGGCGATTGCAGCGCAGGATCGATAGGGAAACATTGAAAACCCGACCCAGGCCCCGGCTTGAAGCAGTTCCTCGGTAAGCGGCCGCAGCGCCGCAGCCTCTTCCGATACGCTCGTGGAAATGCTTGGCCGTATCGGCAAACGGTCAAGCTGGCAATCAGTTGGCCGGTTCATGCACCGATGGGGGAGTTGCAGGGCAATTTCGCACGACAAAGCCGCTTGCGAGGATCGACGCGATCTTCCGCGTTGGTTCCCCCATCCGCAGTTTATCCGGTAATTATCGATTAACTATGGTCTAGATTGCACCTCCCAAAGCCGGGCGCAAACTGGGAACATGCACATTCAGGAAAGCGATCATGCCCACGCCGCGCAGATTTTGGACGGCGATTCGTATAGAGCTTTAAGTACTGAGGGAATTCCCGCGATGGAGAGACGGTCGCGGGAGCGGCTGCCCATTGAGCTGCCGAAATTCTTACCGTGGACGGGGCAAAGGCCGGTTGGACGGCCATGACCGGAACATCGGTTTAAACGGAGGCGTTTGTTTCGAATGTTCGCATTATTGTGAGTGTCGGGCAGCATGTGCAATACGTCGTCACGCTCTCGCCGGGTAAGGCGCCCGTCAGAATATCGTGTGTCGGCCGCGTGGTGAGGTGTAACCCTTGGCGGCACCCATTCTCTGGCTTTGACACGGCCACGACAATGGCGCGGTACCACTCTTGCAGGGCGTGAGTGAATTTGTTCCCCTTTACCGGTGGCATCCATTGCTGGTGGCTTCCAATTGCTGGTGGCTTCCATGGCGCGGCAAGCGGTTTGTGATAAACTCAATCGCCATTGGGTCCGCCACGCGCCCCGTTCATTTCAACGCAGTTTGAAGTGCGGGATTTCCGGGACCACAACTAAGAGTCCTAAAGCGAGGAGACATTGATGGACGACGCGAGCGTAATCTCATCCGAAAAGGCGAACGCCATACCCGACGCCGGGTTACCGGAGATCGGCGCGCGGCTGGACCGCCTGGCGTCGAGCCGGGTCGTCTGGAAGATCATGGTGCTGCTGGCGTTCGGCGGCCTGTTCGACGCTTACATGATCAGCACGGGGGGCAACATCGCCCCGGGCCTTTACAAGACACACCTCCTGAGCCCCGCCAGTAAGAGCTTTTTCGATCCGCACAGCTTCGCCGCCTTCAACGGGGCGACGTTCGTGGGTCTGCTGGTCGCGAGCCTCGGATGCGGCTTCATCGCCGACCGGTTCGGACGGCGCACCATCTTCACGGTGGGGCTGCTCTGGTTCAGCTTATGCGCTTTTGCGATGGCGTTTCAGAACTCGGGGAGCGGCCTCATATTCTGGCGTTTCATGCTCGCGATCGGCACGGGGCTGGAGGTGATCACGATCGACGCCTACCTGAGCGAGCTGATTCCCAAAAAGACGCGGGGAAGGGCCTTCGCGGTGAGCAATTCGATCCATTCCTGTGGCCAGCCTCTCGCCGCTCTGGCCGCGGTTTCGCTGGTCGATTACCGGATGTTCGGCGTGGACGGCTGGCGCTGGGTCGTGGTGCTGGGCTCGATCGGCGCAGTGGTGGTCTGGCCGCTGCGGAGGATGATTCCGGAGAGTCCGCGCTGGCTCGCCGCGCATGGCAATTACGAAAAGGCGGACCGGATCGTGACCGATCTGGAGAAGAAGGTCGAGCGCGAAATCGGCCATCCGCTGCCCCCGCCGGAACCCGCGGCGCACAGGGAGCCGCATAAGCTCGGCCGTTACGCGCAGATCTTCAGTCCCGAATATCTGCCGCGGACCTTCATGCTGAGCCTGTTCCATTTGCTGCAGGCGTTTGCCCTGTACGGCTACATCAGCTGGATGCCGACCTTCCTCGTCACGCAGGGCATCAGCATCACCAAAAGCCTGGGCTATACCTTTGGTATGGCGATGGTGGCGCCCTTCGGGGGACTGATTTGCATGTCGTTCGCCGACAAGTTCGAACGCAAGTGGCAGATCGTAGCCTCTTCGCTTGCCATCGCCGCGATGGGTCCGGTGTTCGCGATGTCGCGCAACCCCTGGGTCATCGTTCCGGCAGGCGGCTTCGAATTGTTGAGCGCGGCCGTTCTCAGCTTCAACTTCCACGCCTATCAGTCCGAATTGTTCCCGACGCGAATTCGCGTGCTGGCGATCGGCTTCGTCTATTCCTGGAGCCGGTGGAACGCCATCTTCGCCTCTCTGGTGGTGGGATGGGTGCTGGGAAAGTACGGCGCTCCTACTGTGTTCGTGATGTTCACGATCAGCATGCTGCTGGTGGCGCTGTCGATCGGCGTACTGGGTCCCAACACGAAGCAGCGCTCGCTCGAGACGCTTTCGCCGTAGAGGCGTCGAGAAGAGTCTCGACGCGGCGCGCAGGAGTGCGTGCGCCACTATCGAATCGGAACATGAGATTGATATTCGCAACCTTCGCCCTTTTGGCTCCGGGGCTTGTCTTTGCGCAGGATGGGGCCGACGCTTACGCTAAGCACTGCGCGGTGTGCCATGGGCGCGAGGCGCGGGGCGGCCAGGGACCGTCGCTGCTCAGGGCCGCCTACGGGCATGGAACGGACGATGCGAGCGTGACCCGCATGATCCGCGACGGCTTCACGGACGGCGGCATGCCGGCTTTCGGCTCCGTCCTCTCCGATGCGCAGATGGCCGCCGTGGTCGCGTTTCTGCGCCAGAAACGCGCCGAAGCGCCCCCCAATTCACGGCAGGTGATTGCGCTCGCCTACCAGCCCCTCGGCGTTCCGAAGGGCGTGGTGAAAACCGAACTTTACGATTTCCGCGTCGAGACCGTGGCGCAGGTGGGCGAGCCTTACGCCTTCGCTTTTCTGCCCGACGGCCGCATCCTGATCACCGAATCCGCCGGGAATCTGCGCGTGGTCGAGAAGGGCCATCTGCGGCTCGAACCGATCGCCGACGCGCCCAGCGGTAATGGACTGGGGCTGCGCGGGGCCGGCGGGCGCAGTCTGCTCGACGTCATGCTCGACGTCGATTACAAGTCGAACGGCTGGATCTATCTGGTGACGTGCCACGGGGTGAAGAACGCGAAAGGCAAGCTGGACGGATTCGCGAGGATCAACCGCGGGCGCATTCGCGAGGGCCGCTGGGTGGATAACCAGGTCCTGACGGAATTCTCGATCGACGTGACCACCGCGCTGCGCATGGCGATGGATTCCAAACGCAACCTCTATATCGGCACATCCTTTCCCGATCCCGACTATTTCCCTCCGGCCGAACTGGGTAAGACGCCGCCGCAGCAGCTGGCGAGTCCCTGGGGCAAGATTCTGCGCATGACCGCCGACGGCAAGGTGCCGCCCGACAATCCGTTCGTCAATACGCCGGGGGCGTTCCCGTATATCTACGCCCTGGGCATCCGCGCGCCGCTGGGGCTGGAGTTCGACAGCAAGGGGGAACTTTGGGAAGCGGAGAATGGACCGCGCGGCGGCGATGAGCTGAACCACATCAAGGCGGGAAAAAATTACGGGTG
>JBEKAQ010000132.1:0-11875 GCA_050015835.1 Bryobacteraceae bacterium | reverse complement strand
TGCAGGCGATTCTGAACGTACTGGATTTCGGCATGAACGTGCAGGATGCGGTGGACGCTCCGCGCGTTCATCACCAGTGGCTGCCGGACCGGCTTTCGCTCGAACGGGGAATCTCGCCCGACACCGTGGCGCCGTTAAAAGCCCGCGGATACGAGGTAGATTATTCACCCGGTGTGGTGTTGGCGCAGGTAGCCGCGATTGTCAACGACGGGGCTGGATCGAGGGAGCTTCCGATGGCCGCAGCCCCATGGGCAAAGCCTCGGACTGGTAGGATCCGGCCAAAAATATCGAGGCCATAAAACATGCTCATCTACGATCTCAACGCCAATCCGCTCAACAACAACGAATGGGCTTTTCCCCTCACCGAATGTTTCCACATCACCTCATTCGCGCTCTCCATCGGGACCATTGCACTGGTGGACCTGCGGCTCCTCGGTCTGGCCCTGCCCCACCAGACGGCGGGCCAGTTGCTTAAAGACACGTCGCTTTGGACACTGGCCGGTCTGATGGTCGTCATCTTCTCCGGCCTCCTGATCTTTTCCTCGGATCCGCTGAATTACCTCCACAACGCGTCCTTTCTATTTAAGATTGCGGCCCTGGTAGTGGCGATCGTCTATAACTACACCATCCATCGCAAGGTGGCGCTATCGAATCCTTCACCCGCGGCAGGCAGGCTGGTTGGCGGCTTCTCTCTGCTGCTCTGGGTGTCGGTTGTCTTCAGCGGTTTGTGGATCGCATTCATCTGAACTGGAAGGGTTAAAATGTCTGCCGCTTCCATTAGTCACGCCATCCAGAGCATGAGATTTCTCACGGACTTCCGTGAATCGCAGTACGTCTACCCGATCGTTATGGCGACTCATCTCAGCTCCATCGCGCTATTCGGCGGATTGATCCTTTTGACGGACCTGCGCCTGCTGGGATTCGCGCTAACCGACGTTCCGGTGACGGATCTCGTGCGCGGGACCCGCATCTGGAAGCGCATCGGCTTCGTGATCATGGTGACTATGGGATTGCTGCTCGCCACCTCCAAAATGGACAAGTACTACAACAACCCGTATTTCCTGCTCAAGATTTTTTTGCTGCTGATGGTAGACGTCCATGCGCTGATTTTCCGTCCCGGGGTTTACAACAATACGGAGGCGATCGACCGGGCCCCCGCGATACCACGCGTCGCAAGGGCGGCGGCTATCGTGTCAATGGCGATCTGGATCGGAATCGCCTCGTGCGGCCGCTGGATCGCCTATTTCGAGCCGCCGAAAGATAACGCGGCCGAGTCTCGCATCGATAAATAATCCCGTCCGCAGAAGCAGCCCACCGCTCAGCCGAAGGGTCTGTGGCCGGGGACGGAGAACGGCGTTCCGGCCAGGCCGCGGGCGTACACCGACATCAAGAGCTATCACGCGCACTTTTATTTCGACCACGACACCTACGAGAAGGCTGCGCTGATCCGCCGCTGGGCGGGCGAACGCTTTCCTGTCGAGATGGGCGACTGGAACATGCAGCCGCGCGGGCCTCATGTGACGCCGTCATTCTACTTCGGGTTTACGAACGATCTGCTTCCGGTGGTTGTTCCGTAGGTGCAGCTGAACAGCCTCGGTCTGACGATTCTGCTGCATCCCAACACCGACGATCCGCGCGCCGATCATCTCTACTACACCCTGTGGGTGAATCGTTCGCAGCCGGTAAACGCTTACGGCATGAGCGCTCCGCGTGATAAAAACGGCAATGTGCGCATCGAAAAGATCCTTCCCAACGTCACTCCGACGGTCAAACTGGAGGTTTAGCCAGCGCATGGATTCACACATGATGTCTTACAAAAGGATCGGACGAACCATGCGATCCGCTTTATTGGCAGGCACACTGTCGATGGTGGCGGCGCTGCACGCGCAAACTTCCTCTTCCCCGATTTCGGCCGATCCGCCCCCGGACTCTGTCAACCCCGCCTCGCTCGTCGAGATTGCGGTGCCTTCGCACGGGGGGCATAATTCTGCCTCTGAGCCAGGGTCGGGAATCGCATCATTTCCAGCAGGCTGCGGCCCCATCCGGGCCATGGTGATCCGATCAGCCTGCGCAGGTTTGCCATTCAGGGATTTCTCCAGTCCCGGAATTTTGATCCGCCAGTTCGCACCTGCGGAAATCTTTGCCGGACCGGGTGTGTGGTACTCTGGCGGTCGTCAATTGGCGTTGGGCTGGCTTGCTCATGGTACCCGCAACCGGGTAAGCGTCTGTCGGAATCATGGAGGGAAGGTATCCTGTGCCCCAGATCGATGAGGATTTGTCCGTTCGCATCAAGTCGCTCGAAAAAGAACTGGAGGCCGCTCTGGAGGATAAGGAGCGGGCGTTCCGGTACCACTGGGAACGTGGGAGAGCCACGTTCGGAGAAGACGCTCTTTCCGAGCAGCGGAAGCTCAGGCAGTCGCTGCTATCTTACATCCGGGACTCTCGTTTTCTGGCGCTGCTGACGGCGCCGGTCATTTACATCGGCATCATTCCATTCTGTATGCTCGATCTTTTTTTAGCTTTCTATCAAGGCATTTGCTTCCCTATCTACGGGGTTCCGAAAGTCCGGCGTGCGGATTATTTCGTTTTTGACCGGGGAAGGCTCACGTATCTGAATCTTCTCGAGCGCCTCAACTGCGCCTACTGCTCCTACGCAAATGGCTTATGCGCCTATGTCACCGAAGTGGCGGCCCGCACGGAACAGCACTGGTGCCCGATCAAGCATGCTCGCCGGCTCCGCGCACCGCATACACGTTATCCGCACTTTTTCGACTACGGCGACGCTCAACAGTACAGACGGCAGATTGAAACGGTACGCAACGATTTCGTGGATGTGCGGAGTTTGACTTCGAAACCGCCCGATACAAGCGCCAAATGAATTCGCCGGATCGCATCCCGCTTCGTGTTCATCCCATGCTTGCAACGCTGGTGGCAAAACCTTTCGACAAGCCCGGCTGGGTGTATGAGGAGAAGTACGACGGATATCGCATCCTGGCCTACAAGGAGGGAACCCGGGTTACCTTGCTGTCGCGCAACGCCAAAGATCGGACGCAGATGTTTTCGAATGTCGCCGCGGCCGTGGGCCGTCTTGCGGCGCGCACATTACTGCTGGACGGAGAAGTGGTGGCCTTCGATCGCCAGGGCGTATCCCGGTTCCAGCTTCTTCAGAATTTGAAATCCGAACCGAAGTATGCAGTTTTCGACTGCCTTTACAGGGACGGCGTCGATCTGCGCGCGCAGCCGCTCACCGTCCGCCGCAAAGACCTTGAGGAAGTCGTCGCCAGGAACAGCACGGACAGTGCGGAAATTTTCCCATCGACGGTGCTTGCCTCGAATGGGCTCAGAGCGTTCGAGGTGGCCACGCGCAAGGGTTACGAGGGCGTGGTCGCGAAGAGCGAATCCGCCCCTTATGTCGAGGAGCGTTCCGGCAACTGGCTGAAATTCAAGGTGCACCAGGAAGACGAGTTCATCATCGTCGGTTACACGGCCCCCGCAGGGTCTCGCCAATACTTCGGCGCACTGCTCCTCGGAGCACACGATCAGGCTGGCCTCCACTACGTGGGCAAGGTGGGGACTGGATTCACGCAGGAATCGCTTGCCCGGCTCTTTCAACTCTTTCAACCGCTGGTGAAGACGAAACCTTCCGTGATCGATCCGCCGAGCGAGAAAAACGTCACCTGGCTGGCGCCGCGATTAATAGCCCAAATTGCCTTCGAGGAATTGACTGACGATCGAAAACTCCGGCAACCCGTCTTTCTCGGTCTGCGCGACGACAAACGTCCGCGGGACGTGACAATCCCGGAGACAAAATGAACGCCGAAAGTGTCGTGACGCATCCCGATAAGGTCTTCTGGCCGGAAGAGGGCTATACAAAGCTCGACCTCGCCCGGTATTACGTGGACGTCTTTCCCAAACTCCAGTCCTGGGTGCAGGACCGGCCGCTCGCGCTCGAACGCTGTCCGGATGGAATGGGCGGCGAGTGTTTCTTCCAGAAGGAGGCGCCGGAGAGCATGCCCGCGGGCACTCCGACGAAGCTCATTCACCATCAGAACCGGCCAGTTCACTATGTGGTGGGCGGACTGATCGAGACTCAGATCGCACTGGTCAATCTCGGCTGCATCGCGGTGCATGCGTGGAGCAGCCGCGCCAGCCGGCCGCACCAGCCTGACTGGGTTGTCTTTGACGTCGATCCCGGTTCGGGTGAATTCGCCGACGCGGCCAGGGCGGGTTTGCTGGTGAAGGAGGTCCTCGACGCGCTGGATCTTGTCTCTTTTCCTAAAACGTCGGGGGGCCGCGGGATGCACGTATTCGTGCCCATTCAGACGGGCCCGGGCTTCGATGAGACGCGCGCGTTCGCAGAGGAAATCGGCCGGCGGCTGGCGGGGGCGCATCCGGATATTCTGACGGTCGAACAGCGCCTGATGTTCCGCGGGGACCGCGTGTACCTCGATCCGCTTCGAAACGCATTCGGAGCAACCGTGGTGGCGCCTTACTCCGTACGCCGCCGCGAGAAGGCGCCTGTCTCGATGCCGCTTCGATGGCAGGATGTGAGGACATCGCTGAATCCATCGCACTTTAACCTGGGGAACGCCGCCAAGCACATCGCGGGTGCCGACCCGTGGCTGGACTTCTTCGATCGCCGGCAGTCTCTGGGAAAGGCGATGAAGGCATTGCAGAGAGTCTGAGGCGCTCAGTGCTGCTGCCCGGCAACACGGCCGAGAAGGACACGCTTGCCCAATTCGACCAGCAGCAGATACACGAACGTCGCGACGCCCAGGAAGGCAAAGTAACTTCCCGGCAGCGGCGTGAAGCCCAGTGGACCAGCGAGCGGACTGAACGGCAGTAAAATGCCGAGGGCCACGATGACCAGCGTAGTTGCCGTCAGCGGTCCGCTCGGCCGGCTGCGCAGCGGATTGAGCAGGGTGCGAATGACGAAAATCACCAGCGTTTGCGTCGCCAGCGATTCGACAAACCAACCCGTGTGGAAGAGCGCCTGGCCTGCGTGGAAGAAACGCAGCATTACGTAAAAGGTCAGGAAGTCGAAGATCGAGCTGATGGGCCCGATGAACACCATAAACTTGCGGATCAGACCGATGTCCCACTGTTTTGGCTTGCGGACGAATTCTTCATCGACATTGTCGGTCGGGATGGTGAGCTGCGACAGGTCGTACATGAAGTTGTTCAACAGGATTTGCGTCGGCAACATGGGAAGAAACGGCAGGAAGATGGAAGCGCCCGCCATACTGAACACATTGCCGAAGTTGGAACTGGTCCCCATCAGCAGGTACTTCATCACGTTTCCAAAGGCTTTGCGGCCCTCGACAATGCCGCTGTCGAGAACGTCGAGGCCGGGTTCGACGAGAATAATGTCGGCGGCTTCGCGGGCCACGTCCACGGCAGTCGAGACGGAGATACCCACGTCCGCGGCGTGCAGCGACGGAGCATCGTTGATTCCGTCACCCATGAATCCGACCACGTGGCCCCGATGTTTCAAAGCCAGCAGAATGCGGTTTTTCTGTCCCGGCGACACGCGCGCGAAAACCGTGGTGGCCTCAGCCACTTGCTGCAGTGCGGTATCGGTCATCTTCTCGATCTCATCGCCGAGGACGATCTTGTCCGCGTCGAGCCCAACCATGCCGCAGACGTGAGCGGTAACCAGTTCCCCATCGCCCGTGATGATCTTCACGTTCACCCCGTCCTTCCGCAGCTTGGCCAGGGTCTCGGCGGCATCTGGCAGAGGCGGGTCGGAAAAGGTCAGAAAACCGGCCAGCGTCAGCCTGGCCTCATCGGCGACTGAATAATTGGGGAGGGCTTCGACCTCGGCATAAGCCACTGCCAGGACACGGAATCCCTGCCGGCTCAACTCGTCGCAGGTCTTCTTGCAGCGTTCGACCGTAGCCGGATCGAGCGGCGCCGTGCGGCCGCCGGATTCATAACTCACCGAACGATCGAGGATTCCCTCGAAGGCGCCTTTGGTAATCAGGAGCCGGCGCGATTGCCGCTCCACCACGATCGAAAGCCGCCGGCGCTCGAAGTCGTAGGGGATCTCATCCCGTTTTTCGTAGCCCGCTGTTTCCGCAGGCTCGGGCCTCCGCAGAATGGCGATGTCGAGCGGACTGCCGATTCCCGTCTCGAACTTGCTGTTGAGGCATGCCAGCATCAGAACGCGCTGCGACTGCTCTCCAAAAGGATCGAGAGCCTGGTCGAGGCTCATGTTGCCGCTGGTGATCGTCCCGGTCTTATCGCTGCAGAGTACGTCGATGCTGCCAAGGTTCTGAATCGCGGACAGATGCTTGACGATTACCTTCTTCTTCGCCATGGCTCGCGCGCCTTTCGAGAGCGTCACGGAGACGATCATAGGAAGAAACTCCGGAGTCAGGCCCACCGCCAGCGCCACTGCAAAGAGGAGCGACTGAAGAGGATCCTTATGCCTGACCAGACTGACCACAATCAGAAAGATCACCAGAAAAAGCACCGTGCGCGTGAGGAGCAGGCTGAAATCCTTCAGCCCCCGATCGAACGCGGTCTGCTCGGGCTGTGAAACGAGCCTGGCGGCGATGTCGCCGAAAGAAGTTTTGGCGCCCGTGGCGACGACCAGAGCGCTCGCGGTACCACTGAGGTGCCCAGGAAGACCATGTTCTCCGCCTCGGGCCTGGTCGAGACCGCTTCGCCACGCGCCTGCTTTTCGACCGGCATCGATTCGCCCGTCAACGCCGCTTGTTGAATATAGAGATCGCGGGATTCGAGAAGGCGCGCATCGGCCGGCACCAGGTCTCCCGCCGACAGCCGAACCACATCGCCGGTAACCACATCGCTGCGCCGTGTTTCCTGCCACTTCCCATCGCGCAGCACGGTGGCCGTCGGTGCGACTTGCTGGCGCAGTTGCTCGATAGCCTGCTGCGATTTGCGGTTCTGGACAAAGTCGAGCGTGGTGCTCAACCTTGCTTCAGCGCAGTTACGAGGAAGAAGCAAAAACAGCCAGATGAACGCATTGACAATCGAGCTTCCAGCGCGAACTCGCGCAGAATTGGGGATGGTTCCTGGCTCTCGGCGTCGTGTATTCACTCAAAGCGACCGTCGCCGCCATGTACTTCTATGGAGGAGTGCTGATGGCGGCGGCGGCTTTTGCCGTCACGAGCTATCTCCTGATGAGATACCCGGCAATCAGCGCGGAGAGCCTTACTATCCTCATGGCCGCCTACTTTATTATCGGCGGCGCGTTTGAAGTCATCGCGCCGCTTGTTACCAGCTCGCCGGACGCGGGTTGGCACGTGCTGAACGGCGTGTTTCGATACTGCTCGGAGTGATGGTGCTCGCGCAATGGCCGATTTCCGGCCTGTGGGCTATCGGAACCTTCGTCGGCATAGACCTGCTCTTCCAAGGCTTCATTTGGACGAAATTTGCGCTCAGCCTGCGAGCCCTTCAGTGATGAGCTAAGCCCTTGGCGGCATCGTGCCGCGGCTTCCACCATTTGTAATAGACTAGGGCGCCGATACCGGCCGCCACGGCCAGCGCAATCAGAAAATACATCGCTGCCTTATAGTGCGACGCGAAGAAGTTGATCATTTGCCGGCCGTAGATTCTGCCCAGCCAGGCCATGGCAAAGAAACGTACGGCACGCCCCGCCGTCAACGCGGAGAAGAACTGCTTGTGCGGATACTGCATGATCCCGGCGGCCATCAGCACGGAAGTAAAGGGGAACGGCGGCGGCAGGATGGCACCGGTGAACACCGTTATGAACCCCCGTTTCTCGAAGCGCTTGTAGAGTTTTTCCGCGCGCGGTTTCCCTGCTTTCTTTTCCAGAGCCTCCTGGCCCCCTTTTTCCGCCAGCCGGTAGGTCATATAGCCCCCCAGGACTTCCCCCGTGGTAGCCATGAAGGCGTACCAAGCCCACCATTCGCGATGGTGCCCCGCAAGCACGATGAGGAACATGTCCACGCTTCCAGCCGGAGCGGAGAGGATAGGAGCGTTATCCCAGAGGCCAAGCAGGATCAACCCTGGTCCGCCCATCCGGTGTATCCACTTCCAAACCGATTCCGAAGTTATAAGCAGCGCGAAGATGTTCATACCGGCGGATTCAGCGGCGGCGATACAAGAGGCTAAGCAGGAACATTGCGCCCGCGGAGGTAACAATCAGGGGGCCGGTTTGACGGTGAATGTGAGCCGCCAAAGCGGTCCCGGCCAGCGTAGCGGCGAGCGCGACCACGGTCGCGACAATCAACATGCTGTTCAGACTCTTCGCTACCTGTTTCGCCGTCGCCGCCGGAATGATAATCAGCGCTCCCATCAGCAGAGCGCCCAGGTATCGCAAGCCCAGTGCAATGGTCAGCGAGAACATCTCCAGATACAAGAGGTCAAGAAGTCTTACATTGATGCCGGCGGTCCTCGCAACCTCGGAGGAGACAAGCATAACCACCAGCTTATTCTTCTGCGTCAGAATAAAAGCCACCACAACACAAGAGCCCGCCAGGCCAAAAACGACTTCTGCGCGGCTCAGCACGCCGGCCCCGCCGAATAACGCGTCGATCAGCTCCTCTCCCGACGCCATCATGCTGCCGATGGCCAGTGCGACCGAAAAGACTACCCCGACAATCGTTTCCGTGGCGACGCGCGACTGCCCCTCCAGCGCCCAGACGAGAAGCGCTCCGAAAATCAGCATGGTCGCCGCGCCGATGAGGGGATTGATCCCCAATGCGATCGCTATGCCGATGCCAGGCAGCGCCACGTGCGAGAGCGCATCGCCTGCCAGCGCCATCCGCCGCATCACCGCAAAGCATCCAACCAACCCGGATGCAGTGGCCATCGCGACCGGAAGTAACACCGGGAGTAACAGCGCTTCAGTGGTCATGGACGTGATATTCCACCCGCGTCCCATAGATTTCGCGGAGCAGATCGGGAGTGAGAATTTCCTTGGGAGCGCCGATATGAGCCTTGCCCCCGCCGAGGCAAAGAACATTGTTGGCGAACTGATACACGACCGACAGTTCGTGTGAAATGAAAAGAACGGTAAGTCCCTGATCGCGCTGCAGACGGGCTACCAGTTCGTTTAACTGCCGCTGGCCCGGCTCATCGACTCCCGCCGTCAACTCGTCCAGAAGGAGAACATTTGGTTTGCCCAGCAGCGCGAACGCGATCAGCAGGCGTTGAAACTGGCCGCCCGAGAGAGTCCCGATCGGGGTCTTCGTCACGTCGGGCGAAATGCCCACCAGCGAGAGCGTTTGCGCGATATCCGCGTCGGAAACCGCGTTCAGTGTCTTTCGCGTCGCGAGGAAATCGATCGCAGTAATGGGAACGTCGCGGTCGAGGTCCAGCTTTTGCGGAACATAGCCGATTTTGACGCTCTCGGCCCACCGCACCGAACCCCCGTACGGAATGGCGCCGATGATCGCCCGGAAAAGGACCGTTTTCCCGGCGCCGTTCGGTCCGATCACGGCCAGCGACTCTCCACGAGCCACACTGAAACTTACGCCCTGCAATGGCGCGGCGTTGTCGAATCGGACGGTCAAATCGGCTACGTCGAGGACGTTCATCAAATCCCGTCTATCAGAGTACACTCGGCGCCATCGTTCGGGAAGCACGTGGGCGCCGCGTGCCAGAGCGGCCGCCCCTGGAGTTACTCGCAATTATTGATGACGGCGCGCTCATCAAACTGGCGCTGGCGGGCCAGACCGAGACGGTGTGGGACTGGCCCGGCTTGAATTTACCATCGCCAGCCACATTCAGGCGCACGCCTTGGCGCTCATCCACTTCGACTCTGCAGGATCCGGAAGCCAAAGCGAAGCTCGCCGTTCTCACCGCCTTGTACGAAGACAAACCGCGGTTCTTCGTCGACAGGCTTGCGCAGGGAACGCCACCATCGCGGCCGCTTTTTATCCCAAACCGGTGATCGTAAGGCTGTCGGATTTCAAGACCAACGAGTACGCCAACCTGCAGGGCGGCGCCGAATTCGAACCCAGCGAAGACAATCCGATGATCGGCTGGCGCGGCGCCTCGCGCTATTACGACGAAAAATGTCGCGACGGCCTTGCACTCGAATGCCGGGCCATGAAGATGGTTCGCGACGAAATGGGACTCACCAACGTGATCCACATGATCCCCCGCCGCACGCCGGGTGAAGGCAGGGCGGTGCTCGCGGAAATGGCCAAACACGGCCTCGTAGGCTCCCGGAATGGCCTGGAGGTCTATGTCATGTGCGAGATACCGAGCAACGTGGTGCTCGCCGACCAGTTCAGTGAAGTCTTCGATGGTCTTCACCGGCTCCAACGACCTGACCCAGCTGACTCTCGGACTGGACCGCGATTCGGCCCTCGTGGCGCGCCTTTTCGATGAGCGCAACGACGCCGTGAAGCGTATGATCGCGAGCGCTATCCGGAGTTCGCCCGCTTTCTCGTCCGCGACGGGATCGACTCGATGAGCCTGAATCCGGACTCGATTCTCAAGATGCGGATCGAGGTGGCAAAGGCGGAAGCCGAGCCCTGAGATCCTCGCTTGCAGTCCGTGTCGCTATACCGTATGGTCCGCGGCGTGGGCCTTCCGGAGGGCCAGCGCGTTCATGCAATAACGCAGCCGGCTGGGTGGCGGCCCATCCGGGAAAACGTGGCCGAGATGGGCGTCGCAGGTGTTGCAGACGGTTTCTACGCGGGTCATGCCGAACCCGCCGTCGAGGTGATAGGCGATGGCGTTTTCCTTCACCGGCTGCGTGAAGGACGGCCATCCGGTGCCGGAGTCGAACTTTTCCGTGGCATCGAAGAGGACCGTATCGCAACACACACAGGAATAGATTCCCGGCTCGAACAGATTGCACATGGGCGAGCTGAATGCGCGCTCGGTCCCGGCTTCACGGGTAACACGGTATTCGGCGGGGCTCAACTGGCTGCGCCACTCCGCTTCCGTCTTCACAACCTTGCGGTCGGGGGCGGGGTTGCCTTTTTTGGCGAATTCCATTACGTCGTTCCACTTCAGCATTGGTTCGGTTCCTTCCCTCTTGTAGCATGGCGGAGCCACTCCCTTACGGTCGCGGTTCGGTAGCGCGGCGTGCGGGCGGCGTATAGTCTTATAGAGTCATGGCAATCGCACAAGAAATCGACTTCCTGAACTGCGTCGGCGGGGATTGGCGGCCCGGCCACTCCTCCGAAACCTTCGAGGTATTCAATCCGGCCACGGCGGAGGTGCTGGCACGGGTGCCTATGGCGGACGCCTCGGATGTCAATGCCGCTGTCGCCGCAGCTTCGGCCGCTTTCCCGGATTGGCGGCGCACTCCGCCGCAGAATCGCATCCAGTTCCTTTTCAAATTCCGGGCGCTGCTGGAGCAGCATGCGGATGAGATCGCGCGCCTGATTACCCAGGAAAACGGCAAGACGTTTGTGGAATCGCGCGCCGAGCTGGCCCGCGGGATCGAGAACGTGGAGGTGGCGTGCGGCATCCCGACGCTGATGCAGGGCTATAACCTCGAAGACATTGCGAGCGGTCTCGACGAGACTATGATCCGGCAGCCGCTGGGCGTGGCGGCCGCTATTGTGCCATTCAACTTCCCGGCTATGATCCCGCTGTGGTTTCTGCCCTATGCCATCGCGTGCGGTAACACGTTCGTGCTGAAACCTTCGGAGCGGGTGCCGCTCAGCTCGCGGCGGCTGGTGGAACTGCTGCATGAAACCGGATTGCCCAAAGGAGTGGTGAACCTGGTGACGGGAGGCAAGCCGGCGGTCGACGCGCTGCTGCATCACCCCGATGTGCGGGCCATCAGCTTTGTGGGCTCCACGCCGGTCGCCCGCTATATCTACACGGAGGGCGCGGCGCATGGGAAGCGCGTGCAGTGCCAGGGGGGCGCGAAAAATTATGTAGTGGTGATGCCCGATGCCGATCTCGAGATGAGCGC
>JBEKAQ010000131.1:0-11902 GCA_050015835.1 Bryobacteraceae bacterium | reverse complement strand
TTAATACAGATCGCGCAGCGCGTTTTTGAGTCCTTGCCGCCCAAGGCATTTGGCTGCACGGTGCCGCCGGTTCAGCGGACTTCGGGTGGACCGAGGTTGCTGGATACGTGATCCGGCCATCCTTGATGGGTTGATTTTTCGCCCGCGTGCCGCAGCCGGTCACGTCCCCTCACAAAGTCGCGCCTCCCTTGTCAAGGAACCTGCTATGATTGGGCTAAGAACTACTTCGTAGCCACTCAGAACGTTGTCCTCCAATCCCGCCGGACAACCAATCTTCTGTGTCCGAGATTGCGAACTTCCACTGTGCGAAAGGTGCCGCGTGAAACGGCTTCGCGCAACCAAGGAGCGAATCGGTGACGAACACAGCATTTCAAAAGGGCGAGCCTGTCGTATTGTTCAAGGGATCGAACATCGGCACGCCGGGAATCTTCGTAGATCTGCGCGACGACAACAAGTGGGCGGATATCGAGGAACACGGCGGAATCGTGCGTCAACATCCCGTTGAGTGGCTACAGCGCCGTCCATGAATCCACTGGCTATCGGCGCCCTTCTCGTGGAACAAGGCGCCGTTCTGCCCTCGCTCCCGGGCATTCGGAGTACGCCGTATTTCGATGGCTGGAATGTCATCGCCAATTCCGCTGGAACGCGCGTGGAAGAAGCCATAGCCGCGGCTGGCTGGACTTTCCTCTTCGAGGCGGGCGAAGTGGTAACCACCGCCTTCGGCGGCAGTAAGAACGACATGATGCACCGGGCGCTGCGGCGGGTGGTTCGCGGCAAACGGCCCGGATTGTGTAATTGCGTGGAAATCACCAGCATCGATCTCCGGGACGTGTTCTGGAGACCGCACATCGGGCTGGGCGTTCACTGGCGACGGATTCAGGAGAGCCGATTTCCTGTGCCCGATGCCGCGTCCGAGCCCCGCAATACAGATTACTAAGGTCCTCGAGCCCAGGAGGCTCACGTCTATGAAAATACGTCCGTTGTACGACCGCGTAGTGGTCAAACGCATCGAAAATCAGGACAGCACCACCGCCGGTGGTCTGTTCATCCCCGATTCGGCCAAAGAGAAACCGCAGGAGGGCGAAGTTGCCGCCATCGGAAAAGGCAAGCGCCTTGAGAACGGCACGTTGGTCGAACTCGACGTGCGCGTCGGCGATCGCATTCTCTTCGGCAAGTATTCCGGCAGCGACATCAAGCTGGACGGCAACGAGTACATGATCATGCGCGAGGACGAGATTCTCGGCATCCTCGACGAACAGCCGGCGGCGGCAAGGAAGGCGAGCTGATAATTATGGCAAAACAAATCGTTTATTCGGATCAATCCCGCCAGGCAATCCTGCGCGGCGTGAACCAGTTGGCGGATGCCGTCAAGGTGACGCTGGGTCCCAGGGGACGCAACGTAGTCCTCGAGAAAAAGTTTGGCGGCCCCAATATCACCAAAGACGGCGTGACCGTGGCCAAAGAGATCGAGCTGCGGGATCCACTCGAAAACATGGGCGCGCAGATGGTGCGGGAAGTCGCCTCAAAGACATCCGATGTCGCGGGCGACGGCACCACCACCGCAACGATTCTCGCGCAGGCCATTTTTCGCGAGGGCGTGAAGGCTGTTACTTCGGGCGCCAATCCGATGTCCGTCAAGCGCGGCATCGATAAAGCCGTCGCCATTGCCGTTGAATCGGTGAAGGCGATGTCCGTCAGTGTGTCCGGCGACATGATCGCTCAGGTTGGGACCATCTCCGCTAACAGCGACCACACGATCGGCGGCATTATCGCCGACGCGATGAAGAAGGTCGGCAAAGACGGCGTGATTACGGTGGAGGAATCGAAGACCATGGTGACGGAACTGGTGACCGTGGAGGGTATGCAGTTCGACCGCGGTTATCTATCGCCTTACTTCGTGACCGACGCCGATCGCATGGAAGTGGTTCTCGAAGATCCGTACATTCTGATCCACGAGAAGAAGATCTCCAACATGAAAGACGTGCTGCCGCTGCTCGAGCAGATCGCGCGCTCCGGCAAGCCGCTCCTGATCGTCGCCGAAGAAGTGGAAGGCGAAGCGCTGGCGACCATGGTGGTCAATAAGCTGCGCGGAACGCTCAACGTCTGCGCCGTAAAGGCCCCCGGTTTCGGCGATCGCCGCAAAGCCATGCTCGAAGACATCGCGGTTCTCACCGCGGGCAAAGCGATTGCCGAGGAGACGGGCATCAAGCTCGAGAGCGTGAAACTGGAAGACCTCGGCCGGGCGAAACGAATCACGGTGGATAAGGAAAACACCACGATCGTGGATGGCGCGGGCGATGCCAGGGCGATTGAGGGGCGCATTAAACAGCTGCGCACCCAGATCGAAGAAACCACCTCCGATTACGACCGCGAAAAATTGCAGGAACGTCTGGCGAAGATTGCCGGCGGCGTTGCCATCATCAAAGTCGGTGCGGCGACCGAGATTGAAATGAAGGAAAAGAAAGCCCGCGTCGAGGACGCTCTGCACGCCACGCGCGCGGCCGTAGAAGAAGGCATCGTGGCCGGCGGCGGCGTGGCGCTGCTGCGGGCGGCGAGGGCTCTGGAAGGATTGAAGTTCGACGGCGACGAGCAGTTCGGACTGAACATCGTGCGCCGCGCGTGCGAAGAACCGCTGCGCCAGATCGTAAGCAATTCCGGCGACGAGGGCTCGGTCGTGGTTCAGAAGGTGCGGGAGTCCAAAAACCCCAACTTCGGCTACAACGCCATGACGGATCGGTATGAGGACCTCATCAAAGCGGGGGTGATAGATCCGACCAAAGTGACCCGCACCGCTTTGCAGAATGCGGCTTCGATCGCGTCGCTGATGCTGACTACCGAAGCCATGGTTTGCGAAATCCCGGAATGGGCCTCGCAGGGCGGCCAGGGTCGAGAGGATTCAGACTACTAAACCAATTCGCGGGCGGTTTACCGATATCGGCAAATCGCCCTGTGCGCCAGAACTGCAATCCGGCGGTGCCAGGCGAGCCATGGTACGGAATGCGCCGTAGTTCGCCGGATTGAATCTCGGCGGTCGCCACTCCGGGACGTGACATGCAGCCAGTGGTCTGGCGTTAACTACTTTTACTTCGTCGAGACGTGAACGGTGAGCTTGCAGCGCTCCATAGCGTGTGCGCTGTACGCCGTGTCAGGACGAGGAAATTGCCGTTGATCGCAAAAAACACTTAACGTCTCCCTGGAACATCGCGTCCAGACTCTCGAAGGTGTCATACCCTGAACCTCGGTGAACGCCCAAAACCAGCCAGCCGTGATCACCTGAAAACCGGTCAGCCATAGCGACTCAGGACATTGACCGGATGGGGGGTATCCTCCGTCCTTGTCAGCAATGTCTGGACCGAGGAAAAGAAACAACAACCAATAGCGTTGGGGCGGCCGGGGTGGTCGCTGCGACGGATTCAGAAGGCCATCGGGGTGCGTCGTGAGACGGTATCCGCCTGCTCGCTCCACAGACTGGCCAGTTATGCGCGAGCACTTGCGCCAGGCCCGCGGCGGACATCGCATAAAAGACGAAGACCGATCCCGCAAAACGAACGATCTGTCGAGCGAGCTGAAAAGCTCCGCAAGCACGGCGCACGACACTCCCGCCAGCGCAATGGCCCATCGGGGGAGAAATCCCGCCGCCAACATGATAGGGAACAGGTAAAGAAAGCCCAGGGAAACGTATGGTTTGGTCCACCAATCCACTGCGGCGATCGCCAGCATGATGGCTCCGCTTACCAGCAATACAGGTGCTCGGTTGCGTTTATCCCACACTCGTTCGAAGCGCATCGGATTCGGCGAATTTTAACTATCCGCCGTTTTTCACGCATAAGCGGGGCGATTGAATAATCGCCGATCGCGTTTCGGTCCTCACGCCAATCGAAGGATTGGCGGAAAGTCGTTTAATGACGCGCATTCCCTCTACCGCCCGGGCGCGGCGGGCTCAGGAAGATTTTCGACTGAAGAAGCGTCGTCTCGTTGTAAATCGTCTCGTTGTAAAGTAGAAGCGTCTCGATTTTTAAGCAGCCGGCAGCAAGCCACCGGACCATGAACCCCCAGGCGCCAACGTGAAGCTAACCGACCTGCGCGGGATCCTTCAATACGTTCCGCAATTCCGCGAAAAGACCTTCATTCTTGCAGTGGACGGAGGCATCGTAGCGGAGGAAAACTTCGCCAACATCCTGCTGGACGCGGCCGTGCTGCGTTCATTGAACATCCGTGTGGTGCTGGTGCACGGGGCGGCGGAACGGATCAAGGCTCTGGCCGAGAAGCAGGGAGTGGCGGCGTCCGACTTCGACGGCACCGGCCTGACCGATGCGGCGACATTGCAGCTCGCCATAGAAGCGGCGAACCGTATCACGCACGAGATCCTGCAGGGTCTTTCGGCCAACGACCTGCGCGCAGCCTGCACGAATGCCATCGTAGCGCATCCGCTGGGGATCATCCATGGCGTCGACCAGCTCTTTACCGGAAAAGTGGAGCGGATCGATATCGAACTTCTGCAAACATTGTTGAATCAGGGTGTTGTTCCGGTGATTCCGCCACTCGGCTTTGACGGCGACGGCAAGACGTACCGCGTCAACTCCGACAGTATCGCGGTGGCGGCGGCCGAAGCCCTGAAGGCGGCCAAGTTGATTTTCATTACCTCACAGGATGGGTTGCGGTACAACGATGCGCTCATCCGCCACATGCTGGTTTCGGATCTTCTGAAGCTGGTGCAGACGGCGCCGGGCGGATTTTCCCCGGAGATGGTTTCGAAGGCGCGGCACGCGGCGGCCGCGTGCGCCGCGGGCGTACAGCGCGTCCACATTGTCAATGGCCGGGAAGACGAAGGGCTGCTGGCGGAAGTGTTCTCGAATGAGGGCATCGGCACGCTGATTTATGCCAACGAGTATGAACAGATCCGGCCGGCCCGGAAGAAGGATATCCGGGCCATCCAGCTATTGACCAAAAAGGCGGTGGAAGCCGAGGAACTGGTGCGGCGGACGCGGGGCGACATTGAGAAGAACCTGGCGGACTACTATATCTTCGAAATCGATAAGAACCCTGTGGCGTGCGTGGCGCTGCACGTTTATCCCGCGCAACAACAGGGCGAGCTGGCCAGTCTTTATGTGGATCCGTCGCACGAGAATCAGGGCATAGGACGAAAGCTGATTCAATTCGTGGAAACCAAAGCTCGCGAAATGGGCCTGACCGGACTGATTGCGCTATCGACGCAAACGTTTACTTACTTCCAGTCGAAGGGTGGATTTACCGAAGGCACACCCGACGACCTTGCGCCGGTGCGCCGCGAGAGATACGACCGCAGCGGACGGAACTCGAAGGTTTTAGTGAAGAAGCTGAAACCGCCGGACAGGCCGGACGGCTTCTCTTAATTTCCGCCGTGCATCATCGGTTCACGTGCACGATTTTGGCGGGCTCGAAGCCGTTGAAGCGGGTGCTGCTGGCGGCGGAATAGGCGCCTATGTTTTCGGAGTAGACAAACTCGCCGATTTCCATGTCAGGGAGCTGCTCGGTCAGGCTGATGGTATCGAGAGCGTCGCAGGTGGGGCCGAAGACAGAGCAGATTTGCGTGGGACCTCTCCTGAAGCTTTTCAGGTGGTACTGGGCGTGGTCGAAAATTATGCCGCTGTAGGTGTGATAGACGCCGTCGTCGATATAGTAACAAAGCTTGCCGCCGCGCACGGCCTTGCCGATGATCTTAGCGATGGCGGTGGCAGCGGAGGCGACGAGGAAACGGCCGGGCTCGGCGAGGATTTCGATGGGCGCGGGGAAAAGACGATCCAGCTCGGCGTTGATCATCCTGGCGAGTCTCCGGAAGGGAGGGACCGTGTCGTCGTAGTGGGCCGGGAAACCTCCGCCGATATCGAGGAGCTTGAGATCGAAGCCGCGCTCTTTGGCCTCGGCGAAGATGCCGGCGGCGAGGTGCAGCGCCTGGCTGTAGTTCTTCGGGTTGGTGCACTGGCTGCCGACATGGAAGCTGAGCCCCTCGACCTCGAGCTTGTTGTTGTGCGCGAAGGCGATCAGGTCCACGGCCTCGCCGGGCAAGGCGCCGAATTTGCTGGACAGCTCCACCATCGATCCGGTGTTGGGGACGCGCAGGCGCAGCGCGAGGCCGGAGTGCGGCGCATAACGCGCGATCTTGATCACTTCGTCATGGTTATCGTAGGTGACCAGCGGCTTGTAGGGATCGAGCTGCTTCAGCGTTTCAATGGCTTTGATGGGGTTGGCGTAAATGATGCGATCCCAGATGAAATCCTGCCGCTGTTTGGCGGTAAGATCTTCGATCAGTTCGTGAACGGTCAGGAACTCGGCCATGCTGGCGACGTCGAAGCTGGCTCCGGCATCGTAGAAAGTCTCGACGATGGCAGGATCGCTGTTGGCTTTGACCGCATAGTACGCCTGTACGCGCGGCAGGTACTTGCGGAATTGCTGGTAGTTTTCCCGAAGAACCTTATGGTCCACGACGACAATGGGTGTGCCGTGTTTCCTGGCCAGTTGAAGGAGTGTCTTTTGGTCCATGCTGGGTTCACCCGGGCTAAACGCCGTCACCTTCGGTGATTAGAAAATTCTTGAATTGCCATGGGTCGGACAGGTCGAGCTGGGGCTTGTTGTATCCGGCGAAGAAGTTGGAGTAGTGTTTGAGCGGGGTCCAATCGGAGGCTACGGAAATGAACTTGCCGAGGTAGGGCTTGCCGATATCCAGCACATACTCATGGGGCAGGTCGTCCGGCACGCACAGCCCGCGGCGCGGGTTCTCGACCATCCACATGCAGGCCGCGACAACCGAGATGGCTACCTGCATGGTGGTGGCGTTCTGGTGGGGCACGAGGCGGCGCGACTCCTCGATCGAGAGATCGGTTCCGCACCACCACGATTGGTAAGGGTGACCCATCACCAGCGCGCCCAGAATATCCTCTCCGCCGATAATTTCGTCGGTCATGATACGGATGCGCGGCTGCAGCCGGTAGTCGTAGCCACGCAATTCGTGAAGCGAGGCAATGGCGGAGTCGCATGGACAGTAAGCGTAATGGACTGTGGGGCGGTAGATGGCCCGGCCTTCTTCCCAGACAGTGAGCTTCTCGGTGATGGTGAAGGCCTCGCCATGGCGGACGATCATGCCGAGGATGTCGTGATTGGGCGGCACCCAGGTGGAGACGAAGGTGTTGATGCCCATGCGCGCCAGACAGATCTGGCTGCGGGGACCCTCGGCATGCTCGAAGGCATAGGCGGGCAGTTCCTTTTCATGGGTGCCCCAGCCCATCTCAGCGGTGGTTGTGCCTTCTTCGCGGAAGCCCTCAACGCTCCACGTATTGACGAACTCGTTGACCTGTTTGGGCTGATCGGTGATCTGGGTGTCGCGCTCACTGCAGTGAACGACCTTGACGCCGAGCTGTTGGGCGAGGTGGTTGAAGTTCTGCGCTTTGGCGTGGTGCGCGATCGACTCCGACTGTGCCTCGCTGAATTTTTTGTCGGCTAGCGATTGCTGCGCGATGTCGAGCAGGGCGTGTTTGGTGAAATGGCTGATAAGGCCGGGGTTGGCTCCGTGTTCGATCACAGCGGTCGGCCCGGGCTCGCTCCACGCGGAGATCATGCGGCGCAGGTTCATGTGCCGCCAGTAGAGGGTCCGCTCGGTAGGGTGCTTGTTGTCGGCTCCCGCGTAGGGATCCCAGAGCTCCACGGAGGTATTCACATAGAGGACGCCCCGGTCGTGGCACCATTGCACGATTTCGCAACAATCGATATTCCACGCGAGGTCGATCAGGAGGTCTCCATCGGAGAGGTGCCGTTCGAGCAGGCTACCCAGGTTCTCCGGTGTCACACGATCCCTGATGAACGTGATGCCCTGCTCGATCCAGGGCTTCAGAGCGTCATGGTTGGGATCGAAGTCCATGATGGCGATGCGCCTGGGATCGACGCTGAGGTGCTTGAGCAGAATGGGCAGCGTGCAACGCGCTACGGCTCCAAAACCCACGAACAAGACTCGATTGGTAAATGTAATCATCCTTTAATTTCCTCCGCTGAGTTAAACCCTCTGCCAGAGTAGCAGTTCATTATCGGCCACCGATGAACACCGATTCACACCGATAAGGCCATTTTTGCTGGATTCCGTGGGTTCGTTCGGCACTGGCGTATTCTCATTTCCTGCTCTCGCGGAGCTCCCTTTTGGCCCGGATGTAGATGCGATCGAAGCGGACTTCGTAGCGGCTGAGGACGCTGAGGCTGCGCGAGCGGTCGACGACCGATTCGAAGGCGAGGGCGGCGCGGACCACCGGAGTATGGGCGGCGAGCTCCGGATCGCGAGCCTGGGTGCGGATCTCATGGGACATGCGGGCGGTTTCCATGTCCCAGACGCGCTTCTGCCGCCATTTGGCGACGGCCATGGTTTCGACGAGTTCGAGCTCGGAGTCGGTTTGAGGGAGGTGCTCGGAGACCAGACGGGCCAGCAGGGCGTGGAAACGCTCTTTGTCTTCTCCTTCCATGACGATGGATTGTGAGAGAAGACCGTGGCGCTCGGCGTTGCGGGCGGAGATGCGTTTACCTGCGGGGCTGATGGGGCCGCGGGATTTCTTTCCGTTGGTGCGGGAGGCGTTGGTCTGTTTTTCCGAGCGCATGATATTGACTCCGGCCTCAGTATGGAATGGGGGTGGGGGCGTTATTGCGTGGAGTTTGGGTCGAGCGAGGAGCAACGCTAAGAAAACACAGGCTTGGGCGCAGTGAAGAAAAGCCAGAAATAGTTGTGAACGGGCTGGGAAGGCCGATTGCCAATCGGCCGGGCCCAGAGGTACCCCTACCAACCTGCGCACGCGGTTTGGCCGGTCACAGGCGTAGTTAATATTTTTATTTTTACGTTAACGTCTTTATTTATTTGCTCGTAGCGGTTTTTTCCAGCGGTGGATTCGGTGGGTATGGGCCGTCTATCCAGCTCTCACGTGATATTTCAGGGTGTGAGTAATTTCTTCGAGATAAATAGCGTCGAGCTTCCGGTCACCATTCCTGTTGTTTTGGATGCGGGGGATTTTGCGCGGGCTCGGTTGGGGCTGGATCTGGATGCGCGGCAGGAGGAAGTGTTGCGGTCGACGGCGACGCGCGCGATTCTGAATTGCTCGCGGCAGTGGGGGAAGTCGACGATCGCGGCGGCTAAGGCTTTGCATCGGGCGTATACGGTGGCGGGGAGTCTGGTGCTGGTGGCCAGCCCTTCGGAGCGGCAGAGTGCGGAATTTTTGCGTAAAGCGAAAGATTTAGTGGCGAAGCTGGGAATTGTTCCGCGCGGAGATGGGGACAACGAGACTTCGCTGCTGTTTCCGAACGGTTCGCGAATTGTGGGGCTGCCGGGGACGGAAGGGACGGGGCGGGGTTTCTCGAAAGCGTCTCTGGTGGTGATCGACGAGGCGGCGCGCGTGGAGGATTCGCTGTATAAGATGCTGCGTCCGGTGCTGGCGGTGTCGAAGGGGGATTTGTGGCTGATGAGCACTCCTTGCGGGAAGCGGGGATTTTTCTATACGGTTTGGGCGCATGGCGGGCCGGGCTGGCTTAGAGTGAGCGTGCCGGCGACGGAGTGTCCGCGGATTCCGAAGGAACATCTGGAGGAAGAACGGACGGAGGAGGGGATGGCGCACTTCCGGCAGGAGTATATGTGCGAGTTCGTGGACAACGGGCGCTCGGCGTTCGATCTTGATTTGGTGGAGGGGGCTTTGGATGACGAGGTAATGCCTTTGAAGCTGAAAAGAAGACATTAAAAGAGGAAAAGAGGGCAGATCGGAAATGTGCCCCACCGGGAGGGAAAAAGCGATGTTTTACTTCGGTTTGGATTTGGGGCAGCGGCGGGATCATTCGGCGATTGCGGTGGTGGAGAAGGTTTCGCGGTATCGGGCGTATGCGGGGGCGGGGGTTCCGGTGCTACATCTGCGGTATGTGGAGCGGGTTCCTCTGGGAACGTCGTATCCGGAGATTGTGGAGCGGGTGCGCGAGATGGTGACGGGCGCGGAGTTGTCCGGACAGTGCGCTTTGGTGGTGGACGCGACCGGATTGGGGGCTCCGGTGGTGCAGATGCTGCGGTCGGCCCGGCTGGGTTGCGAGATTGCGGCGGTGACGATGACGGGCGGGGACAAGGAGAGCCAGCGGGGCAACGACTTCAATGTGCCTAAGCGGGATCTGGTGGCGGGAGTGCAGGTTTTACTGGAGAAGCAAGAGCTGCGGATCGCTCGGACCTTGGAGGGGGCGCGGGCTCTGATCGAGGAACTGGTGGATGTTCGGGCCACGGTCAGCGTGAAGGGGCGGGTGCGGCTGGGGGCGGATGGTTACGGGGAACATGACGATCTGGCGATTGCGCTGGCGCTGGCTTGCTGGCGGGCGAAGCGGAAGGAGATCGATACGCGCGGGTTTGCGTTGCCTGGGATGCCCTGGAAGTAGGAAGAAAAGCAAGGCATGGCCACGGATGGACACGGATAAACACGGATAAGAAACGAGGGAGGGCGCGACCTACCAAACCGTTTGGAGGTTGGCGGCTCGAATCCTGGCGTCGCGGCTGACCAATGCGAGCGCCCGCGCCAGCGCGGTCGCGGCAATCACTCGATCAGGCATATCCGGGACAGCATTTCGGTCGATGCGCTCAACGGCTTCGGCAACGCGGGCGTCAAGGGCAGCAAGCTCGTAGGGCCCTTCCGGGTCCGCCAGAGCATCGACCAGCCGTCGTCGGGCTTCGGCCGGGAGACGGCCTTTTTCGATCAGGTAAGTCAGTTCGACGAGGCTGATCGAGGGAATCAGAATCGGGTCTCCAGCCGCAGACGCCTCGTCGAGCGCGCGCGCCGCAGTGACGGAAAGCCTCGGGTTGTCGGTCAAGTACCAAAGCGCCGCGTGGGTATCGGCCACGATCGCCGCCATCAGGAGTCGTCTCGCGGGAAGTTCTTCCACATCTCGCGACGGGCTTCGTCGATATCGGCGGCCGTCAGGTCAATGCCGAGGTCCGCCCATAGACCACGACCGTTCTTGCGGGGCCGCCTGGGGGCTTCGGATTGGACGCGCAGCCGGCGGGCATGAGCAAGAAGCTCCTCCTGCTTCTCGGGCGGGAGGACCCGGACGGCTTCGAGTATGGCTTGTTCAGTATTCACGGCGCCTCTATGATTATCGCTCAACCGGGCCAGATGGAGCCGTGATTACCGCCATGGGTACTCGTATCCGATGTGCGCGCGCTCTTTAAGAGCCCTGAGAATTTAGCCACGGATGAACACGGATTCACACGGATGAGAAAAAAGGAGGGATTATGAGTGTTTTGCCGAGTAATGATTTGGTGGTGAAGCTTAAGGAGGACGCGATTCGGGCGCCGGGGGCGGAGGAGCGGCGGGCGGAGGAGTTTTATGACAGCGTGGCGGATTACGATGCGGTGCTGCGGGCGCATTGCCGGCTCACAGAATAAAGGGCGAAGGAAAAGAAATTAGCCACGGATGAACACGGATCAACACGGATAAGACCAAACGCAGGAGCGCTACGTCGCGAGCCAGCGGCGGGGCGTTCCGGCACGATGGATCTGGCGGACTTCCGATTTCAGCTCCGCAGAGCCTCCACGACAGCCTCGGGGTTGCGCTCGATGACAGTCAGGTAAGCGCGAACGGCGTTGTCCGGAGTCGTCTTTCCTTGCTCCCATTCCTGCAGCGTGCGCCGGTTGAGGGCAAACGCGGAGGCAAACTCGGATTGCGACATCCCCACCTTCTTGCGGATGGCCTTGACGTCGATCGGCCCTGGCAGCGTATAGCTCTTCAGCTCAATCTCGCCGCGAACGTGGGCGAGGACCTGGGTCATGCCGTCCACCAGGGCGCTGCCGAGGCGCGTGCTCCCGCGATTGGCTCTTCCGGTTCTCTTCGGGTCAGGCGCCCTCGCGCCTGATGGCTTTCGAGAGCTTTTTGAG
>JBEKAQ010000130.1:0-11964 GCA_050015835.1 Bryobacteraceae bacterium | reverse complement strand
TGTCGTGGCAGACGTGACGGGTGAAACGCTGAAGGCGATCATCCGCGAGGAAGTCGCCCGCGAAGCCAGGATCATCACCGATGAACTCTCTTCCTACACTGGCATCGGTTCAGAGTTCGACGGTGGACACCATCGGGTTAACCATGGAACTCGGGAATACGCGCGGGGCGATATCCACACAAATACTGCCGAAAGCAGCTTTGCCATCGTTAAGCGCGGCATCATGGGCATATACCACAACGTCAGTCGGGAATACCTCCACCGCTGCATCTGGCAGTTCGACTTCGTTTGGAATAATCGTTACCTGAACGACGGGGAACGAACTTTCATGGCGGTTCAATCGGCGGAAGGTAAGCGGTTAATGTACCGAGATTTTTCCGTTTCCCAAATTCAGGCCGAATAAAATCTGTTTCGAGAGCGGAAAATCCCAGACTACGACCAGCCACGTGCCACTAATTTTCTGGTATACTGGCGAGGAGCGAGCAACAAAAAACCCCACCTTGCACGGTAGGGCGATTTGCGGTTCACTGCTCTTTGAAAACCGGGTACTGCGGAAACAAAAACGCATTTCCAGCGTACCCAAACTCCACACTGAAGTCAAGAGGGTTTTTCTGTCCCAAAACAGAAGGAAAGGTACGCATGAAGACCGTTAAGAACAAAACAGATAGAATTTCCAAGACGATCCTGGTAGCCGTTCTCATGGCACTCGGATCGGTTGCAACAGCCCAAACGCCACCACCAATTCCGCCGCCGGTATACCACCCCGGCGCCATGATCCGGGTTAACGTCACATTCGCCGGATCAGACGCAATGAAGATAAGCCGCGTCTGGATGAACCTGTCTCTCACCACTCCGATTCAAATTGGGCAGGCTGGCTTCCTGGATTCGATTGGATCTGGCGAATCCAAAAAGACCGCGCCCGATACATTCGAGGTCTCTTATACAATCCCGACTAATCAAGCCAGCGGCGAGTATCGTTTGGAACAGATAAACACCATAATCGATCAGGACGCCCCTATCAGATTTTCGTACGGATCTCCTGACAGCTTCCCCGTCAGGACGTTCAAGATCGAGAACTCCAAAACCATCGTGAAGCCGACTATCGCTAGCGTTTCGGTACCGTAGAACCTTTAGGGGGACATTCGAGGTTAACGAATGTCCCTCGTTTTGTTTGCGGGTAGACGGTGACGACGTAGCCATCATGAAGGTAAGCCGAAATCATGCTCCAGGTTTCGGTCCCGGAAATATCTGTTTTGCCGTCCTTTTCGAGATAGCCAGCTTTTGACGCCGTGCAGCTTCCCGATGGGATCGGCGGTTCGGACGGCAGGACCGTTACGCTGGAAATGCTAGGTTTAGTCGGCGTCTGAGCCGTAACGCCAAGAGCCACGAACGTCACAAATCCGCAATGGATCACGCGGCGAATGAATTGCATTTGGGTACACTCCTGTTCTATGCTTTAGGTGCGCCCTAAGGGATACCGAAAATGGCCCGACTACGAATCGGGTCGTTTTCATTTTAGCGCGTTGCCGACATGAAGAAACACAAGCACGCCGCTCAGAAGAAACCCTCTCCCGGCCCCAAACCGGAAGTCCTCAAGATCACCAGCAATTGGCAAGATGCGGTGAAAAAATCCTTGGAGAAAAAGAAACCGGCTGAAGGCTGGCCGAAGTAGCTCCTGCCTCGCGTGGTCGTTTCGCTTCAAACCTCAGCCCCTTGCGTAAAGTGCATACTTCCGTAATTCTAAAGCAGGAGAAATAAAATGGCGGAGATCAAAAAGGGAGATCCGATTTCGGTCCCGGATGCGCCGGAGCCGTTGGTGGCCTCGCGAGACGAATACAACCAGCGTGTCTGGGTAATGACTTTGCGCGAATTCCAGGAACAGGAGAGCGGTCGCATCAAGCGGGGTCACGAAGAACCCTATTTAATCCTGCCCGACCGCACTCTGGTGAGAGATTTCCAGCATGGGTTCCCCGATGAGCCCGCAAGCCGCCGGCCCTGAGCGCTTTTTGGGGAGCGGGCGAATGGCGCTCAGGCTGTCCGGCGCAGAGATCCGAACAGTGTTTCGTACTGGGTGGTGACTGCGTCCCAGTTATAGCGCTCACGCACGCGCTGGGCGGCGCGGGCGCGATATCGATCGCGTTCCAGTTCGCTCATGGCGATGGCTTCCCGCATGCGCGCGGTGAGGCTCGCCTGGTCGATGTAAGGCAAGCCGGCATCGCCGCATACTTCCAGATTCTCCGCGTTATCGCGATAGATGACGAGGCACCCGCGCCCCATGGCTTCGATGAGCGCGGGATGCGTGCCCCCCACCTCCGTGGCATGCACGCAGGCGAAGCACCAGGTGCCCAGCTCGCGGTAGCCGAGGCCATAGATGGCGCCCGGCATCACGACACGCGGGTCTAAGGTGTCGCGCACCCGGGCGATGTATTCCTCGGCATAGGGAGCGTCGCCGATGAGGGCCAGCTTCATATCGGTGGGTACCTGCTCGAATGCCTGGCGGACTTCGAGCGCGTGATTCTCCGGCTCCATGCGGCTCACGTACAGGAAGTACCGGTGGGGTTCGAGCCCCAGGTCCGCCAGGGTCGACTGGCTTTCCTCGCGCACGGCGTCGGCGCCGTAGGGGATGAAGCGCGAATCCTTTCCGTACTCGTTCCGGTAATACTGCTGGATAGATTGCGCGTCGGTGACGAACCGGTTGGGGAGAACCGTCGAGAGGTATTCCGAGACATGGTACCAGGTGCGCGCGAGCGCGTTCCACTTCCTGCGCCGGCGCTCAATGCCATCGACATTCAGCACCACCGGAATTCCCGCCAGACGCGGTAATATGGTGAAAATGGCGTTGGCCCCGTTGCAGTAGAGCGCCACGTCCACGCGGTGAAAGAGCAGGTGAACGGTGGAGAGGAAAGTGTGGGCCAGGGTGTCCAGATACTTATGCCGGATGGTGGGAACATAGCGCAGTTCCACGCCGCGAAACTTCGGTAACCCGAAGGACTGCCGGCAATAGACCGCTACTTCATGCCCGCGCTCCACAAGGCGGACGGACAGCTCTTCGGCGAAGGTTTCAAATCCGCCATAGTTGGCGGGGATGCCGCGCGTGCCCAGAATTGCAATGCGCACCGGAATCAGCGCCGGGCGGCTTTGGGGCGCGGGGCGGCGACGGTGAACTTCTTCGGGGCGGGTTTGCTGACGGGCCGGAAATCGAACCAGCTCGCCATGTATTCGTCGTCCACGCGCTGGCGCTGCATGATCTCGCGCCGCTTGGCCATCACGTTCCTCCAGTTTTTAATGAGGAACGGAAAGGCCCTGAGCGACGTGTGCTCGGAGAGGAGACAGCAGCTCAGCACAACGATATCGCGCAGGGTGATGGAGAAGAAGTTGCGCCGGTAAAGATCCGGCGTGATGTTCTTCATGCGCAGGAGGAAGCGGTTCTTCACCGAGTGCATGTTGATCTCGGCCGGCAGAGCGCGCCGGTTGCCGGGCAAAGCTTTACGCACGTGATAGCCCTTGGCGTAGGGGGCGTAGAGGCATTTCCAGCCCATCAGCTGCGCGCGCCACGCCACGTCGGCGTCTTCCCGGTAAACAAAAAAATCGGCGTCGAAGAACTCGCCGCCGATGGAGATATCGTCGATCATTTCCCGCCGGTAGAGCGCGGCCGCCGCGGTGGCCCCGAAAACGTATTCGTAACTGCGGAAGTGGCCGTTATCGACCTGCAGGCTGCCGCGGTCCAGATGCCTCAGGTTCGGTGTAAAGTAAATCCCAGTGGAATCGACCAGAGGTTCCTCGCCGAATTCAAACTCGGCCGACATAGTGAGCAATTTGCCGCAGACCGTGCCGACGCGCGGATCGAGATTGCCGGCGGTGACGAGAGCTTCGAGAAAACCCTTCAGCAGCAGAACGTCGGGGTTGAGGGTCAGAACCCATTCGGCGTTCGAAGCCGCGATGGCCTGGTTCTGGGCAGCGGCGAAGCCGATGTTTTCCTCGTTATAGATAATCCGGCACCGGTTTTCGAACGGTTCCAGAATATCGATGGTGCCATCCGTGGAGTTGTTATCGATGACGATAACCTCCTTGAACGGATACTCCTGATCGAGGACGGACTCAAGACACCGCTTAATAAAGCGGCCGCTATTGTATGTGACGATCGTTACCGAAACGAAGTCGCTGCGGGACATGTAAGCGCGGGCCTGCTCCACTCATGAATTTTTAAAGCCGTTACATCGGACAACAGTACTCCCTGAGCCTTGCCGGGGCCGAAACAAACGGGCCATGGCAAGCCGGCAAACAGCGCCATAAACTGCAAAAGCTTTCAACCCATAGCGCGGACACCCTTTGACCGCGCGCAGAGCCGCACCAAGAACTACAGCGAAACACACCCCCTCACGAGCTACCCAATGGTAATGCTTCGCTGTATATCCAAGAAGACTACCATACCAATAACGTTCCCGAATCTCCAGCGGAAGACTAACGACGGAGTGTCCTCCATGATGTCTGGCCACTGCTTTCGGGTTGTAATATACCGCAAAACCGGCTTTCTTCAGCCGCGCGCAGAAATCGACGTCTTCAAACCAGATGGGCCAGAAACGCTCGTCGAAGCCGCCGACGCGATCCCACACCTCTCGCGGAAACATGAGGAAAGCGCCGGCGGGCTGCTCGACAAGCCCAAGGGTCACCGGATCATTTCCTAAGCAACGGTAGTGCCAATTCACCGGGTTGCCCGGCCAAACCGCATTAATCCCAAGCACTTCAAAGATCAGCGCCGTTGGAGTGGGGAGGTTGCGGGCCATGAAGCCGGTCTGCGGGAGTCCATCGGGCCCGGTAAGCATGCCGCCGGCGGCTCCTGTTTGGGGATCTGCAAAATGAGCTGTGAGCGCATCGAGTCCGGTTTCGAGACAGGCGTCCGGATTCAGCAGGAGAATGAGCGGAGCGTCGGTGGCTCGGATCCCCTGGTTTACCGCCGCGGCAAATCCGGCGTTATCCGGGTTGGCGATCAGGCGGACGCCTCTGGCTTCGATTTCGGCTCGAGTGCGATCGCTTGAAGCGTTGTCTACTACAATCGTTTGGATCTCGGCAGGGCGCGTGGCGGCGGCCAGCGCGTCGAGGCATCGCCCGATTTCAGCCTCCGAATTATGCGTGACGATGACGGCCGCGACACGTGGCATGTGTCAATGTGCCGCAGTGGTTCCGCTGTCCGGCGCGGATGATGCGACCAGCCGGAAATACCAGCGCCAGTAGGGACCCCGCGCCCGGTCGCGAATCTCCCGTTCCGAAGCGGCGAGGAAATCGCGCAGGGGGGCGGAATCGGAACCCTGAGGGCGAAAGTGGCGCAAGCCTTCCCATTTACCCGCGGCCCAGGCGAACCCGGCGCCATGGCGGAGCGCGAGCAGGCCCCAGAGGAGTTGTCCGGCGACGATCGGCCAGAAACAGGATTGAAACAGAGCCCGGTCGTAATGGTGCGCCACGAGAAGTACCTGGTTGCGCGATATGGCGCGAACTACCTGAGGGCTCCAGCGCCCCCATGTCGCGCTCCCGTGATGCCAGGCGAGGGCATCGGGCACGTAAACTCCGGGAAATCCCGCGCGCAGACAACGCAGACCCAGATCGACATCTTCGAGGTAGGAGCCGAAGGACTCGTCGAAGCCACCGAGACGTTCCAGCACGCCGCGGCGAAAGAGGCAGGCGGTTGCGGGGGCAATGGCGATCTTTTGGGCTGTCCCAGGATTGGCCAGGGGGGTTCCGTTTCCCGCGCGCCAGGCGCAAGCTCCGCGGCTCATCAGGTCGTAAGTGCCGTCGATGGTGCTGCGGTCTCCGGCGGAGAGAATGGTCCCGGTGGCGAAGCAGTTCGATTCAACGCCCGCCAGCAGGCGTTCGAGCCAGTGGTTATCCAGTTCCACATCGCTGTTCAGAAGGGCGATCCATGGGGTGGAGGCTGCGCGCCACCCGCGATTTACGGCGCGCGCGAAGCCCAGGTTCTCCCCCATTTCGATTACCCTGCACCCGGCTTCTCGTGCCACTTGCGCGGCGTCATCGGTAGATGCGTTATCCACCACCAGGACCTCGGCCAGGGGCGAGGTTTGCGTTCGCAGGGTTCCGAGAAGGCGTGCCAGCAGATCCGCCCGGTTGTGCACGGGGATTACGGCGGTGATGGAATCGTCGGCCATGGCCTGTAAACTGTGATTGTAATGAAACGCGTCTTACTCCCGTTTGTTTTCGCGTTAACCGCATTCGGGCAAGCGGCTGGTGTGCACCATGAGGCGCGCAGCGTTTACATCCTGCCCATGGCCGATGGTTTCGATCAGTTTCTCGCCGAGCAACTGACGCGCGACCACGTGATGCAGGTGGTGGCGGATCCGAAGACGGCCGACGCGGTTCTGACCGATCGGCTGGGCGAGCCGTTCGAAAGAAAGCTTGCGAAGATCCACCCGCGTGACGAGGATGACGACGATGCCGCGGAAACTCACCCGGGGTTTCGCTCGAGCACGGCGGCGGGCACGATCTTCCTGGTGGACCTTAAATCGCGCCATGTGCTGTGGTCGGATTTCGAGAAACCGGGGCGTTCCAATTCCCAGGGTGCGCTCAACCGGAAGGCCGCGCGCGTTGTGAAGAACCTGCGCGACACGCTGGCTAAGTAGCGCGGTGAATCGGCTTATTGCGAGAGCGTGAAGTTTACGTCCACCGTGGTAATTACGGTTACCGGCTGGCCATTCAGCAGCGTCGGCCGGTAGACCCACTTCTGGACCGCGTCGACCGCCGCGCGAACCAGTTCGGAGGGCCCGCTTGAAACCGTTACGTCCGCGACGTTCCCGTCCTTGCCGACCGTGATGGTGAGCGATACCGTGCCCTGAATTCCATCGCGTTTGGCTTCGTCGGGGTAAACCGGGTTGACTTTGGAGATGAGGTTCGCCTGCATCACATTGGCGCCCACGCGGATCGGCTTATCGTTCTGAGTGGCCTGCGCGACCTGAGTGGCCTGCGCGACCTGAGCGGCCTGCGCGACCTGCGCGACCTGAGCGGCCTGCGCGACCTGAGCGGCCTGCGCGACCGCCAATCCGAGCGCAAAACAAACTGCGAGGGCGGTTGAAAAGGCAAAGCGGATTAGACGTCGTTCCGGCATTACCTTATGTGACACCGGATTCCGAGAGAAGGTTCCCGCCGGGATGGGCCACACCTGTGAATTACGCGCCCGCGGGAGTGGCGATAAGCGCCTGTTGAGAAGCTTCACCCCGCATTGGCACTATTCGTGCGTCAGCGCCGGGAATGTCCCTGCGGAAGCACTGGAAGCTGGCGATCATTGCCGTCTTCTCGCTCTCGACGGCGCTGGCGCTGGGCGTCCTGAGCCTGAGCGTCACCAACACCCTGCTTCTGCTGCCTCCCGCGGCTCCCGCGCCGGATCGCCTGGTGATGATTCACGGGCACTCGGCGGAAAAAGACATCGAGCAAATCTCCTGGCTGGACTATCAATATTACCGGCAGAATAATCGCGTCTTCACGGACATCGCGGCCGCCCCGAACTCGATTGGTCTCGTTGTGGATTTGAACTTCGGCGGGCGGGAAGCGAGGGCGACGACGAGGCCGGTTTCCGCCAATTATTTCGCCGTCATGGGCGTCCACCCCTGGCTCGGACGGTTTTTCTCGCCTGGTGACGACACGTCGAATCCGCATACAGCCGTGATGACGTATGCGTGCTGGAGACGCCTCGGCGCGGACCCGAAAGTCGTCGGCAGGAAGTTCGGCACTTACACGATCGTCGGCGTCACCCCGGAAAACTTCACGGGAACCTTCTACGGGCTCAACGGAGATCTGCTGACGCCGCTCGCGGAGTCCTTCGATCCATCGTGGTTTCGACGGCGGGATGCACGGCGTCTGTTCTTACTGGCGCGGCTCAGGCCAGAAGTGAGCAAGCGCCAGGCGCAAGTCGAGATGGCGGGTCTGGCCGGACAGCTCGCGGCCGCATATCCGAATGAGGACAAGAACCGCACAGCGGTGCTCACGCGCGCCACCCTGCTGCCGCCCGACACCATTCCGACCGCCGAACTTGCCGGCGGCATTCTGATGGGTCTGGTGCTCCTGGTACTCCTGATTGCGTGCACCAACGTGGCGAATCTGCTGCTCGCGCTGGCGGTCGGGCGGCGTCGGGAAGCGGCCATCAAACTGGCGCTGGGCGCATCCCGCGGGCGGCTGATCCGCGAGTTCCTGCGGGAGAGCGCCGTACTCTGCGCCGTCAGCGGTGCGCTGGGCTACGCGATCGCCGCGGCTGTGATAGCGCGCTATTCCGACCTCAGCATCGAATTCCCGGCGTACGGCACATATTTTTTCGGGCTCAATCTGCGGCTTGATTTCACGGTACTGGCTTTTACCCTTGCCCTGATGCTCATCGCCACTCTCGCCACCGGCCTCGCGCCAGCCTTGTACACCTCCTCGCCCACCATTGCGCAGATCCTGAGCGGGGAGGTTGTGGTGGGAGGGACCCGGAAAAACACGCGCCGCAATGCTATGGTCATCCTGCAGGCAGCGACATGCACGCTGGTGCTGGTTGGCCTCGGATTATGCCAGCGCAACCTCTATAACCTGCGTCATACCGATGTTGGCTTTACGACGCGAAAGCTGGTCGCCACCACCGTTTACCCCGGGAGCGAAGGTTTCTCAGAAGCGCGCGGCAAGGAACTGTACGGGGCCTTGCGCAAGGCAGTCGCAGCCCTTCCCGGCGTAGAGTCGGTATCGCTCGCGCGGGATCTGCCCTTGTCAGGCGCATCGACGACCCGAGTTCAGCTTCCAGGCGGAAGCAAAAAGATCTCCCTGGAAAAGACGGTGGTGGATGCGGACTACTTCTCCACTCTCGGTATCCCGGTGCTGCAGGGGCGCGTATTCAATTCCACCGACAGGGAGGGCGGTCCGGAAGCCGTGGTCGTCAATCTTAAAATGGCGGAGAACTTATGGCCTGGCCAGAATCCCCTGGGAAAAACCATCCTCGCCGGGGAGCCATTGAGCCAGGCAACCGTCGTGGGGGTGGTGGCGGACGGGAAATACGACGATCTCGGCGAGCCGAGGCAATCCTTCATGTACTATGCGCTCAGCCAGCATTATCAGGCTGGAATCAGCGTCATCGCGAGGACCAGCGGCGATCCGCGCCTATGGCTGGATCCACTCGACCGGGCAGTCCGCGCGCTGGGTTTCAAGACCCCGTTTCGCCCCGCCACATTTGAGAGATGGATGAATTTGTCGCTGCTGATGGAACGTGTAACGGCCGGCGTGGTAGCGGGTGTCGGCGCGCTCGGCTTGCTGCTCGTGACCATCGGACTCTTTGGCGCAATTTCCTGGTCGGTCGGCCAACGAAAAAAGGAGCTCGGCATTCGCGTCGCCCTCGGCGCGCGATCGGGGCAGCTTTTGAAAATGGTGCTGCGCCAGGCGCTCTCGCTCGCAGGCGCGGGAGTGGCTATTGGAATCCTGCTCGGCGTCGGTGCGACCGTGCTTCTTCGCGCGCATTTTTACGGGATTGGTACGGTGGAATGGACGGTGCCGCTTCCGGTGAGTGCCTTGATGCTGGCGGTTACGCTGCTGGTGGCTTATTTCTCCGCGCGACCGTGGATCGATGCCGATCCCATGGAAGCGGTGCGGCATCAGTGATAAAGAGCGGACAGGCGGAAGCGCCCGTCCCACACCTTACGGCGTAACGGTCTGCGGGGCAGCCTGAATGCCCAGCCCGGCGTACTCTTCTTTCACCTTGACCACTTTGTTGCCGGAGAAGGTCACGAACGTCACCTTGCCGGGCGCTTCTCCATAGATCCAGTCTTCCAGATCCACGCCGTCTTTGGTCTCGCGATACTTCTGGCGCGGATGGCCCATAGCGAGCAGCACCTGGTCGTGATCCATGCCCACCAGGGCGCGCTTCTCGGCAACCGCCTTCTTCACTTCCGGCGGCAGCGTCTCGGAATAGTTCTTCGAAGCCGAATGCGGGTCGAAATCCATCAGCGGCGCCAGCACCTTCTTGACGTCGTCCGACGTCAGATTCTCCAGGGGTTTATGGAAATTGACTTCGATGACAGTGCCCAGAGTCGGCGCACCCGGGTTGTGGATCGGTCCATCCATCACGCCCCCCATGCCCACGCCGGCATTGATGTGGTCGTACCAGCGCCCACCGGTCTTCAGGCCGCCATTGATTTCGATCAGCAGCTTGTCGGTCTCAAAGGCCACGTGGGTGATCTTGATATCGTCGCCCACGCGCGCCGCCGGACCGCCGTTCTTCTGTGCTTCCATTTGCCATTTGGCCTGATCCCACGTGCCATCCGCATCGAATTCGAGCGGCTTCTTCGAACGCGGGAAATAGGTTTTTGCCTTGGCGTATTCGGAAGACAGATTGCGCAGGATCTCAATCTTCTCGTCGTCCGTGAGTTTGTCCTTTGAGGGGACAACGCCCGCCTGGGCGGCCGCAGCCAACACACAGATCAAAGCGCAGACGGCTCGGCCGGCTCCGCGGCTGGTTCCACGGGTCGCTCCAGAAGCCAGGCCCGGCCTTTGCGCACGGGCAGCTTCCACACCACAAGGAATAGAATCACCAGCACCAGGGAGGTGAGGACGCTCGCCTCCGGCCCATACATGCCGCCGCTCCAGAGATTCCCGGATTTCCATACCAACTCGTACCCCGCCACTCTGATTGTAAGGCCGCTGACCTCCACTCCGAGGAAGGGTAATGCGCAATTCCATCCAAAATGCAGCCCGATAGGCAGCCAGAGATCGTGCGAACGAATCAGCGCGACGCCGAAGAGGATTCCGAACAACGCGGTGTTGCCGTCGCTCAGGAGGGTCGCGCTCGGGTTGTCGTTATGCAGCCAGCCGAAGAGCGCGCCGGTGGTGACGATGGCGATCCAGGGCTTCCACCCCCGTATCAGGTACTGCAGGATGAAGCCGCGGAAGGCAATCTCTTCACCCATGGCGCCGCAGAAAAGGAGAACGGGGAGGAACAGGGCGGCTCGCCAGGAGATATCCGCGCCAGGGACGGAAGCAAAATGCGCCATGCCGAAGGCGATGGGCGGCAGGATCACCAGCGCCGCGCCGGCCACTCCCAGAACGGTACCGATGAGGAGGTTATATCCGGCGCCGCTATTCCACATGAGGCCGAGGTCGCTCAATGGGCGCGCCTCGAAGATCGCCATGGCGAGAGCGTTGGCGACCGTGGCCGCAAGAAGCATCGGCACGGTGATCGCCATCATCCTGCCGCCGAAGAAGTCGACAATCGGAACCAGAAACCAAAGAGCGACCTGGAGAAGCAGGAAGCAGGTGCCGGCCCCCAAGAGCGGCTGCAGCCAATCGCGTTTCGAAGGCGGAGGTTCGGGCACTTTCAGCGCACCTGGACGCCACGGGGGGCGACCCTGGCCGGCAACACCTGCGCGCCCGCTTCCGCAATGGCCTGAGCGACCTTTCGTTTGGCGTCCGGTTCCACCAGAAACACCACGCAACCGCCGCCACCCGCGCCGCACGCTTTGGCCGCGGTCGATCCCATGCGGCGTGTGGTGGAGATCAGGCGATCGATCAGCGGCGTGGCGATGGTGGGAATATTGCGCCGGCGGCTGGTCCAATCCTCACGCATGAGCCTGGCGGTTTCGGTCCAGTCTTTGCGTTCGAGCGCCCGACGCATGGCGTGAGCGCCCGCCGCGATCCTATCGAAATTACGCTCGACGGCGCGATCGCCGTTAATATGGGCCTTCATGACCTCCCAGTTGTTGATGCCGGAATTTCTCGGCGCGCCGGTATACGCGAGTACAAAGCGCGCATTCAGATCCGCAGGATCCACGGGCAGCTTTTTGCGGGCGATTCCGGCTGCTGAAAGCTCAATGGCGGAAACGCCTCCGTACATGGCGGGATAGTAATCCTGCGCGCCGGTGGGCACGCGGATCACCTGCGCTTCAATGTTCTGGACGATTTCGCGGATCTTCTCCATTTTGTATCCGCGCCCGGTCAGCTTGTTGAGGG
>JBEKAQ010000129.1:0-12146 GCA_050015835.1 Bryobacteraceae bacterium | reverse complement strand
TCGCGCGCGTGGAGCCGGGGGCGGGCGGCGAAATTCAGCTGACCGATTCCATCCGGCATCTTTCGCGCAGCCGTCCGATTTACGCTTTCAAGTTCGAGGGGAAAAGATACGACGCGGGGGACAAGCTCGGATTTCTGAAAGCGACGGTGGAGTTCGCCCTGCAGCGGCACGATCTGGGGGATGCGTTCCGGGCCTATTTGAAGTCGCTGGCGCTATAGCGGCTGAGCGAAACCTTCCTCGCTTAGTACCTCGCTTCCGACGAGCGCCACCGAAAAGTAGCCGTCTTCGCTTTTTCCGGAGAAGCGCTGCGCGTCCTCGACCGACACCTCGATTTTTTTCCACTTGGCGCGCAGCACTTTCTGGTAATCGCCGAAGTATTGCCCGGCGGCGTCCACGCTGTCCCAGTCGGACGCGTAGACGAGCATCAGGCGGCGATCGGATTTCAGTTCGTCGATGCGATAGGCCGATCCCTTCAGCTTTGGCCCCAGTGTCCCGGCCGCCTCGCCGTCGATGAACTGGGTCAACAAAATGCGATGGTCCAGTTCTCCCATGGTGCCCTCCACGACGGTTTTGGTGTGGGGAAGCGGCTTGGGCAGGCTGGGAAGTTTGTACGTCACGCCGCTGAAGTAGCGCTCGGGGTGAATCACCTGGCTGGTGGTAACCGGCGGCTTGCGGAATACCTGTGAAAACGCGTCGCGGCCGTCCTTCATGAATACCGCCTGCTGGAATTTCTGGCCTTCCTCATAGGGGAACATCAGAGTTCGTTTCAAATAGAGCGGGGCGTTGCTGAAGACGGGATATTCGCCCTCGCCGGCGGCCTGATCGCCGGCGTCGTCTTTGAGATACGCCTCGGCGGTGACGGGGTCGGCCAGGCTTTTCCCTTCCCGGCGCAGAGCGTATTCGATCATCAGCCAGGAGGCCTGCCCCTCGACGACAGTTTCGCGCGCGAGCGACTCCTCGCTATCGTCGCTGTTTTTTGCGAGGAACTTCTGAATGGGGAAATTCTGATCGGCCAGGGCATGGCCCAGTTCGTGGACGAGAGCGGCCTCGCGCATGTTCTCGGCAGCCCAATCGGAGATGAAAAGTTTCTTGCGATGGAAGTCGTAAAACGCGGCGGCCTGTTCGGTGAGCAGATCGATGGTGGTCTTCTTCAGATCGAAATCCTGCGGGACGAAGCCGAACTTCTTGAGCGTCACTTCTTCGGCGCGGATCTCGGCGGGCTTTACGGTTTGCTTGATTTGCTCCTTTAGAAACTGGTTTACCTGATCGCGGGTAATCATCTGAAAAGGCAATTGCTTATATATTTTGAATCCAGTGATTGCCGAGAGATCACCGAGGACCGAATTGATCTCCTGGGCGGTCGGCAGATTGGACTGCTGCGCCGCCGCGGTGAGGACCGTAGCCAGCGCAATCAGCCATCTCAGGGACCTGAAAAACCTTGCCATCGTCAGCGGGACCAGATATTCAAATGGTCCCACATGGGCTGCTGCGACGCGGCGCGCTACAATGAAGTTCGATTTCAAAACCGAACGGAGTCTCACACTTGGCTGAAGTTAAAGCAGTTAACGAAGATAAGTTATACAGGTCGGAATACATCGGCAGCGGGACGTTCATCATCAGCAAGCCGAAGCGCAAGAAGGCGAAGATGCGCCAGACCCGCCTGAAGAATCTGAAACGCGGCTCACGCAAGTAGTCCGGGATGAAACTGTTCGCCGCCGCGCTCTGCGTCGTTTTCTGCGTCGCGTCGAACATGCCGGCGGCGGATTCGATCACCGTATTCGATCGTCAATGGACGGTTCAGCAGGCTTCCGACTGGACGGTTGAGAACGGCGTGCTGCGGCTGCGAGTTTCCGCCGAACCGCCGGCCGGACAACCGCGCCGTCCCACCAAAATCGCGCTGCTCGATTCGAAACCTTACACCAAAGTTACGGTCGATGGCGAGGTGAAGCGCAACGGGCGCAGCCTGATTTTGGTTTATGCCTGGCAGGACGAGGCGCACTATAACTATGCGCATTTATCGTCCGACGCGGCCGAAAAACAGAGCGTTCACAATGGCATGTTCCATGTGTTCGGCGGCGAGCGGGTACGGATTTCTCCGCTGGATGGGCCGGCTTCGTTCACTACGCAGGATTGGATTCCGGTGAAGCTCGAGTTCGATGGCGCATCGGGGCGGTGCTATGTGGAGGTGAACGGGAAGCGCAATCCGAGCCTCGATGCGGTGGATCTCAGTTTGCGGTGGGGACGCGTCGGGGTGGGGTCGTTCGACGAGACCGGGGATTTTCGGAATATCCGGGTCAGCGGGGAGACCCGGGAGTAAGTAAGAAGGACAGGCGGAAGCGCCTGTCCCACATTTATGCGACTCCGGCTTTCAGCGTCCAGGGTTTCGCGCTTTTGATGGCTTCGTTGACGTGTTCGATATTACGCACACCTTCATCGGACAGCCAGTCTTCCAACGCCTTCAGACCTTGTTTGCCGTAGATGGCAACTCCATCGAGCCAGGTGGCTCGGCCGCAGAGTACACCCGAATAATCGGTTCCACTCGCGGCGGCGAATTCGAGGTTTTCTATGAAGACCGGATTGCTCACGCCGGCGCTCAGATAGATGAACGGCTTGGTGGCAACCGATGCGCAATCGCGGAACAGTTCGAGCGCCTCGGCCCGGGTATAGGCATAATCGCCGCCCTTGAACGCGCGGCTGCCCTGCACATACGCCGGATTGATCGGTACTTCGACCTTCAGCACATCAACTTTATATTGCGGCTTGGAAAACTCCTGCATGGCGCCTTTGACGACGGCCGGCTTCTTTCTCGCGTATTCAATGGCCTTTTCGTTCTCGCCCTTTTCGTCATAGCCGACGAATTCGAGGAAGAACGGAATATCGTAGTCTTCGCACTCGGCGCCGATTCTTTCAATGAACGCATGCTTGATGTCGTTGATGTTGGCAGGATCGAAGGGCGTGTAATAGAGGAGAATCTTCACGGCGTCGGCGCCCATATCCTTGATGCGCTTTACGGAGAGGTGCGGCAGCAGGTCGGGAAGGCGGCCGGGCTGCGTGTTGTCGTAACCAGTTTCCTCATAGGCGAGGAGCAGGCCGGCATTTTTCGCGCGCGCCTTCGCCGCGGGCAAGCCCCATTCGGGATCGAGCAGGATCGCGCTGGCGTGGGGAGTCAGGATACGGGACACCGCGACCTTGAACTCTTCCATCATGTGATCGGTAACCTGTTCCTGCGGCACCCCTTTGGCGGCCGCGATGGACTTCTTAAGGCTGCCCCGCTGATCCATGGCGGCGGCGGCGATGACTCCCGCGCTGTTCGAGAGCGCTTTCATGTGTTGCAACTTGCCTGCGGTAAGACTCATTGTTTGTTCCTTCCGGATGAACCTCAGATTATCCCATGCGAAGGCGCGCGAAGCGCCGATGAAAACCATTTACCGCGTTAACATCCCGTAAAATTTGCGCCTTGAGCAGGGAGGGGGTTTCGAACTTTCGTTCCTCACGCACAAATGTGAAAAAACTCACTTCAATCCGGGAGGGTGGAACGGCGGGTGCGGGGTCGAGCAGGAAGGTCTCGATACTCAGACAATCTCCATTGAATGTGGGTCGATAGCCGACATTGGTAATGGAGCGCCACTCACGTCCCGAAGCCTCGTCGCGGGTGCGGGTAGCATAGACGCCGTGCTTCGGCACGAGCTCGTTTTCGGGCGCGAGATTGAGGGTGGGAACGGTTTGGCGCGAGCCGATGCCATGGCCGGCGACCACCTGGCCTTCGAGCGCGAAGGGCGTCCCCATCATGCGGCACGCCCGCGAGACGCGGCCTTCGACGATGAGATTGCGGATGGTGGTGCTGCTGATGCGGCCGGTGCGGTCCGTGATGGCGGAGACGGGATCGAGCTCGAAGCCGAACCGTTCTCCGAGAGATCGCAGAGTTTCGATGTTGCCGGCCTGTTTGTAGCCAAAGCGAAAGTCGTCACCCACAAGGACAACACGGGCTCTGAGGATTCGCGCGAGGATCTGTTCGGCGAACTCTTCGGGCGTCAGTTTGGCGAACTCAAGCGAAAAAGGCAGTAAAAGAACGGCCTCAATCCCCTCATGCTCGAAGCGGCGCAGCCTTTGCCCGATGGTGGCGATCAGTTTGGGCGCGCGTTCCGGCGCGAGGACGCGGGCGGGATGAGGATCGAAGGTGAGTACGGTGGGCGTGAGGCCGCGTTGGTTTGCAATCGAAACTACGCGGCGCATGATTTCGCGATGGCCGGTATGGAGCCCGTCGAAGTTGCCGATGGTTACGACGGAAGGCCCGAAAGCGATGGGGACGGCGGACGGAGAATGGAAAATTCTCATGCGTTTCCGTTGACTTCGATTTCGAGGCCGTCATAGGCCATGAAAATTCCCGGCGGCAGCGATGCCTGCGTGGCGGCGTGCGGCAGGTCGTGACAGATGTGAGTAAAAAACGTTCGCTTCGCCTGAAGGATCTGAGCGGTGGCGATGGAAGCCGCGACCGTGGAGTGCGTGGGATGCGGCTTGTGGCGCAGGGCATCGAGGAAGAGCACGTCGAGTCCGCGCAGCTTTTGCATGGAGGACTCCGGCACCTCGCTGTGATCGGTCAGATAGGCCGCGTTGGCGAAGCGGAAACCGAAGATGGTATCGGCGCCGTGGCGGAGCGGAATCGGCTCGAAGCGGAGGCCGAGTACGTCGAAGGGCTCCTCGCCGATCAGGTTGACTGCGAGTTTGGGGATGGAGGTGTTGCGCTCGCGCTCATCGAAAGCGTATTCGAAGATGCGCCGGATGACGGCAAAGGTAGGTGGGGTCGCGTAGATGGGGATGTGCTTCTTCTGGTGGAAATTAAAGGGGCGGACATCGTCGAGGCCGAGAATGTGGTCGGCGTGCGCATGAGTGAAGACAATGGCGTCGAGGCGCTCGACGTGGGCGCGCAGCACCTGCGTGCGGAAATCGGGCGTGGTATCGATGGCGATGTTGCGTCCCTCGCAGCCGATCAGAATGGAGGGGCGCAGGCGGTTGTCGCGCGGATCGGAGGAATGGCAGACGGCGCAGGTACAGCCGATCGTGGGGACGCCGGAACTGGTGCCGGAACCGAGCACCGTAATCTTCAAATCCATGTGGCTATTTGCCGGGGTCCGGGGACCGCTGCCTCACGTGCCGGCACCTCTAACGGGGATCGCCGGGTCGCGGCTCGGAAAGCGTCTCCTTGACCTGCACAAAGCGGAATCTCAGCTCTGCGAGGGAATTATCCAAAGCCAGCTGCTCTTCCGTGGTCAGGTTGCCCTGCGTCTTTTTCTGAAGCATTGCCAAAAGTTCGATATTGTGGCGCGCCAGTTCGAGATCCGGCTCCCGTTTCTCGGTGAAAGGAAGCAGCCCGAGGCTCATCTCGGTCTGCAGGCGCAACGAGTAAATCAGAAAGTCGAAATCCGGCGGCGGCAGAGCGGGGCGCGATTGAGGGTCCCCGAAATCCTCCCGCAGCGTATCTTCAACGGCATCACTCATTTCTTAACAGTCTACAACCTGGGGGCGCGAGCGCGACCCGAATGTTACATCACATGCGTGGTGCCGATGTTACATTGGGTTTTACCCCGAAACAATCCCGGACATGCCAGACGGTTCAAACGCCACAGGTCTAAAATTTCAACGCCTTGTTGAAATCATGGCCCGGTTGCGCGCGCCCGGCGGGTGTCCCTGGGACCGCGAGCAGACGTTCGATTCGATTAAGAAATACACGCTGGAAGAGACGTACGAGGTGCTCGATGCCATCGACCGGCGCGATTGGGAGGAGCTGCGCGACGAGTTGGGGGATTTTCTGCTGCAGGCCGTTTTCTACGCGCAAATGGCGGCGGACGAGAAGCTGTTTGAGATCGGCGATTCGCTCGATGCCATCAATGACAAGCTGATCCGGCGCCATCCGCACGTGTTCGCCGATGAGTCGGCGGAGACCGGGGACGACGTTAAGAAGCGGTGGGACGAAATCAAGGCGGAGGAGCGCAGGCGGAAACCGGACACACCGCAGGGGCTTCTCGACACCGTGCCGCGAGCGTTGCCCGCGCTGGTCGAAGCGCAGCAGATTACTTCACGCGCGGCAGGCGTGGGTTTCGACTGGGAGAATGCGGACCAGGTGCTGGGGAAACTCGAGGAGGAGTTGGGGGAGTTCGAGCGGGCGCGGCAGACGGATTTGCAGGATCGGTTGGAAGACGAACTGGGCGATCTGCTGTTCGTGATCGTGAATCTGGCCCGGTTCGTGAAAGTAGATCCCGAACAGGCGCTGCGGCGCACCAGCGCTAAGTTCCGGCAACGCTTTGCCCACATCGAGCGGCGCCTCGCGCAGGAGGGCAGGCAGGTCTCCGGTACCCCCGTCGAAGAGTTGGAGGCTCTGTGGCGAGAGGCGAAACAGCTATAGATATCAGGCTGCTGACCGAGCCGCGGGAGTTTCAGGAAGCGGTGGAGCTGCAGAAAACGATTTGGGGATTCGACGAGATTGAGCTGTTGCCGGTGCGCCTGTTCGTGGTGGCATCGAAGGTAGGCGGGCATGCGTTCGGCGCTTATGATGCGGGCCGGATGATCGCGTTCTGCCTGGCTATTCCGGGGCTCAAGCCGGGTGGACCTGGCCGGTTAAGTCATGGCTATTTGCATAGCCATATGCTGGGAGTGCTTCCCGCGTATCGGGATCGGGGGATCGGGCGGCGGCTGAAGCTGCGGCAGCGCGAGGATGCTTTAACGCGCGGTATCGATTTAATCGAGTGGACTTTCGATCCGCTCGAAATCAAGAACGCTTATTTCAATATGGAGCGGCTGGGTGCGATTGTTCGCCGCTATGTGCGTAATCAATACGGAACGACTACGAGCCGTCTGCATGGGGGCTTGCCGACGGATCGCTGCATCGCGGAGTGGTGGGTGAATTCGGCTCGCGTCGCAGAGATCGTCAGCGGCGAGGTAACAGCACGGCCCCCGATTGAGGAACGCATTGAGATGCCGGAAATTTGCCGGGACGATCCGCAGCGGGCGCGCGCGTTGCAGGCTGAGATTGCGAATCGGTTTGAGGCGGCGTTCGGGCGCGGGTTGGCGGTGGTTGGGGTGGAGCGCAATCCGGCGGGCGGCACGTATCTGCTTGGGGAGTGGCCGCAATGAAGATCGAGCGGATTGTGCTTCGTCAATTGAAAATGCCGCTCAAGCATTTCTTCGAAACCAGTTTCGGCCGCACGTCCGAGCGCGACATCATTATCGTCGAAGTGGCGAGCGACGGGCATTCGGGGTGGGGCGAGATCACGGCGGGCGAGAATCCGTTTTACAACGAGGAGTGGACGGAATCGGCGTGGCTGATCGCGCGCGATTACGTGGCTCCGCGATTGCTCGGGCGGGAAGTGGCGTCGGCCTCCGATGTGGATGCGCTGACACGTCCCATCCGGGGACATAATATGGCGCGCGGCGGCGTCGAGGCGGCCGTGTGGGACTTGCAGGCGCGGCGCAACGGGAATCCTTTATGGCGGGAGATCGGCGGCGGGGCGAGGCGCGAAATTTCCTGCGGCGTGTCGATCGGAATTCAGGATTCGGTGGAACAGTTAATCGGCAAGATCGAAGTGGAACTGGCCGCCGGGTATCAGCGGATCAAGATGAAGATCAAGCCGGGTTGGGACGTTGAGGCGATCCGGCGCGTTCGCGAACGGTTCCCGGCGATCCGGCTGATGGCGGACGCGAACTCCGCCTACACACTGGGCGATGCCGCGAGATTGAAGCAGCTCGACGAGTTTTATCTGATGATGATCGAGCAGCCGCTGGCGCACGACGACATCATCGACCACGCGGTTTTGCAGACGCAGATCGAGACGCCGATTTGCCTCGACGAGTCGATTCGTTCCGCGCATCATGCCGCACAGGCGATTCGGTTGAAAGCCGGGCGCATCGTCAATATCAAGCTGGGGCGCGTGGGTGGATTTGCCGAAGCGAAGCGCCTGCACGACGTCTGCGAGGCCGCGGGAATTCCCGTGTGGTGCGGCGGCATGCTGGAAGCGGGGATCGGACGCGCGCATAACGTGGCGCTGGCTACGCTGCCGAATTTCACGCTGCCGGGCGACGTATCGGCAAGCAAGCGCTACTGGAAGCGCGACATCATTGCGCCCGAAGTGGAAGTGACGGCGCGCGGGACCATCGCGATTCGCGACGAACCCGGCTTCGGCTATGAGATCGACCACGATTTCATGAAGCACATCACGGTACGCACGGAGACGCTGCCGGCTTGAATCCGCACGTCATACTGTACGGCCTGATCACGGTGATGCTGCTGTGCTGGTCGGGCAACTATGTGGCGGCGAAGATTGCGTTCCGCGAGGTTCCTCCGTTGCTCACCATGTGTCTGCGCACAACCATCTCGGCGCTGCTCATGATCCCGATTTACTGGGTTGAATCGCGTAAGACAAGAACCCAATGGACCTGGCGGGAAGTGCGGATCGTGTTCGCGATGGGAGTGCTGGGGATGACGCTGAACCAGTTTTTCTGGACCATCGGGGTGGCGCGCACCACGGTGGTTCACTCGTCGATGATCATGGGCACCACGCCGCTTTGGGTGCTGTTGATGGCGCGCGCCATGGGCATTGAAAGCATCACGTGGCCGAAGGTGGGTGGGATGGCGATTGCGATGGCGGGCCTCGCGATGCTGCAGGTCTTTCGTCCTCAGGTTTCGAGCAGTGGGCCGACGCTCGAAGGCGATTTTCTGGTGCTGCTGTGCGCGCTGGCGCTGGGTGGGATGACGGCGTTTGGGAAGCGCTGGAAGCCGAAGTCGGGAGGCGTCAGGATTGTCGGCATGGGATATGGGGTGGGCACACTGCTGCTGGCGCCGGCGTGGTGGATTTCGAGCCGCGGCTTCGATTACCGGGCGGTCAGCCGCGGGGCGTGGGCCGGCGTTGTGTATATGGCAGTGTTTTCGTCGATCACCGGATATCTGATTTATTACTACGCTCTGGCGCGCATTCCCGCTTCGCGTATGGCGGCCTTTCAATATCTGCAGCCGGTGTTCGCGACCGTGATGGCGATGGTGATTCTGGGCGAGGAACTCACGGCGCCGTTGGTGGCGGCGGGCGGCATTATCTTCGCCGGCGTATATGTCACGGAGCGCTTCGGATGAGCGCTTTCACGCGGCTGCTGCGCACCAATCGGAATTACCGCTTCACGTGGTCGGGGCAGGTGGTCAGCGAAGTGGGCGACCACTTCAACAACATCGCGGTGATGGGGCTGGCGATGGATCACCCGCATCCGGGGCTGGTGGTGACCGGCGTCTTCCTTTCGCGCGCCGTGCCGATGCTGATCGCGGGTCCGGTGGCGGGCGTGTTGCTGGATCGCATGAACCGCAAGCGGGTGATGATAGCGAGCGATGTGGTGCGCGCCGCGATCGCGCTGGGTTTCATCCTGTGTCTGACTTATAAGCAGGACTGGGTGTTGTTTGTGCTGAGCGCCATGCTGATGTTCGCGTCGCCGTTTTTCACCAGCGGCAGAGCGTCGATTCTGCCCAGCATCGCGACTCCGGAAGAACTGCACGTGGCGAATACCATGACGCAGACTACGTCGTGGGCCAGTCTGACGATCGGCGCATTTCTGGGCGCGGTGGGCGTGAAGTACGGGTACAGGAATGCGTTCGCGTTCAATGCGCTTTCGTTCGCGATCTCGGCGCTGTGCATTTCGCAATTGCGGCGCGCGCAGGGATTCAGGGCGGTGGGCGCGGAGCGCACCGAGCGGCAGACCGGCCTGGTGCAATATCGCGAGGGGCTGAGCTACATGCGCGCTACGCCGCTGGTGGCGGGGATTGCGCTCATCAGCGTGGGGTGGGCGAGTGGCGGCGGCGCGGCGCAAATCCTGTTCAGCCTGTTCGGCGAGAAAGTATTCAACGCGGGTCCGATGGGCATTGGGATCATCTGGGGTTCGGCGGGCGTGGGGCTGCTGATCGGCGGATCGGTCGGCTATTGGCTGGGCAAGCGCATCACGTTCGTGCAGTACAAGCGGACCATTGCGATCGTATATCTGCTGCACGGCGGCGCGTACGTGCTGTTCAGCCAGATGCCGACCATCGCGTGGGCTTGCGTATTTATCGGATTGTCGCGCGCGGCCGTGGCGGTGAGCTCGGTGCTGAATTTTTCGCAGCTGCTGCGGCATGTGGAGGATCGCTACCGCGGGCGCGTGTTCGCTACGCTGGAGTCATTGACGTGGTCCACCATGATGTTGTCGATGATGGCGGCGGGGGCGGCGACGACGGCGTTCAGTCCGCGAGTTATCGGCGCATGGGCGGGTGGGATCAGTTCGACCACGGCGATTTTCTGGACGTGGGCGAATTGGAGCGGACGTCTGCCGGAGCCTCCGCGGCAGGCGGTTACCGAGGATGAGGAGGAGGAGGTGAAATCGGAGCCCCCTGTAGAAGCATGAGCGTCGCGGGCAAAGTTATTTTGGTCACGGGCGCGGCGAAACGCATTGGCCGGTCGATCGCTCTGGCGCTTGCGGCGGAAGATGCGCGGGTGGCGATCCACTACAGCGGATCGGAGGCGGAGGCTCGTGCGACGGCTGCGGAGTGTGGGTCCGCGCCTTTGTTTCGAGCCAATCTGGAGAGCGTTGCGGAGACTCGCGCCATGGTGGAGGCCGTGGCGGCGCACTTCGGACGGATTGACGGCCTGGTGAACAATGCCGCTCGGTTTACCCGATTCGATCCGCTCCAGATTGAAGAGGCCGATTGGGATTTCATTCATTCGGTGAATCTGAAGTCGGTGTTTTTCGCGAGCCAGGCGGCGGCGCGAATTATGCTGGCGGGGCATGGCGGGCGTATCGTGAATATCAGTTCGCTGGGCGCGCTGAAGCCGTGGGCCGAGCATGCTCATTACTGCGCTTCGAAGGCTGGGGTGGTGATGCTGACGAGGGCGCTGGCTAAGGCCTGGGCACCGAGGATCGCGGTGAATACGGTGGCTCCGGGGGTGATTCCGTTCGGGCTTACGGATGAGCGGATGGAGCGGTTTATTGAAAAGACTCCCGCGGGACGGGCGGGGACGGGCGAAGAGGTTGCCTCGGCGGTTTTGTTTTTTTTGAAGAGTACCAGATTTATTACGGGGCAGTTAGTTGCGGTCGATGGTGGTCTGAGCCAGCGGTAGCGGACGCGAAAGTGAATCTACTTGCGAACGACGAGGCCGGGATTTCGAACCGCCGGAAAACCAGCCAAACCTCTATCCGGATGCTGCCGGCTCGCCGAAATGCAGCGCCTTGATATAGACGCTGGTATCGAGCGTGGCGCCGATCACTGTCTGGTTAGACTCAATGGCCGCGCTGCTCAGCTCGGGATTCGCCTATGAGCCGGTCGACGTCGGACTCTTTGACGCCGAGCGTCCTCGCGCGCTCCGCACCATAGTCCAGTAGCTTCGTCCACGAACGCTCTTCGACATACCGCTTCACGGCATCGGTGAGCACTTCATCGACGCTGCGGTGTTCCGCCCGTGCCGCGCTCTGGATTTCCGCCAGCAACGGTTCAGGAAGCGAGATGTTGTTTGCTGCGTCCATGGCCGTTTTAATTTTACCGTCTCCGGGGATTCCGTTGCATTCGGGCAACACAGTTGCGAGCATCAGTTAATTTCGGTCGATGGTGGTTTGAGGCGGCGTTAGGGGGCTGCAGGAAGAACGCGGCGGCGGGGCCGAGGCGGGAGGAGCGCAAGTGTAGCCTGCACAGCGCGTTGCCGCCTTCGGTCCCGGTGAACAGGCGAAAACGCCTATTCCACATAGTGCGCGAGCAGTTTGTCGACGTGCTTGGCGAGCACATCGCATTCTATATTGATGCGGTCGCCCGGTTTTCGCTCGTGGAGATTGGTGGCTTCGTATGTGTGCGGGATGATCGCCACCCTTACCAATCCATCCTGCACGGCGGCGATCGTGAGGCTGACGCCGTCGATGGCAATGGAACCTTTGTAGACCAGAAAACGGTCGAGATCGCGCGGCACCCGCACGGTTAGCTCCCAGTTGCCGCCGGTGAGTTCTTTGAGCGATTCGAGAACGCCAGCGCCATCCACGTGGCCCTGCACGATGTGGCCGCTCAGCCTTGTGGTCGGCAGGAGCGGGCGCTCCAGATTCACGGGATCGCCGGGGCGCAGATCGCCCAGATTCGTGCGCTGGAGCGTTTCCGGCGCAAG
>JBEKAQ010000128.1:0-12245 GCA_050015835.1 Bryobacteraceae bacterium | reverse complement strand
AAGAGGGCGTAGTTCTGGAAGACGGTGGAGACGTTGCGCTGGTAGGGTTTGAGTCCGTCGACGCGGGCGCCGTTGAGAAGAACTTCGCCGGCGGTGGGTTGCTCGAAGCCTCCGATGAGGCGGAGGGTGGTGGTTTTGCCGCAGCCGGAGGGGCCGAGGAGGGAGTAGAAACCGCCGCGTTCGAGGGTGAGCGAGACGTGGTCTACGGCGCGCTGGCCGGGGAAATCTTTGACGAGGCCGCGGAGTTCGAGCACCGGTTCCATTGGGTAATAACGTATCTTATCGGGAAGGACAGGCCCGGCGGGACGCGCTGCGAAAGCTGCGCCTCTTCAGGCTTCGTGAAAACGCGGCTATCGCCGCATGTCCCAGGCAAGCTCTAGCGGCCCCAGAACGCGCAGATTACGGCAGCGGCGAGGAACGCAAAAGACGCTGCGTAGTTCCATTTCATCGGCTCGCCCAGCCATGCCCAGGCAAAAATCGCGAACACGACCAGAGTGATGACCTCCTGAATAATCTTGAGCTGGTAACCGGTAAATTCCCCGTAGCCGAGCCGGTTGGCGGGAACCTGAAAGCAATACTCGCCAAGCGCGATAAACCAGCTGACCAGAATGGCCACGATGAGCGGGGCGCCGCGGTGCTTCAGGTGACCGTACCAGGCAAAAGTCATGAACGTATTGGAAACGACGAGAAGAAGAATGGTGCGCATGAGAGCTCCTCTCAATGTTGCCAAACTCTCTGGCTGGCTGCGACCCGCCCCACACGATCGTGTGCGCAAGTTCCGGGACTACAAGACCCCGCGCGGAGTCTCAAAACTTACCGGTCTAAGACACATTATGCCGGCTTCAATGTGCCGCGTGATCGACCGTTCTTTTTCGGCGCTGGTGTGGAAGTTAACCGACGCGGCGGCGTACTCTCCATTGCGGCTCGAAGAATGCGGTTGATGCGCGTCTGATAACCTCTGCCGTTGGCGCGAAGCCAGTTCAGCACATCCGCGTCGAGGCGGATGGTCAATTGCTGTTTCGCCGGGGGCCACGCTTCCGCTGCTTTGGCAAAAAACTCGTCCCCAAGAGGCGGGATGTCCGAATAGTCAATCGGCGTTGCATCGAGGCGCCGGGCCTCGGCGGGCGTCAGTTGACTGGGCTTCTTCGGGTCAAGTTGATAGCGCTTCATCGTACTTCCTCCTCTCGCGTTCATTCGCCTTCCGCGCGGAAATCAGCCGGATGCCTGTACCGCGCGGCGCGTAGGCAATCGCAAAAAGACGCCCTTCAATTTCGCCAAGGGCAAGCCGCCGTTCCTCACGGTAGTCGCGGCGGGTATCCTCGCTGTCGAGCCGACGCGGGTCAAGAAACACCCGTGCCGCGTACTCGAACGGTATACCGTGTTTAACGAGATTCCGCTCGGCCTTGGGGTCGTCCCATTCAAAGTTCATCCGTGATTGTAACTGTTTTTGTAGTTACATGCAACTGCCACGCTGCAGTTAAGTGCAGCGTATAACGCGGGTTATATTTGAATTGTGAAAACCGCCGTGTCCATCCCCGACGATCTCTTCCGTTTGGCGGAAACGGCTGCCCGCCGTCCGCGAATTTCGAGAAGTCAACTGTATGCGTCCGCGCTTGCGGAATTCCTCAACAAGCAACAGACCAACGCCGTCACGGAACGCCTGAACGAGGTGTATTCGCGCCGGCACGCGAAGGTGGACCCTGTTTTGCACCGCGCCCAACTGAGGTCCCTCGACAAGGGCTCCAGGTAGCGGTGTAGGCCGACCTTCCCGAGCCTCGCCGCTTCAGGTCCCGTAAAGGGCCCTTTTCGAGACGCGTGAAGAGGCTGCCATTTGGGCATTCGCCCGAACCTGACGTTTGACTCCCGGCGCATGGACAGGCGGAAGCGCCTGTCCCGCATCGTGTATGCTGTCCTGGGATGAGGATCACATTTCAGGGCGCGGCTGGCGGCGTCACCGGTTCGGCGCATGAATTAGAAGTCGACGGGAAGCACTATCTGCTCGACTGCGGCATGTTTCAGGGCCGGCGCAAGGAAGCGGAAAAGCGCAATCGGGATTTTCCTTTTGCGGTTTCTTCGATCAACTCCGTGGTGTTGTCGCACGCGCACATCGATCACAGCGGGCGGCTTCCTTTGCTGGTGAAGGAAGGCTTTCGCGGGCCGATTTACGCCACTCCCGCGACGGCCGATCTGTGCGCATCAATGCTGCGCGACACCGCCCACATCGCGGAAAGCGATACGGAGTTCGTCAATCGGCACCATCCCAACGAAGAACCGGTCGAGCCGCTCTTCACCATGCAGGATGCGGACGCCACTCTGCCTCTGTTCCGGCCGGTTCCGTACCACAAGACGACCCGCATCGGATCGAGTCTGGCAATGGAATTCTACGATGCCGGCCATATCCTCGGGTCGGCGTCCGTCCTGCTCACCGACGGCAAGATTCGACTGGCGTTTTCGGGCGATGTGGGGCGCCCCGGTACGCTCATCATCCGGGATCCGGAACCGCTGCCTCCGGTCGACTACCTCATCATGGAGAGCACTTACGGGGGCCGCACGCACCCGCAGCCGGGCGAAGCGCTGGGGAAACTCGAAACCGTCGTGAAGGCGACTATCGGACGCGGCGGCCGGCTGATCGTGCCCGCCTTCGCGGTGGGCCGGACGCAGCAACTGGTGCTGCTGCTTCACCGGTTGTTCAATGAGGGCCGTTTGCCGCCGGTGCCCATCTTTGTAGACAGTCCGCTCGCGGTGAACGTGACGGAGGCGTTCCGGGCGCATCCGGAATGCTTCGACGAAGAAGCGCGCAAATATCTGGAGAGCGGCGAGGATCCGTTCGGGTTCAAGCGTCTGACGTATGTGCGGGATGTGGCCGATTCGAAGAAGCTCAACGATCTGCGCGGCCCGTTCATCGTGATTTCGCCTTCGGGGATGTGCGAAGCCGGGCGGGTGCTCCACCACCTGCGGCATAATATTTCCGATGCGCGGAACACGGTGCTGCTGACGGGGTATCAGGCCGAGAATACTCTGGGACGGAAGCTGAAGGAGGGCATGAAATCGGTGCGGATTTTTGGCATTCCGGTGGAAGTTAGAGCCGAGATCGATTCGCTGGACGAACTGAGCGGGCATGCCGATGGCGAGGAACTGCTGGAGTGGATGAAGCCGATGACCTCCACGCTGAAGCGGGTTTTTCTGGTCCATGGGGAGCCGGAGGGAGCGAATGCGCTGGCGGCGGCGATCCGGCAGCGGTACCGAATCGAGGCCGCGCCCGCCGCCCCGGGCGAAATTTGCGAACTTTAGGATGCCGGGCTGAAACGCACTATCCGGTTGCTGTGTCTATACTTGTTAGATTGAGGTCCTTGAATAACGAATGACTCCGCAATATCCTCCTTACGCACCGCCGCCGCCCGCGCCGTCGAATTCCAATCTGCATCTGGCGCTTGCCGCCGGAGGGATTATCGCGTCGCTCGCCTTCTGCGGCTTCCTGCTGGTTCAGATCCACGATCTGCAGCAGGAGATGGGGCGCAATCGCGAGTTGATCCAGAACGAGATCGAGACCCTCAAAGAGAACAACACCGAGATGACGGCGGCGCAGCGCAAGCATCTGGAGGATCTGAAAGAGGAACTGGACAACCGGTCGCGCCAGTCCATCCAGGCGGCCAGCCAGGCCAAGCGCGAAGCCCTGAGCTATGCCGACGAACAGGCCAAGAAGCTCGAAGAGGAGCAGCAAAGAGGCCAGCAGCAGCTCAGCTCGTCGATCTCCGACGTCAGCAAGAAGGCGGATACGGCGAATGCGCGCGTGTCGGACGTGAATAACGACGTGGCGGGCGTGAAGACGGATCTGGCGAGCACCAAGACCGATCTGCAGACCACGAAATCCAATCTGCAGAAGGTGGCGGGCGATCTGAGCGGCACCAGCAGCCTGGTCGCGACCAACGGAACGGAGATTGCGGAACTGAAGCGCCGCGGCGAACGCAACATCGTCGAGTTCACGCTGAAGAAGCAGAAGAACATGCAGAAGGTGGGCGACATCAGCCTGCGCCTCGAAAAGGCCGATATGAAGCACAACAAGTTCACCGTGGTTGTGCTCGCCGACGACAAGACGGTCGAGAAGAAGGACCGCAACATCAACGAGCCGCTGCAGTTTTATGTGGCCCGGTCGCTCTATGAGGTGGTGGTGAATACGGTCGGCAAAGACCAGATCGCCGGCTATCTGTCTACGCCGAAATACCAGAACCGATAAGGCCGAAGATGTTTCAACGCTCCATGCTCCTCGATGCGTTCCGCCCCACATGGGGTTGGAATGCCAGGCTGCGCGCCGCCGATCCCGCCGACCGGTGGAAGATGCACTTGCTGCGCATCGGAGCGGGTTTGCTTATCGTGGTTCTCTTTTGCCTTCTTGGCGGCCTGCGGCATACGGAACTTCGATAGCGGGGTGGCCGGCTCCGGTTGTGATATGCTACGGAATGCCAAGGGGCACTGCGAGGAGAGGATATTTATGAAAACATTTACAGCGATCACTGCGTTAACCCTGGGGCTCGCCATGAGCGGCATGGCTGCGGAAGTCAAAGGTTTCGTCGAGGACACCGCCTGCGCCAGCAAGGCCGGTATGAAGGATAACGCGGCCTGCGCAAAGAAGTGCATATCAGGTGGTTCGCCCGCGGTGCTGGTGGGTGAAGACGGCAAAGTCTACAAGATTGCCAATCAGGATAAGATTGTGGCCCATGCCGGCGAGAAAGTCACCGTGATGGGCAAGGTGGATGGCGATACCATCACCGTCGACAGCGTAATGTAAATTTCCCCGGGGGAAGAGAGCCGCGGTCCACGGATCTCTTCCCTTTTCGGGCCTCCAGGCTCTGCTTCGTAACCCCTCCGAACGGCGTCAGTCGAGTTCCGCAAAAAGACTATCGAGCGGAATTCTGATTTCCGACGAGGGGACTTCGAGGATTCCTCCCTGGGGCTCCTCAAAGCGGCCGCGCGAGCACACATAGGCGCGGCGTTTGACGGGATCGAGTATCCAGACGTTGGGCACGCCGAAGTTCAGATAATCGTCCACGCGGTCTTCGATGCTGCGCAGCGAATCGTCTTTCGAGAGTATCTCGATGCAGACGAGCGGTGGCTTGGTGAAGACCGGCTCCAACTGCTGATCGCGGGAAAGTATGCAAACGTCCGGGATGCGGTATTGTCCGGGTGCGACCCGAATACGCTGTTCCGGAAGCACGCGCACGTTCCACTCGCGCCGCCGGTTGCCAATCCACCGAATCAACGCCCCCTGCAGATTACTGTGATCGTATTCGCCCACATTACGCTCCACGAGCTGCCCATCAATCAACTCCCGATCCGGCCGGTAGGTGGTGGTCAGATATTCTTCCGTGGAGATAAGCGTGGCGGACGGCATGAATAACTATTATCGCGCGAAAAAGGCCGGATTGCTCCGGCCCTTTCCTGGTTAGTCGGCGCGTTCCGTCTGAGCCTGATTGCGGGTCTTCGAAGCGGGGAATTCCCACCCATAATTAAGGCCGGGATAGAACCAGGCATGGACCGCTTCCGGAGTGCTGCCGTTGCTTTCGAAAAGCTCAAAGCGAGCCTTGCCGGGCAGGGTCGAGTTCTCAATGGGAATGGCGCTGAACATCCCATACACATGGTTCTCTTCGAGGTTCACGACCTGCACGAGGTCCCGGTTGTCCGAGAGAGTCCTGAACACATAGGTGGCGGCGGGCAGAACCTGCCCGGAGATTTCGACCGCCGAGCCGAAGCTCACGATGGTCTTGTTATCGAACTCACCGGCGCTGAGTTGGGGAACCGCGGCGGCTGCCAGAAGGGCCACGCCGAGCGTTGCGGCGAGGGTAGATACACGAATCCTGTTAAACATGAGTGACTCCTTTTCGAAAATAAAAGTATTTGGGAGCGGCCTCCTGTGCGCTCAGAAGCGAGCTCATTTGGCCTTCCAATCAGAAAGACGCTTAAATGCCCGAAGGGTTTCCTGAACGAATTTTAAGATTTGTAAACGGCCGCGAGCTTATTAATTTATCGAGTAATTCCGTACACATCTTCGACGAGGGCGCGCAGGATCTCGGCGACGCTCCAGGCCTGCGCGATGCAGCCACGAGGAGTGTGCGGTGCATCACCGTCGAGAATTTCCGATATAGTGCCGAGGCCGGCGACCGTCAGGTGATCGCGGAAGGGAGCGAGCCAGAGGCCGGCTTCTTCGGCGGCGTCGGTGGTGCCCTCCACCTGATGGGTTCTGACGAAAGCGGTGATGAATGGCCCGAGCAGCCAGGGCCAGACCGTTCCCTGATGGTAGCTCGAATCGCGCTCGACCGGGCCGCCTTCACAATGACCGCGATATTGGGGATCGCCGGGCGCGAGCGTTCTGAGGCCCAGGCTGGTGAGCAGATCGCGCTCCACCACGGCGAGGATGCTGCGCGCGCGATCGGGCGGGACCATGGTGTAGCCGAGAGACAGCGCAATCACCTGGTTGGGCCGGATCGAAGGATCGCGGTAGTCGCCGTTGACGACGTCATACAGGCAGCCCGCATCTTCATTCCAGAACAGGGCATTGAAGCTCTCGCAGGTGCGGGGCGCGATGCCTGCAATGAGGCGCTCGACTTCGCCATCGCCGAAACGGTGCGCGAGCGACTCGGTGAAGCGCAGCGCATTATACCAGAGCGCCTGAATCTCGACCGGCTTGCCATGGCGCGGCGTGGCGACGAAATTGCCGATCTTCGCGTCCATCCACGTGAGCTGGGTATCGGGGCCCCCTGCGCTGATCAGGCCATCCGGGCCGCTCTTAATGTCGAAACGCGTGCCCAGCAGGTGCCAGTCGACGATGCTCTTCATGGTGTCGTACAGGTTCTCCTGGACGAAGCCGTAGTCGCCGGTGTATTCGACGTATTTGCGAATCGCCTCGAAATACCAGAGCGAGGCGTCGACGGTGTTGTATTCGGGAATCCAGCCGGAATCGGGAAAACGGTTGGGCAGCATGCCCATGTCGGCGGCGAGGCTGAAAGCGAGCAGGATGTCGCGGGCGATATCGAAGCGTCCGGTGGTGAGGGTGAGGCCGGGGAGCGCGATCATGGTGTCGCGGCCCCAGTCGCCGAACCAATGGTAGCCGGCGATGACGGTGTGCAGATTGCCGGCGCGCCGGACGATGAACTGGTCGGCCGCGGCGGTCAGATCGGCCACCAGCGGATCGTCCATCGGCGCGGCGGCGCGGAGCGCGGCGCGGCGGGCGATTTCATCGCGGCGCAGAGTGGCGGCGGCCGCGGCATCGCGGGTTTCGGTGGAAGCGATCACCACGGCGGGCACACCGGGGCGGATCTCAAACTGCATCACCAGCGGTTGAAACAGGTCTTCGAGATAATCGAGGCCCCGTTCGCGCTCGCGCGCGTATTCGAAGTTGTAATACCAGTTCCCTTCGCAAGCCACCCATGTGGCGTTGTGCCCGAAATGGAGGCGCGGCAGGCCGTCGTAAGGCTGGATGGAGACGCTGCCCTCGGTCTCCTCCACCGCCGGATCGAGCCCGCTGTTGGCGTGCGTGGTCGAGTGGTAATCGCGAAACGCGATGAGCGGGCGGACTTCAATGGTGCACGATCCCGCATCCCCGAGGACCTCGTATTCCACGACGGTAGTATTCTCGCCGTGCACCATGAACACGCGCTTTTCGATTTGAACGCTTCCAACCTCATAGGTAAAGATGGGGAAGGGATCGAGCCGGAAAGCGGCCAGGTGCGCGTAGCCCTGCGGATGAGTGGCGCCCGCATATCGATTGGCCGACAGATCGTATTTTGCGCCATTCAGGAAGACGGTTTCTTCGAGCTTCGAGAGAAGCACGTAGCGCCCCACCGGCGGATGAAGAGCGGCGGTCAGCAAACCGTGGTAACGCCGCGTGTTGATGCCGGGAACCGTGGACGAGGCAAAGCCTCCGATGCCGTTGGTCTCCAGCCATTCGCGTTCGGTGCCGGCTTCGGGGCTGGCGCAAACGCTCTTATCGAATGAGATCATGACTTCACTCTCCGCTCTGCTGCATCAGTTTCGCAACCACGCCGGTCCAACCCGTCTGATGGTTCGCGCCGGCCCCGGAACCGTCGTCGCCGTGGAAGTACTCGTAGAACAGGATCAGGTCGCGCCAGTGGGGATCGGAGCGATAGAGTTCGGACTTGCCGTGAGCGGGCCGATAGCCGTCTTCGCCGCGGAGGAAAAGGCGGGTGAGACGGCGCGAAATCTCCGCCGCAACCTCCCAGAGATTCATGTAGATTCCCGATCCGGTGGGGCACTCCACTTTGAAATCGTCGCCCAGATAGTGATGGAATTTCTGCAGCGATTCGATGAGCAGCATGTTCACCGGGAACCAGATGGGGCCGCGCCAGTTGGAGTTGCCGCCGAAGATTCCGGTGGAGGATTCGGCAGGTTCGTATTTGACGGTGTACTCGGTGCCGTCGACGCGCAGCTTGTAGGGGACTTCATAATGCGCGCGGGAAAGCGCGCGAATCCCATAGGGCGAGAGGAACTCGTTTTCGTCGAGCATGAACTGCAGGACGCGGCGCAGCTGATCTTCGCCGGCGATGGATAACAGGCGCCGATCCTTGGTGCCTTTGTCGCGCATGCTGGCGACGTTCTTCGTCAGATCCGGGCGGTGCTCTATGAACCACTCCATGCGCCGTTTAAAACCGGGGAGCCGATCGATTACATCTGCATCGAGCGTCTCCACGGCGAAGAGCGGAATCAGCCCGACCATGGAACGGATACGCATGGGCATATGGGGGCGGCCAGGCAGGTGGAGGATGTCGTAGAAGAAGCCGTCCTGCTCATTCCACATGCCGGTGCCGTCGTTGCCGAGATTATTGATGGCGTTGGCGATATGCAGGAAGTGCTCCCAGAATTTGCTGGCGACGTCTTCATAGGACGGATCGTCTTTGGCCAGTTCCATGGCGATGGCGAGCAGGTTGAGGCTGTACATGGCCATCCAGCCGGTGCCGTCGGCCTGTTCGATATGGCCGCCGGTGGGCAGGGGCGAACTGCGATCGAAGACGCCGATGTTATCGAGCCCGAGGAAGCCGCCCTGGAAAACGTTGCGCCCCGAAGCGTCCTTGCGATTCACCCACCAGGTGAAGTTGAGCATCAGCTTGTGGAAGATGCGCTGCAGAAAAGTGCGGTCGGCGACGCCGGTGCGCTTCTTATCGATCTTGTAGACGCGGAAAGCGGCCCAGGCGTGGACGGGCGGATTGACGTCGCCGAACGCCCACTCGTATGCCGGCAGCTGGCCGTTGGGATGCATGTACCATTCGCGCACCATCAGGCTGAGCTGGTCCTTGGCGAAGTCGCAATCGACCAGAGCCAGCGGGATGCAGTGGAAGGCCAGGTCCCAGGCGGCATACCACGGATACTCCCATTTGTCCGGCATGGAAACGACGTCGGCGTTATAGAGGTGCAGCCAGTCGTGATTGCGTCCCTGGAGGCGGCTCGCCGGAGGTTGGGGGCCGATGGGATCGCCGTGCAGCCAGTCACGCACCACGTAATGGTAGAACTGTTTCGACCAGAGCATGCCGGCGAAGGACTGGCGCATGACGTTCTTTCCGTCGTCGGAGAGGTTCTGCGGGATGACAGTCGCGTAGAATTCGTCGGCTTCGCGAATGCGGTCGGTGAATACCTGGTCGAAATCGGCGGGCTTGAAGGTCGCGATGGCCGGTGAATCGCCGAGCCGCATGCGGAAAACAACCTGGCCGCCGGCGGGGATGGTGCGTTTGTAGTACGCGGAAGCTTTGGTGCCAATCTGTGCCGGATTGATGGCGTCGGTCTTGCCATTCACGACGTAATCGTTGATCGAGTCTTTCTTCATCGGCTCCCAGCCGCCTTCGAAGCGCGCGCCGTTGGTCTCGTTTTCGGTAAAGAGCAGCGGCGGCTTGCCTTCAAAGGCGATCCAGCGCTTGTCGTACTGGGGCTCGTTCAGCTCGATGGTGTTGGGTAAACCGGCGCACTTGCGCATCCACGGGCGCTTGACGTCATGTCCCCAGGACCACGTGTTGCGGTACCAGATGGTGGGCAGCAGATGGATCTCCGCCGGGTCCGGGCCGCGGTTGGCGACGGTGATGCGGATGAGGATGTCTTCCGAGGTAAGTTTGGCGTATTCGGTGAACACATCGAAGTAGCGATGGTCGTTGAAGATGCCGGTGTCGTCGATTTCGAACTCGCGCGCGTCGCGGCCGCGGCTGGTGTTTTCCCGATGCAATTGTTCATAAGGGAACGGCGCCTGGGGGTACTTGTACAGGTGCTTCATGTACGAGTGGGTGGGGGTGCTGTCGAGGTAATAATAATTTTCCTTGACGTCCTCCCCGTGATTGCCCTCATTGCCGGTGACCCCGTAGAGGCGCTCTTTGAGGATGGGGTCACGGCCGTTCCACATCGCGACGGCGAAACAGATCTTCTGGTGCCGGTCGGAAATGCCGGCGATGCCGTCCTCGTTCCAGCGGTAGGTCTTCGACCGCGAAGCGTCGTGGGAGACGAACTCCCAAGCGGTGCCGTAAGGGCTGTAATCCTCGCGGACGGTGCCCCAGGCGCGTTCGCTGAGATAGGGGCCCCAGCGCTTCCAGTGCGCTTTGCGATTGTCGGACTCGGCGAGTCTCTTTTGTTCGGCGGGCAATGGGAAGTCGGGACCGCTCCCGGAGTCTTTCACGCGCATATCATTCAATGATAGTGGCTGATGGGTACGCCTGAAAGTGTACCGCGCGCGCGTGGTTGCCCTGCCGGAAATTGGTTCGGAATCGTCCCAAGCCGATCTGAGACGCAAGTGCGCGTGGCAACCTGTTCCACCTGGCACCCAGTCAAGTTAACGGATGCTCAGCTTTTCCTCAAACGTGCCGCAGACGCGCATCGAGTACTCCTTCGACGCGCTCCAGGCCCGCCGGGAGCTTTGCGGTCTCCGCTCGTATCAACGTTACGAGCCTCTGTTGCATGGCGCCGATCCTGCCATTGGTGTCGCTCAATCGGCTACTGATGTCGCTTACCCTGGAGTTGCCGAACCGAACTCCCACTGCGACGATTACCAGCGTTCCGAGCAAGGTAACGGAAGGCTGATCTTATGGCCATTCCTTACACCCTCTCACAAATTCAGGTGCTCGTGGGCGGCCAGCTTTCGACCCGGGAATGGCGACAGGAACGCCGCCGCAGGCGTCCACGCAGCGCATCGCGCAATTCGTATAGTACCGCCAGTACTACCAAAGAGAGTCTATATTTCCCGATTTCTTGACTTTATATTTTTAATATGACACTCCTGCAACGGTTTCTCTCCGACGAGCAAGGTCAGGATCTCATCGAGTACACGCTCTTGATGGCCTTCATCGCATTGGCGTCAGCTTCGATTTTCGTGACTATGGGCGGCAGCATCACTGGAATCTGGGGAACCACCAGCTCGCAGTTGCTCAATGCGGCAAATGCGGCCGGCAGCTAGGTAAGCCCGCAAGCGAGGATCGCCGAACGGCGGACAGGCAAAATTGCCTGTGCCGGAAATCTGCCTTGGCTGGCGCGAGGGCGGGTTTGCGACAATTGCGAAGGTGATCCAGTATCGAAGGCTTGCGGCACTTGTGCTCGGAATGTGGCTGGGCGCGGGGATCTTCGCCGACGTCGCCGTCACGCAGAATTTTCAAACCGTGGACCGGTTTCTGGCCGAGCCTGGCAGCGTTTCGGCGGCGGCGGAACTGAATAAGGTCGGCCGCGCACGGGAGCGCGTGATCCTGCGCCGCAATGCGGGCGAGGAAAATAACGCCATCTTCGAGAACTGGGAGCGCGTGGAACTGATGGTGGGTTGCGCGCTTCTGGCACTGCTGCTGTTCGGCGCGAGGCCGAATCGGCTCATGCTGGCGGCGGCGGTAATGATGCTGGTCATCGTGGCCGTGCAGCACTTCTTTCTTTCACCCGCAGTGACGGATCTCGGAAGAAAGCTGGCCGACTTGCCGGGCAACGATCCACTGGTCCCGAAGTTCTGGACTTACCACGGCATTTATTCGGGGTCGGAGATATTGAAGCTGCTGGTGGGATTTGCTCTGGCGGTTCGGCTGGCCATTCGGAGCCGGCCGGATGCCGATCGGTTCGCCAAAGAGTTCGAGGCTCAGGCCGCCGGGGCAGGGAACAGAGCGGCACGGGTTGAACAACCACGGGTTGAACAACCACGGGTTGAACAACCACGGGTTGAACAACCACGGGTTGAACAACCACGGGTTGAACAACCACGGGTTGAACAACCACGGGTTGAACAACCA
>JBEKAQ010000127.1:0-12507 GCA_050015835.1 Bryobacteraceae bacterium | reverse complement strand
CGCCCAGCCGTTGGCGCCGACGAAGATGCCGGGGGCAGCGGCGCTCACGGCGAACGACGACCGCACGGCACTGCTTCCGTTGACTATGTTGAGAGAGAGGATATTGGTCGGAAGCCCGGCGAGCGCGTTAGATGGTACCTGGAAATTGATTTGAGTCGGGCTGACATAGTACAGCGGCACGGCTACTCCATTGCTGTAAACGGTTGTGCCGCCCAGGGTCCTGGGCCAGGGGACCGATGTGGCCTGGTCCGTGCCAGCGGACAAGTTTGTGCCGAAAATAACGGCGATTGACCCCGGAGCCGCTTCCTCAACGACAAAACTGGCGGCGTTGGTGACCGCACTGGGCGTTTGGCCGGATGCGGGCTGGATGCTAAGCACCGCCAGGAGAGCGGCAATACACCGAAAACTGTTCTTAGGCATTTCCATTCTGCCCACCGATTTTCAGGTAGTATACATCACCTCACCCCAGAAATCGGAGCGGCATGGATGCCTTTCCGCTACTGTATCGAGACCGTAACGCCTGGCTGGCTCACATAGTTGCCTATGGTGACGAGAACAGGCACTGCTGCGCCCACGGGCGCGTCTGTTGGTATCGCTATATTGACCTGCAATAGTCCGTTGGTCGAAAACGGCGCGATCCCGGCGTAGGTGACGCCGGCAGGAATATTTCCGATGTGCACGGTTACGGGTTGAACAGGCACAGGTGGCGAATCGCCGACAATCCCGCCATCGATTCCACCGGGACTCAGCTGCCCTTGTCCAGTCAAGAACAGGATCAGGTAGCTTCCTCGTTTTGCGGGGTTGGCAGAAGAGTTCAGTGTTCCGTCCACATTGGCCGCGGCCGCTTGGCCCTGTCCAGACCCAAGCGTGAAGATTCCAGGTGCGCTCCCGACAACTGGCAGCGCTGAGGTGGTCGACACACCTCCCTGGAATTGAACCTGAAGATTCGTTGAAGCCGAGACCTCAAACGGGACGATTGCCGCAACCTGTGGAGCGGAAGAGTACAGCAGTGGCGCGGCTATTCCGCCGAAAAGAACGCGTGTTCCGCCTACGGACGAGCTGATTCCACTGGAACCGTCGAGCTGAAGGCCGGCAAGAGACGATGGTCCAAGGTTGGAGCCGAATAACGCTACGATCTCCCCTGGAGCGACCGGACCCGTCAGGAACGATGCCGCATTCGTCACCGCCTGAATAACTGGCAGGCCAGACGCTGGCCGCGCCGGAGGCGTGCTCACCACGATGGAATCAAAGTCGGCTATGGAGTCCTGGCCGCTGCAGCAGGCACCCCACGCCGTTTGGCCCGATAGCAATGCGCCGCTCGTGTCCTGCGCCACGATGACCGCCGTTCCGTTCAGGGAAACCGTGAGGTTGGGTCCGATCGCCGTGAGGCCAATATTGAACCACTGATTAACAGTTCCGCCACTGACAGAGTATTGGCCCAGAACCGTCGAGGACCCATTGACATATTTGGTCAGTGAAAGCGATGAAGAATCCAGTGAGAGATTGTACCCTGCGTACGGGCCGGTGAGCGAAATACGGAAGGCGGTATTGGCAGAGCCGATATTCGATCGCAGGCGCATCCTTTCGGTCAATACAAAGTCGGTCCAGGAATCCGGCCCGGTCGGAATATACAGGTCGGGTAATTCCGCGTACTGCTCGCCTTCAGTCGTGAGAATATTATTCGCAGGATCCTGGGGATCGGGTTCGACATCAGCCCCGTCGTACCGGGTTAGCGCGTATCTACCGAGCGGACAGTTAAAATTACTCTGAAACAAGACGCCATTCGGAGGTGTGAGCAGGCACGAATCAAAATAATCCGTGTCGCCTAAGAACCAGTTTGCGGCGGCGTGAACGAATGCAGGGGAGGACAGCAGATCCGTGCGATCATAAGTGTGTAGTCCTGTGAACCATGCGAAGAGTCCAGCCGGAGCCAAAGGCGATGAGACATTCGATTGGAGAGTAGCCTCGAAGATATCGACCATCTCCTGATCGTCCAGGATAGGAACGCTATTCCATGGCACACTGGCCGTATCGAAATTGGTCCCGTCATACGGTACGGGGTAGTAGTCGCTCCAGATCACCGGAAGGCCAGTGCTTGCCTGAAGCTGAAATCCGGGTAGATTGGCGCGGTTGAGCAGGTTCGGGACCATATCCTGCGCACTTATGTTGAAGATCCCATCATTGGGGTAGTTGTAGAAGCAGTCCATGCCGGAGCCAGGCAATCTGCCCAGGAAGTGGATCGCGTCTACACGGCTCCACGATTGGAATGAGGACCATTGATCGCACGTCTCGCTGACCCAACCCATCCATACCTGGCCGGAATATGCAGTTCGCACCTGATTGAGCAAAGAGTTCCACTGTGCGTTCATTGATGCGAGCGTTGGGGCCGAGACAGTGCGAAGGAGGTTCCAGTTGGTTCCGACGAATAGCGCTTCCACATTATGTTTTTGGGCGAGAACGGCCGCTTGAAGCTCGTATTGCGCATAGGAAACCTGGACTTCCAGCATTTGACTTTCCGTTAGCTGTGGGAAATACTCCTGCAGATCATCGAGGCTGCTTCCATTTAGCTGAGCCTGCATCGCCGGCTCAAGGACGATCTTGTAACCCAGACCGTGGGCCTCGTCGAGGAGCCACTCCAGGTCGGATTGTGCAATGTTATAGCAGGTCGCTGGATCGTTGGAAACTGCGAATGCAGGCGAGTTGAGGTCCATGCAGCCGGTGTCCGTAATTTCCAGCCAGGAAATGCCCATGTGCTTCAGGACAGCGAGGCGTTCGGCGGCCTCGGCACGAAGAACGCTGCTGCTCTCGCCGTCGGCGCTTACGAAAAACGCGACGCCTCTGGTCGGCGGCGAGGCGATCTGCGGTCTAATCAGCACGGCGGTTTGTATCACCGCCGTGCCCTTGATTGCCCGCAGGCGGTAGCGGCCTGGAGCCGGTGCGACTAATTGGACGGAGCCGTCGGGTTGTGGCGCGAGCTGAAGCCGGAAACTCGTCGCGTAGTCATTCCCGGCATAGCGATCCGGGTTGAAACCCTGTTGCCATGCGTCAGCGGGAACAGCGCCGCCTCCGTCCATCAGCTGGAATGATAAAACCTGGCCGGGAGAACCCTGCGCCGGACCGGCAATCGTGGGTTGACCCGAGAGCACGCCGGAGCCGACAGCAGCAGTCGAACAGAATAAGGCGGCACGGCGCAGCCACTGACTCATAGGGTGCATTTTCCCATATCGCGACCTCCGCGAAGTTGGCGGTTATAATACGGGCGTTGTCGCCGAGCGCTTGTAACCGAAATGGAACTTTATCTTTTCCGCCACGGCATCGCCGAAGACGGTGAGCCAGGCAGCCCCGATTCGGCCCGCCAACTGACCGATGAAGGGCGGGAGAAAACCGCCGCGGTGGTGAAGATGGCGCGCAAGAGCGGCGTGCGGCCCTCGCTGATTCTCACCAGCCCCTATGTGCGCGCGCGTCAGACGGCGCAGATTGCAGCCGATGAACTGGGCTTCGATGGAAACATTCTGAATACGGACTCGCTGGTTCCGCACAGCTCGCCGGAGAAGGTCTGGCAGAGTATTCGCGATCACGCGGATGAAGGCGCCATTCTTCTCGCCGGGCACGAGCCGCTGTTGAGCCAGCTGGCGGCGTGGCTGCTGAACGCTCCATCGCTGCGCGTGGAGATGAAGAAAGCGGCGCTGGTGCGGATTGACGTGGAATCGCCGCGCGCCGGCCGCGTGGGACCGCCGCACGGCGTGCTGCGCTGGATGTTGATTCCCCGTATGACGGGTTGAAGGGTTACAATCAGGCCAGTGAACTTCAGGAAAGCCACCGCAAGCTACGAGGACTGGCTGGCCGCCCGCCTCGAGATCGTCGAAGAAGATCTCATCGATAAGCACCGGCTGATGGCCGAGGATCTTTTCATGTTCCTCCGCGCCACGTTCTACCGATGGGCGCAGCTATGGCCCGATGTTTGTCCCGAGTGCCACAACGCGCCTACCGTGCTGGCGGTCGGCGATCTGCACGTGGAGAACTTCGGCACGTGGCGCGATTCCGAGGCGCGTCTGGTCTGGGGCATCAATGATTTCGACGAAGTCTGCACGATGCCCTACACGATCGATCTGGTCCGGTTGGCGGCGAGCGCCCATATGGCCATCGACTCCGGGCATCTCGGGATCGAGCACCGGGAGGCTTGCGAAGCGATCGCCGGGGGATACCAAAAAGGATTGGAAGCGGGCGGCAAGCCGTGGATATTGGGCGAGCAACATGTCTGGCTGAGTGAATTGGTCGACCTGCGCGATCCCGTCGGCTTCTGGGAGAAGCTGCATGCGCTGCCCGAGTTCAGGGGGCGCGTTCCAAAAGAGGCGCGGCGGGGCGTAGAACGCATGATGCCCGCAGAAAAGATTTCCTGCCGCCTGGCGCATCGTGTAGCGGGCCTCGGCAGCCGGGGACGCCAGCGGTTCGTGGCTGTCGGCCAATATGCGGGCGCTAGTGTATGCCGTGAAGCCAAGGCGCTGGCGCCCTCCGCCTGGACCTGGGCATTCGGCGCGCAAAAAGACGACGGAATCTATTACCAGAAGGCGCTCGATACTTCGGTACGGGCGGTCGATCCGTTCGTGCGCCTGAAGAGCGGCTGGATCGTGCGGCGTCTCGCTCCCGATTGCACGCGGGTGGAACTGTCCTCCGTGCCGCGCGAGAAGGATAAGAGCAAACTTCTGCAAGCTATGGGATGGGAGACGGCCAACGTGCATCTGGGATCGAAACGGACGCGCACGATTCTGAAGGATCTGACTGCGCGGCCCCGGCACTGGCTGCATGAAGCCGCCACGCGCATGGTGAAAGCCACCGCGGCGGATTGGGACGAATGGCGATCCAAAGCGGCGGTGGGCAAATCAAAGTCGGCCGGGAAATAGAGCGACAATAAAAGCGGAGGCAATTCCCATGGCTCGTGGTTGGGAAAGTAAATCCGTCGAGAGCCAGATGGAGGATCGCGACCTCTTCGATGGCCCGCTTCATAATGCGCACGCCGAAGCGCCGCGCGAACGCGAACTGGAAGTACTGAAACTGGCGCGCAAACGTTTGCTGCACGAGATGGAAGGGGTGAGCAATCCCCGCTTTCTCGAACTGAAGCGGCGCGCGTTGGCCCACGTCGACAGCAGCATCGCCGCATTAACTGCCCCGCGTTAGCATAAAGGGGTGCCTGAACTTCGCGACACCCTGACGACCCGGCCGTGAAGCGATCCCCGCTGCTTCCCATTTTCCTGATCGTGCTGGTCGATATTCTCGGCTTCACCATCATTATTCCCCTGCTGCCGTTCTACGCGGAGCATCTGGGCGCCTCGGCCACCGTGGTGGGAATGCTGATGTCGTCCTACGCGCTTTGCCAACTGGTGGCGGGCCCGATCCTCGGCCGTCTGTCCGACCATATGGGGCGCAAACCGTTACTGATCGTCAGCCAGCTCGGCACCCTGATGGGCTTTCTGATTATGGCGGCATCGCACACGCTGTGGCTGGTCTTCCTCGCGCGTGTTATCGATGGGCTGACGGCGGGGAACCTGTCGCTCGCGCAAGCCTACATCGCCGACGTGACCACTCCGGAGAAGCGCGCGCGCTCGTTCGGCCTGATCGGCATTGCGTTCGGAATCGGATTCATGGTGGGACCGGGAATTTCCGGATTGCTGTTGCGCTACGGCTATGCGTATCCGATTCTCGCGGCGGCGTTTCTCTCCGCATCGAGCGTGGTCTGCACGTCGACATTGCTGCCCAAAGTGGAGCCGCATGCCGACGATGGTTCGAGCGGGCCGGGCGGAAAGCGGTTGAGCGTATTCAACTGGAAAGCTTACCTCCCGTATTTCGCGCGTCCCGAGCTCGGGCCATTGCTCTGGCAATTCTTCTTTTTCGCCTTCTCGTTCTCGCTGGGCATCAGCGGTTTTGCGTTGTTCGCGGAGCGGCGCTTCGATTGGCATGGACAAGCGGGCGCGCGAAATGTAAGCTACGCATTCCTCTATATCGGCTTCCTCGGAGCCATTCTGCAGGGAGGATTGATGGGGCGTCTGGTCGAGTGGCTCGGGGAACGCAAGCTGGTCTGGATGGGTTTCGGCTTGAGCGCCGCGAGCAGCGCCTGGCTGGCGTGGGTGTATACGGTTCCTCAACTCTTGGCTAATATAACGCTGAGCGCGGGCAGTGGCGTCGTGCGTCCCGCGGTCACGTCGCTGATCTCACGCACGGCCGGCAAGCGGGAGCAGGGCGTAGTGCTGGGATTGACCCAGTCGCTTACGTCGATTTCGCAGATCGTCGCGCCCGTGATCGCGGGGAGCCTGATCCAGCGCGGGCAGCTGAAAGCCTGGGCTCTGGCCGGCGCCGTGGTGGCGTTCTGCGGTATGGTCGCCGGTGTGCGCCACAAAAACGTCGCGCAAGACGCCTGAACCTCAGCAGATGTGCGCGCCGCGCGTCTCCACGTAGAGCGCGTAAACCGATTGGCTGGCCGCCATAAACAGGCGATTGCGATGTCTGCCGCCGAAACACAGGTTAGCGCAGGTCTCGGGCAGCAGGATCATGCCGATCCGATCTCCGTTGGGCGCGAAGATGTGGATGCCGTCGTAGCCCGGACCCACCCAGCCGCACCCCGCCCAGATATTGCCATCCACGTCGGCGCGAATCCCGTCCGCGAGGCCGGTGCCTTTGCCCTTGATGGTGGTGTCGATGAATAGCCGGCTGTTGGTCAGCTTCGTTCCATTCAGATCGTAAACGCGGATGGTGTTGGGCAGGCCAGGTTCGTGGGTGGAACCGGTGTCGCAGATGTAAACCTTCTTATAATCCGGCGAAAAGCAGATGCCATTGGGCTTGTGCAGTTCGTCGGTGACCATCTCCATTTTCCTGGTCTGAGGGTCGACGCGATAGACGGCTTCCTTAATTTCCATTTTGGCGGGGTGCCCTTCGTAGATAGAGAGGATGCCGTAGCCGGGGTCGGAAAACCAGATGCCGCCGTCGGGATGGACGACGATATCGTTGGGGGCATTCAAAGGCTTGCCCTGCCACTGATCGGCAATGACGGTGACGGACCCATCCGGCTCATAGCGGACGACGCGGCGCGTGTCGTGCTCACAGCTAAGCTGCCGGCCCTGGTAGTCGTAGGTGTTGCCGTTGCTGTAATTCGAGGCCGCGCGAAACACGCTGACGTGGCCGTCTTCCTCGACCCGCCGGAGCTGACGGTTGTTCGGGATATCGCTCCAGACCAGGCATTGCGCGTTGCCGTCCCAGGCCGGACCTTCGGCCCACCGGCATCCGGTGAAGACGCGCTCCATGGCCGAATTGTTGACCCGGTACCTGAATCGCTTCGGATCGAGGACGAGAACGTCGGGATCGGGATAGCCGATGGGATCCTTTCCGGTCCAGTCGCGTTTGGTCTGCGCGGCCAGCGGTGCGAGCGCGGCTGCGCCCAGCGTGGATTTAAACAGGGTGCGGCGTGTCAGGTTGATGGACATGGCGTCTCAAAGTATATCGCCTGGCGGACTGCCATGGATCGCACAATCCGCCGGCGCGCCTTTGAAACCGCCTCGGAATTGATTTCGTCTGATGGATAGCGGAGAATTTCGTGCTCCGCGCAATCAAGTCGCTATGCGACTTACTTGCGGTCTTGTCTCGCAAAACACAAAGAGGAGAATACTATGTTGAAAATCATACGCATCGCTGCGCCTGTCCTTATGGTACTTACCGCCGGGATGCAGTTCGCCAGTGCACAGCAGTTCAACGGCTACTACAGCGTTGGCACCACAGTGGACAGTTCGAGCAACACGCAGATCGATACATTCGGGACTGGAAGCCCGTTTACTACACCCAGAATGGGAGGCTTATTCAGCGATTTCGGGGCGAGTTTCATGGCCACGAAACAGTTCGGCGCCGGCGCCGACATATCGTGGAGGGATACGCAGGGGGCCTATGCGGGCCTGAACTACCGTCCACTCTTTTATAACTTCGATGGTATCTATCAGCCGGTGAAGACGAAACGGTTCGCGCCGGAGCTACGGCTCGGCCTGGGCGGTGTCCATTTGGGTTATTCGCTCAACCAGACAGCCTGCAATTCATTCACCGGCTGCTCAACCGCAACCGAGGGAGTGGGGAGTTCGGAGCACTTCCAGATGCATGCGGAAGTAGCCGCGCGCTTTTATGTAACAAATCACATATTCGTGCGGCCCGCGGTGGAGGCTCACTGGGTGAATGACTTCTTTCAGTTCGGAAGTAACTGGGTACCCCAGTATTCGATCGGCGTGGGTTACAGCATCGGCGGCGGAGAGTAACCGACCACTTACTGCTTGATAATCTGGCCGTCGCGCTTGCGTAGCTCGCCCCAGCCACCGTTTAAAGTACCTCGCGGTCCGCGGCCATCCGCACTGAACGGGTACTTGACGGCGGCTTTCTCATCGACTTCAATACCCCAGCCGGGCTTAGTGCTCGGCCAGAGATAGCCGTCCTCGAGTACTGGGCAGCCGCTGAATACCTCGCGGGTCCGATCATTGAATCCAGAGTATTCCTGGATGCCGAAGTTATAACTCACCACGTCGAGAGTAACGTTGGCCATGTGACCGATGGGAGAAACATCGCCCGGTCCATGCCACGCGGTCTTGACGCCGAATTGCTCGGCAAGGATCGCTATTTTACGAGCGGGAGTAAAACCGCCCGCCTGCGAGACATGCACGCGGATGTAATCGATCAGACGTTCCGTGATCAGCGGCGTCCACTCATGGGGACTGTTGAACAGTTCGCCCATCGCCATAGGTGTCGAACATTGCTGACGGATCTGGCGGAAGTATGCGATATCTTCCGGCGATAACGCATCTTCCATGAAGAACAGGTGATACTTCTCGGCCTCTTTGGCGAACATAACCGCCTGATTGGGCGTCACACGTTCATGCACGTCATGCAACAGGTTTACTTCCTCGCCTAACTGCGTGCGGCATTCCTCGAATAGCTTCAGCGCGCGCCGGATGTAAGGAAGCGGCTCGAACACCGAGCCCTCGTGCAGGCCTTTTACCATGGGAACGGCATTGGCCCCGCCGGCCCCGTAGCCCTCATACCCGGGAGTATTCACCTGCACGCGCACGTTACGAAATCCCTGCGCGATAAACATCTTCGCCTGATCGATGCACTGCTGGATCTCGCCGCCCGACGCGTGCGTGTAGGCGTCGGCGGCTTCCCGGCACTTACCGCCCACCAATTCATAGACCGGCATGTTCGCTTGCCTGCCCTTGATATCCCAGAGAGCCTGATCGACCCCGCTGATGGCGTTATTGAGTACCGGCCCGTTCTTCCAGTACGAACTGTCGTAACAGAGCTGCCAGGTGTCCTCGATCTTATCGACCGGATGATTGAGCAGCAGCGGTTTGAGATAGCGCTCGACGGCCGGCTTTACCAGATCGGCGCGCTGCGTGAATGTGCCGCAGCCGTAACCATAGAGCCCATCCTGATCGGTGAGTATCTTGACGACTGTAAGACGGACGCCGCCGGGAGCGGTCTCAATCACCTGAATGTCTTTGATCTTCGGCGCGGGCGTACCGCGCACTGCCTTCTCGATCGCCTGTTGAGCCCTCTGCTCGCGGGGCGTCATGATGCCGGCAAATCCGGCGGCCGCAATCGACTTCAGGACATTACGGCGATTCATGCTAAGCCTTCTCCTTGTCCTCCACGAGGGACTTGAGACGCGAGAGTTCGCGGTCGATCTTCCGTCCGCGGCTTACCAGCAGCAGCACAAAAGCCGTGATAACGATCCATGCCGCCGAATAACCGTAGAACAGGTACGTGAGATTTGTATTGTCCATGGCTTGAGAACCCCCTGATTCTATACCTTTCAGATCGCGTGCAGTTCGCGGCGCAGCGAATCGATCTCGCGCTGGCTCGTCTCCTGATGCAGCCGCACCAGCACCAGCGCCGATGAAATCAGGAGCAGCGCCACGATCCCGATGCCGAAGGAACTCCAATAGACCGGCGCCATTTGACCCGTCTCGAGCACGGCGCTCGGATGCTGCGTGCGTACGTTGGGCAGCCGGATCGCCATGAAGACCAGCGGAATATCCACGTACGCGAAGATCGAGATGAAGGCGGACATCGTCGCCCGCTGCGTGGGTTCGCCGATCGCCGGACGCACCACGAGATAGCCGAGATAGAGCAGGAAGCACATGAGCTGCGTGGTCATCCGAAGATCCCACGCCCACCAGATCCCCCATTGGCTCTTACCCCAGATGCTCCCGGTCACCAGGTTGACCAGGACCAGCATCGTCGCGACTTCAATGCACGAAACCGAAATCGAGTCGTAGATGAAGTCCTTCTTTACGAGGAAGAGCACGCTTGTGACGAGCGCGATGGTGTAGAAAATATCGGCGTTGAGCGCCGCCGGGACGTGCACGAAGATGATCCGGTAGACGCCGCCCTGCAGCGCGTCGTCGGGCAGTCTGACGAATACCGAATGCAGGTTGAAGATCATGACCAGCGCGCCCAGCAGGGCCAGAATCCAAATCGCTTTTTCACGCATATTCGCGGCTCCTTTAAAACACCAGAATAAACTCGATCATATACAGCGCGAGCGCCGTGTACATCGCATCGAAGGCGGTCAGTTGCCGCATATAGGCGGAATTGTCGCCGGTCATGGCTTCGCCGCTGAGCAAAGCCGTGGTCGACCCCATGGCCGCGATCAGCAACGGGATCAGGATCGGATAGAGCAGCACCGGCAGCATCAGTTCGCGCAGCCGGACGTTGACGATGACGGCGCTGAACGCCGTGCCCACCACGGTAATGCCCCATGTCGCGAGCAGCACGATCAGGACAAGCTGGCCGAAGGAATCCATCAGACGGATGTTGTAAAACAGGCTGAAGATGGGCAGCGAAATCGCCTCCACAATCACCAGCAGCACGAACGCCGCGATGGCTTTGCCGAAGAAGACCGCCCAGCCGGGGACGGGCGATGCGACCAGCACATCGAGGCAATCGTTCGGCAGTTCACGCGAGAAGCTGCGATTTACGATGAGGGCTCCCGCGAAAGAAAAGACCAGCCACAACAGGCCGCCGGAGATGGCGTAGAACTCATCCCGCTCCAGATTGAAGGCAAAGCTGAAAAGGACCAGGATGACCAGGGCAAACGAAGCGCTGGCGTTGATGGATTCCTTGGTGCGCAGTTCGGTGCGCAGGTCTTTGCGCGCGATGGCGAGCGCGGCGAGCAGGCCACGTCTCACGATGCCGCGCCCTTATCGCCGTAGGTCCGGTAGAGCCAGCCCGGGTCGAGCAGCATCTCCGGCGTTTGCGGCCCTGCGTGGACGATCTTGCCTCGCTCGAGCAGCGCCACATGCGTCGCCAATTCCATCGCCTCGCGGATCTGATGCGTCGACATGACGATGGTCGAGCCCTCCGCCAGCGCATCCGCCAGCAGAGACTGCAATACGGCGATAGCCTTGTCGTCGAGTGAAGTGAATGGCTCGTCGAGTAACAGGATTTCCGGATGATGCAGAAAGGCGCGAGCTACCGCGAGCCGCTGCCGCATGCCCCGGGAAAACTCCCGAGCCATGCCGTCTTTCACGCGCGCCAGACCCACCCGCTCCAGCGCTTCCATAGCTGCGTCGGCGGGATTCGCAACACCCAGCAACTGCCCGAACAGCAACAGATTTTCGTACGCCGAGAGATCGTCATAGACGCCGATCCCGTGCCCGAGATAGCCGAGCTTGCGGCGCACTTCATGACCACGCGAGGCGTCGCCGAAGATGCGAACCTCACCCTTCGAGGGCCGCGACAGATTCGCCAGAATGCGCAGCATGGTGGTCTTGCCGGCGCCGTTGCGCCCCAGCAGAGCGAGACACGATCCCTTCGCGACTTCCAGATCCACGCCGCGCAGAGCGGGGTAATCGCCGAAGTACTTCCAGATGCGATCAGCCGCGACCGCGTGCATTCTTTGAAGCTTTCGTGACCGCTTGAGGGTCTTCGGCGGTCTGCAGCGGGTTCCCCTTGCGGTAGAGAATCGCGAAACCGGCCGCCAGCATGCCGAGCACGCTGAGCAGAACCCATTTGACCGCGAGCATCTCGGTGATCGCGTCGGCGCTGCCGCTCGCCAGACCATAAAGCTTGGGGAGAGCCATGGACAACGCCGGGCTGCCGCTATTGGCGCTGTCGCCATTTGCCGCGTCGCCCGAGGCGCTCGCGTCGTTCAAGGCTCCAGTGCCCTCGACGCGAATATCGATATCGCCCGGCTTCACGCCGAAGATGGTGGCTTTGGTGCGAGGCTCCTGGCCGAGATTCTGCAGGTCGTCGCCTTTGAATGTGACGCCCACCGGCGCTACCAGCCTCGTCTCCGGGCTGTTCGTCAGAATCTTTTCTTTAAACTCGCCCGGCGTCGCAAACGGTATGGACCACTGCATGTCGACGCGCGACTCGCCGGGTTTAATAGGAAAATCCAGTTTGAACGTGTTCGGCTTCGAGCCCGGATCCGGCGCCTTGCGAATGGGCAGACCGCCTGGCGCGAGCGCATTCACTTCCACCTTG
>JBEKAQ010000126.1:0-12532 GCA_050015835.1 Bryobacteraceae bacterium | reverse complement strand
TGCAGCATTGTGGCGCTCAACCCGGATACCGGCAAGCTCACCTGGGCATTTCAGGCTTCTCCGCACGACACGCACGATTGGGACGCCGTCGAGACGCCGGTGCTGGTGGATGCGGACTTCCACGACAAACCGCGCAAAATGCTGATGCAGACCTCGCGCAACGGCTACTTTTTCGTGCTCGACCGCACCACGGGCGAGAGCTTGCTCACCGTTCCTTTCGGTCCCGTCAACTGGTCGAAGGGCATCGACAAGCAGGGCCGTCCGATTCCGAATCCGGATAAGGAACCGGCTCCCGACGGGCGTCTGATCGCTCCCGACGAGGGCGGTCTCACCAACTATCGCTCGCCCAGCTTCGATCCGAAAACGGGCCTGTTCATCGTGGACGCGCACCCCAGCTACGGCATCTATTTCGCCAAACCGGCCGATGGAACGTTCGGCTGGGCGGGCGCCGATTACGGGGTCTGGGGGAAGGGAGTACTCGAAGCCATCGACTACCAGACCGGCGCCATTCGCTGGAGCCATGAGCTGGGGCCGAACGGCTCCGGCGCGGGCGTCCTGACCACCGGGAGCGGACTCACATTCACCGGCGACGCCACAGGCAACGTTCTCGCGCTCCGGACCAGCGACGGGCAAACCCTTTGGCACGCGGGTGTGGGCGGAAGTATGCAGAGCTCGCCCATCACTTACCTGCTCGACGGCCGCCAATACATTCTGACCGGCGCCGGCGGCGTGCTGTTCGCCTGGGCGCTGCCGGAAAGGTACGCTAAACCATGAGAGAACCCGACGAAATAGAAGCCGAACTGATTGAGATTTCCGGCATCGCCGAAGACGAGAACAAATTCGAGCGCATCGTAGCCTGGTGCGCCACCCACCCGGACGAAATCCCGTTCGCGATGAAGATTCTGTTATCGCGCGGGAAATAATCCCAAACCCTTTGAGGGCACGGCACTCCTCCCGGAAGAAGACATTTTCGTAGTAAAATGTTTGGCGTATACTGAAGGACATCGACCGACACCTTTCCTGTCGCGGTAGGGAGGTGCGAATTGGCACAAGCGAAGATTGAGCTTAAGCTCGGAAACGTCCAGTTCACCGGCGAAGCCGAGGCGGCTTGGCTGGAAAAGCAACTGGACAAGCTTCTGGAGCACGCGAAAGGCACTGAAAGCGAGGACGCGGCTGAATATGAAAATGGCGGCCTTCCGCCGTCCCGACAACAAAAAGCGAAGACAATTCTCAGCGCTTACTTGAAGTCCGGTAGTGCCACAACGAACCAAGTCAAGAAATTTCTTGGAACTGCTTGTTGGCTGATGTCGAAAGGCGAGAAGCGCATAACTACCGGCGACGTTACTAAGGCGCTTTCGCAAAATCACCAAGGAAAATCGGGAAATCCCTCGGACTGTCTCAACCAAAACGTCAAAAAGGGCTTCTGTGAGAAGGAGGGCAGGCAATTCTATGTCACCGAAGAGGGTTTCGCGTCACTCGGCAAGACCACGGAATAGAGGCCCCACGCCGCCAATGCATTTTCGTCGCTCCCCGGGGGCCTAAGAGGGCCTCTCCTCGACGAATACAACAGCATCCTCCGGAATTTTACAGAGCAACGTTGGACGCCGGCGGAGCTTAGCGGGGGTAAGTTCTGCGAGGTCGTTTACACTATCCTGGAAGGTTACGCATCAAGGCAGTACCGCGCCAAGCCGACCAAGCCGAAGAACTTTGTTGGGGCATGCAGGAAGCTGGAGTCGATCTCCACGGTTCCAAGAAGCTTCCAGATTTTGATTCCACGCCTGCTGCCGCCGCTCTACGAGATCCGAAATAATCGCAATGTGGGCCACGTCGGAGGCGACGTTGACCCCAGCTTCATGGACTCGATCGCGGTTCTGTCCATCGCAAGCTGGGTAATGGCAGAACTGGCGAGAGTGCTTCACTCTGTGTCCGTGCAAGAAGCCCAAGCCGTGGTGAACTCTCTAAGCGAGAGGCGCGTACCGCTGGTCTGGGAATCTGAGGGCGTAAGGCGGGTGCTGAATCCGAGCCTTTCGCTGCGCGATCAGATCCTCGTGCTGCTGGCGTCGTGCCCGGGGCGGGTCGAGGTCACCCAGCTTAAGGAGTGGACGGAGGTCAAGAATCTGGCACACTTCAAGAAAACGCTGCGAATGCTTCACAAAGGGAGATTCGTGGAGGTTTCGGAGGCCATCGGGGCCGTGGAATTACTGCCGCCGGGCTCGATTGTCGCGTCAAAAATAATAGCGGCGCACATCGAGCCTTAAAGAGGAGTTGCTCCGGTGGATGACTCGTCAAACTCCCGCCTGCGCGCAGGTTCCACCGGCGTGTTAAATTGGGCATGTCGGTATCGAGCGCGCCGCGGTGGGCCAGGCACGAGGAAACGGCCGGAATGACTCAGAGACCAATAGTCGGCTCCGCGGAAATCGGCTCCATCAGCCGGCGTCAGGCGCGCAACGCGGCCAGGGCCGTCAAGGTGGCCAAGGCCGGAAGCATTGCGCCGAAGAGGACCCAGGGTTCAACGAATGGGCGCTCTGTGAGCGCGTCGGTGATTGAACGCTACCTCGGTCACTTCGGCGCCGGTCCGTCGCGAGTGAAGAAGAGTACCTTGAAGAAGTCCACCGCGAAGAAAGCGCCGCGGAAGTAACGGCCCCCGAGCGGCCCTGAGCTTCCTACTGACACCGATGCCGGACTCTCCGGACGCTGTTTTCATCAACGTTCCATTCGATCGCCGATATAAGAAGCTCTTCGACGCACTGGTCTTCGCCGTTCATGATTGCGGATTCCTGGCCCGCAGCGCTCGCGAGCAGGACGACGGAAGTCAGGTAAGGCTCGACAAGCTCTACGCGATTATCGGCAAATGCCGGTTTGGCATTCACGATCTCTCCCGCACGAGCCTCGACGCCAAATACCGGCTGCCACGCTTCAATATGCCTCTCGAATTGGGCATCTTTCTCGGCGCCAAGAGGTATGGTGGCGCCCGGCATGCCCGAAAATCATGCCTCATACTGGACCGGGAGCCGTTTCGATATCAGATTCTCTGCTCTGACATTGCCGGCCAGGACATTCGCGCACACCAAAACGACGTGGGTGAGGCGATCGCCGCCGTGCGCGATTGGTTGCGCACTAACCGGCCCGGCCGCAGCATCCCGGGTCCTGAGAGAATGCAGCAACGGTACGTTGAGTTCCGGCTCGATCTGCCGGCGCTTGCACGGGCGGCTAACCTTGCACTCTATGAGATCAACTTCGTCGACTACCGCACTCTCGTGACGGGCTGGCTCGACGAGAACTCCTGGTAATCCGACGACGATTGACTAACGCTCGAAGCGATCTTCGTGCGTCGCCGCAAATCGACGCTCCTCATGCCGCCACGTCAACCTCGTCACGCGGATCTGATGCGCGCTCACGTGAATGGCATTAAACGAATTCGGTTCCCCGCGTCCGCGCGTGGATGTCGCGGTACCGGCCTGCACGATCACGGCGTTGTGATTGCCGATGTGCAACGCGGCCGCATCGCCACCGGCGAACGCCCGGTGCGCATGTCCCGCCAGAATCAGATCCACGCCGCACTCCGCCCAGCGTTCAAGGGCTCGCCGCGCGCGCATCGCCTGGTTCGAACCCGCCCAATCCTCCGGAATATCCAGCGGATGGTGCGCCACCAGCACGCGCAGCGCTCCGGGCGCGGCTGCCGCGAAAGCCCGGCGCACGCTCTCGATCTGTTCGGCGTTGATGCGTCCGCCCTTCCATGCGAGAGCGCGCGCCGTGTTGATCCCCACCACCACCATGGCTTCGTCCGCGTAAGATGGACCGAGATCGCCGTGAATATGCTCGCGGAACCTGTCCCATTTGGAAACGAATCGCATCCAGGGATTATGCAGCGGGACATCGTGATTGCCAGGCACCACGATCAGCGGACCGCCCAGGCGATCGAGAAACGTACGGGCGTCGGCAAACTCGCGGCGCCGCGCGCGCTGCGTCAGATCTCCCGACACGGCGATAAGATCCGGCCGCAGATCCTCGATGGCGCGCACCAGCGGATCGAGCGTCGAAGTATCGATGCGGCCGAAGTGCAGATCGGAGAGATGCGCGATGGTCCTCTTCATGGCGCCAGCACGCGCACCGCGCGCGGCAAAACGGAATAATGGAGCGGCGGCTTGAGGCGGCACAACTCGCCGTCGAGGGAAACGTCAAGTTCGGCGTGGCGGCGCGTCCGGACGGTAATCTTCCGCGCCGCCAGCAGCGTGAAATCGCGATCCTCCCGGACGGTGCCCACGAGCGCGCGAATGGCAATGCGGATCAGCCCCGTGGGGCCGTGATGGCGCGCCGTGCACACGCCGAGAATTCCCGCATCGAGGCGCGCCCGTGTACCGATCGACCGGCCACACGTCTCATAAACGTTATTTCCCACAAACAGAAACGGCGTGATGCGCGCCAGATGTACGCCGTCCGCTTCGATATGCAGACGCAGAAACGGCAGCTTGATCAGCGCCCAAATGCAGGCGAACAGGAACGCAGGCCATTTCGGAATTCCCGCCTGACGCACTTTCTCGCGCTCCTGCACGATCTCCGGATAGATTCCTATCCCGGAGTTGTTGATGAAGATCCGGCCATTTACCATGCCGCCGTCGATTTCGCGCACGCGCCCGTGGCAGAGCACGCGCTCGGCCTCGGCAAGGCTGTGGATGCCCAGATCCCGCGCAAAGTGATTGAGGGTACCGAGCGGAAAAACGCCCAGCGGCAGGTGCGAGTCCCGCAGGGCGGCGGCTACACCGCTCACCGTACCGTCGCCGCCGCACGCGACAATAACCGTGCACCCGTCCCTGGTGGCGTGAGCCACCGGTCCGGCGGGACTGCTCGGGCATTCGTATTCACGCGCTTCATCGCCGCGCGCGCGCACGGCAGCCATGGCCGAACGAACCAGGGCGGTTTTGCCTCCCCGGCCCGCCCGCGAGTTGAAGATAAATCCAAAGCGGCGCAATGATATGAGAATAGAGTAATGGCCAACAGAGAGAAAGAATTGCTGGATCGGATCCGCCAGTTGGAGGAACAGAACAGCGCCCTGCAGGACAAGCTCGATATGATCTACGCGATCCTCGAACCGGACTATGAAATTGTGGACGAGCAGCCGGAGGGCCTGATCCAGATCGACGGCAAGAAGCCAGGTTAAAGCCGAGCGTTGCGGCGCCGCAGCCACCACGCGACGATCCCGACGGCGGCCACGACACCGAGAACAACCATGCCGCCGCGATGGAAGCGCTGCCGAATCTGCTCCCACTCGGCGCCGAGGAAGTAACCGATCGACACGAATGAGACCACCCACGCGAGCCCGCCTGGCCAGGCATAGAGCACGAACGTTTTCAGCCGCACGCCGCTCATGCCGGCGGCCAGCGCGGTGAAGTGGCGTATCCCCGCGATGAAATACCCAAAGAACAAAGTCCACTTCCCGTAACGTTCGAACCATCTCTGAACCTGGGGAAGATGCCGGTTCACCCAGCGCTCCACCGGCGGAAATCGTTCGAGCACGTAGATGGCGCCGGTGCGCCCGAGCGTGTAACTCAGAGTGATGCCGCAAAGGCTGCCCGCATACGCCACGGCGATGGTGGTGCCCAGTTGCAGTTCGCCGCGATGCACCGCGAGGCCCGAGAGAACCAGAATCGTATCGTCGGGGATGAGCGGCCCGACGATGCCGAGCATAAGCAGGAAGAAGATGGCGAAGTAGCCGTAGTTCGCCAGGAAGTGGTCTACGAGTTCCACGCTTCCCGGAGTTCGTCGTGGATGGACTCGAGAGCGGCTGCCGGGTCGGCGGCGCGCGTCACCTGCCGTCCGATTACTATGTAATCCGCGCCGTCGCGAACGGCCTCCGCAGGTGTTGCCACGCGCTTCTGATCGCCTTTAGCCGCGCCGCGCGAGCGCACGCCGGGCGTGACCAGGATGGCATCCGGGCCAGCCGCGCGCCGGATCGCGCGGGCTTCAAGGGGCGACCCCACGACGCCATCCATCCCGGCTGCCATGGCCTGACCGACACGTTTGCCGACGAGCTCGCCGATCGGGCACTGGTAGCCCAGTTCCTCCACATCGATCTGGTCGAAGCTGGTCAGCACCGTCACCGCGAGCAGTTTGAGACCCGAATCTCCGCGGCCCTCGAGGGCGGCGCGCATTACCTGCCCCACCGCGTGCACGGTAAGAAACGATGCGCCGGAACGCGCCACCAGCGCCACCGCGCGCCGCACGGTTTCGCCGATATCGTAATACTTCATATCCAGAAAGACGCGCTTGCCGCGATCGGTGAGGCAGCGTACATAATCCATGCCGGCGGCGGCAAACAACTCCATGCCGACCTTGTAGAAGTGGGCGGAATCTCCCAGTGCGGCGACCAGGGCGTCGGCCTGGCGGGGCGAGTCGAAGTCGAGGGCTACGATGACCGGGTCTTGTCTCATTTCAAACATATTGCCTTATTATTGTCGCGCGCCACTACTTGTCCCATGCGGTGGGCCTGCGGCAGGATGCATTCGAGAGCCGCCGCGTCGCTATCCGGCAGTGCAATCAACAAGCCGCCGGAGGTCTGCGGGTCGTACAGAAGATCGACGAGCGCGGGATCGATGGCGACATCCGCTTCCACCGCGCAGGATGCGAACTCGCGGTTGTTTTTAAGTCCGCCGGGGATGGCGCCGGCCCGCACCGCATCGAGCGCGCCGTCGAGCAGGGGCACTTTCGCGGTTTCGATTTCGAGCGTCACGTTGCTTGCGAGCGCCATCTCGCGCGCGTGCCCGATCATGCCGAAGCCGGTCACGTCGGTGCAGCCATGCACGTCGAAGCGCAGCATCGCCGCACAGGATTCGCGATTGAGCGCGAGCATGGAATGGGTAGCGGCCGCCACGCTTTGCGGACTCGCGATGCCGCGCTTCAGAGCGGTTCCAATCACGCCGGTGCCGAGCGCCTTGGTAAACACCAGCGCATCGCCGGGCCGCGCGCCGCCGTTGGTTTTGATCCGCTCCGGATGAATCGTGCCCGTGACCGCATAGCCGAATTTGATTTCGGGATCGGCGACGCTGTGACCGCCGAGCAGAGCGCACTCGGCTTCGCGCATTTTCTCGATCCCGCCGCGCATGATTTCCCCGAGCACTTCCATATCGCCGTCGGCCGGGAAAGCGACGATCGAGAGTGCGGAGATCGGCGTTCCTCCCATGGCGTAAACGTCGCTCAGCGCATTGGCCGCGGCAATGGCGCCGAAGGTGAAGGGATCGTCGACAATGGGCGTGAAGAAATCTACCGTCTGCACCAGCGCCAAGCCGGCGTTAATAAGGTACACTCCGGCGTCGTCGGCGGTGTCGAAGCCGACCAGGACATTCGGATTAGCGATTCGCGGCATCGCGCTCAGCACCCGGTCCAATAACTTTGGACTCAGCTTGGACGCTCAACCGGCGGCTTTCACGTGAGCCGTGAGCTTACGCGAAAACTCTTTATCCTCCGTCACTTCTGTCATGTTCGTCTACAATCATAAGACGCCATGAAGGTGCTGCCGTCGAGCGTCGCCGAGGTTGCGGTCCATGGACCGGATTCGCCCGCGTTCACGGACGCGCTGCTGGCCATTCTGGGGCGCGCGCCGCGGGAGTTGTTGAAGCCGGCGCTGCCCTATTCGGTGATCGTCGAGAATAATTCCACGCGCACCATTACCCTGATGGGCGTGCGTTTCGACATGCTGGGCGCGCGCGCCAAACAATATTCGGTGGTGCACTACGCGGACACGCTGCGCAATCCGCGCAAGGCCGATTTCCTGCCCGGCGTTAAGCGTTTCGTCTGCGCCGAACCTGCCTACACGGCGCTGGTGGTCCGGGGCGACGTTTCGCCCACTACGCGCGGCCGCATGAACCTCGATGCTTTGCGCAAAATGGTGAAGATTCAGGCGGCGCTCGATTGCATTGCGTTTGATGACGGGGAATTCCGCGGGCCCGATTCGCAGAACGCTTTCGGACGCTTCGCTCGGGAGCGGGAGATGGAGGGCGCGCTGGTGGCGGAACTGCTGGCCATGGAAGGCGAACCCTCGACCGCCATGGAAGCGCTGCTGGTGCGGGCCGTGCAGGATCCGGACGAGCGGGCGCGCCGGCCGATCGCGCGTAAAATGCTGGAGGCTTTGGAGGTGGGCGGCCCGGGCGAGGTTCTCACGCGCGCCCGGGGATTTCGACGCCGCATCGCCCTCTGGCGCTGACGCCCGCCGGCTATCGCCGGAACGGGTTGCGAATGGTCAGGGCCATCGATCCTCTGGCCGTCCTGCATATCTTCCGAATAAAGCGTGCCGCCTCCCGCCTCGAGCGCGGCCGCGATCAGGAGCGCAGCGTGGATGCCGTAGCCATACCGGCTCGATATCCTTCATTGGCTTCATCCCGCATTGGCTTCATCCCGGTCGAATTTGAAATCGGCCGGGAAGTGAATCTGCAGATCCCGAATCTGCCGCAGGGCCTTTTTCTTCGTCATGCCGGGCGCGACTTCAAACTCCCGGTCGCCCGCGACGCGAATCTCCACCTCGTCACCCGGCTTGAGTTTGGCCGCCGCAACGCGGGCGTCGCGTCAAACGGACCCGCCAGACACTACTACACTAAGAACAATCATGCGTCTTCCTCCACTCACTTTTCTTCTCGCCGTGCCCAGCCTCTTCGCGCAGCAACCGCTCACCTCGCTCCCCTACACGCCCAGCCTCGATCTCCATGCCATGGACCGTTCCGTCCAGCCCTGCGACAATTTCTACCAGTACGCTTGTGGAACGTGGATCAAAGACAATCCGATTCCACCCGACCAGCCGCGCTGGGACGTCTACAGCAAGCTGACTTACGAAAACGAACTCTTCCTCTGGGGCTTGTTGCTCGAGGCCGGGCAGGGCGGCGCTGCGCGTACGCCCAATCAGCAGAAGATCGGCGATTTCTTCGGCGCGTGCATGAATGAACCGGCCGTGGAGAAAGCTGGCGCCGCTCCTCTCGACGCTACGCTGCGCCAGATCGCGGCACTCAAATCTCTCAATGATCTGCCCGCGTTTCTCGCTCAACAACACCTCACGCTCTATGCGAGCAGCATGCTTTTCGATTTCGGCTCCAATCAGGATTTCGCCGATTCCTCATCCGTAATCGCTTATGCGGACGCCGGCGGCCTGGGCCTGCCGGACCGCGATTACTACACGAAGACCGATGCGAAGTCGGAGGAAATCCGCCAGAAATACATCGCCCATATCGCGGAAATGCTTCGGCTGCTCGGCGATTCGCCGGAGTCCGCGGCGGCCGGAGCCAAAGCGGTAATGCGCATGGAGACGGCGCTCGCCAAGGCTTCACTCACGCGCGTCCAGCAACGCGATCCCTACAGTCTTTTTCACAAAATGACGCCCGCCGAGTTGCAGGCGCTCACCCCATCATTCCGCTGGGACCGATATCTCGCCGCTCTGCAGGCGCCCGCGTTTAAGGCGGTCAATGTCGCCCAGCCCGCGTTCTACAAAGAGCTCGAAACGCAGTTGAAGACCAATTCTCTCGACGACCTGAAAGCTTATCTGCGCTGGCACCTCGTACGTGCCAAAGCGCGCTTTCTTTCCTCCGCATTCGTGGATGCCGAGTTCAATTTCTCGAGCAAATATCTGCGCGGCGTCACCACCATGCCTCCGCGCTGGAAGCGCTGCGTGCAACTGGTGGATCATAATCTCGGCGAGGCGCTCGGCCAGGTTTTCGTGGAAAAAACCTTCACGCCGGAGACCAAAGCCCGCACGCTCTCGATGACGAAAGAGGTGGAAGCCGCCATGCAAAGCGAGATCGAAGGCTTGCCCTGGATGAGCCCGGCCACCAGACAACAGGCGCTGGTCAAGCTTCATGCGGTCGTCAATAAAATCGGCTATCCGGATAAATGGCGGGATTACAGCTCCGTCGTCATTCGACGCGGCGATTTCCTGGGGAACGTGGAACGCGCCACGGCCTTCGAATCCCACCGCGAACTGAATAAGATCGGCAAGCCCGTGGATCGCACCGAGTGGCTGCTCTCGCCGCCCACCGTGGATGCTTACTACAACTGGCAGATGAACGACATCAATTTCCCCGCCGGCGTTCTGCAGCCGCCGCTCTTCGATCCGAAGATGGACGACGCGCCCAACTACGGCGACACCGGCGCCACCATCGGCCACGAACTGACCCACGGGTTTGACGACGAAGGCCGCCAGTACGACGCCAAAGGCAATCTGCACGACTGGTGGACCAAAGCCGACGCCGCCGAATTCCAGCAGCGCGCCGATTGCGTTTCGGACGAATACTCTCAGTTTAAAGTCGTCGACGACATTAAAATTAACGGCAAACTGACTAATGGCGAAGACATAGCCGATCTCGGTGGAACCACGCTGGCGTACATCGCATGGAAGGCAGCCAACAAAGGCAAGGTCCTTCAGCCCATCGACGGTTTCACGCCCGAGCAGCGTTTCTTCATCGGCATGGCGCAATGGGCGTGCGGCAGCGAGCGTCCGGAGAGTCTTCGCGTAAGCGCCGTAACCGATCCGCATTCGCCGCCCGAGTACCGCATCAATGGCGTGGTCTCGAACATGCCGGAATTTCAGAGCGCGTTCTCCTGCAGAATCGGCCAGCCCATGGTGCGGGATAAGGCCTGTAAGGTCTGGTAAATCAAGTGTGTAGATTTCCGGTCGCCCGGGCTACTTCGGATGCCGAATCAATTTGAGGGTATGTGTCGTCGACGATCTTGAAATAAAAACGCCAGTCGTCGTTCACGCGCGTACAGAGCCTTCATCGCAACGAATTGTCTCTCTTCGCGCTCCGCCGGTTCTTTAGCTGCTTTAGCTGCCCTGCAGGTGCTCGACCATCTCATCCATCGTTTTGAAGGGACCGTAGAAGGGTCCTTTTTCGGCATCGGCAAGCTCCGCGTCGATAGCCTTGCGCTGTGCCGGCGTGTACGGGGACGGTCATAACGAGGGGCACCGAACTTTGCATTTTCACGATAGCAGGCGCGGCGAAGGAGCTGGAGGTTCCTGACAATATGAACAATAGGGCGGCTTGCGCAATCGGTGCAAGCGCTCTGATTTTTCGGTAAGTTGTGGATGCCGCCGGACATAAAGGACGTTGAACTGAGCCGCGAGCGGCAGTTTGCGGAAGCTTCGTCTTCGGACCGGTTTCTGTGGCTGTGGGCGGCATTTGTCGGTGGACACCGACCACAGTTCTCGCTTACTCGGCGTGAGGCTACTTTAAGGGGATGCCGAGAGCGCCGCGCGCTGGAGATATGAAGCACCCCAGACGACGATCTATGCAGCGCCGCCTGGCGGCTCTTGAGGAAGCGCGGACTCTTCTGCTGGCGATCGCGAACGACGACTGCGACCTTCTGCTAACTTACCGTCAGGTATACGGGATTTACCAGAAGAGCAGCGGGATGGTTGAGGAATTGAAGCCGCTGTTTAGGTTGCCGGGCATTTCTATCGACTCAATCAGCTTAAACGATCAGGTCCGCAGTGCCATCAAAGGAGCCGCAGCCCAATGGTTGCAGGAAAACCCGGCGTCGCCCGCTCCTGCTGATCCGGTTTTTTGATGCTGTGATTCCGGGCGCAGTTGATAGTAGTAGGTGGAACTGGGGAGGGTCGGCAGGCTGCACTGCTGCCGGACGCTCAGGACGGGATGCTCGGGATCGATCCATCGGCGTTTGTCCTCAGTTGAGCAGGCCAGCTCTTTTTTTGAGAAAGTCCAGCTCCACCTTCAACCGTCCGATCTGCTGGAACAACTCGTCCTTCTCGACATCGGATTGCTCCTTGACGTGGCCGCTGGAAAAGATCCCCGGCAACTGCTCCAGCGCCTGCTTCTTCCAGCCAGCCACCAGAGTCGGGTGGACGCTGAACGCTTGCGCGATCTGAACCGGAGTCCGGAATCTGATCCGCGCCCGGGTGTGAGAGAGAGTGGCGATGGCGATCAGTGGCCACAAGACTCGATCGGTTTTTGACCGGTACAACATCGTCGGTGAGTCAGACCTGCGTGAGGCGGCGGGGAAACTCGACTCTTACCTGAACCAAAGGTACGAAAGCGAGCAGGACTCAAAAAGCTCGCACACTATACGCACACAAGATTCTGCCGATAAGGAACGAAAGCGAGTCTCAAAAATGCCGGTAACGTTGATAATATTGGTGCCCGGGGCGGGAATTGAACCCGCACTCTCCTTGCGGAAAAACGGATTTTAAGTCCGTTGCGTCTGCCGATTTCGCCACCCGGGCACGTTGAAAACAAAAAGCTTACTAAGCTACGGCTACATCGCCCCCGGTCACTGTGGGGGAATTTGTGGGGAGTCGGCGCAAGTTCATCGCCGTCATGCGCTCATACGCCAGTTCGAGCGCTTCCGGCGACGGATGTACATACCTTTGAGAAACGGTCACCGTCGAATGCCCCATCAGTCGCATTATAGTGAACGCGTCCGCCCCGGACTCCCCGAGCCGCGTTCCGAACGTATGCCGTAACGAATGCAGCACGAAGTCCGCAGGCATTTTGAGCAGCGCCCGCACTCGCGCATGTTGCTGCCCGAGGTGACTGTTCGG
>JBEKAQ010000125.1:0-17316 GCA_050015835.1 Bryobacteraceae bacterium | reverse complement strand
ACGCGGGACCAGATTTCGATGATCTTGTTGTAGCGCTCGCCGTGGGTGATGGCGCCGTCCTGATACTGGCCTTCGACCGCGACCACTTCCTTCTCGGCGTTGGCTACCAGTTCGGCCTTCTCGCCGGGGACGACCATGTCGTCGACGCCGATGGAGATGCCGGCGCGGGTGGCATAGAGGAAGCCGAGCGCTTTCACTTCATCGAGCATGTGGACGGTGATCTGCAGGCCCAGTTTCAGATAGCAATAATGAACCAGCTGGGCGAGGCCCTTCTTCTTGAGCAGGCCGTTGATAAACGGCATGTCTTCAGGCAGGTTGTCGTTGAAGATCACGCGGCCGACGGTCGTATCCATGTACTGCTTCACGAATTCGATCGGCTCGGTGTGCATGATGTTCTGCCCATCGAACGCCTTGGTGAGGTCGATGACTTTGCCGGTGTAGCGCAGTTTGATGGGCGTCAGGGTTTCGACTTCGCCCATTTCGAGCGCGATCAGAACGTCGTCGGTGGAGGCGAAAGTGCGGCCTTCTCCCTTGGCGCCGGGACGCATCTTGGTCAGGTAATAGCAGCCGAGCACCATGTCCTGGGTGGGAACGGCGATGGGTCCGCCATGCGCCGGCGACAGGATGTTATTGGCGGCCAGCATGAGCGTGGCGGCTTCAATCTGCGCTTCGGGCGAGAGCGGAATGTGGACGGCCATCTGGTCGCCATCGAAATCCGCATTGAAGGCGGTGCAGACGAGCGGGTGAATCTTGAGCGCTTTGCCTTCGACAAGAACCGGCTCGAAAGCCTGGATGCCGAGGCGGTGCAGCGTAGGTGCGCGGTTGAGCAGTATGGGATGGTCTTTGATGACCTCTTCAAGGATGTCCCAAACCACGGGATCCTGCTGCTCGACGAGCTCCTTAGCCTGCTTGATAGTGGTGCAATGGCCGCGCTGTTCGAGGCGGTGATAGATGAAGGGCTTGAAGAGCTCGAGCGCCATCTTCTTCGGCAGACCGCACTGGTGGAGCTTCAGTTCGGGACCGACCACGATGACGGAGCGGCCGGAGTAATCGACGCGCTTGCCGAGCAGGTTCTGACGGAAGCGGCCCTGCTTGCCTTTGAGGGTGTCGGAGAGCGACTTGAGCGGGCGATTGTTGGCGCCACGCAGCACGCGGCCGCGGCGGCCGTTGTCGAAGAGAGCGTCGACGGCTTCCTGCAGCATGCGCTTTTCATTGCGGACGATGACGTCCGGCGCATGCAGTTCCATCAGCTTCTTGAGCCGGTTGTTGCGGTTGATGACGCGGCGATAAAGATCGTTGAGATCGGAGGTGGCGAAGCGGCCGCCATCGAGCGGGACGAGGGGGCGCAGTTCCGGCGGGATGACCGGAAGCACGTCGAGAATCATCCACTCCGGCTTGTTGCCGGACTTGCGGAAGCTTTCGACTACGCGCAGGCGCTTGGCGAACTTCAGCTTCTTCTGCTGGGAAGTCTCGGTCTTCATCTTTTCGCGAATGTCTTCGCTGAGGAATTCGACATCGACCTTCTTCAACAGCTCCTTGATACCTTCGGCGCCCATCATGGCGACGAACTTACCGGCGGTAACGGGATCCTGTTCGAGTTGGCGCTTGCGCTCGTCGGAGATGACTTCTCCCTGCTGCAGTTCCGCTACTTCGCCCGGATCGACAATTACGTAGGCTTCGAAATAGAGTACGCGCTCGAGCTCACGCAGGGTGATATCGAGCAGATGACCGATGCGCGAAGGCAGGCCCTTGAAGAACCAGACATGCGAACAGGGGCTGGCGAGCTCGATGTGGCCCAGGCGCTCGCGACGGACGCGGGCCAGCGTCACTTCAACGCCGCACTTGTCGCAGATTACGCCGCGGTGCTTCATCCGCTTGTACTTGCCGCAGAGACATTCCCAGTCTGTTACGGGTCCGAAGATCCGCGCGCAGAAGAGGCCGTCGCGTTCCGGTTTGAACGTGCGGTAATTGATTGTTTCCGGCTTAGTGACTTCACCATGGCTCCAGCTTCGGATCTTTTCCGGAGAAGCCAGAGAGATTCGGATAGAGTCGAAGTCGGCGATTAAATTCGCTCGGTCGTACGGAGAGGATCGCATTTTTTCTCCTAAGAAAAATCAAAAAAAACAAATAAGCAAAACACCACAGAATGGACAGGCGGAAGCGCCTGTCCCACATTAGTCCGCTGCCAGCGCCGTGTCTTCCGGCGCTTCGCGGAACTTCTTCATTAATTCCACGTCCAGACAAAGCGACTGCAATTCGCGAATCAGCACGTTGAACGATTCGGGCACTCCGGGCTCTATCGCCGCCTCGCCTTTGACGATGGCTTCGTAGATCTTGGCGCGGCCGTACACGTCGTCCGACTTGGCGGTCAGCAATTCCTGGAGGATGTAAGCGGCGCCGTACGCTTCGAGCGCCCAGACTTCCATTTCGCCAAAGCGCTGTCCACCGAACTGCGCCTTGCCGCCCAGCGGCTGCTGAGTGATGAGCGAATAGGGACCGATGGAACGCGCGTGAATCTTGTCGTCCACCAGGTGCGAGAGCTTCAGCATATAGATGTAGCCCACCGTCACCGGCTGTTCGAACGCCTGGCCCGTCATGCCGTCGAAGAGCTGCGTCTTACCCGAAGTGGGCAAGCCAGCTTTGGTCAACTGCTTCTTGATTTCTTTCTCGGTCGCGCCATCGAAAACAGGGGTGGCGAACTGCACCCCCAGCGCTTTGGCGGCCCACCCGAGGTGGGTTTCGAGAATCTGCCCGACGTTCATACGGCTGGGAACGCCGAGGGGGTTGAGGACGATTTCGACCGGCGTTCCATCGGGAAGATACGGCATGTCTTCCTCGGGCAGAATGCGGGCAATCACACCCTTGTTACCATGGCGTCCGGCCATCTTGTCGCCGACTGAAAGCTTGCGCTTCATGGCGATGTAAACCTTGACGAGCTTGATTACGCCCGGGGGCAGTTCATCGCCCTTGCGGAGTTTGGCGATCTTCTCATCTGTTATCTTTTCCAGAACGGCGATCTGACGCGAAGTCATCTCTTCGATTTCGTCGATCTGCTCGTTGACGCGCGGATCGCGATTGTTGAGACGAACGCGCTTCAGGTCGCGCGAGCGCATCTTTTCGATGGTCTCGCGATCGAGTATTGCGCCTTTGGCAACGAGGCGCTTGTTGGTCTTCTCGTCGTGCAGATCGACCTGCACTTCCTTGCCTTCGAGGAGATTCGAAAGGCGCTTGGCGCGCTCGTCGGTGAGGATGCGGATCTCGTCGGCCAGGTTGCGCTGCAGACGCGCGATCTGGGATTCTTCGATGCGGCGCGAACGCTCATCCTTGTCCTGTCCTTTGCGGGAGAAGATTTTGCAATCGACCACCGTGCCCTCGATACCGGGGGGGCAGTAGAGAGAAGCGTCTTTCACGTCGCCGGCCTTTTCGCCGAAGATGGCGCGCAGCAGTTTCTCTTCGGGAGTCAACTGGGTTTCGCCCTTGGGAGTCACTTTGCCGACGAGGATATCGCCGGGCTTCACGGTGGCGCCGATGCGGATGACGCCCGATTCGTCGAGATTGCGCAGGAACGAATCGGCAATATTCGGGATGTCGCGGGTGATTTCTTCCGGCCCCAGTTTCGTGTCGCGCGCCTCGATCTCGAATTCTTCAATGTGGATCGAGGTGTAGTAGTCTTCCTTGACCAGCTTTTCGCTGACCAGGATGGCGTCTTCGAAGTTATAACCGCGCCACGGCATGAACGCGACGAGGACGTTACGCCCAAGCGCCAACTCACCCATATCGGTGCAGGGTCCGTCGGCCAGAACCTGGGTTTTGACCACGCGCTGACCCTGATGCACGATCGGCTTCTGGTTGATGCAGGTGTTCTGGTTCGACCGCTTGAACTTGGTCATCTGGTAGATATCGGCGCCGACTTCGCGCGACATCTGACCCTCATGAGCGGTGCCGTCGACACGCACGATGATGCGTTCGGAATCGACCGAATCGACGATGCCGGAGCGGCGGCAGAGCACTACCGCGCCCGAATCGCGCGCCGTTACATACTCCATGCCGGTACCGACGTAGGGAGCATCGCCGCGCAGCAGCGGCACGGCCTGGCGCTGCATGTTCGATCCCATCAACGCGCGGTTGGCGTCGTCGTTTTCAAGGAACGGAATCAGGCTGGCGGCGACCGAGACGAGCTGTTTCGGACTGACGTCCATGTACTCGATTTCGTCGCGGCTCTTCAGCACGAAGTTGCCGGCCTGGCGGGCGTTGGCAAGGTCGGGAGCGATGCGGCCGCTCTCTTCGAGCTCCACGTTGGCCTGCGCGATGGTGTATTTATCTTCTTCCCAGGCAGAAAGGTAGTCGCAGTGGGCTTCGATTTCAGCCTGCTTGCGGCCCGGCGCCAGATCGGCGTTGGCTTTCTCGATCTCCTCGCGGCGCAGAATGTCGCCCACTTTGAACGGAGTGTCGCCGGGATTGAGGATCTTGATTTCATCGATCACCACGCCATCGACCACACGCTTGTACGGGCTTTCGATAAAGCCGTAGTCGTTGATGCGGGCGAAGCAGGAGAGCGACGAAATGAGACCGATGTTGGGACCCTCAGGCGTTTCGATGGGGCAGATGCGGCCGTAGTGCGTGGGGTGGACGTCGCGCACTTCGAAGCCGGCGCGCTCGCGGGAAAGCCCGCCCGGTCCAAGGGCCGAGAGACGCCGTTTATGCGTGATCTCGGAGAGCGGATTGGTCTGATCCATGAACTGCGAAAGCTGGCTCGATCCGAAGAATTCGCGGATGGCGGCCATCACGGGCTTGGCGTTCACCAGGTCGTGCGGCATGGCGGTCGACATTTCCTGGTAGACCGACATCTTCTCTTTAATGGCGCGCTCCATGCGCACGAGACCGATGCGGAACTGGTTTTCGAGCAGCTCGCCGACGGCACGCACGCGGCGATTGCCGAGGTGATCGATGTCATCGACTACGCCGATGCCCTTGCGCAGTTTGAGCAGGTAGCGGATGGTGTTGTGGAAGTCCTCGGGATGGAGGATGCGCGGATCGTAGCGTGTGCCGTCGGCGCGTGTGCGGACCGGCGATTCGGGTGCATCGTGGATCTTGATCGAGAACTTCATGCGGCCGACGCGCGAGAAATCGTACTTGCGGGCATCGAAGAACATGCCGTCGAAAAGCTGCGTGGCGGTGTCGAGGGTGGGCGGATCGCCGGGCCGAAGCTTGCGATAGATTTCGATGAGCGCGTCCTTGCGGGTCTTAACCGGGTCCTTGCGGAGGGTGGTCGAGATGACGGTGCCGACTTCGTCGCGTTCGGGGAAGAAGACCTCGAAGCTTTCGATGCCGGCTTCAATGAGCTTCCCGAGAACTGTGGGCGTCAGCTCCTGATTGGCGTCGATCATGACTTCGCCGGTCGACATATCGACGACGTCGGCGGCGATGAAGGCGCCTTCGAGATCATTGACGGCGACTTCGACCGAGGCGATCTTGTTCTTGACGATTTCGCGCATCAGGCCCGCGGTGATCTTGCGGCCCTGAGGCACGACGGTTTCGCCGGCCTTGTTCGAGATGGCGTGCGAAAGCTTGAGGCCGATCAGGTTATCGTCGACGGTCCATTGCAGCTTGGCGTCCTTGATGTTGACCTTGGTGAGGCGATAAAAAGTGCGGATGATCTGCTCGTCGGTTTCGAGGCCGAGAGCGCGCAGGAAGACCGAACCGTAAAATTTCCGCTTGCGGTCGATGCGGACGTAGAGGAGATTCTTGTTGTCGTATTCGAACTCGACCCAGCTGCCGCGATAAGGGATGATTTTGCCGAGGAAGTAGCCCTGCGCCGCGACGCGTTCGAAGAAGACGCCGGGAGAGCGGTGCAGCTGGCTGACGATGACGCGCTCGGTACCGTTGATGATGAAGGTGCCGTTATTGGTCATCAGCGGAATTTCGCCGAAGAAAACTTCCTGCTCTTTGATGTCGCGGACGCTCTTCTGCCCGGTGTCGGGATCCTTGGCGTAGACGGTGAGCCGGATGGTGACTTTGAGCGGCGCGGCATATGTCATGCCACGCTCTTCGCACTCGGCCTGATCGTACTTGAGCTGGAGGCCGACGGGATCGCCGCACTTGTTACAGAAGGTGACGATATTGCGGTTGAAGGTGCCGCAATGGTGGCAGAGGATGTCGCCCGGATGGAACGGATCGGTCTTGATGGTGGCGCCGCACGCAGGGTTGCGGCAGGTAGACCGCAGGTGATGCAACCCCTTCAGATTGCCGCACTTACACTCCCAGTTGCCTATTGAGTAGTCGACGAACTCGAGCTGACTGACGCCGCGAAAGTCGGAGATCGGGAAGACCGAAGTGAATACGGTCTGCAGTCCGATATCTTCGCGTTCGTTGGGAAGAAAATCCATTTGCAGGAACTTCTCGTAGGAATTTTTCTGGACTTCGATCAGATTCGGAATCGGAATCGAAGTTTTGATCTTGGAAAAATCAACTCTCTCGGGGGCCAGGTCGTTCTGCGAAGACATAAGAATTCAAGAACTCCGTAAATGCGGGCAACGGCGCCTCAAAGCGCCGTTACCGGGAAACCAAAAACACAAACGAACCGGAAATGCCGCGGGGAGCAGTCCAGCCCGTCAAAGATGCAGCGAATGCTTGTTTGAAAGAATTGCGACCGGCCTGAAGATAGGTGGAAGTACGATCGCAGGTGTGATTGGAACCGAGGTGGTTCGATGAAAAGCGATTGGACAGACGGGTAGTTACCGCGCGTAGGCGCACACCGCCCCAGCGCGTCGGTCTGGTCGGCATGCAATTTGATTGCCAGTTTTCCAGCGCCACCGTAACCAATCCGGGTCTGACTCCGGCTGAAACCAACGCCAAATTACGAGGTTATCACCAAAAGGTCAACCCGTCAACAGTTCATCCACAAACAAAAGAATGGCGACCGCAGCGTCTCCGCCGCGGCCGCCGTTCCGGAAAACATTCACCCCGCCCGCACCCCACCAAGGGCGCAAACCTTTAAAATAAGCCACTTGCCGACGTCACTTGACTTCGACAGTGGCGCCCACGTCAACGAATTTCTTTTGGATGGCGGCAGCCTCGTCCTTGCTGACGCCCTCCTTGACCGGCTTGGGCGCGCCATCGACCAGATCCTTGGCTTCCTTGAGGCCGAGGCTGGTGACTTCGCGCACTGCCTTGATAACATTGATCTTATTGGCGCCAGCGGCAGTGAGAATGACGGAAAACTCCGTCTTCTCTTCCGCCGCCGGAGCCGCTGCCGCCGCCGCGCCGCCGCCCGCCACGGCCACCGGAGCCGCTGCCGCCGCCGAAACGCCGAGCTTTTCCTCGAGCAACTTGACGAGCTGCGACGCTTCGAGCAGCGTCAAGCCCTGAATCTGATCCGCAATTGCGTTGATATCCGCCATGATCTTAGTAACTCCTCTTTGAAACTCCTGAACTTGTAAGCAAACTACGCTTTGAACTTTTCTTCCTTGACGCCCTGTTCTACGACCACCGCCAGATTGCGCCCCACTGCGTTCAACGTCCCGAGCAGCCGCTGTGCCGGTGCGTTGATCAGATACAGCAATTTCGCGAAGATTTCTTCCTTCGGCGGCATGTTGGCAAGTTCGTTGATCGCCTTGATGTCGATGGCGCGGCCTTCCACCATACCGGCCTTGAACGTAAACGCCGGGTTGGTTTTCGCGTAAGCCGTGAGCGCTTTGGCCAGAGCCACCGGATCGCCGCTGGTGTAAGCCAGCGAAGTCATGCCCCGCAAACCTTTCAGAACGGACGCGGCAGGCAGGCCCTCGGAGGCGATCTCCGCAATATTGTTCTTGACGACCTGATAATTGCCGCCGGCGCCGCGCACGGTCTTGCGCAGGTCGAAGTCCTGACTGACCTTCATCTTCTCGTAGCCGGTGACGAACACGTTGTTCGCGGCTTCGAGAGCCTTGCGCAATGCTTCGAAATCTTTTTTCTTATCGTCCCTGTTCTTCATCTCACTCACTATCAACCAGACTGCCGCTGCCCGGTTCAGATCAGGCGTTGCGCGCCGCTTCCTTCGCGCTCAGGTCCTGCACATCGATGGAAATGCCTGGGCCCATGGTGGAGCACAAGGTGGCGCTCTTCACGTATTTGCCCTTGGCGGCCGAGGGTTTCGCCTTGAGAACGGCGGTGATCAGGCTCGACGCATTCTCGACCAGCTTCACCGGGGTGAAGCTCACCTTACCCACCGGCGCATGGATGATGCCCGTCTTGTCGACGCGGAATTCCACTTTACCGGCCTTCACTTCCTGCACGGCTTTGGCGACATCGACCGTCACGGTGCCGGTTTTCGGATTCGGCATCAGGCCACGCGGTCCGAGGATTTTGCCCAGCTTACCGACCGAGCGCATCATGTCCGGAGTGGCGATGACGGCGTCGAAATCGGTCCAGCTTTCGGACTGGATCTTGTTGACCATGTCCTCGCCGCCAATGTAATCGGCGCCAGCTTCCTGCGCCTCGCGCTGCTTGTCGCCGCTGGCGATGACGAGAACTTTCTTGGACTTGCCCAGGCCGTTGGGCATCACCACGGTGCCGCGCACCATCTGGTCGGCATGCTTCGGGTCCACGCCGAGGCGCATGTGCACCTCTACGGTTTCATCGAACTTGGCAAACTTGATCTTCTGGAGAAGAGGAACTGCCTGATCGAGGGGATAATCGCGCGCTTCGACCTGCTTGAGCGCAGCCTGATATTTTTTTCCTGGTTTCCTTGCCATGTCTCCTCATTGGTTCGAACGGCGGCTGCGGTACCGGGCAAAAACCCGGTCTGAGGTTGTGATGCCTCAGCGCGCACACCTCCCACTGAGCCCTTTTGGGGGTACTTGGGAATAGTAACACGAACGAAAAACGATGCGCAAGTTGGGGTGGGCGCGAGCCTGGAAACAAAGCCAATCGCGCCGCGCGGGTTGATTTCTTTAAATAATTTATAATGATGCAGATACGAACAATTTTCGGGCGAAAAATTGGCTTCGTTGGTGAATTCCGCGAGCATGGCCAGGGCGGTTTTGGGCTGGTCAGATGCGCAGGAGACGGTCTGCTCAGCGGCGATTTGTTTTTCGGTGGTCATTAAGTCTTGTACTCCCGACCGCATAGTGACATGGCCGATTGTAAATGCCGGTTTGGCGATACCTGTCAAACTCCCGTAAGCAACTAAATCCGGATCAGTTAGCTTTATTTTTCGAGCGTGTGACCGGGCTAATCTCTGATTTCAGTTCCATGGGCGATCTATTCTTCCATCAGGAAGGTAAGTACGAGTGGCCCCCGGCCAGCCAGTTTAAAGGTCCCAAAATCCTTGTACCGGCCTTCTTCGGGTACGTCGGGGTCGGACTCAATCCAAAACTTCAGCTTTGACAGATCGTCGGTGGTGATGCTGCGGTCGAGCAGACGCTGGGCAAGATGGGCGCGTACCACCACTGCGGATTGCGCCGGGAGGACACGTACCGATAAAATCAGACCGCTGACCAGACCTTGCCGGTAAGGGTCTTTTCGCAAAGTGATTGCGGACTTCGAGGATCTAAGACCACTCGATGCTGGCCGACGATGCCGCCCGCGAGAAGGATGAGGCGCAGCGGACGGCGCAGTTCACGCAGGCGTTGGAAAACATGAAGATCCTCGCCGAAGGCGGCACGCTGCCTCCGGCGCCACCGCGCCCGCCGGCCGATAGCTTCAGGCAAGCAGGTTGTTCGTCAGGGCCGCGTGGCTTTCGAAAGCGTGGGCGATTTGCAGCAGGCCGAAGTCGTCCCGGTGCCTTCCCACGATCTGGATTCCGATGGGTAAGCCTTCGGGTGTGAAGCCGCAGGGAACCGAGATCGCCGGCGTGGATGTCATCGAGATGTAGTAGCAGGATTTCATCCAGTCGATATAGGTCTCCATCTTTGTCCCTTCGATTTCACGCGGGTAGTGCCGGGTGACGTCGAACGGCGGCAGTTGACTTACAGGCAGGACGAAAAATTCATAGCGCTCCATGAACAGGCGCATCCGGTGATAGATTCCGGTGTGCTTCATGTGCGCGAGGCCGAGCTCACTCGCGGTGATGCGCCTCGACTGTTCCACTTCCCACTGGATCGTGTCTTTGAGCAGCGCTCGGTGCTGTTCGGCAAGAGCGGCCACGCGCAGGCCCTGGGCCCAGAAGCGCAGCGTGCGGAACGCCTGGTCGGCGCCTTCGAAATCGGGCTCGGCCTCTTCGACGATGCAGCCGAGGGATTCGAAGATTGGGCGCTGCGCATTGGTTATTTCGCGGACGCGCCGGTCGACCGGAATGCCTCCGAGGTCTTTCCACCAGGCGATCCTCGTGCCTTTGAAATTGCGCTCGAGGGGTTGGCGGAAAATTGCTCCCGGTTCGTCGAGTGCGAGCGGCGCGCGTAGGTCGGGCCCGGCCAGGGCGGAAAGAAACAGGGCGAGATCCTCGACCGTGCGGGCCATGGGACCCTCCACGCTGAGCGGGGACCATGCCATGGGGATCGGCCAGGCGGGCACGCGTCCGGGCGAGGGACGCAAGCCGACTACGCTGCAATAGCTGGCGGGATTACGCAGGGAGCCACCAAGATCGCTGCCGTCGGCGAGCGCGACCATGCCGCAGGCGAGTGCGACGGCCGCGCCTCCACTGCTTCCGCCGCAGGTTTTGGTCTTATCCCAGGGGTTCAGAGTGGGGCCGAAGACTTCGTTGTAAGTTTGGGAGCCCGCGCCGAATTCCGGCGTGTTGGTTTTGCCGAGGGCGATCGCGCCAGCCCGCCCGATGCGCTCGACGAGGAGGGAATCGTCGTCGGGGACGAAGTCCTTAAAGATCGGTGAGCCCCATGTGGTGCGCATCCCAGCGGTCGGCTGCAGATCTTTGTGCGCTACCGGCAGGCCATGCAGGGGGCCGAGGGCTTCTCCCCGCGCCTGAGATTCGTCGGCGGCCGCCGCGCGGTGGAGAGCTCGTTCGGCATCGAGGGTGACGATGGCGTTGAGCGCTGGGTTCAGCCGTTCGATCCGCGCCAGATGGGCCTCGACGGTCTCGCGCGCGGAGATTTCTTTGGCTCGGACGCGCCGGGATATTTCGACAGCCGGCATGCGACAGATTTGCGAATGCATCGCTTTTGAGAATACATGGACAGGCGAAAGCGCCTGTCCCACATACCATTACGTTTATGGCCCGTAGCAGGAAAGCCTGGGATATCGCCCGCGTCTCGGCCGGCAATTTTCTCGAGATGTACGATTTCATGGTCTTCGGCTACTACGCCGCTTCGATCGCAAAGACGTATTTTCCGGGCGGAAACGAATTTCTCTCGCTGATGCTTTCGCTCGCGACTTTCGGCGCCGGCTTTCTGATGCGGCCCCTGGGCGCCATCGTACTGGGCAGTTATCTGGATCGCCGGGGAAGACGCAAAGGGCTCATCCTGACGCTGGGTTTGATGGCCGCGGGCACTCTTACGATCGCGGTGACTCCCTCGTACGCGCAGATCGGATTGCTGGCTCCGCTGCTGGTTATGGCGGGCCGATTGGTGCAGGGTTTCTCGGCGGGAGTCGAACTGAGCGGCGTGTCCGTGTATCTTTCGGAAATCGCAACCCCGGGCCATAAAGGCTTTTTCGTGAGTTGGCAATCGGCCAGCCAGCAGCCGGCGGTGATGCTGGCCGCGGTGTTCGGCATCGTGCTCAGCGCCACGCTGCCGGCGGCGGCGATGGATGCCTGGGGGTGGCGTATCCCGCTGCTGGCGGGCTGTCTGCTGATCCCTTTCGTCTACCGGGTGCGGCGCACGCTTCCCGAGACGGATGACTTTCTGGCGCGCACGCACCACCCTGGCACCCAGGAGATTCTGCGGACGCTTACGGCGAACTGGCGCATCGTGGTTCTCGGGACGATGCTCTCCACCATGACGACGGTGACCTTTTACATGATTACCGCTTACACGCCTACGTTCGGCAGTGCCGTGCTGCATCTGGCGGCGATCGGTAACCTGATCGTGACCTTGTGCGTGGGCATGACCAACTTCATTCTGTTGCCGACCATGGGCGCTTTGTCCGACCGAATCGGGCGGCGGCCCATGATGCTGGCGTGTACCGGCATGGCTCTGCTCACGGCATATCCGGCGATGCTTTGGCTGGCAAGCGCGCCGTCTTTCGGTCGTTTGATGATGGCGGAGCTTTGGTTTGCGTCGCTCTATGCGAGCTATAACGGCGCCATGGTGGCGTATCTGACCGAACTCATGCCGCTTGAAGTCCGGACGACCGGGTTCGCGTTGGCGTACAGCCTGGCGACGGCGATCTTCGGGGGATTCACTCCGGCGATTTGTACCTGGTTGATCCACGCGACCTCGAACCGCGCGATGCCGGGCGTTTGGCTGTCGCTGGCGGCGGCAATCGGGTTAACAGCGTCGCTGATACTGAAGGAATGAACAACCCCATCCGGCGCGTCTCCTCGCGCGAGATTCATAGCGGCCGACTGGTTCGCCTTCGCGTGGATTCCGTGGTGCTGCCGCGCGGGACCGAAACCACCTACGAGTACGTCGAGATCAAGAACGGCGCGAGCACGCTGGCGATTGAAGACAACGGCAGCGTGTGGCTGGTGCGGGAGTGGAAATATGCCGTCGACAGGCCATCGCTCGAAGTGGTGAGCGGCGGCATCGAGCCGGGCGAGGAGCCGCTCGACGCGGCGCGCCGGGAACTTCGCGAAGAGATCGGGCTGGCGGCGCGGGAGTGGATTCCGATGGGCCACGTGGATCCGTTCACGACGATGCTGCGCTGCCCCAATCATCTGTTCCTTGCGCGCGGGCTGACGATTGTCGATGCGGACCCGGAAGAGGCGGAGATAGCGGAGATCGTACGCATTCCACTGGAAGAGGCGGCGCGTCTGGTGATGACCGGCGGCATTACGCATGGGACGAGCTGCGTGCTGATTCTGAAGGCGCTCGAGCGGATGAAATCGGCTGCTTGACCGGATCGCGATATGGTGGGTATCGTCGTCCATGGAGACAACCATTTCATTGTGCGGGGACCTTGCCCCGACCGCTCCACGGCGCTTGAGCTCGTCAGACACTGGTCGTTGATTCGGATCGGACAATCGACGCCGGCGACGCTGCGAGAATGGCGCATTAGTTCGAGAGAATATCGGGAAGATTTACAATGGGCCATCGTTGTGCCCGGCGATGGGGCGGTCTCCGCGGCCGTTCAGACCCTCCTTAATGAGTTGGCGGCACGGGGCGTCAGGATTTACCGCTCTGACCTGGAGACGTGGCAGGGAAGGCCTCAAAGCGGTATCCCACTCCGCGCACGGTGAGCAGATGCTGCGGCTTGGCGGGATCGTCCTCGATATAGCGGCGCAGGCGCACGATGAAGTTATCGAGCGCGCGGGTATCGGTGTCCTCGCGCAGACCCCAGACGTCTTCGAGCATAGCGCCTCGCGATACCGGGCGGCCGGCGTGCTCGATCAGATAGCGCAGGACGTTCATCTCCATCAGCGTCAGCGGAAAAACCTGGTCGCGAACGTGCAGTTCGAGCAAGTCGAAAAACACGGTCTTGTGGTCAAAGGAAAACGAATCCGGAGACTCCTTGGGCGGCGCAGGTTCCGGACGCAGCCAGTCGCGGCGCCGCAGCAGGCCGCGGATGCGCGCAATCAGGATGTCGAGCTCGAAGGGCTTGACCAGGTAATCGTCGGCGCCGGCGGCGAAGCCTTCGAGAACGTCGTCGGAATGGCCGCGCGCGGTCAGGATCAGGGTCGCCACGTACTGACCGAGCTGGCGCATTTCCGAGACCACCGCGAAGCCGTTCTTACCCGGCAGCATCACGTCGAGCACCACAATGTCGAACTCTCTGCGGTGCTCGCCAATCAGCAGATCGAGCGCTGCCTCCCCCGTGTCAACCACGTCGACTTCATAGCCTTCCTGTTCGAGGTTGAAGCGCAATCCTTCCGCCAGGTGCTGCTCGTCTTCGACCACCAGTACTCGTTTCATCTCGCCAAAGGAAATTGCAACACGAACGTGCTTCCCTTCCCCGGCCCGGCGCTTTCGGCCCACGCTTTGCCGCCATGCCGGCGGGCTACGGAGCGCACGATAAAGAGGCCCAGGCCGGTGCCTTTCACGCGCATGGCGATGGGGCCGTCCATGCGGTAGAAGCGCTTGAAAATGCGCTTCAGCTCCGCGCCGGGGATGCCCGGACCTTTGTCTTTGACCCGAACCGACGCGTACTTATCGTCTTCCTGCGACGTTTCGACGGTAACGCGCACGTCGCTGCCGGAATACTTGACGGCATTATCGAGGAGATTCGAAACGGCGGCGCGGACCTCGTCGAGATCGCCGAGGATTTGCAGGTTGGGCTGCGGCTTATAGATGATTGCGTCGAGAGGGAGGTGGTGGAGCACGCGAGCGCGATCGGCGCAATCGGCCACGATATCGGAAAGATTCACTGGGGAGACGTTGGGCGGGCGATTGGCAGCGCCGATGCGGCCGGTGCGCAGGATCTGCTCGATGGTGTTCAGCAGGCGGTCGCTGTCCTCGAGGATGATCTTGTAGAACTCGCGGCGTTTGTTCTCCTCGACGGCGCGCGTCTGTAGAGTTTCGACGTAAAGGCGGATGGAAGCAATGGGAGTCTTCAGCTCGTGGGTGACGGCATTGATAAACGCGTCATGCTGCTCGTTGCGGCGGATTTCGCGGACCAGAAAGGTGGTGTTGAGGACCACGCCGGCAATGATTACGGCGAGAAGGAGAATTCCGAGGAAGAGGCGGATTCCATCGCGCCAGTTGAGCACCACGCCGCCGATGTAGAGGAGCAGGGCAACGATGATGACGCCGACGCCGAGGGCGATGAAGAAGGCGATCGATCGCTTGCGGCCGATACCGATCATGTTTTCAGCTTACTGAAGTCGGGGCGGGACAGGTTGGCTGGCAGGCTTCAGTCGATCCGGCGGCGCGCGGTAGAATCAAGATCGTATGGTTCAGGAGATTGAAGCCGTTTATGAGAATGGCGTGCTCCGCCCGCTGTCCCCGCTAAGACTCGCCGAGTCGGAGACGGTGCATGTTCGCATCCCGACCGGCGGCACGGGCCTGAGCCAACTGGACGTCGCGCTCGTTGAACGCGCCCGGACAGAGTTGGCTCGCAGACCCGCCGCTCCCAGCATTGAAGAGGTGCAACAGGCTGCGGCCGCCATCCCCGGCAACTGGTCCGACGACATCATCGCCGAGCGTGGCGAGTATTGATGTGGCGCAGTACTTCTTCGATACCAGCGCGCTGGTAAAGCGTTACCACAAGGAAGACGGAACCGAGCGGGTCGGAGTGTCAAGGGCGCTGTAAAACAGCGCATGCGTGAAACACCGGATACGAGCCGTCTGCGGCTTGGCGAGAATCCGCGCCTGCTCCGCAGCGGTAAAAGGATCCGGCATCGCGTTCGGAGCGCTCGCCTGTTTGATCTTCCGCGTCGGATTCTGGGCGATCCATCCGGCGTCATGGCAAGTCGAGAAGAACGCCTTCAATCGGTCGAGTTGCTTGTTGCGCGTGGCCGCACCTTGTTGCGTCCAGCTTCTGCGGAACGCGACGAGTCTTTCGAAGTTGAACTCTACAACCATGGACAATCGGTGCCGATCGGCGAAACTCTGAAGTTCGCGGAACAGGAGCCGATACTTTCGGATCGTATCCGGGGCGCGATTTTCGCCTTCAAGGTTCGCAAGGAACGTCGAGACCGCCGATTCCAGCAACATCGGCGACGCCAGTTCTGGCCGGAAAGCCTCGGGTACCTGGTCCGGCGCTGCGGGCATCATCATCTCGCGCATCAGCCGCTCACCGATGTCCCACGAACTGGTGCGCAGACTCTTGCGGTGATAGACGCCGTTCGGATCGACTCCCTCAGCCCAGACTGGGCACTTGTCACCCTTCCGGATGAAGCGATCTCCGGCGTTCGGACAGGTCTTCAGATGGCGTCGATATAAGGGAAGCACTTTTCACTTATCGTACACCTATCGTACACAGAATTCACGTCTGGATTTATCTGCTGATTTTAAAGGATTTAAACTTGGAGGCGCGGGTCGGGATCGAACCGACGAATAAGGGTTTTGCAGACCTTTACCCACCCGCGCCCACACCCTAGACAGTTCACAAAATCGCCCCATCCGGTACTTGAATTTGCCGGTTTTTTGCCGGGTGACCCCAACGGAGCGCGCCAATGACGTGCCCCGCTGCACTGATGGAAACCGCGATACCGGCGCTGGCGATTGCCCGGCCAGTTCCGGCAGCGATCCGCGCCGCCCTCTACCTCCGCGTTTCAACGCGCGCCGACAAACGCGACGATGACGCCGCCCGGCAGCGCAAACGGCAGGAGGTCGATAACCAGCGCCGCCAGCTTCGCCAGTTCTGCGAAGCCCAAGGGTGGCAGATTGTGGCCGAATACGCCGATGAGGAATCGGGCGCAAAGACCAACCGCGCCGGATTCCAGCAGATGTGGCGGGACGCCGCACAGCGCCGGTTTGACGTGCTCTTGTTCTGGGCCCTCGACCGTTTCTCCCGTGAAGGCGTCCTCGAAACCCTCAACTACCTCCAGCGCCTCACGTCCTACGGCATCGACTGGCGCAGCCACACCGAGCAGTACCTCGACTCAACCGGCATATTCCGGGAGGCCGTTATCGCGATCCTCGCCGCCGTTGCCAAACAGGAACGCATCAGGATCAGCGAAAGAACGCGCGCCGGGCTGGACCGGGCACGGGAGAAAGGAACCAGAACGGGGCGACCGATCGGCAGGCCCCGCCTCATCTTCCACCGCGACCAGATAGGGGAACTACGCAAGGAAGGCCTGTCGTGGCGTCAGATCGGCGTCAGGCTGCGCGCCAGCATCGCGGCGGTACGTCGGGCCTACGCGGCGGGAATCGTCGCCGAAAAGGGCGTTACAGTGGCTTGCCGAAAAGGGGGGCAGAATGCCCGGCCTAATTGACCCTGAAAACAGGCCACTTCGCCCGCCCCTCAGACCACCAGCCGGAGGCGTGACAAAAGGGGTCGGTTCCGGCAACCCGGTTTCCGGCAAAGGCGGGGCACAAGCGCCGCCGGAGGCGACCGCCGGGGACCGGCAGGGAGATTCCCCGCACCGGAGCGCCAAGCGCGCCCGTAACGCCCCAATGTACGCGCGCCGCAAGCAGCCGAAGCGTGAGGCCCCACCGGAGAAGCCACCTTCAGAAGCCTTTACCGCGGCCAAAGAAAAAGCCGCTCAAGTGGCTGAGGAGATCCGGCAGACGTTCGGGCACCGGTTGACGCGGGATGAATACGACCGCGTTGCCCGTGCGTTCCGCTCCGCCGTCATGCCGAAGCGCAAACCGGGACGCCGGAGGAAACCACACGTGACCGCCG
>JBEKAQ010000124.1:0-12661 GCA_050015835.1 Bryobacteraceae bacterium | reverse complement strand
AGCTCAACCACCACGACATCGGCGACCCTGATTCGGCTGCGTGCGACCCGCAGGCGCAACGAGATGAGCGAGCAGAGCCCCGGGCGGTGACCAAACCAAATACCGATCTGGCCCAGTGCCCAGGAGTGTCTTTTCAGGCCGACGTTTCGCTCAAGGACGTTGCCGTCGATGAAATCGCAATCGGGACGGAAGCTTGTATGGAGGTACTCCTCAACTTCCATGGATTCATCATAGCCCTGGAATCCTGGACCGTAAATTGCCGTCTAATGTATATATGAGAACCTTGCTGCGTTCGCTTTCGATTCTGCCGCTGGTGGTGACCGGCGTTTTCGGCCAGGCGCGGGCTTCGAGCGAGCTGGCGGCTCTGAGCGATTCCATCGAAGCGCTTTCGCAGCGCGTGAACCGCTCTGTGGTCGAGGTATTCTCGACCGGGTATTCGCTCGCGGACGAAGAACCGTCGAGCGGCGGGACCACTACAGCCGGCCTGATCACGAAGCAGCGGAGCTCGGGTTCGGGGGTTGTCGTCAGCGGCGATGGGTACATCATTACCAACAACCATGTGGTACAGAATGCACGGCGGGTACGGGTGCAACTGACCTGGTCTCCCGAAGCCCCTGGAGACAAACTGGGGAGCGCTGAGATGCGGCAGCACGGCAAACTGCTGGAAGCGAAGGTAATCGGCACGGATCGCGAGGCGGACCTGGCGGTGCTCAAAGTGGAGTCCGACACGGCGCTGCCGGCTTTGCGGCTGGCCGATTCGGACGCCCTTCGCCAGGGGCAGATGGTTCTCGCGTTCGGCAATCCCCTGGGACTTGAGAATTCGGTGAGCCTCGGGGTTGTCAGTTCGGTGGGCCGGCAGATTCGGCCCGACGATCCCATGGTCTATATCCAGACAGACGCCCCGATTAACCCCGGCAACAGCGGCGGACCGCTGCTCAATGCCAGCGGCGACGTGGTGGGAATCAATACGTTCATCCTTTCGCAATCGGGCGGGAGCGAAGGCATCGGGTTCGCCATTCCGAGCAGCATTGTCTCGAATGTCTATCAGCAGATCAGGAAGGACGGGCACGTGCATCGCGGCGAGATCGGCGTGATCGCCCAGAGCATTACGCCGGAACTGGCGGCGGGCCTGGATCTGAAACAGGACTATGGGGTGATCCTCGGTGACGTGGAGCCGGATGGCCCGGCGGCGGCCGGTGGCCTCGAGCCCGGTGACATTGTGCTGTCGCTCAATGGGAAACCGATGGAGAACGCGCGCCAGTTCGAGGTGGCTCTGTATCGCATTCCGTTGAATCAGACGGTTGAAATCGAGATATTGCGGGGCAGCGACAAGCTGGGCACGAAGGTCAAGGTGGCGGAGCGCGACGACGATCCCTTCCGCTTTCTCGATCTGGTGAAGCCGGAAGCGAATCAGGTGGCCAAGCTGGGGATTATCGGGATTGCGCTCGGCAAAGAACTGGCTGGGGCGCTGCCGGAAACACGCAAACCATATGGGATCGTGGTGGCGGCGCGGTCGGGGGAGAGCGAGTACAGCGGCCAGGGAGGGTTGAAGCTGGGCGATGTGATCTACAGCGTGAACAATGTGCCCATGGCCACTTTGGATGCCCTGCGCAAGATGCTCGATGGCTTGAAACCGCTCGACCCGTTGGTGATGCAGATTGAGCGCGACGGCAAGCTGATGTATCTGACTTTGAGCGAATGAATGGTAATGTGGGATAGGCGCTTCCGCCTGTCCGTGTCTTTGAGAGATGAACAGGCGGAAGCGCCTATCCCACATTAACGCTTGTTCTGTTTGCGCAGCTTGAGGATGAGTTGCATCACGCGGCGTTCGAGATCTTCGCGCACGCGCAGATATACGTCGGGCGGGCGTTGAAACGGATCCTCAATTTGCCACTCGATCAGTTCCTTTGGCGGCTTGCCTGGAAGTTTGAACCCGGACATATTCACTACCATGTCGTAGTACGAAACCGCATGCGGCTCGTAGAGCGTGGGCACATGCTTCGAGATATCGATATTGATCTCCCGCATGATGGCAACGGTTTCGGGCGCGACCGACGGGATGGGCGACAGACCCGAACTACTGGCGAGCAGCACGTCGCTTCCGTAGTGATTGGCCAGACCCTCGGCCATGGGACTCCGGCAGGTGTTGCCGATGCAAACGAAAAGAACCTGTTTCAGAGCTTGCTCAGGAATAATTTATGCACCCTTGCGTCGTCGGTCAGTTCCGGGTGAAAAGTGGCGACTAAATGCTTGCCTTGCTCCACCAGCACCGGATCTCCATCATACTGTGCGAGGATCCGTACTCCCGGTCCGGTACGGCGAATGATGGGCGCCCGGATAAACACGGCTTCCATGTCTCCGGCTCCGGCGCGCCGCTGAAACTCCGCAGTCGGCTCGATCTGCACTACGCGGCTTTCGATCTGGCGGCCATAGGCGTTGCGTTCCACCGTAATATCCACTGCGCCGAAACTCTCCTGCGGCGGATTGAGTACGTCCTTTGCGAGGAGGATCGCTCCGGCGCAGGTGCCGAAGATGGGCTTTTCATTCACCAAACGACGCAGGGGTTCTTTAAGGTCCATTAAATTGATCAGCTTTAGAATGGTGGTACTTTCGCCGCCCGGAATGATCAGGCCGTCGAGGTTTTCGAGTTCCGGGGCGGTCCGGACCTGGATGGCGTGGGCACCAGCGCGTTCGAGGGCTTTCTGGTGCGCTTCGAAATCGCCCTGCAGAGCCAGCACGCCGACGCGCTTGCGCCCCGTTCGGTTTGGCAAAGCGATCTACCAGCCCCGCGTCTGCATCAACTCGCCCTCGGGAAGTTTGGAGATTTCGAGGCCCGGCATGGCCATGCCCAGACCCTCGCTGGCTTCGAGTAATTTCTCAGGGTCCTTGTAGTAAGTCGTTGCCATTACAATGGCTTTCGCGCGTGTTTCGGGATCTTCGCTCTTGAAAATTCCCGAGCCTACGAAGACGGCTTCGGCTCCCAGATGCAGCACCAGCGCGGCATCGGCGGGGGTAGCGATTCCACCGGCGGAAAAGTTCGGCACGGGCAGCTTGCCATGCTCCGCCACCCACTCGACCAATTCAAGCGGCGCGCCCAGGTTCTTCGCCTCATGCACCAACTCTTCCTTGCCGAGCACCGAGAGGATACGCATTTCCTTCACGATAGTGCGGATATGCCGGACCGCTTCTACGATGTTTCCGGAGCCCGCTTCACCCTTGGTCCGGATCATCGCCGCGCCTTCCGCAATGCGCCGCAGTGCTTCGCCCAGGTTGCGCGCGCCACAAACGAAGGGCACTTTGAAATCGCGCTTGGCGATGTGATGCTCCTCATCGGCGGGAGTCAGCACCTCGCTCTCATCAATGTAGTCGACCCCCAGGGCTTCGAGGATGCGCGCCTCGCTGAAGTGGCCGATGCGCGCCTTGGCCATGACCGGGATCGAGACCGCGGCCATAATCTCGCGGATCTTGCTTACCGGCGACATGCGCGCCACGCCACCCTCTTTGCGTATATCCGCAGGTACTCGCTCGAGCGCCATCACGGCGGCGGCGCCGGCACGTTCCGCAATCACGGCTTGATCCGCGTTAACGACGTCCATAATGACGCCGCCCTTCAACATCTCCGCCAGGCCCACCTTCAGGCGGAACTGTTCGTCTGTCAAAAACATCGTGGTTTTCTCCTCATGATTTATACCAGCGCCAGCGCCGGCCTCGAAACATCGTCACGCGAACCCCTGGCGCTTTCGACTACTTTGCCGAGAATCTGAATTCCGCGGCGAATTTCGTTGGGATCGAGGCCGGCAAAACTGAGCCGCAGCCCCGAATCGAGAGGGCGTGAGACCGAAAAATAACGGCCGGGCAAATAATCGATCCCCGCCTGCTGCGCGAGACCCCGCAGCGCACTTGAATCGAGGCCGTCCGGCAGATCGATCCAGATATTCATGCCGCCTTTCGGCAGAGTGTAACTGCAATCGGTGAGATAGCGGCGGCAGGCCTCTTCGACCGCATCCAGCTTGTCCGTGCCGGCGGCGATCATTTTTCGCTGATGGGCCGCCAGACGCCCCGATTCGGCGAAGCGCAGCAGAAACGCCTGGGAAAGCTGATCCGTGTGCAGATCAGCCAATTGCTTGAGTTCTGTCACGCGCGCGATCACCGGTTTGGGCGCGATAATCCAACCGCAGCGCACGCCGGGGAAGGCGATCTTGGAAAAACTACCGAGCAGAATTACATCCGGCGAGAGCGATTTCAGCCGTGGCAGTTCGCCGCCCGAATAGCGGATTTCGCTGTAGATGTCGTTTTCGATCAGGGCCGCTCCGGCTGCGCGCACCAGTTTGATGACGCTCCTGCGATTGGCCGCCGGCATGGTTGCGCCCGTCGGATTCTGGAACGAGGGTGTGAGCACGACCGTTTTCGCGCCCGCTTCGAGCGCCTTGCCTAATGCATAGAGATCGATGCCTTCGGGGCTCACCGCCAGACCGATCAGGTCCGCGCCGGATTCGATGAACAGGTTTTTCAGGCCCGGATAGACCGGTTCCTCGATGGCCACCCTGGTACCCGGCGGCACCAGCGCGCGGCGCAGCAGATCGACCGCCTGCTGGCATCCGTTGGTGATCAGGATATCGTCCGATTCCCTGGCAAATCCTGCGTTTTTCAATAGCCAGCTGCGCAAAGGCTCGTATCCGCCGGGCGATCCCAACTGCAACAACATGCGCAGCTTCTCGCTATCGAGGACCTCTTCGCAGCACCGGCGAAACTCCTCCACCGGAAAGAGCTTCTCCGATGGGCGCGACGCCGAGAAGTTGATCAGACCAGGCCGCGACGGGCCGGTGGAGGCAGCAAAGGCGGGGGTCAGCAGACGTGCCCAGTTCAGCGGCTCGGCTTCGCGGCCGGGCATTCCGACCACATAACTTCCTCGTCCGACCGAACCTTTGATCAATCCATCGGCTTCCAGAACTTCGTAGGCGGCCGACACCGTGGTCCGGTTCAGCCCCAGTTGCACGGCCAATTCCCGCGTGGGGGGCAGGCGATCGCCGCGCACCACGTCTCCGGTTTCGATCATGCGCTGGAGGTGCGTGCTCAACTGGCGGTAGATGGGCGTTCCCGAGCTGGGATCCAGTTCCGGCCGGATTTCCATTTCACCTAAGTGTACCATCCAATTGCCAGTCCAAGGCAGTCCAATTTCACTTTGTTGGACCTGAGAGCGACAGCCCGATAGAATCGTGGAAGGCCCATGCGGAAAAGGCATTTTTTGATGCTTTTGCTGGCGATCTCATTGAGCGCCAAAAAGAAGAACACGGACGAAGAGACGCAAACACTCGCGTTACCCAGGGATTGCCCACAGGTTGCGGTGGGTGAAACCAGCCGCCTGGCATTCCACGTTTCGCCCCTTTCGGGCAAAGGACTTCTTTCCCAGCAGACGCGCGATGCCCTGAAAGCCATTCTGAAGGCTAACGGCGGCGTTCCGGTGGTCCACATCCGCGCTTTCGTGGCGGGCAGCGGGGACGTACGGCGGGTACCGCAGATCGTCAGCGAGGTTTTGACAGAAAAGAAGATGGCGCTGCCCTCGGTCAGCGTGGTACTCGCGGGAGGTTTGCCGCTCGACAACGCGCAGGTGGTTCTCGAAGCGGTCTCGAACGGGCGGCGTGAGGCCAATCCAGCCGGTCTCGATTTTATTGCGAGTGAACAAGCTACAGAGGCCGATCCCTTGGCGCCTCCGCAGCCTTTGCTCGAAAAGGCGCTGAATCAACTGGCTTCGAAGGTGAACGCGGCGTCGGTAGTCGAGGTGAGTTGTTTTGTCAGCGCGTTGAACAACGCCAACCAACTCACGGCGTCGATCCAGAGCCGTTTTCCCTCCGCGGCGGTGGATCTGGTGCAGACCCGGCGCGCTCCGCTGCACGCGCTGGCTGGTTGCGAAGCGGTGGTGCGCGGCGGAAAGGTTAAGGCGGAAAAGCTTGCATTCTCCGGTACGAGGGTGGCTTCCGGGTCCCTGGAAAAAGATGCGACGCTGGCTTTTCAGCGGCTGGATCGCGATCTGACCGAAGCCGCCGCGCCCCCCGCCAACATCGTCTTCACCAACATCTATGCGCTTTCCGATCAGGCCGCGGAGGTGTCGAGGAGACTGCGGACGCCCGATGCGACGATTCTTTTCGAAGGCCTTGCCGCGATGGATGCCGGCTTCGCGGTCGATGTAGTTGCCACAGTAAATTAAATACACATGTCTGACACGACGGTCGTAACGTTCGGCGAGATCATGCTGCGTCTTGCGCCGCCGGGCTTCGAACGCTTCCTGCAAAGCCCAATGTTCGTCGCCACGTGGGGCGGAGGCGAGGCCAACGTCGCGGTATCGGTGGCGAGCTTCGGATTGCCAGCCGCTTTCGTAACCGTGGTCCCTTCGAATCCGATTGCCGACGCCATGATCGGCGAACTGCGGCGCTTCAATGTGGATACGTCCCGCATCGTGCGCGGCAAGGGACGGGTGGGGATTTACTTCGTCGAACCGGGCGCCAATCAGCGGCCTTCGAAGGTGGTTTACGACCGCGAGTACAGCTCGATCGCGCTTGCCAAGCCCGGCGCTATCGATTGGAATCAGGCCTTCGAGGGCGCGGGGTGGTTCCATATCACGGGCATCACGCCCGCCATCAGTGCGTCGGCCGCGGAGCTGGCATTTGAATCGGTCAAGGCGGCGCGAGCCCGGGGCATCACGGTATCGTGCGATCTCAATTACCGTAAGAACCTGTGGAAGTGGGGCAAGCAGGCGCACGAGGTGATGGCCGAGCTGGTGAAGTACTGCGACATCTTGATCGCCAACGAGGAAGATTGCCAGGCCGCGCTGGGGATCGAGGCGAACGTGGATGTGCGTGCGGGGACGCTCGACCAGAAGGCTTATCGGGCGCTGGCGGAGAAGGTTGCAAAGGCGTACCCGAACATCAAAACGATTGCGGTCACGCTGCGGGAATCGAAGAGCGCGTCGCATAACGGCTGGTCGGCCTGCCTGTTCGATGGGGCGGAGTTTCTGGTCAGCAGGCATTATGAGATCACGCATATTGTGGACCGCGTGGGCGGTGGCGATTCTTTTGCCGGAGGGTTGATTTACGGGCTGCTGACGTTGGGCTCGAAGCAGGAAGCGCTGGAGTTCGCGGTCGCGGCATCGTGTCTGAAGCATTCGCTCCCGGGGGATTTCAACCGGTTCACGGTGGATGAGGTGAAGACGCTGTTGAAGGGGGATGGTTCGGGGCGCGTGCAGCGCTAAAGCGGCACCTCGCCCCTTCGTCCTTTAATGGGCTGGCGCCGCGGCGACCGACGGTACCACCAATACCAGTTGCGAGGGGGCGGGCGACGCCAGTTTGCCGGTAAACATCATCCCTTCCGCGCAATCGAGCGGCGTCAGCTGGATGCTGGCGGGCAGAGCGTCGTGGTCGAAGTTCAGGTACTGGGTGTTGGGGACGTTCCGGGAAAATTCGGGAATAATCGCTTCCATCAGGGCCTGCACGGCGGGCAGCGTCTTGCTGAGCGCCGGCCCCAGCGCGACGGCCTTCGAGATCACGAGGAAGTTGACGATATTCATGGCGTGCGTCGAGTTGCTCATGAGGATGCTCTGCCAGGTGTGGCTCTCCGAAGTCGACAGGGTGGCGATGGCGGCATCGCGCGAGAGCACCTGGATGCCGCTGTGGCGCATGGCCTGCACCACACGGCCATTGGACAGAACCAACGTCTGAGGGGTATCGTTGCACGCCGTCACTTCAATCAGTGCGACATCGTTCGGAAGCTTGCCAAACATGGATGTGACGACGGAAGGCGAGGGATAGTTGATGGTGACGCTCAACGCCGTGCCGGTGTTGGTTGGGAGGGCAGCGCCTGTCTGGGCCGCGCCCTGCAAACAGACAAGAAACAAGGCCGCGATGGCCAGGGTAGCGATCTTCATGGAAATTCTCCTGTAAAAAAAGAAGCCGGCACCCTCAAGACAGGCGCCGGCCGCTCTGGCCACACTATGCCACGATGCGGCGAATTTCCATGCTGTTGGGCTACCGGTTTCGATCGGGCGAATGGTCGTGCAGGTGGGATTTTATGGGGAAAAACGAAGAATTCGGCAGGGAGAAAAAAACTTCAGATAATTGTGACCGGATTTTCAGGCGCCGCCGGGCAGCGGAATGCCTCGCGGTCCCGGCCCAACAACCCTCCACCCTGTTGGAACGCCAGGCGTCCGGTTCCGTTGTCCTCGACCAGCTCCCGGTAGTGGTACACGTCGGCGCAGAGGAGGTCCCGAACCTGCTCTTCGCGCAAGTACTGAAGCGGCGCGGACTCGGGGATCCGCTGCAGTACCTGGGCAAGCCCCGCCAGAGTGGCGGATTCGGTGGGATTCGGCTTCTGACGAACCAGCACGCCCGCATCCTCGATCATCACAAACGGCTCATTGATGCCGGCGAAGTCTTCGCTCGGAAGCTCCCGTCCTGGGGCCGGCTGCGGAAAAGTGCGGGCGCGGGGAGTCAGGAAGATCGCCTGGCAAGGGTACAGGATGCCTCCGCAGACGATTGCGCGGGAAACGCCATCGGTCCCCATGGCATGCAAAGCGGCGCTCTGGGGAACACGCCAGCAGCTACGTTCGGAGATTCGATTCAATACGCCCCACTCGGCTTCGGGAGCGCGGCGAGGCACAATCGCAACGCGCCGTTCCACTTCGCGGAGCAGTCCTTCGGCCGCATCACAATCCTCCGCGCCGACCACCAGACCATGATTGGCCAGAACCAGGACGCTGGTGCGGGGAGCGCGCGCCACGGCCGTTTCGATGGCACGGGCCAATGGCAATCCGGAGGGCACATAAGGGATCCACTGCCAGTCGATGCCTTCGAGGCGCGCCGCCAGCTCGGCGCAGCCGTCCCGCCGCACCGCCCAGGCAATGGTGTTCACGGAATGTACATGCAGAACGACGCGATGCGGCAGCACCGAGTGCATGGCCGTTTCCACCGAAGTGCCGAGGCTTTTGCCGCCCACCGTCACGGATTGGCCTGCCGGATCGGCGTTCTGGCCGATACGCCGCAGGGTCTCCTCGAGATTCACCGGAATCAGGATTTCGTCGTCCGAGGCGTGCGCCAGCCACTTGCCGGAGGCCTTGATCCAGAGGACCCCATCCAGTTTGATGGAGGTATTCCCAGTGGCCGCCTGCACCAGCAGAGGCTCGCCGCCTATGCGCGCCGAAACTTCCAACAACGAGTCGATTTCAGATGCTGCAGTCACAGACAAACGATAATTCCGCCGTGGCTCTATTTCACTTGATTCGGCGCGATTATTCAAGCACGAGTTACAGAAATCGGTACCATAATCGAACCAGAGTTCTTTGCCAGGCAAATGACCAGCTGTAGATTAACGCACTACTACTGCCTGAGGTTAGCTGCGATTCATGATCGCGTCATGAGCCGCGCCGTACAATCCAGGCAGTATGGAAATTGAAAAACTGAGCGGCGACCTGCGGGACCTGGCGCTCGACCTTCGCTGGTCGTGGAATCACGCGTCGGACGAACTGTGGAGCCATCTCGACCCCGAACTTTGGGAAGTAACGCAGAATCCCTGGGTGGTCCTGCAGACCGTTGCGGGCGAGAAGCTGCGGACGGCGCTGTCAGACCCCGCTTTCGCGGCAAAACTAGAGTCGTTGATGCAGACCCGGCAGGCGCGGCTCGAGCGGCAGCGATGGTTCCAGAAGACCTGGCCCGATGCGAAGCTCACCTGCGTTGCCTACTTCAGCATGGAGTTCATGCTCAGCGATGCGCTGCCGATCTTTTCGGGCGGTCTGGGCAATGTGGCCGGCGATCAACTCAAGTCCGCCGACGATCTGGGCGTGCCCGTGGTGGGCGTCGGGTTGCTTTACCAGCAGGGCTACTTCCGGCAGCATATCGACGCCGAGGGCTGGCAGCACGCGCTCTACCCGTTCAACGATCCGGGCCAGTTGCCGATTTCGCCGTTGCGCGATGCCAACGGGGAGTGGCTGAGGATCGCCGTCGAGCTGCCCGGCTTTACGCTGCGGGTGCGCGCATGGCAGGTGCAGGTGGGGCAGACGAAGTTGTTTCTGCTCGACACCAACGACCCAGCCAATCTGCCGGAGTACCGCGGCATCACGAGCGAGTTGTACGGCGGAAGTCCCTTGCTGCGGCTGCAACAGGAACGAATTCTGGGCATCTGCGGCTGGCGGCTGCTGCGTAAGCTGGGAATGAATCCGGAGGTGTGCCACCTGAATGAGGGACACGCCGCGTTTGCGGTGCTCGAAAGGGCCCGCTGGTTCATGGAAGAGAATCATATGCCGTTCGCGCAGGCGCTGGCGGCGACGCGCCCGGGCAACCTGTTCACAACGCACACGGCGGTGGCGGCGGGCTTCGACCGGTTCCAGCCGGACATCATGGCCAGCCTGACGGATTATTGCAACCACGAGTTGGGCATTTCTCTCGATGAATTGCTGGCCCTCGGCCGGGCGAACCCCGGTGACAAGTGCGAGCCCTTCAATATGGCGTATCTGGCAATTCACGGCAGCGGAGCGGTGAATGGCGTGAGCCAGTTGCATGCGCAGGTGAGCCGGAAGCTCTTTGAAGGCCTCTTCCCGCGCTGGCCGGAGGATGCAGTGCCGGTGGAGGCGGTGACGAACGGGATCCACGTGCCGACATGGGATTCCGACGCGGCGGACGATTTGTGGACTGAAATCTGCGGCAAGGACCGGTGGCGCGGCGGTCTCGAAAAGGTGGAGGACGAGATCCGCCACGCGCCCGCCGACAAGCTGTGGATCATGCGCGAACGCGGCCGGAAGTCGCTGGTCGAATACGCGAGGCAATCGCTGGCCCGGCAATTGGCGGGCAATGGCGCCGCGCCGGAACAGGTGGAGCAGGCCCGGAGGATCTTCGACCCGGCTACGCTGACGCTGGGATTCGCGCGCCGGTTTGCCACGTATAAGCGGCCCAATTTACTGTTGTACGACGAGGACAGATTGTTGCGCATCCTGCTGAACCGGCAGCACCCGGTGCAGTTGATTCTGGCGGGCAAGGCCCATCCGGCCGATCAGGACGGCCAGGCGATGATCCACCAGTGGATCCAGTTCATCCGCAACTCCCCCGCCCGTTCGCAGGTGGTGTTCCTGAGCGATTACGATATGCGGCTCGCCCAGCACCTGGTGGGTGGCGTGGATCTCTGGCTGAATACGCCGCGGCGTCCCTGGGAGGCGAGCGGAACCAGCGGCATGAAGGTGCTGGTGAACGGCGGTCTCAATTTCTCGGAACTGGATGGATGGTGGGCGGAGGCCTACGCCCCGGAGGTGGGCTGGGCGCTGGGCGATGGACAGGAACACGATAGCGATCCGGCCTGGGACGCGGCGGAAGCCGACCGCCTGTATACGCTGCTCGAGCAGGAGATCATCCCCGAGTTTTATCGCGTGGACCAGACGGGAGTGCCGCAGGGATGGATTGCGCGGATGCGGGAGAGCATGGCGCGCCTGACCACGGAGTTTTCCGCCAATCGCGCGGTTCGGGAGTATGCCGAGCAACATTACCTGCCGGCCGCGCAGAACTATCTCGACCGGGCGAAGGATGGCGGCGCGGAGGGTAAAGCCGTCCTCGATTGGCAGCGGCAGATCGACGAACACTGGTTCCGGCTGCGTTTCGGCGATCTGCATGCGGAGTCGGATCAGAATCGGCACGCCTTTACGGTGCACGTTTATCTGGATGAGCTGAATGCCGATGCGGTGCGGGTGGAATTATTCGCGGCGGCGGAACATCCGCTTCCGGAAGTAAGGCAGACGATGCAGCGCCAGCCGCTGGTGGGATCGAGCAACACGTTTTCGTTCTCAGCGATAGTGGCGGCGGATCGTCCTGCGGATCAATTCACGCCGCGGATTATCCCGGAGCGTGCCGGCGCGCGGGTTCCGCTCGAATGTCCGCAGATTCTGTGGTACCGCTGACGGCGATAGAATAAGCGCATGCACAACGAGTTCACGGCCATCGTGGAAAAGGACGGCCCCTGGCACATCGCGTATTGCGCCGAAGTGCCTGGAGCCACTGGCGAGGGGAAATCCCGTGAAGAATGCCTCGCAAACCTGCGCGAGGCGATTGCCCTGATTCTGGACCATCGACGAGAGGAATCCTTGCGCGCTTTGCCTGCCGACGCCAGGCAGGAGCTCGTCGTCGTCGGATGAAGTTCATCGGATGAGGCTGCTCAGGCTGCTTCGGCATCTTCGCCAGCAACGGCTGTGTCCTGCGCAGGGAGGGCAAAGAACATGCACTCTGGGAGAACCCTCAGACGGGCCACGCGGAAGCGGTCCCTCGCCACGCCGAAATCGCCAACCTTCTCGCCAGGAGAATTTGCCGCAAGCTTTCAATCCCGATCCGCCGGGATAAGTCGACAACAGCACCTGCCTGGTTCCGGGAGGCCGCCATATAGTAGAGTGGAGCGATCTCCCACTCCATGGAACTGAAGTCCGGCGCCAAACTCGGCCCCTATGAAATCCTCTCGCTGATCGGCGCGGGCGGCATGGGACAAGTGTGGAAAGCGCGCGACACGCGCCTCGGCCGCACCGTCGCCATCAAGGTTTCCTCCCAGGTATTCAGCGACCGCTTCGAACGCGAAGCCCGTGCCGTGGCGGCGCTGAATCATCCCAATATCTGCACGCTTTATGACGTCGGTCCCGACTACCTGG
>JBEKAQ010000123.1:0-12679 GCA_050015835.1 Bryobacteraceae bacterium | reverse complement strand
GCCCGTCTTCAGAGTCCCGTTGACCTGCACGCGGAAGGTTTTGGACGGCCTTTGCAGCAGGCACTGCGTGGCCAGGACGTTTTCGACTTCACTGGTGCCGATGCCGAATGCGAGCGCTCCAAAGGCTCCGTGTGTGGCCGTGTGGCTGTCGCCGCAGACGACGGTCATGCCGGGCTGCGTGAGGCCGAGTTCGGGTCCGATGACGTGCACGATTCCCTGATGGCTGGAATGCACTCCATAGTGCGGGATGCCGAATTCTTTGCAATTGAGGGCCAGCTGCTCCACCTGCTTCTTCGCGATGGGATCGAGAATGGGCAGCGAGCGGTCGGTGGTGGGAATGCTGTGGTCGGTAGTGGCGACGGTCAGATCGGGACGGCGGACCTTGAGGCCGCAATCGCGCAGACCCTGGAAGGCCTGCGGGGAGGTGACTTCGTGCACCAGATGCAGATCGATATAGATGAGCGAAGGCGCGCCGGGTTCCTCGCGTACTACGTGGGAATCCCACACCTTCCGACTGAGCGTTCTTAAATTGCCTGACAAACTGCTTCTCCTGCTTGTTCCGTGGTGGCCGGGGTTCCGGCGGGTTTGAGATCGGCGGTGACGCGTCCGATCGAGAGCACCTGTTCCATTGCGCGATTGACGGCGGCGGCTTCTTCGGTAAGGCCGAAGCTGTATTCGAGCAGAGCGGCCACCGATCCGATGGCTCCGAAGGGATTGGCTTTATTCTTGCCCGCTATGTCGGGGGCGGAACCGTGCACGGGCTCGTACAGGCCTGTCCATGCTCCGTTGGGTTTCCTGGCACCGATGGAGGCGGAGGGCAGCATGCCGATGGAACCGGCAAGGACGGCGCCTTCGTCGCTGAGGATGTCGCCGAACATGTTCTCGGTCACGAGGACATCGAAGCGTTTGGGATTCAGCACGAGCTGCATGGCGCAGTTGTCTACTAATAAGTGATCGAGCGCGACGTCGGGATAATCCTTCGCGACTTCGATTACTACTCTGCGCCAGAGTTGGGAAGTCTCAAGGACATTCGACTTATCGACCGACGTCAATTTCTTGCGGCGCTTGCGGGCGAGTTCGAAAGCCATGCGCGTGACCCGATCGATTTCGCTTTGGGAGTAGGCCATGGTATTGACTGCTCGCGGCTCGGGACCGTCCTCGTAAATGCCTCTGGGCGTTCCGTAGTAGATGCCTCCGTTGAGTTCGCGGACGATGATCATGTCGACGCCATCGACGAGCGCGTTCTTGAGCGGAGAGGAATCGAGGAGTGCCTTATAGCTTCGCACCGGACGCAAGTTGGCGAAGACTCCCATGGATTTGCGGATTCCGAGCAGGCCCCGTTCGGGACGTCTCTCGGGCGGCCATTCGTCGAATTCGGGCAGGCCTACGGCTCCCATCAGGACGGCGTCGGCTTCGAGCGCGAGCTTTTCGGTCTCGGCGGGGAAGGGTGTGCCTGTTTTGTGGATCGCTATGCCTCCGAGAAGGGCTTCGCGCAGGGTGAGTTCGTGCTTCCATTTTTCCGCTACGACGCGCAGGACTTTGACTGCCTCGCCGGTGACTTCGGTGCCGATTCCGTCACCGGGGAGGACCAGGATGTTTAGGTTCAAGATTTCTCCAATAAGGTTAGTGAACAGGCGACAGCGCCTGTTCCACTTGGCTGGCTCTCGCCAGCTCGGCGATTTCCTCGTCCATGAGGCCTTTCTTATTGTCCGCCAGCGCCGTGATCCTCTGATAGACGAAATCCAGTTCTTCCCTGCTCAGGTCGAACCCCAGATCTTCGCAGCGATTCTTCAGGGCGTGACGGCCGCTGTGCTTACCGAGGACGAGCTTGCCTTCGGGTACGCCAACCGACTTCGGATCAATAATCTCATACGTGGTTCGCTCCTTGAGATAACCGTCCTGATGGATGCCCGCTTCGTGCGCGAAGGCGTTGCGTCCGACGATGGCCTTGTTGGGCTGGGGGCCGAAACTGATGAGGGAGCTAAGCATCTGACTGGCGGCGAAGAGATGCTCGGAGTGGATGCCCGTGGTCCACGGATAACGGTCGTGGCGGGTCTTGAGGATCATGACGATTTCTTCGAGCGAGCAGTTCCCCGCCCTTTCGCCGATGCCGTTGATGGTGCATTCGATCTGGCGGGCACCGGCTTGCACGGCGGCGAGAGAATTGGCGACGGCGAGGCCGAGATCGTCATGGCAATGCACGCTGACGACGGCGGTGTCGCCGAGGGCTCTTACGATGCGTCCGATCAGTTCACCATACTCTTCGGGGACGGAGTAGCCGACGGTATCGGGAATGTTGACGGTGCGTGCGCCGGCGGCCACTACGGCGCGCGAGATCTGTTCGAGATAATCGGGATCGGTGCGGGCGCCATCCTCGGCGGAGAACTCGACGTCATCCACATAGGAGCGGGCCAGTTCGACGGCGGCGACGGCGTCATCGAGAACCTGCTGGCGGGATTTGCGGAGCTTGTGCTTCAGATGAATATCGCTGGTGGCGATGAACGTGTGAATCCTGGGACGCCGGGCTTTCGAGAGCGAACTGGCGGCACGCTCAACGTCGAGTCTGCAGCAGCGCGCGAGGGCGGCGACCTGCGCCCAGGGAAACTCACGGCTTACCGCGTCGACCGCTTCGAAATCGCCTTGCGAGGCGATGGGGAACCCGGCTTCGAGGATATCTACACCAAGTTCGACCAGTTTCGCCGCCATCAGCAGCTTCTCGGGTACGGTCATGCTGCAACCGGGCGACTGTTCGCCGTCCCGGAGCGTCGTATCGAAGATCCAGACGCGATTATTCATGTGTGGAAGGTACTCCATTGCCATTATGGTTAGATTGGGATCGATAAGGCAAATTTATTTTGCTTGATTGATCAATTAGTAAAATTAATGGCCGGTGGTGGTGGGCGGGATTTTGGCGCTGGTAGTCATCTGTGTCCTCAATATAGTCACGGAAGTGGTGAATCGGCGGGCAGAGGTGAGGGGCTTGAACTCTGGTAAGTTGCTTAGGGTGTGTCGGTTAGCGATATTTTTCGGATCTGTGACCGCCGTTTCGACTACATCAGGACTCGAGTTTTGGTTTATGGCTGCCGGAATCGATAAGATGCCGGCTCTATCTTCTCGATTCCGGGATCGTCGTCGACGTTCTCAACGGCAAGCGCGAACGCCCGGAGCCGATCCGACAGCTCCTTCGCGACGGGGCGGTATTGGCCTCTTGCCCCACCACGATTACCGAGCTTTATGCCGTTTTGCTGCCGGAAGAAGCGGCCCGGACCGAACGCTTTTTGCGGAGCCTGAAGTTCTTTCCGCTCACGTGGGAGATTTCGAGGCAGGCCGGGGATCTCCTGTGCCATTGGCGGCGATAGTCAGACGCTCAGGACCGGGATCGGGGACTGCCGGATGATTCCATACCCCTCACCGTTATCCCCCAGATGGCTCCGGCCGGGAATGCGCCCGATGACCAGGACGTCGGCCTTGGTTTGCTCCGCAGCCCGGTTCAGCAGTTCCGGAACGTCGCCGCTGTCGACGATCACTTCGGCATTCGTTCCCAATTCCTGTTGCAGCCTGGCGATTTCCTCGATGGCGAAGCCGACGACCTTCTCCTTCCACACCGTGTCGACATGAGACCCGCCCGGACCCCAGAACTCCACGCTGGGCGTGATGTGGACGAGGGTGAGCGTCGCACCCGCGGCTGCGGCCATCTCGGCGGCTTCTGCTACGGTTTGGCGGCTGTGTGGGTTCGACTCTACCGAACAGAGCACGCGCCGGATCGAGAACTCGCCCGTCGGCGCCTCTTGCAGGTGAGCGCCCGTCCAGACCGGGCACTGACTTTCGAGCAGTACCTTGGCGGTGACGGAGCCCGGCAGAAAGCGATAAAACGCACCAACGTCGTGAGTTGCCATGACGATCAGGTCGGCGTTCCGCGCGCTGGCCGTTTCCACAATCTCGCGGGCCGGGTCGCCTCTGAGCAACAGGCGCGTGACCGCAATTCCATCGAAATCCGGCAGGAACGCCTGATCGAGGTCCCGCTGCGCTCGCTGGACGATGTGGGCGTGCAAATCCCGCGCCGTGACCTCGTGTCCGCCTTCCAGCATGCCGGCGGGATAGCTGAACGGCGTCACCACATGCAGCAGGACAATCTCCGCCTGAAAGCGACGCGCCAGCCACGCCGCCTGCTGCGCGATTTGCCGGGAGCTGCCCGTGGAAGCGTCCGGAGACGCGACGGGAACCAGAATTCTATGAATGTTCAGCACTGCATTACCTCCTTTTGCGCCGTTCAGGCGTCTGCGTCATCGCCGCTGCCACAGGATTTGCGGGGCTTCGAGTGGAACCGCCGCGCCGCCGGAATGCGGTACGACTCGCACTGTATAGTCGGCGGATGCGCGCGTTGCAGGTACCTGCGCGGAGTAAATGCAGGCGGCTCCTTTCCCCTGGCAGGCACGCTTCATCTCCTGCCGCACCGGAGCGCCGCCGCCGTTTCCATCGGCGTAGATCTCGATTTCGAGGGAGTCGGGGTCCAACTCGCCGGTGAAGACCTGAACCTCGAATGCGTGGTGGTCGCGATCTGTCCGAATCTTCACTTCACCGACGCGCAAATCGCCCCAGTGACGTTCCAGAGCTTGCTGCCAATCGGCCACCTCTTTGCCGGCCGCGCCTTTATTGGCGGCGCGCGCCTGGTAAGCCGCCGCAGCGGGAATATAGTGTTTCCGGGCGTATTCCGAGACCGCGCGGCTGGCGGAAAACTGAGGTGTCAAGCGCGCCAAGCTTTCGCGCATCCGAGCCACCCACGCCACGGGAATGCCAGCCTTGTCACGGTTATAAAACTCCGGAATCACTTCATGTTCGAGCAGACTATACAGTGCGTCCGCCTCCGCCGCGTCCCATGCCGGATCTTCTCCATGCTCCCGGCCGTCGCCGAGGGCCCAGCCAACCTCCGGCGCATAAGCTTCCGCCCACCAGCCGTCGAGCTCCGACAAATTGATGCCGCCATTGACGAGCACCTTCATGCCACTGGTCCCGCACGCCTCCCAGGGACGCCGCGGCGTGTTGATCCAGACATCCACTCCCTGCACCAGGTGCTCGGTCAAAAGCATATCGTAATCGCTGAGAAAAATCGCATGGGGACGCGTGTCCGGCCGCCGGATGAAACGCACCCACCTCTGGATCAGGTCCTGCCCCGCCTGATCCGCCGGGTGTGCTTTTCCGGCGATGATCAGCTGCACGGGACGTTGGGCGTTGGTCAGCAGCCGCAGCAGCCGCTCCGGATCGTGCAGCAGCAAGTCCGGTCTCTTGTAAGTGGCGAAGCGGCGCGCAAAGCCCAGCGTGAGGGCGTCGGGATTGAACAGATGCTTCGCGGCTTCGACTTCCCCCGGCGGCTCGCCTGCTACGGCCATGTCCAGGGATGATCGTTCGCGAGCGTATTCAACCAGAGTCTTACGGGCGGCGGCGCGAAATTCCCACAGCGTGCTGTCGGAGATGCGGCGGATATCCTGGTCCAGGTTCTCCGCCGTCCCCAGCCAGCGATCCTTTCCGCAGGCATCGGTCCAAAGACTGTCGGCGGGGGCCGAGTCCCACGTCGGCACGTGGACGCCGTTGGTCACATAGCCTACCGGAACTTCGTCCTCGGGCCACTGCGGGAAGAGAGGTGAAAAGATTTGCCGGCTTACCACGCCATGCAGCCGGCTCACGCCGCTGACCGCCCCGCACCCGCGGATTGCCAGGTACGCCATGTTGAACTTTTCCGACGAATCTGCCGGGTTCTGACGGCCCAGGCCCAGCAATTCCTCGATCGGGATGCCAAGCTTGTGCTGCGCATATCGGCTCAGGTAATGCTCGATGAGGTCCGGATCGAAGCGATCGAAACCGGCCGCCACCGCCGTGTGAGTGGTGAAGAGATTGCCGGGGCGCGTCGCAGCCAGCGCCACTCGGAAGGGTTGCCCCGTCTCTTCCATGAAGTTGTGGGCGCGTTCGAGGACGGCGAACGCCGCATGCCCTTCATTCAAATGGCAGACCTCCGGACGGAGCCCGATCGCGCGGAGCAGCCGCCATCCGCCGATCCCCAGCAGCAGTTCCTGCCTGAGGCGCAACTCCGGCCCGCCCCCATAAAGCTCGCTGGTGGTCGCTCGGTAAGCGGGGATGTTCGCCGCATCGTTAGCGTCGAGGAGGTAGAGCTTCACTCGGCCAACCTGCACCTGCCAGGTGCGCAGCCACACCGAGTATCCCGGCAGCGCGACTTCCAGCCGCAGCCATTCTCCGTTCGGCTGGCGTAACGGCGCGATGGGCAACTGCCCCGGATCGTTATACGGGAAGAGCGCTTGCTGCGCGCCGTTCTTATCGATCGTCTGGCGAAAATAACCCTGCTGGTAGAGCAGGCCCACGCCCACCACCGGTACGCCCAGATCGCTGGCCGCTTTCAGTTGATCGCCCGCCACGTTCCCAAGCCCGCCCGAATAGATGGGCAGCGCTTCGCTCAACATAAATTCCATGCTGAAATAGGCCGTGCAGGTGAGGGAAGTTCGCGCATGGTTTTTCTGAAACCACGCGGGCGCCTCCGTCGCTTGCCGTCTCGCTTCCACAAGACCATCGATTCTCTTACGGAAAACTGGATCGGCCAGCAGTTGTTCGATCTTTTCCCGCGAGGCCGTCCGCAGGACCACCCAGGGGTTATTCGTGAGATCCCAAAGCGCTGGATCGAGCTCTCGCCAGATTTCGTCGGTCGCGTGATTCCACGACCAGCGCAGATTCAAGGCGAGGCTCGCCAGGGAATCGAATCCGTCGACTCCCCCGGCTGGATGGGTATAAACAGGAGTGGCTGGATGAGTTTGTACGCTCATGACCGGAGTTGTTTGCTTACCACACGAAGAAACAGGCGTTGCCGCCCGGCTGGCGGTCGCGTCCGGCCTGCACTGTCCCATCGTGTATCGGGGTCATGTTTTGGTGAACCACGCGGGGCAATTGCGGCTCGGGACCGGCGACCTCTTCGACTTCGACCGCGCCGAGCCGGTTCATGATACGCGCGGCGGCATCCACCTTTTCGTCCGAACCGGTAGCGAAAGCGAGTGCGCCTCCGCGCCGCAGTCCTGCGACGTACCCCTGTGCTTCGGGTAAGGTCGCCCCGATCCGGGTCAGCTCGCGGTTCAAATCCACTTCATAATCGAGTGCTGGGAAGCTCATCACACCGGTGACCTCGAAGCTCGCCGGCCCACTGGTCGTGCGCACCTCCCGCCGGGGAAAACCCAGGGCCTCGATCTCACGCACCGCATCGTCCACAATTTGAGGATTCTCAAACAATCCAACTACCGTCTTCGGCATATAAAACCTCCATTGAAACTCACGTTGAGTATGAGGCGGGAAATGTCAGGATCATCCCGTCAAAACAAAGCCGCCCGACCAATCAGGCCGCTTTGACCGCGTCCCACTGCCATGTCTTTTCCATAGCGGATCGATACTCGCCCCGCCGTGCCGCGCGGTTACATCGGGCCCGATGATAAAGGGCCTGCTGTGCCACCACCACATTTGCCTCCTGGCCCTTCCATATCTCGAGAGCCGGCTGCTGGATGGCGCGGGCAAACGAAAACGCCACCGCCCAAGGGAGCTGAGACCTGAACCTCAGGTTCATGGCATTCAAACGCGCCGAAGCCAGCTCGCAGGATTGACCGCCCGACAAAAACGCCACGCCGGGAACGGCCGCGGGGACGGCTCGCAAAAGGCACTTCACCGTGGCATCGGCCACCTCGTCCACGGTTTCCTGCCGGGCACAGGTCAGGCCAGGGAGCACCATGTTGGGCTTGAGGATCATCCCCTCCAGCTGCACGCGCTGCACATAAAGCTGACTGAAGACCGTTCGCAAAACATCTTCCGTTAACTCCCGGCAGCGCTCGATGGTATGGTCGCCTTCCATGAGCACTTCCGGCTCGACGACCGGGACGAGCCCCTCTTCCTGGCACAATGCCGCGTAGCGGGCCAGTGCGTGCGCATTGGCTTCGATGCACCCTCGGCTGGGAATGCCGGCGCCCACTGTAATCGCGGCGCGCCACTTGGCAAAACGGGCGCCCATCTGAAAATATTCTTGAAGGCGTTCGCGCAATCCGTCCAGACCTTCGGTGATTTTCTCTCCGGGGTGAGCTGCCATATCCTTCGCGCCTGTATCCACTTTGATGCCGGGAACGATTCCCGCATCCGCGATGGCCTTGACGAAGGGAGTGCCATCTCTCTTACGCTGCCGGATGGTCTCGTCATAGAGGATGGCGCCGCTGATCGAATCGCCGAGATGCGGCGTGGTTACGATTAACTCCCGATACGCACGCCTTGCCTCCTCGGTCTGGGGAATCCCCTGTTTGGCGAATCGTTTGTTGCAGGTTGGATTGCTTTCATCCATGGCGAGCAGACCCTTGTCGTGGGCGACCAGTATGCTCGCGGTTTCTGTCAGTTCCCGAGTATTCATTGAGGATCTCCTTCGTTAAGTCCGAGCGCGTTTAATCCGAGCGACGCCAGTTGCGCGCGCGTAGATTCGTAGTCCGTGTGCAGGATACTTCTGATTCCGAGGCCTTGCGCGATCCGGACAAACATGGGCGTGTTTTCGATGTAAAGGACCTGGTGCGGCTGTGTGTGGGTGATATCGAGCGCCAGCCGGAAGATGTTCACGTCGGGCTTGCGGAGGTGAACGAAGCAGGAGGAAATGAAAGAATCCACGAAGCCGTCCAGCTTGAACGTCCGAATTCGGTACGCATTCAGTTCGAGCGATTCGTTGCTGACCACGGCGATCTTCATCCCGTGCCGCGCCTTCAGTTGAGCTATCATCCCGATCGTGTCTGGGTACGGTTTCGATTGCTCGCACATGAAGCGCCGAAACTGCGCCCGCGTGAACGGCCGCTTCTCGTAAAAAACGACGAGGCTCAGGTATTCCTCGAAGGTGAGCTTGCCTTCTTCATGAATCTCGAAGGTAAGGCGATGCCGCTCTTCCATCTCGGCCCAATCCAGCTTGAACTTCGCGACAGCTCGTCTGCGGGCATGGTGATCCCATCCGTTGGTAAGCAGGACGCCGCCGATATCCACGAAAACACACGTGATCGCAGGCGCTTTCTTCATCGCGCCTACGCTGAAAACGTGATGCGCAGCATAAATATTCGCAGTGCAATCCGCTGGCCGAAAGCGTAACTGAGCCCTGAAGCTACCCGCGCTGGCTGGCCGCGACTTTAAATGACCAAATACGGTCACCCGCGACTGCGCATTATCGCGCAGGGCGGAATCGTTGACGGGGATTTGACCTTTTTTCCGCAAGGTTGAAGATGCACCTGAAATCGGCCCTGTGCGTGCTTTCAGGAATGCTCCAGAGGCCCAACCCAAAATGATCGAAAGTACCCTTGAATTGCCCGCGGAAACATCAGTCTCCGCGGCGACGGTTCCGTTAACGCGCGATCTGCTCGGGAAGATGAATGCGTATTGGCGAGCCGCCAACTATCTTTCGGTCGGGCAGATTTACCTCTACGACAATCCGCTGCTGAAAGAGCCGCTGAAGCTGTCTCACGTGAAGCCCCTGGTGGTCGGACATTGGGGCACGACGCCGGGCCAGAACTTCATCTACGTGCATTTGAACCGGGTGATCGGGAAGTACGACCTGAACATGTTCTACGTGGCGGGTCCAGGTCACGGTGGGCCGGCGATCGTGGGCAACGTTTATCTCGAAGGCACCTGGAGTGAGATCTATCCGAACGTTACTCAGGACGAAGCCGGGCTGAAGAAGCTGTTCAAACAGTTCTCGTTTCCCGGAGGAATCTCGAGCCACGTAGCTCCCACTACGCCGGGGTCGATTCACGAAGGCGGCGAACTGGGCTACTCGCTCAGCCATGCGTTCGGCGCGGCGTTCGACAACCCCGATTTGATCGTGGCCTGTGTCATCGGCGACGGCGAGGCGGAGACCGGGCCGCTCGCGACCTCGTGGCAATCGAACAAACTTCTCAATCCGATTTCCGATGGCGCGGTGCTGCCGATCCTGCACCTCAACGGCTACAAGATCAGCAATCCGACGGTTTTGGCCCGCATCGAGCACGATGAACTGGAGCAATTTCTGCGTGGCTGCGGCTGGACGCCTCACTTTGTCGAAGGCGACGATCCCGATACCATGCACCAGCTCATGGCCGCCACGCTGGACCGGGCCATTGAGGATATCCGGCAAATCCAAAAAAATGCGCGTGAAAGGAACGACACCACGCGGGCGCGCTGGCCCATGATCGTCCTCAGGTCGCCGAAGGGCTGGACCGGACCAAAGGTGGTCGATGGGCAGCAAATCGAGGGCACCTTCCGGGCGCATCAAGTGCCGCTGCTGGTCGATCCGGAGCATCCCGATCATGTCCCGCTGCTCGAAAGCTGGATGAAGAGTTACCGGGCCGAGGAGCTGTTCGACAAGAATGGCCGGCTCATGCCGGAACTGGCGGAACTGGCCCCGAAGGGCGACCGGCGCATGGGCGCTAACCCGCATGCCAACGGCGGAATTCTGTTGCGCGATCTGCGTATGCCGGATTTTCACGTCCATGCGGTGAATGTGCCCTCGCCTGGCGCCGTTGACGCCCAGGACACCCTGGTGCTGGGCAGTTTCCTGCGCGACGTGGCTAAGCTAAATAGGGATCAGCGTAATTTCCGTGTGTTCGGCCCCGATGAGACGCTCTCAAACCTGCTGGGCGCGGTCTTTGAAGTCACCGACCGCCAGTGGGAAGCGCGCACGGAAAAGAACGACGAGTTTCTCGCGCCGGCGGGACGCGTGCTCGATTCCATGCTGAGCGAGCACCAGTGCGAAGGGTGGCTCGAAGGGTATCTGCTGACCGGCCGCCACGGGCTGTTCAATAGCTATGAGGCTTTCATTCGCATTGTGGACTCGATGTTCAGCCAGCACGCGAAGTGGCTGAAGGTAACGCTGGAGCTCCCCTGGCGCCGCAAGATCGCGTCGCTCAACTATCTGCTCGCCTCGCACGTCTGGCAGCAGGATCACAACGGATTCACGCACCAGGACCCGGGCTTCCTCGACCACGTGATCAACAAGAAGGCGGATATCGTGCGCGTTTATCTGCCGCCCGACGCCAATTGCCTGCTGTCGGTCTTCGATCATTGCCTGCGCAGCCGCCATTACGTCAACGTGGTTGTGGCGGGCAAGCACGCTCTCCCGCAATGGCTGACGATGGATGCCGCGGTGGTGCACTGCACAGAGGGAATCGGCATCTGGCAGTGGGCCAGTAACGACCAGGACGCCGCCGGGCCGGATGTGGTGATGGCCTGCTGTGGCGATACGCCGACGCTCGAGATCCTGGCCGCCGTTTCCATCCTGCGCGAATATCTGCCCGATTTGAAGATCCGTGTCGTCAACGTGGTCGATCTGATGAAGCTGCAGTCGGCGAGCGAGCACCCGCATGGCCTCAGCGATGCCGATTACGACTCGCTGTTTACCAAAGACAAGCACATCGTTTTTGGCTTCCACGGATACCCGTGGCTGGTGCATCGCCTGACCTACCGCCGGACCAACCACAATCTGCATGTGCGCGGCTACAAGGAAGAGGGCACCATCACGACCGCCTTCGACATGCGCGTGCAAAACGACCTCGACCGCTTTCATCTGGTCGAGGACGTAATCGACCGCCTGCCCGATCTGGGTTCGAAGGGCGCTTATCTGAAGCAGACGATGCAGGACAAGCTGATCCAACACAAACATTACATCGACCAGCATGGCGAGGATTTGCCGGAGATCCGGAACTGGAAGTGGCCCGGCAATAAAGGAGCCCCGAATGCCCATTCAACTCAGTGAAGAAAACGGCGGAAAGATTCTCGTCGTTCACGTCGTTGGGACGCTGACAAAAGCGGATTACGGTCCCTTTGTGTCCGAGTTCGAACGGCTCCTCCGGCTGGATGGAAAGCTGCACGTTCTATTCGACATGACAGGTTTACACGGCTGGGACGCAGGCGCGGCATGGGAGGACGTCAAGTTCGACATAAAACACTTTGGCGACATCGAACGGCTCGCGATGGTCGGGGATAAAAAGTGGCAGCGCGGGATGGCGGCGTTTTTCAAGCCGTTCACGAAAGCGACGATCCGATACTTCGATCGGGCTGACGCCGCTGAGGCCCGGCAATGGCTGGGGGAGCCGTAGCCGCCATGAAACCAATGAGCGAGGATTTGCCGGAGATCCGGAATTGGAAATGGCCGGGGCCACGCCTATGAGCGCAAGCGCGGATCGGTCGCAGATTCCTTACTGGAAACGCGCGCATCACGACTGGCGTTTTTGGGTCGGGATGGTGGTAACGTTTGCGGCCATCGCTATGTACGTCATGAGCGACAACCTGGCTTTTACGCCTCGCATTTGAGAGCAAATGGGGAACCAGGGTGCAGTCGTTTCTGTGCGCGGCGGAGTGGTGGACGTTCAATTCGAGCGGACACTGCCGCCGGTCTATACGGTGCTGCGCGCGGGGGCAAAAGGGAAAATCGTCATCGAAGTGCTGGAGCAACTGAATGCACGCCGCGTGCGGGGCATTGCTCTCACGCCTACTCAGGGACTCGCGCGCGGGATGAGCGTGGAGGATACGGGCGTTGCCCTGCAGGTGCCGGTCGGCAAGGGAATCGTTTCCCGGATGTTCAACGTATTCGGGCACACCATCGACCGCGGGCCGGAACCGCCGGACGTCGAGTGGAGGGATCTGCATC
>JBEKAQ010000122.1:0-16613 GCA_050015835.1 Bryobacteraceae bacterium | reverse complement strand
GTCTGGAAGCCGCCGATCAGTTTCACTTCGTCGCCCAGCCGATGGTCGATCCGAGCGTAGAACGCGCCCCCCGACCGGCTGCCGTCCGCGACGACCAGGGGCGGACTCGCGGCCGTGAAATCCTCTACGCCCGCAATACGGCTGAACGGCGCGCCCGCCGTTAGCCGGTCCCTGGGGGTGAGCGTGATGAAGCTGGTCCACCCGGCAATGAACTCGTTCGAATCTCTTTTGACGAACAGAAAATCGTTGGCGGTGAAAGTGGTTCGCGTGAAAGCCAGATTGTAGTTCATGTCCCGGTTTTGGGCGACCTTGTGGTCGTACCCAGGATTGCCGAAAACTCTCGTCAGGCGAGTCTCGCTCACCGTTCCTTCGGTAACCCCGTTGGACTGCCATTCGGTGAATGCCGACATGAAACTCAGATCCTTGTAATTCAGTCCCAGGTATCCGCCCGAACCTCGCTCCACCAGCGTCGGGTACTGGACATTCGATACGGCCGGAACGGTGGGATCGTTCCGTTCGGACAAGGGAACGCTATAGGTGGGGCGCCAATCCGGCGCATCATGATTCTGGCCGGCCGCGACGACGCTCAGGTCGCCGCGCTGGTACGTGCCGGTCGCCGCCGAGGACATCCCGCCGCCCGGTCCGCTCATTGCCAAGGCGGTCGCTTGATTGTGCGTTGCCTTCAGGGTGATCAGATTGATCGCGGCCGAGAAAGCGTTCGACCCATAAAGAACCGAGCCCGGCCCCTTGACGATTTCAATCCGTTTCAGAACCGCCACCGGGAACGATTCGAGCAGGCCGGAAATGATCCCTCCTTCCAGTACTTCCCGCGTAGGGCGTCCATTGATCGGAAACAGGATGTGGCCGCCGGAAGCTTTCGTCTGGTCCCCCAGAGCGGCCACCTGGCTGCGGTCGGCGAGATATTGGGTCGAACCGGTCAGACCCGGTACCCGTTGAAGAGTCTCGCCGAGGGTGATCCCGCCAAAACGGCGCACTTCATCGCTGGTCACAACGGACATGATGCCAGGCGCATTCGAAAGCTTGTCCGCGAACCGGGAGGCGGTGGTCACATCCAGGTTCAGGAGCGCCCCGATGTCCATTGACGTGAGGTCCGGGGCCGCTCCCGGGGCTGGCGGCGGAGCCGCGCTCTGCGCCCGCGGCAGGGTCGAAAGAGCGAAGAGAGCGGATGCACGTAAACCTGGGCTGACGGAACTAAGAGTCACTTGTATTACCCGCCTCTGGCTATCGGTGGATTTCCGGATTCCTTTATGCCTGTCACTGTTTCCCGCCCGCCGAGAACTCAATGCCGGCGTAGATTACACGCCCCTGCTCCACCGGAATGGTATCGATGCTGGTAAATCCCCACCCCGGCAGCCACACCGCATGGTTGGTGATATTCGTCGTATGCACCACAAGAGCGGCGCCATAACCGGCGCCAACGGGCAGGTACCTCGAAAGGTCATAGCGCAGGTGTCCGTTGAGAACGTTATGCGACCCCTGTTGCAGGTTTACGGCACTTGTATAACCGGTGATGGCGCCATCGGAAACTTCGAAAAGGCTCAGCGTCAATCCACGTTTGCGTTCGTAGCTCAAGCCCCCCTTGAAGCTCAGGTTGGGAATGGGCGTGACATTCGTCACCCCGCTCCCGTTTGCGTTGGTTTGGTAGAGCATCGACCCCTCGAGGAAGAAATCTTTGCGGAAATAGTACTTTCCTTCCGCCTCGAAGCCGTCGAAAGTGATTTCGCCAAGATTGGCATAGTGCGCCGGCTTGCCGCCGACGGTAACAATCGTGTCGGTCTGTCTGCTGTGGAAATAGTCCACGCCCCCCTGCACGCGGTTGCGCTGAAAGCCAATGCCGAGATCGAAAGTGCCGACCTTCTCCGGCAGCAGATTGGGGTTGCCAACGACTCCCGGACGGTTCAGCAGCAGTTCATCGAGAGCGGGGGCGCGAAACGCCTCGCCGTACAGCGCCTTAACGCTGGCCCAGGACGAGGGTGTCCAGATTACGCCGCCGCGAGGAACCGTATCGATCGGTATGTTGCCGATCTTGTTGGTCTGGAAGCCGGCCACCAGTTTCAGATCGTCGAGCAATTGGTGGTCGATCTGGGCGTAGACCGCGCCGCTGTCCCGGCTGCCCTCCGCGGCTACCGCGGCGGGGCTGCCGGTAAATAACTCGATGCCGTCGATGTGGCTGAACAACGCGCCCGCCGTCAGCCGGTCTCTCGAGGTAATCGTGATCAGGTTCGTCCACTCGGCGATCAGTTCATTCGATTCTCTGGCGGCGTTCGGATACGGAACTTCGTCGAACGTAGTGCGCGTGAAAGTCAGGTTGAAGCTCATGTCCCAGTTGTGAGCGATCTTGTGGTCGTAGCCGAGATTGCCGAAGACTCTCGTCATGCGCGTCTCGCCCACCGTTCCCTGGACAAATGCCGTGGATTGCCATTCCGTGAAAGCCGTCATGAAACTGAAATCCTTGTAGTTCAGCCCCAGATACCCACCCGAGCCCCGGTCCACAACATTTACTTCCTGCGCGGCCGGTACATGCGGCGCAAAGGAAAGGTTCTGTTCGGAGGGAGGAACGTTATAGGTGACAGGCCAATTTGGCGCGTCATGAATCTGGCCGGCCCCGACGGCGCTCAGGTTGCCGCGTTGGTACGTGCCGCTCATCGAAGACGCTACCGCCCCACCGGCCCCGCCCAGAGCCTCCACCGAGCCTTCGGTTTTTTCGGCCTTCCGGGTGATCAGATTGATCACCGCCGCGAAGGCGTTCGACCCGTAGAGAACGGAGCCTGGCCCCTCGATGATTTCGATCCGGTCCAAAGCCGCCACCGGGAACGATTCGAGAAGATCGGAAATGATTCCCCCTTCCATGACTTCCCGCGTGGGGCGACCGTTGATCAGGAACAGGATGTGGCCCCCGGTCGTTCCCGTCTGGTCGCCGCGGGCGGCGATGAGGCTGCGGTCCGTAAAGTACTGACTCGACACGGTCAAACCAGGCACCCGCTGCAGAATCTCGCCCAGAGTGACACCGCCGAAACGGCGCAATTCGTCACTGCTCACCACCGACATGACGCCGGGAGCATTCGACAGTTTGTCGGCGAACTTCGAGGCTGTGGTCACCTCCACGTTCAGAAGCGTCTCGATATCCATCGAAGCGAGGTCTGGGGCTCCCGCAACCGGGACAGCCGCGCCGGGTGCCGACGGCGGGGCTGCACTTTGCCCCGGCAGCAAAGCCGAAACAGCCAATAACACGATGCCCACGCCGCAGCGATCGCGCCATCTTTTTCCGTTCTCGAGCATTGGATCGACCTGCTTATACATATCGGCGAAATGCCGCATTGCTTTAGCGGGCCGATTCGGCGCTGCTCGTTCAGCCTGAGTACTCCAGTTCAGCAGTTCACTAACGTATTATTGGCCGGTCAAGCGGGGACTTTTCGTGAGCCGACAGCCTGGCGAGGAGGTTGGCGAGATCGGCTTTGGTGAACTTCCATTCGAAGGGTTTCGCCGTCGCCTCCCAGTAATATTGGAAGTCGAGCAGGCGGGGTGAGGACTTTTCGCTGCACGATGGAAAAATAGATCTCGACCTGATTGAGCCAACTGGCATGGACGGGACCATGAACGAGAGTCAAGCGCGGGAACTGCCGCTGCGATGCAGGCCAGGCTCCGCAACGACCATACTCATGTTCGACGCGTATTGCGCGCTTCGGCGCAGGGGGCAAGGTTGGATGCTTGCGCCGCCGGGCCTGGATGCTGGTCTTCTTCGTCAGCCGAGATGGTGGCAACCAAACCGGCACTACAGATCTGACGGGCTATATAAGGGGTGTTCCAGCGGGAGAGGGGAACGCCACGAGTGGCTGGCAACTCGCAAGCCAGCGCCTTAACCCGAACGACCGGCTCTGGGGGAAAAAACCCGGGGACGACCCGGGCGGGAACGCTCGTCCAGTCCGGCCAGTCGTTCCTCAAAGAAGCGTTTTCGCCACATGCTGACCACTTCGCGACGAGTGTCAAGGCGAGCGGCGATCCGATCGTTGGAGAGGCCATCCGCGGCGAGAAGCACCATCCTGGCGCGCATGACCACGAAATAAGGTAACGTATTTTTCGCCGCCCGGCGACGTAGTTCACGCTCCTCTTGTGCGGATAAGCTTATGGCGTACGGACTTGATCGCGGCAATATGAATACCCCCGCTCAAGATGCCATAGGCCAGTACATTTTTTCCGATAATACGCTTGGTTTTCGCCAGACTGCGAAAGGCTTACGGTTTTGACGGAACGCGGTATCCGGATCGGGCCAGCACATCGCGCCCCTTTCCCGTGAGCAGAAATTCCACAAACAGGCGAGCGGCCTTCTGATTTTTCGAACTGGAGGGAATCCCCAGCGCCTGGGTGATCGGCCGGTGCAGGTTCTCGTTTACCTGAATCACCTTTCCGCTTTCGTTGAGCACCAGTGAATAGGCGGTGAAAACGGCATCGGCGTTGCCCGATGTCCCAAACTGCTTCGCCATGCTGATGTTGCTCGCATAGACAACTTTCGATTTCACCTGTTCCCATATGCCGAGCTGTTGCAGAGTCTCGACCGTGGCCTGGCCATATGGCGCCAATTCGGGTTTCGCGGCGCCGATGACCCGCACTGCGGCCGAGTTCAGGTCCTCCACGCGGCTCACGATGGCCTTGCTTTGCGGGGGAATCCATAACGCCAGAATGCCGACTGCATAGACGGCGCGGCTGCCCGGAACCAGCAAGCCCTTGCGATCCAACTGCTCGACATGTTCTTCATCGGCGGCGGCGAAAACGTCGTAAGGCGCGCCGTTTTCAATCTGCTGCTCCAGTTGCGCGGTGGCGCCGAAACTGAAGACCGGATGGATTCCGGTAGCCGATTCAAACGCGGGTCCCAGGGATTGAAAGACCTCCGTGAGATTTGCCGCGGCCGCCACGGTCACTTCGTTTTGAGCGGCGTGGATCGGCCAAACCGCCACCAGGCATAAAGCGATGAAGCACTTCATAGATGTCTCGTATAAATTACAGCGTCCGATTCTCAGGATATATCATCATGGGTGATGCCCGAAATTGAGAACAAGCTGGGTGAACTGCGGCGGCAGCGGGGGTTTTCGGCAATTGAATTAGCCGCCATGGCCGGCATTACCCGCCAGACCATCTACGCGATTGAAGCGGGCAGCTATGTGCCGAACACAACTGTGGCGCTCCGGCTGGCGCGGGCGCTCGAAACGGATGTTGAGGATCTGTTTCGCCTCACCGAAGCCGCGGCGCCCCCCGAGCTCCGTTCGGAACAGGCCACGCTGCTGCCCGGATCCGAAACGCCGCGCGCCGGACAACCGGTGCAGCTTTGCCAGGTGGACAGGAAGCTGATGGCCGCCGCTCCCTCCGCATTACCCTGGTACTTTCCGGCGAGCGACGCGGTAGTGGCCGATGACGCCGCGGGCAAGTCGGCGGGCGAGGGGAAGACGAAAGTCCAGGTGTTCCGTCCGGACAGTGAGTTTCGCGGCAGAATCCTCGTCGCCGGATGCGATCCCGGCATCTCCGTGCTGGCGCGCCACGTGCAGGCTTCCGGCGTGGAACTGGTGCTGGCGCATCGCAACAGTTCGCAGGCTCTGGCGCTTTTACACGACGGCTGCGTTCACATAGCGGGCACGCACCTGAAGGACGAAGCGAGCGGAGAATCGAACATCCCCGAGATCGGCCGGCTGTTCCCGAAGAAATCCGTCGCCGTGATCTCCTTTGCGATTTGGGAGGAAGGCATCCTGACAGCCCGCGGCAATCCAAAGGGCATCAGGGGGATTGAAGACTTCGCGCGGCCCGACGTGACGATTATGAATCGGGAGAAAGGCGCGGGCAGCCGGCTGCTTCTCGATTCGCATCTAAAGCGCCTGGGGATCGACGGGCGCAAGGTGAAGGGTTACGATGTGACCGCGCCAGGCCATCTGCCCGTGGCGTGGCAGGTGCGCTCGGGCGCAGTGGATTGCTGCATCGCGACCCGGGCGGCAGCACGGATCTTCGGTCTGGGATTCATCCCGCTGGTCAGCGAGCGCTACGATCTGGCGATCCGCCGCCAGCATCTGGATCTGCCGGGTATTCAAACGCTGCTCGATACGCTGAGCCGGTCCGGCTTCCGTCGGGAACTCGAAAGCCTGGGCGGATACGACGCGAAAGCCGCGGGGCAGCGCATGTTGTGATATCTTCATTTATAGTGAAGATATGACGCGGAAAGGCTACCTCAGCGAATTCGAGCTCATGATCCTGCTGGCCCTGCTGCGCCTGGGCGAGGAAGCCTATGGGGTGCCGATCTCGCATGAAATCGAAGAACGGTGTGGACGGGAAGTGGCGCTCGGCAGCGTTTACGCGGCTCTCGACCGGCTGGAAGACAAGGGTCTGGTCACGTCGAGGTTGGGCGATCCGACGGCGGAGCGTGGTGGCCGGGCGAAACGTTATTTCCGCGTGACCGACCAGGGGCTAAGGGATGTACGCGAAACGCAGCGGGCATTGATCAACCTTTGGCGCGGCTTGCCGGAATTGAAAGAAGGTCTGGCATGAAGCTCCGCCGTCCGCCCAGAATCGCAGCCTGGCTGATCGAACGGAATTCGCCGCTCGCCGGAGATCTGCTCGAGGAATTTCAGCGCGGCAAATCGCGGGGATGGTTCTGGCGTCAGGCGCTGATGGCGGTTGCGGCCGGGTGTGAGCGGAACATCCGCGTTTCCCGGCTATATCTGAGGGCCTACCTTATTGGTTTTGCGGCGCAAGTTGCCGTTGTGCTTGCTGTCCGGCAGTTTCTACCGTCGCTGCTGTCCTCACACTGGCCGCTTCTGTTCGTCGTAATGATCCGGCTGCCTGTTCTCGCGTTGACGAGTAGGGTCGCCGGATCTATCGGAGGCAACCTGCAGCGGCTGCTGGCCGGGAGCAGCGAGAAGGCATTGGAGAAACGGCCTGCGATCGCAAGGCTGGTAGCCGCCGATACATTCTCGATGTACCTGATCATTGCAGCGGTGGGTGGCGACCTGTCGATCACGTTGGCTCTGTTCGAGACGCTCCTTCTCTTTATCGACCTGGCGCGCGTTGTGTTCCGTCGCGTCGACTCGGGGCGGGGGCTTGCATGAAACTCCGGAAACCACCCGCGATTGCGGCCTGGCTGATCGCGCGGAACTCGCCGCTGGCCGGAGATCTGCTCGAGGAATTTCAGCGCGGCAAATCGCGGGGATGGTTTTGGCGTCAGGCGATCGTCGCGGTTGCGGCCGGCTGGGGACGCAATGTCCGCGTCTCGCAGCTATACCTGAAGGCGTACTTCATCGGCTTTACAGCGCACGTGGCTGTGGCCTTCGTATTGCGGCGATTTGATATGGCCCATTTCGGGCTATTCGCAACCCTGCCTCTGCTGGCGGCGACTGCTGTATTGAAGCACAAAATCGCAGGCTCTGTTGGAGCTGACCTGTCCCGGACGCTGTCCGAGTGCAGCGAAATGGAGTCACAGAAGAGGATCGCCATCTCAAGGCTGGTGGCTCTTTGGGCGTTCACCGTGTACCTGTACTCGGGCGTAATGACGCAGGCGTTTTTCTTCTCGTTCGATGTGTTACGAGTTGTGTTCTGTCGCCCCGGAATCACGCGGGCAAGCGGGAAGCGCCCATGAGGTATTCGTCCACCCCACGCGCCGCCTGCCGGCCTTCGTTGATCGCCCACACCACCAGCGACTGGCCGCGCCGCGTATCGCCCGCCGCGAAGACCCCCGGCACCGACGACATGTAGTTAGCGTTGGTCGCGACGTTGCCGCGGTTGTCGAGCGCTACTCCAAGATCCTCAATCATCCCGCCGCGCACCGGGCCGAGGAACCCCATCGCCAGCAGCACCAGATCCACATCCAGCTCAAACTCGGAGCCCGGCATCGCTTCGAAGGCCGGCGGCGGACCCACGCGCACTCCATGCAGCTTCTTCACATTGCCGTGCTCGTCGCCGCTGAAACGCACCGTCGAGACGCTCCAGTCGCGCAGGCCGCCTTCTTCATGCGAGCTTTCCATGCGCAACTGCATCGGCCACAGCGGCCAAGGTGTTTGCGGCGCACGTGTGTCGGGAGGTTTGGGCAGCAGTTCGAACTGCGTGACGTGGCTCGCGTGCTGCCGGTGCGAAGTGCCCAGACAATCCGCGCCCGTATCGCCGCCGCCGATGATCACCACGCGCTTGCCGGTGGCCAGAATCTGATCCGCAACCGTGTCGCCCTCACAAACCTTGTTCGACTGCGGTAAAAACTCCATGGCGAAATGGATGCCCTTCAGTTCGCGGCCGGGGATGCGCAGATCGCGCGGATATTCGGCGCCACCTGCGAGCAGAATCGCCGCGAACTCGCGCTGCAAATCGCTCACTGGAATATTCACGCCGATATGGGCGTTGGGAGTGAAGATCACGCCCTCAGCCTGCATCTGTGCAATACGGCGATCGATCAGATGTTTCTCCATCTTGAAATTAGGGATGCCGTAGCGCAACAGCCCGCCGATCCGGTCGCTCTTTTCAAACACCGTTACCCAATGCCCGGCGCGCGTCAGTTGCTGCGCCGCCGCGAGCCCGGCCGGTCCCGAACCCACCACCGCCACGCGTTTGCCCGTCCTGAAGGCGGGTGGCTCGGGAACGATCCAGCCCTCCGCCCAGGCGCGATCGACGATGGTTTTCTCGATATTCTTGATGGTCACCGCAGGCTCGCTGATGCCGAGCACACAGGCCGCTTCGCAGGGCGCCGGACAGATCCGCCCCGTAAATTCGGGGAAATTGTTGGTCGAATGCAGCACCCGGATGGCCTCGTGCCAACGGCCGCGCCACACCAGATCGTTCCAGTCCGGAATGATGTTCGTCACCGGGCAGCCGGTATGGCAAAACGGCACGCCGCAGTCCATGCAGCGCGCGCCCTGCTGGCGAATGCGGTCTTCGGGAAACGGCTGATAGATTTCGAACCAGTCGTTGATGCGGTCGGCGGGTGGACGCCGATCCGGTATCTCGCGCGTGTAGTCGAGAAAACCCGTGGTTTTACCCATGGCGTGCACCAAGAGGCCGATTGCCAATCGGCCGCAGGTTGACAACCTGCCCCACCTTAGCCATGCAACACCTGCCTCGTCTCGGCGACCGGGATTCGGTGCGTCATCGTTTCGCTCTGCGCCCTCTTCTTCATCACCCGCTTGAATTCGTGCGGGTAGACCTTCACAAACTTCGGCAGCATCGCGCCCCAGTTCTCGAGCACCCATTTCGCCCGCGGACTATCGGTGGCCTCGAAGTGGCGATTGATCCACGCTCTGAGCAACTGCTGATCCGCCGGATCGAAAACCTGTTCCAGATCCACCGACGCCTTGTTGCAGCGGAAGCCGACGAACTGCCCCGATTCGTCCAGCACGAACGCAATCCCGCCCGACATGCCGGCGGCGAAGTTCCGGCCCACCTTGCCCAGCACGATCACGAGGCCGTTCGTCATGTACTCGCAACCGTGATCGCCCAGACCCTCCACCACCGCGCTCGCGCCGGAGTTGCGCACCGCGAACCGCTCACCCGCCATGCCGTTGAAGAACGCCTCGCCGCTGGTGGCGCCATAGAGCACCACGTTGCCGATCAGAATATTTTCCTCCGGCACGAAGGTGGAGTTTTTCGGCGGATAAACCACCAGCTTGCCTCCGGATAAACCTTTGCCGACGTAATCGTTGGCATCGCCCTCAAGTTCGAGCGATACGCCTTTGGCGAGGAATGCGCCGAAACTCTGCCCGGCCGAGCCGGTGAACTGGAACTTAATGGTGTCGTCCGGCAGCCCCGCCGAGCCGTATTTGCGTGCGATCTCACCCGAAAGCATGGCGCCCACCGTCCGATGCACGTTGCGGATCGGCAACTTGAATTCGATCGGAGTCTGGTTGTCAATGGCTTCCCGGGCGTGATCGATAAGCTTGTAATCGAGCGCCTGATCGAGGCCGTGATCCTGTTTGGTGGTGCAGTGGCGCGCCACGCGCGAGGGCGCCGGCGGATTGTAGAGGATCTCCGACAGATCGAGCCCGCGCGCTTTCCAGTGCTCGATGGCGGGCCGCGTATCGAGCATCTCGACACGCCCCACCATATCGTCAACCTTGCGGAACCCGAGTTTGGCCATGATGGCGCGCAGTTGTTCGGCGACGAAGAAGAAGAAACTGATCACGTGCTCGGGCTGGCCCGTGAATTTGGCGCGCAGCACCGGATCCTGCGTGGCGATCCCTACCGGGCAGGTATTCAGATGGCACTTGCGCATCATGATGCAGCCCATGGCGATCAGGGGCAGCGTGGAGAAGCCGAACTCTTCGGCGCCCAGCAGCGCGGCGATCGCCACATCGCGGCCGGTGGCCAGTTTGCCGTCGGTCTGGACGCGGATGCGGCTGCGCAGATCGTTCATCACCAGCACCTGCTGAGTTTCCGCCAGACCCAGTTCCCACGGCGCGCCCGCGTGCTTGATGGAGGTGAGCGGCGAGGCGCCCGTGCCGCCATCGTGCCCGCTGATCAGAACCACGTCGGCATGCGCTTTCGCGACGCCCGCGGCCACCGTGCCCACGCCCACTTCGGCCACCAGCTTGACCGAAATACGCGCCAGCGGGTTGACGTTCTTCAGATCGTAAATCAACTGCGCCAGATCTTCGATGGAATAAATATCGTGATGCGGCGGCGGCGAAATCAGTCCCACGCCGGGCACCGAATGGCGCACCCGCGCGATCACTTCATCCACTTTGTGACCGGGCAATTGGCCGCCCTCGCCAGGCTTCGCGCCCTGCGCCATCTTGATCTGCAGATCGTCCGCGTTTACCAGATAATGCGCGGTCACGCCAAACCGGCCGGACGCAACCTGCTTGATGGAACTGCGCCGCGAATCGCCGTTCGCGTCCGGCGTGTAGCGCGCTTCGTCTTCCCCGCCCTCGCCCGTATTAGAGCGCCCGCCGATCCGGTTCATGGCGATCGCCAGCGTTTCGTGAGCCTCTTTCGAAATGGATCCGAACGACATCGCGCCTGTGGCAAAACGCTTGACGATCTCGCTCGCCGGCTCCACGTCCTCAATGGGAATCGCCTTGCCTTCTTTGAACTCGAACAAGCCCCGCAGCGTATTCAGCTCGCGGCTCTTCGCGTCGATGGTTTCGGCGTATTCCTGGAAGGTCGCATAACTTCGCTGCCGCACGGCGTGCTGCAGCTTGCTGATCGTCGTGGGGTTCAGCAGATGATTTTCGCCGCGCACGCGATACGCATAGCTGCCGCCCACCGCCAGTTCCGTATCGGCTTCGGTAATGGGTTGGAACGCATACGCATGCTTCAGCGCGGCTTCCCGCGCCAGCACGTCCAGACCGATGCCTTCGATGCGCGACGACGTCCCCGTGAAATACTTGCTCACCAGCGCACTGTTCAGTCCGATGGCCTCGAACACCTGCGCGCCGCGGTAGCTTTGCAGCGTCGAGATGCCCATCTTCGAGAAGATCTTGAGCAGCCCTTTATTGATTGCCTTGATGTAGTGATAGAGCGCCTTATCGAAGGTCAGACCGTCCGGCAGATAGCCGCGCAGGGCCAGATCTTCCATGGTCTCGATGGCCAGATACGGATTGACCGCGCTCGCCCCGTAGCCGATCAGCAGCGCATAGTGCATCACCTCGCGCGGTTCGCCCGATTCGATAATCAGCGCCACCTGCGTGCGCGAACCTTCGCGGATCAGATGATTGTGGACCGCCGTCATCGCCAGCAGACTCGGGATGGGAGCGTAATCCCGATCCACGCCGCGATCCGAAAGAATAATGATGGTGTAGCCGGCCTGAATGGCCAGCGAGGCGCGCCGGCAAACGCCGTCGAGTGCGCGTTCCAGCCCACTCTCGCCGTCGGCGGCCGGAAAAAGACAGGGCAGCGTGGTCGCGAGAAAGTCGCCGCGTGAGACGCGCCGCAACTTTTCGAGATCGCGGTTGGTCAGAATCGGATGCGGCAGTTTCAGGGTATGGCAGTGCTGCGGCGTCTCCGCCAGAATGTTGCCCTCGCGCCCGATGTAACTCACGAGCGACATCACCATCTCTTCGCGGATGGGATCGATGGGCGGATTCGTCACCTGCGCGAAAAGCTGCTTGAAATAGTTGAACAGCGGCTGCGGCTTGTCGGAAAGGCACGCCAGCGGCGTATCGACGCCCATGGAGCCGATCGGCTCTTCGCCGTTCACCGCCATCGGCGTCATCAGCAAGCGCACGTCTTCGTCGGTATAACCGAAGGCGCGCTGGCGGCAGATGATCGTCGAATGATCGGACCCGTGCACCCGCGCCGGTTCCGGCAATTTGTCGAGCGTGACCTGGTATTCCTTCAGCCAGTCGCCGTAGGGCTGCCGGCCGGCCAGTTGATCCTTTACCTCGTTGTCGGAAACGATGCGGCCTTCTTCCAGATCGATCAGGAACATCTTGCCGGGCTGCAGGCGTCCTTTCATCTTGACGCTTTCCGGCTTCACCGGAAGCACCCCGGTCTCCGACGCGAGCACTACCATATCGTCGTGCGTAACCACGTAACGCGCGGGCCGCAAACCATTGCGGTCGAGCGTCGCGCCGATGACGCGGCCATCCGTAAAAGTGATCGCAGCCGGCCCGTCCCAGGGCTCCATCAGCGAGCAATGGTATTCGTAGAACGCCTTCTTCCTGTCATCCATATAAGGATGGCCGTCCCAGGCTTCCGGAATCAGCATGGCCATCGCATGCGGCAGCGAACGGCCCGACTGCACCAGTAATTCGAGCGCGTTGTCAAAACCCATCGAATCGCTGCCGTTGGGCTGGATGATCGGGAAAAGCTTCTTGATATCGTCGCCGAACAGTTCGGAGCGCAGGGAGAACCGCTGGTGGACCAGGCACAGGGCGCTGGTGACTTCCGAATCGCCCAGTTCCTTGTAAAATTTCGCGATCTGGGGCGCAAGGAGCAATCCCTTATAAACGATGGTCCGCGAGGAAAGCGACGGAATACAGAACATGGCACGATTGGGCAGTTCCTCGTCTTCGGCGGCAACGGCCGTTTCCGCGCGCTTGCGGACCACATAGAGTTTGCGCTCAAACTGGTCGGCGGTAAGTCCCGATTCGCGCCCCACGAAGAGCTGCTGGATATAGGGCTGGGAGGAGCGCGCCACGCGCCCGATGGCGAGCCCATCAATGGGCGTATCCCGCCAGCCCAGAACCGTCAACCCTTCTTCCTTGACGATTCGTTCCAGAATGCCTTCCGTTACCAGGCGTTCGTGCCGCTCCACCGGCATGAAGACCATGCCGACGCCGTATTCGCCCGCCCCCGGAAGAGTAAAACCAAGTTCAGCCGCCTCGCGGACGAAGAACTGGTGAGGGATCTGGATCAGCAGGCCCGCCCCATCGCCGGTTTCCGGATCGCAGCCGCAGGCGCCGCGGTGCGTCAGGTTGATCAGGATCTGGATCCCTTTTTCGATGATGTCGTGGGATTTCTGGCCCTTGATGTTGGCGACAAAGCCGATGCCGCAGGCATCGTGCTCGTTAGCGGGATCGTAGAGTCCTTGCGACTGGGGCAGCATAAATCGGCTCCGGCGTTAGTTGAACAATATTAGCAGAACGGACAATTATCACGCAATCGAAATTTATGCTCTTGACGGTATCAGATTTACTTATGATAAACTGCCCTCGTGATCTTCGAAGAATGCAAGCTTTTCCGGGACGTGGCCCATGCCAGGAGCCTGAGCCGCGCCGCTCAGCTCAATGGAATCAGTCAGTCCGCGGCCACGCAGCAGATTCAGGAACTCGAAAAACGTTTGGGAACCTTGCTGCTCGACCGGTCGACGCGGCCCCTGGGGCTGACCGCCGCGGGACGGCTCTATGCGGATTTGTGCCGCGACGTGCTGCGCCGCGAAGAGGATTTCCGGGCCGCGCTCGACAGCATCGACGAGGTCTCTCCGGTTACGGGCACGGTTCGCGTAGCTTCGATTTACTCCATCGGACTGTCCGAGATGGGCAGGCTGCGGGATGGTTTCTCGCGTCTTTGCCCCGAGGCTCAACTCCAGGTGGAACTGTTAAGGCCCGATAAGGTCTATGAAGCCGTCCTCGGCGATCAGGCCGATCTGGGCTTCATCAGCTACCCGGAGCACCGCCGCGACCTGACCATCATTCCCTGGCGATCGGAGCGCATGACCGTGGCGGTTTATCCTTCGCATCCGTTCGCTTCCTGGGACACGGTCCGGATGAAAGACCTCAACGGGGAGAAATTCATCGCGTTCGATGAAGAGGTGATCATCCGGCGCGAACTCGATCGCTTCTTCCGCGACGCGGAGATCGAGGTGAACATCGTCATGCAGTTCGACAATATTCAATCGATTAAGGAAGCGGTGGCGCTGGGGTCGGGCATCAGCATTCTGCCGGAGCGCACCATGCAGGCCGAAGTGGCGCAGCGGCGTCTGGTGTCCGTGCCGCTCCATTCGCCACAGCTGCTTCGGCCGACGGGGGTCATCCATCGCCGGAAGAAAAAGCTGACGCGCGCGGAAGGTGCCTTTCTCGATCTGGTGCTCGATCGGCGACCGGTTTTGCGGGAATGCATTTAGCGCATTATCCTGATAAAGAGCGCTATGCGGCTGTCAGTATGGTTGGCGATCGGCATCGACGTTGGAACTCCAGGGGGAGCGTTGGGACAGGCAGCGGCTGGCCCGCCGGCATTTGAGGTGGCTTCGATTAAGCCGTCGCCTCCGACGGGCCTGGCTGGGAACAAAACCTGTCCGGGCCTTAAGTATCAACGGCTCTTTCGACTTCCGGTATGAGTATGTTTCGGACGACCTCCGCCCCGACGTCGTCGCGTCGATCATAACCTCCCTCGGGGAACTCGGGCTGGGGGTGAAAGGGGGCAGAGCGCAGGTGGAGACGATCGTGATCGACGACGCCGAGAAGCCTTCGCCGAATTGAGTGGTATAGGATGGCGGCAGGCGGTAAACATGCGCAAGTTCATGCTGGCTTTTTCCGCAATGGCAGTTCTGGCCGCGCCGGTTGTGGCGCAGCGATCGCGCTACACGAGTCCTCCGGCGAAGAGTTCCGTGGTGGTGGCGGGGAAGAAGATTACGGTCGATTACTTCGCACCGTCGATGCACGGCCGCAGGATTATGGGCGGGCTGGTTCCCTACGGCGTGGTGTGGTGCACCGGGGCAAATATCGCGACCGGCTTCACCACCGAAGCCGATCTGCGGATCGGTACACTGAAGCTGCCCAAAGGCGCGTACAGCATCTGGACTCTGCCGACTGAGAAAGAATGGGCGCTGATCGTCAATAAGCAGACCGGACAGCTCCATCTGAACTACGATGCGACGCTTGACTTCGGGCGCACCCGGATGAATCTCAGAACCTTGCCGGCGCCGGTCGAGACGTTTCGCGTCGATTTGCGCAACGACGGCGGAAATAAAGGCACGCTGGCTTTGGTCTGGGAGACCACCGAGGCGTCGATTCCCTTCACCGTACTCCCCTGAGCGCAACGGCTCAGCTTGTTCACGCCATCAATTGACGCTCTCGGCGCACCCTCCGCCGGAAGGACCGGTGTCCCTGCTTCAGAATCCTGCGCCGCAACAGCAGCGCCGATCCGCCGAACAGTAGCGCGGCCGTGAACATGAACGTGGTGGGAGGCTCAGGAACTCTTTCACTCCTGCCTTTGGCGGGATCTGCCGCCACCATGCGGAAATGCGTCGTGACCCGATAGGCCTGCGTCACTTCTTCGGCGAACACGGTTTCCGGTACCTCGGGAAATTCAAGCGAGGACATCAGACGCGTCTCTACCGGGAATTCGCTTACCGCGAGGAGTTGGGGTTCTGGTAAGTCGGTTCGGGAAAGGAGGCTGATCGGAGCCGCCATCGCCTGGCCGCAAACAGCCGCCAGGACGCCGGCCACGAGGACCGACCTTATGCGATGCACTTACATGTACAGTGCGGATGGACGCGGAATTTCTCGGGGAGTACAAAAAAGCCCGACCTCGAAAGGTCGGGCTTTTAGTGAATTAACCGGGCGACTTCCTGGTCTCCCACACACTCGCGCGTGCAGTACAATCGGGGCTGAGAGGCTTAACTTCCGTGTTCGGGATGGGAACGGGTGGGACCCTCTCGCTAAGGTCACCCAGAATTTGCCGACGCCGCATTCGGCGCCAAACTCATTGTGAGCTTTGGTTGAATATTTGACGGGATTAAATTACCACCAGTACTGCGCGCACGAGAGGCATTTGGAACGCCTTGCGTGGGAAGTAAATTTTATGGTCAAGCCGAACGAGCAATTAGTAGCAGTAAGCTCAACGTATTACTACGCTTACACATCTGCCCTATCAAACTGGTCGTCTTCCAGTGCTCTTCATACTTACGTTGGGAGATCTCATCTTGAGGAAGGTTTCGCGCTTATATGCATTCAGCGCTTATCCTGACCGAACTTCGCTACCCAGCTATGCCCCTGGCGGGACAACTGGAACACAAGAGGTTCGTTCACCCCGGTCCTCTCGTACTAAGGGCAAGCCCCCTCAAATCTCCTGCGCCCACCACAGATAGAGACCGAACTGTCTCGCGACGTTCTGAACCCAGCTCACGTACCGCTTTAATAGGCGAACAGCCTAACCCTTGGGAGCTTCTACACCCCCAGGATGCGATGAGCCGA
>JBEKAQ010000121.1:0-15160 GCA_050015835.1 Bryobacteraceae bacterium | reverse complement strand
GCATGCGGCTGTCGAGCTTCATGGGTACCTCGCCTACATTACTCTTTGTGCGGTGACCGGACGGGATTATACGATTTACGGGTACAAAGGAAAGCAGGTCAGGGACCAGATTCACTGTAACGACGTGGCGCGCCTGTTTCTTGAGTTCTTCAAGAAGCCCAGGTGCGGCGAGGTCTATAATCTCGGCGGCGGGCGCCCGAACAGCATCTCGGTGGTCGAAACGGCTGGCTTGCTGGAGAACATGGGATACCTGCTTCGTTATCAATACAGCCCCAACCATCGAATCGGCGACCATATCTGCTATATTTCCGATTTGGCCAAGCTGCAGGAACACTTCCCCGGCTGGAGGTGTGAATACACTATTTCACGCATTCTGTCCGAGATCGTCGAAGAACAATTAAGACGCAGCCGGGAGGGACGTCCCGTCTAAACCGAGCGGCTGATAGCGCACGTTACATCTTGTTGTACGAGCGACCTGAGCTGTCGCCAGCGCGTAAAGGGCCGCAGGCGCGTTGCGGTTCAGGCCATGAAAGTAAGATAGCGACGTTGGCTCCGACCTGTACGGCCCAAGGAACTGCCCGAGGAGCTTTTGCCCAAGGCCATGAGGACGTCTATCGTGAGAACTCCAATCGCTTACTTTCTATTATGTTTCTCCGCGTTGGCGCAAACCGTCGCTTTCGGTCCCGCGGTGTTCACCGGTACCGGTCTCAACGATGCGACTAGTGGCGGCCGCTTCACTTCCGCCCCCTCCTCCCTGCCTACCGTGAATGCGCAGTATGTTGTGATCATATCCTCAACCGGTGCACCCGATAGCTTCAGATGGTCCAAGGACGGCGGCTCGCTGAGTTTCCCCGTCGGTATCACCGGTGGCGCTCAGGTTATAACTGATGGATTGACAGTCACATTTGCGGCGACCACAGGGCACACGCTCAACGATTCGTGGACGATAACAGCGACGGCGGCCGGCTCCGTTCCGGGATCCGGATTCACGCAGCCGCTTACCGGTTCCAAATTGCGCACAGTGGGGGACAAGGAGAAGGATGTCGTCAGCGTCAGGGATTTCGCGGGGAATGACACTGAGGCCCTTCAGACCGCAGTCAACGCCCTTGCACCCACGGGAGGAATGATTCTCATCCCCGAAGGGAATTACTCACTTTGCAGCGTGACAGTTCGCTCCTACAGGCCGATCACGATCTTCGGGTATGGTGCTGTCATCCGGCCCTCATGCCCGAATCAGTACGTGTTCAACGTACTTGGGAACCTCAACAGAATACTCGGATTGATGTTCATTGGAACCGCTGGAACTAATTATGAGGGAATTCGTTTTCTCAACGATGCGACCACGCCTCATACGGAATACGGCCTGGTAAGAGACGTCTATATGCAAAACATGTATCGAGGGATTCTGTACTACATGGATACGGTGGCCGCGCCTGAGGGAGCGACATACCGGCAGCAAGTAGAAGACACGGTCATAGAAAACTTTTATCTGCAAAAAACATGGCCTGGTTCCTTTGGTATCTCATTTGACGGCAATGCCAACGGTAATGCCGGCGGAAACGACAGCCGAGTCCACGGGGGAGGCGTGAAAGGCTACCAATCGAACATTATCGTGCGTAATTCCACCGCAACCAGAATATCCAATATGTTTATCGATGGCGGCGGCAATGGAGTGCTCTACGATGCGGGCGATCATCTTGAACTGGAGCACGTCTATATGGAGTACAACACTTATCAAGTGACGCTCCAGAATAATCCCTACCAACTATCGATCTACGGAGGCACAATGGCCAATCAAACGGCTTGTATCAATGGCACATTATACGGCGGATTTGCCCCATTGTATGTCGGCGAGCCCGGATGTGTCCCCGCCAACGACGGCCTGACAAGCAGTACGAATACGGGGGACTCGACGATGACTGCGGCAAATTCCGCTGGTCTTGGCACCAACGGAGGCGGCGAAACCAATACGGTCAGCGTGCATGCAAACGGCGGATCGGATTATGTCGCAGACTTCAGCGGAGTAAGGAGCACCCGATCTTTGACCTTGTACCCGGGGCATTGCATTCCAATGGTGGTTTCAGTAAAAATTACAACGGTATGTGGGTGGCTTCCAATGAGGTTGCGAATGGCAGTCCAGCCAATGCTTCTTTGCCATCCTGGGCGCTGGATCTTGGCGGCTTCGACGCCATAAGCTACCCCGGGAGCGCGGACCAGTTCAGATTGTTGAGGCGATCTGCGGGCGCTTTTTTCGCCGAGTTCCTGAGCGTAAGTAATACCAATTATTGGACTTTCGCGAATGGGTTTCGTTTGGAAAGTTCGGGTGGGGCGGTGCCTGGCAACGAGAAATTCTCTTCGCTCGGAGCGAGCGCAAACGGCGCCATGTACTATTGCAGCGATTGCAGGAATGTGCAGGACGATGCGGCTGTTGCGGGTGCTGCATGCGTGTCTGGCGGTTCAGGAGCAATCGCCCGGCGTGAGAACAATGAATGGCACTGCAACTAGCGTGTTTCGTTCTTCCGGAGAGAAGTGGGAGCGCTCACCTGGAGGCCTCGAGTGGGATGTCGTTGACGAGGGGGGCGAACTCCACCGTTTCCCACAAGCTGCTGGTTTGGGGCGCGGAAATGAGGTATAGAATCGGGTGGTAGCAGGCCGCGCGCACGCTATATTCGACTCTCTTCTCTCAAAAAATCGCGTCGTCCTCGACTACGGTTGCGGCAGCGGCCGCTTTTTGCAGGAGGCAGGTCAACGGATCGGCGAAGGAATCGGTGTCGATCTCGATGGGAGGTTGGTCGAGACCGCTAACAGCACCAGCATGTTCGGACATGTACGGTATGTTCAGGGTGACGCGAAGACGCGGTTGCCGTTTGAATCCGATCGCTTCGATGTCATCTTCGCCTTTGACGTTATCGAGCACCTGGGCGATGAGGCGCCGTATATCCAGGAATTTTATCGACTGCTGCGTCCCGGTGGACGTCTCGTTATAGAGGTTCCCTCCAGGGGTCCGTTCCGCGCATTTGACATCGGCAATATCAAGTACAATTTCCCGCGCCTGCATCGATGGTTTTACTATTATGTCGCGCGCCAGCCCGAATACTACGAAAAAAACTTCGGCCCCGACGCCCCAATGTTTGGCCAATTCACACGGGATGCGGGCGAGCACAAACATTATTCCGTCGTCGATCTGGAGAAGATAGCTGCGCCGCGCTTTCAACTGGAGCGCCACATTCTGTTCGGGTTCTTTTTCGAGCTGATCCAATTCGTTGAAGTCATAGCGTGCAAGCCATTTGGGCGCTCTGGTTCGAAACTATTTTCATGGTTAATGGAACAGGACTCCAGGCTGCTGTCACCAATTGGACGAGCTTATTTTCTTGGCGTGTTCAAGAAAGTGGATTGCTGACCGATGACAAGCTATCGGCAAAGCCCGGGGCATAGAAACCGCGCCGCAATCCTCCGGTCTTAGGGACCGTTAGAGCTCCGGTGTGAGGTCTTCGACCGCTATGCCCGTCAAACTTCTCGTCGTGGTTACCGTCGATATCATGGTCTGGAACCTGTTGAGGCCCTGGCTGACGGCCTTGCGGGAGGCAGGCTATGAAGTCGAGATCGCGTGCGCAGACACCGGCTACACAGCGAATCTTCGGGATGCGGGCTTTGTGGTCCACACGCTTGCCTTTTCGCGCGCACTCAATCCGTTCCTGCACGTCCGCCCATTCTTTCAGCTCAGCAGATTAATTCGGCGGGGGGGATTTCAACTCGTTAACGTGCACAGCCCGGTGGCGGCCGCGGTAGGGAGAGTCGCCGCGTTCACCTGTTCCTTCCGGCCCATCGTTTACGTGGTCCATGGCTTCTATTTTCACGAGAACTCTCCGAGGCTGTCCCGGGCTTTTTTTATGACACTGGAATGGGTGCTGGGAGGCATGACGGATGCGTTCCTGTTTGTCTCGGATGAAGACCACCGTACTGCCCGGCTGAGCGGTATTGCCCGAAGCGGGGCTTTGACGACAACGATCTGGAACGGAATCGATCTGAAGCTGTTTTCGCCGGCCGGGCGCGGCGCTCCCCAGTCACAGGCTATCCGGCAAAATCTCGGGATACCAGGCAATGCGCCCGTGGTGTGCATCGTCGGCAGAATCGTTAAGGAGAAAGGCTATCGGGAGTTTCTGGACATGGCTGCGGCGGCGAGCCAGGCGCGCCCGGATGTTCACTTTATGGTGGTCGGATCCACGCTTGCTTCGGATCGCGACCAGTTCGGGAACACGTTCACCGCACTCGTGCGCAGCCGGGGACTATCGAGCAGAATCCACCTGGCCGGGCAGGTACATAACCCGGAAGCCTACCTTGGCGCTTCCGACATCTTCGTCCTTCCCTCTTATCGAGAAGGCTTTCCGAGAAGCGTGATTGAAGCCATGGGTTGCGGCCTTCCCGTAGTAGCTACGAACATTCGTGGCTGCCGGGAGGGGGTGGTGGATGGGGTTACGGGTTTCATCGTGCCGCCCCGCGATCCGAGCGCGTTGACGGAACGGGTTCTGTACCTTCTGGATAATCGAGAGACAGCCGCGGAGATGGGGCGGCAAGGGAGAGACCGAGCCGTCCAGCTCTACGACGGGGAGGCCGTAAGACTCAGGTTCGTTGAGTCAATTCGGGCCACCGTTACCCGGTTCGATGCGTCCAGCCCGATAGACCGGCCATTTTCCACAGCGGCAAAATGACCCTGGCAGCCAGAGCCTGTAAGCGCATTTTCGACCTTGCGCTTGCCTCAGGCAGCCTGCCCGTGTGGCTGCCAATGATGCTGGCGGTAGCGTTGGCCATACGCTGGCGTCTGGGATCTCCGGTCTTCTTCAGACAGACGCGTATCGGAAGAGGCGACCGGCCATTCGAATTTTTCAAATTTCGCACGATGACGGACGCACGAGCTGCCGATGGGCGTTTGGCTCCCGACGAGGAACGCCTGACGGGAGTGGGAAGGTTTCTGCGGCAGACCAGTCTGGATGAGTTGCCGCAATTGGTACACGTCCTGGTGGGAGACATGAGCCTGGTCGGCCCCCGCCCTCTGCTGCCGCAGTACTTGCCCCGCTATTCGGCAAGGCAGCGGCGCCGCCATGAGGTAAAGCCCGGCGTGACCGGCTGGGCGCAGGTTAACGGGCGAAACAGCATGTCCTGGGCGAAAAAATTCGAGCTGGATGTCTGGTACGTAGAGAATTGGAGCCTGGCGCTTGATTTAAAAATTCTTGCCATGACCCTGGTGAAAGTCGTGCGTCGCGAGGGCATCAGTCAAGCCGGCAACGCCACCATGGAGGAGTTCATGGGGAACTCCGATGGCAGTGCCGCGGCGTCAGAGACTTGACAGCAGTTCGGGCAGTTTCGTGCAGTCGCTCAGTTCGAAATCCACCGCCGCCGCGCCGTTGTCGAGCGCGGAATAGAGACCGGCGGGCCGGCGGATGCGAATGGTTTTCCAGCCGAGCGTGGCAGGAGCGGTAAAGTCTTTCAGCGGATTGTCGGCGACGTAGACATAGCGGCGCGCGGCGAGGGCACGCTCGACTTCCCTGAAGACAACGGGGCTGGGCTTGGAGCACTCGGGGCCGAGGAGCTCGGTAAGGCAGATCGGCGACGCGAAGCGGCTGAGGGCCAGGGCTTCGGCCTTGCGGCTTTGCGATATCGCGGGGCCATCCGAGATAACGGCTACGGGCCAGCGGGCAGAGGCGTGTTCCAGGGCGGCGGCCGCGTCTTCGCACAGTTGGATAGCGGGGACGTGAGAACGGTACAGCGCGACCAGGGCCGAGATTGCGGCCGGCGCCGGCGGCACTCCGCATTCCTCGAGAACGGTATTAAAGACGCGTCCACGCCGGCCGTCCTCGTGCGCTCGACGGCAGCGATCGGCGAAATCCGGTAACCCGAGCCAGTCGCGAGCCCACGGGCCGAGGGCGGCAAAGCCGCTTAAGACGTAGTCGCGCTCCAGATACAACGTGTCGTCGATATCGAAGACTACGCACAACGGGTTCATGATGTAAGGCTTTTGCCGGCGACGAAAACAGCTTCGTCATAGCGAAGCATGGCGAGGTCGTCGAGCCATCCGTCGAACCAGACGAGTTCGCGCCCTTCCTGTTCGTCGAGAAGCCAGTCCGTAAAGCGCGCTCCGGCCCGATGGGCAAGCGGATAGCCGCCGCCGAAACGAGCGTTGATCTCTATGATGGCGATGGAACCATCTTCGTCGAGAAAGCACTGTACATTGAGGGGGCCGCGGGCGCCGGGCAGCGTTTCGGCGATATGGACGCAGAGGTCCATGAGCTTTTCGTTCTTGTTGGTGATTCCCTTCGATACTTCCCCGGCGCGCACTTCCATGCGCCAGTGAGGAACGGCGCAGACGCAGTTACCGGACGCATTGACGAACAGATTGACGGTGAATTCACGTCCGCGCGCGAGCTCCTGGACAATACAGGCGGGCTTTGTTGCGGCGATGTGGCGCAGTTCCGCGAGGCTCGCGATGCGCTCGACACCGATCGAGGCACTGCCATCCCGCGGCTTTGCGATCAGAGGCCAGCGCCAGGACGCCGCTTCAGCTACGGCTTGCGCTGGAGGAGCCTGCCGCACGGTCGGGAAATCGTTTGCAAGAAGCCATTGGTGAGTCTTCTCCTTGTCCGCGGCGATGCCGATGGTCGCCTCGCTCGATATGCAGACGGCGACTCCCTCGGCTTCAAACCGGTTTCGGCACCGCGCATAGACGGGGAGTTCGGTATCGATGGTGGGAATCACCAGGCCGATGCCGTTGTCGCGGCAGATTTGGAGTACGGCATCGGCAAACGGCGGGTGCGTACACCTCGGTACGGGCCAGAATTTATCGGCCAGGAAGCGGATGGGCGCGGAGAAGCCGGCGTCGGCCGCACCCACCCAGGCGTCCGCGCGCCGGGCAGTGAGCGATTCGCGCATCGCACGCATCAGAGCGATACGGCGCCCGCCGGAAGAAATCAGTACGTTCGGTCCTGAACGCTCTCTGAAAATCACTGCACCCCCCGCATCCGCATCAGCAGTCCATCGAGCGCAATGCTCTTTTGAATATTGCGCCGCAATAACGCCGCGATTTCGTCGACGCCCTTTACCGCGTTGATAATCCACGGGCGTGACACACGGGGCGCGAGCGTGCTCAATTCCTGGCGCAGATCGAAATTGCGGATGGCGGTTCCTCCTTCGCGCAGCACGGTCACATCCCTCAGCAAGTCGTAGAGAAGCTTGAGATAGAGTTCGAGCTTCTCACTCTTACTGCGTCCCAGGGATTCCGAGACGGGGAGCCAGGACGAGTATGAGGCGACTCCCGCGCCCGTCCGCAGCAGCGCCAGCATGGACGCGCGGCGCTTCTGAAACAATTCGATATCGAGCGACGCCGCTACGCCCGGGCTTCCTCCCGAGAGCGCGATCCGGCGTTCGCCGTTATCGAGCTTGCGGAACTTCGCGAAATCCTGCATATCTTCGTTGGTCAGGGGAGAAAAATTGAGGATCACGGAACGCGAGCGGATCGTCGGCAAAAGATCGTAGACGTTTTCCGCCGTCATGATCAGAATCAGATGATCGGGCGGCTCTTCCAAAGTCTTCAGCAGCGAATTGGCGGCCTGCTCGCCAGCGCGGTCGGCCTGATCGATTAAAAATACGCGGCGCGAACCTTTCAAAGGCTTGTACTGCGCGCGCTCTTTTAACAGGCGCATCTGCGGAATTCCGATCTGGCGCAGGGGGCCGTCGGGCGGGAAGGTCAGAAAATCGGGATGAGTGGCGAAGACCAGCGGGTCGTCATTGCGTTTATCGGCAGGCAGTTTTTCGCGCGCGGCGATGAGGGATGCATTTTCGGGCAGGCTCAGATCGTCGTGCCCGATTTTTTCCGGTGACAGCAGCAGCCTGGCGGCGAAACGGCGGGCGAGGGTGGCTTTGCCCAGGCCTTCGAGTCCGGCGAACAGCATAGTTTGCGGAATGCGTTCCCGCTCGATCATACCTTCGAGCGCGATCTGTACGTGCCGGTTACCCCAGAAGTTTTCAAACATGCGCCGGTAACGCCTCCTGAATGCGTTTAGCAACTTTGCCGATGGACGCGCGGCCGTCGATGACAATGAAGCGCGCAGGCTCGCTGGCGGCCAATTCCAGGTAGCCCTGCTGCACGCGAGCATGGAAGGCGGCGCTTTCTTCGTCGATGCGCGATTCGGACGGCCCCGCGGCATGCTGGTTGCGGTGTTTGGCGCGCGCGAGGCCGGTAGTGGGATCGATATCGATCAGAAACGTGGTGTCCGGCCTGAGGCCCTGGCAGGCGATGCGGTCGAGTTCGATGACGATCGCCTGGTCGAGACCGCGCCCACAGCCCTGGTAGACCAGTGTTGAATCGGTGAAGCGATCGCAGAGAACTGTATTCCCAGCCTCGAGGGCCGGGCGGATCACCTGTTCGACATTCTGCGCGCGGCTGGCGAAATAGAGCAGCAGTTCCGCGCGGGCGTGGATTTCGGCGTTGGCGGGATCGAGCAGGACGCGGCGGATCTGGCGGCCGATTTCGGTGCCACCGGGCTCGACGGTTTCGACAACTTCGACACCCTGCTCGCGCAGCGCGGCGGCGAGAAGGCGGAGCTGTGTGGTCTTGCCGCAGCCGTCCATACCCTCGAATGTGATGAAGCGGCCGGGATGCATGGAAAATCCGATTTTAGAACGGCCCTCCAATTTGATACGATCAGCGCTTGAATATTTATCCTGCTTTGCATAATGCCATGTGGCCGGGACTGGTCGGCAAGGGCCCGGATGCGGAGCCGCCCATCGATCTCGACACGATGCTGAATATGACCGCGGCGGCCGAGGTGGATGGGGTGCGCTTCGATGGCGTCGATCTTTTTCTCTCGTTGCCCCATACGGATATCGATTCTTCGGACGACGATCTCGCCAAGCTGGCGGAAAAGCTACGGGTCAGGAATTTGCTCGCCGGTTCTTTGGTGGCTCCGGTGTGGCCTCCGACAGGCGGCGGTTCGGCCATGGGGAATGAAGAGGAGCGTGCACGTTTTCTCACGCAGGTGAAGAAGTCGTGCATCATCGGCGGCAAATTGCGCGAGCTGGGCGTGCGGAAGTACGGCGTGATCCGGATCGATTCGGCGACCGGAGTCGACGCATGGGCGCAGGACCCGGTGGGAAATACGAAGAAGATTGCGCGGACGTTTCGCGAGGCGGGCGCAATTGCGGAAGGTTTCGGAGAGCGGCTGGCGGCGGAGGGCGAAATCTGCTGGGGCGGCATGCAGAGTTGGCGGCGCAACGTGGAGTTGCTGGAAGAAGTGGGGATGCCGAAGACGGTCGGATTTCAGGCCGACATGGCGCATACCATGCTGTTCACGATGGGCTTTAACGCTCCCGAAGACCGGCTGTTGCCGGATGGTTTCGATTGGTCGCAGGGCGATGCGCTGGCCGCGGCGTATCGAAAAATGGCCTCCGCGCTGCGTCCCTGGACCTTCGATTTCCACGTGGCGCAGAACGATGGCACGGTGAAGGGATCGGGTTCGCACGATAAGACCGGCAGGCATTGCCAGGCCACGGATCCGAATGGGCGGCTCGACATTGTGCGCGATGCCGGGGCGTGGATGCGCGACGATGCGGGCGAGGTTACCCGGGCTTTTGCGCACATTTGCTGGGATGGATGCATGTTTCCTAATTCCGTGATGCTCGAGCAGAAGACCTGGAACGATATTCTGCGGGTGATGATCGCGGTGCGCGATGCGCATGGGTGGATCTGAGTTGAAGAATCCCGGCGCTTTAAATATAGGCGTGTTCGGCTGCGGCTTCATGGGGCGCACGCATTCGAACGCATTTCGTCAGGCGCCCCACTTTTTCGATCTTCCTTACCGGCCTGTTCTGAAAACCATTTGCGCGCGCAATGGCGAAAAGGCCAAAGCGTTCGCCGCTCAGTGGGGCTATGAATCGTTCGAAACGGATTGGCGCAAATTGGTGGAGTCGAAGGACGTCGATCTGATCGACATCGCGAGCCCGAACGATACGCATGAGGAAGTGGCCGTGGCGGCGGCGCGGGCCGGCAAGATGGTGATGTGCGAGAAACCGCTGGGGCGCAATCCCGCGGAATCGGAAGCGATGGTGAAGGCGGTGGAGGACGCGGGGGTCGCGAACATGGTCTGGTACAACTACCGGCGCGTGCCCGCGGTCACCATGGCGAAGCAGTTAATCGATGAAGGCCGGCTGGGGCGCATCTTCCACTACCGCACGGTTTTCCTGCAGGATTGGACTATTTCGGCGGATTTGCCGCAGGGCGGCGAGGGCTTGTGGCGACTGGACGCGAGAGTGTCGGGAAGCGGCGTGACCGGCGATCTGCTGGCGCATAACATCGATACCGCGATGTGGCTGAACGGGCAGATCGATGAAGTGACCGCGACCACCGAGACGTTCATCAAGAGCCGCAGGCATAATCTGACCGGGAAGGAAGAGCCGGTCACCATCGACGACGCGAGTCTTTTCCTGGCGCGGTTCAGCAACGGCTCTCTCGCGACGTTCGAAGCGACGCGCTATGCCCGCGGCCACAAGGCGCTGTATACGTTAGAAATCAATGGCGAACGCGCTTCGATCAAGTGGGATTTGCACGATCTGCACCGGCTGGAATATTTCGACCATCGCGATGAGGGCAAGTTGCGGGGCTGGAAGAGCATTCATGTAACGGACAGCGACCATCCTTATATGAAGCATTGGTGGGTGCCTGGTCTGCAGATCGGATATGAGCATACGTTTGTGCACCAGGCGGCGGATTTCCTTACGGCGCTGGGCGAGGGTACGCAGGCGGCGCCGACGTTCCGCGACGCTCTGCGCACGGATTACGTAACGGATGCTGTGTTGAAATCGGCCAGGAGCCGGCAGTGGGAGAAGGCGAGGACTGTATGAGAGGTTGGAAGACATGGACAGGCGGAATCGCCTGTCCCACATTGATTTTATTCCTGCACACCGCGCCCGCGTCGTCGCAGGGATTCCGGCAGCCCGATCCGATCGACTTCAACAATCACACCGGCTGGACCTCGATGTTCGACGGCGCGACGCTGAACGGTTGGGATGGCGACAGGAATTACTGGCGCGTGGAGAACGGCGCCATCGTCGTCCAGTCGACGTGCGAGAAACCTACCGGCACCATCTATCTGGTCTGGCAGGGCGGCGAGGCGGCGGATTTCGAACTGAAGATGGAGATGAAGGGAGAAGGCGCGCAGGTGAACAGCGGCATTCAGTATCGCGGCGCCATCACGACGCCTCGGCCGTCGCCGCCGCCACGGCCTGCGCAGGGGACATGTCCCAGTGGTGCGCCGCGTGGTGCGCCGCCTTCGCGCGAATCCCAGGCCAAGTGGGACATGCTGGGCGCGCAGTTCGATTTCGATGGGCAAAACCGCTATAGCGGCCAGTATTACGAGCAGGCCACGGGCAGGGGCATCATCGCGTGGCGCGGCCAGGTGGTGAGGACGGAGGAAGGCAAGAGCCCGCGGCTTCTTGCGACATTGGGTGACAAGGATGAGCTGGGCGGTTACGTCAAAATCGACGATTGGAATCAGCTGCACGTGATCGCGCGGGGGAACCAGATGACGCACATTATCAATGGCCATGTGATGTCGATTCTGTTCGACGACGATCCGACGAAGTTCCGTAAGAGCGGCATTCTCGGGGTGGAGATCGAGGGTACGGGCAAGATCAGTCTGCGGAATATCTGGATTAAGCGGTTGTAGGCAGAAGCTGACATGCGGCCATATGCCGCGTCTTTTTGCCGAGCCGGCAAAATAGCCCAATCGACTGCGTCAGGGGTTGGGACAGATGATGAGCATGGCGCATGCCACTAACCCCGAAACCTTCGAGCACACCGTATTTTCCAACCCGCCCGAAGGACCTCAAACCGCCCACCGCCCACAAGCGCTGAACCCGATTTTATTGGCTTTTCTCTCCCATAACCCCTTTAAAAACAATAAAGCAGGCCCAAATAAAAAGAGGAGGTCGTGGATACGAACCCAATTTCACCGCCCCGCATCTCGCTCCAAACTGACGCACCAACCCCAGCCCGATACACTATTCCTCGGATGCCTCCCGACTCCGCCAACGCCGCGAGCGAACAAGCCCGTATGGCCCACATGCGTCATCTCGTCGCGAGCCTCCACCACCTCGAATCGAAACTCCGCGAAGGCGGCGGCCCCGAAAAAATCGACAAGCAGCACCGCGCCGGCAAACTAACCGCCCGCGAACGCATTGCCCAGCTCCTCGACCCACAAGCTCACTTCCTCGAAATCGGCCTCCTCATCGCCTGGGACAAGTACGACGGCCAGGCCCCCGCCGCGGGAGTCGTCACCGGCATCGGCAAAATCGAAGGCCGCCCTGCCGTCATCGTCGCCAACGACGCCACCGTCAAGGCCGGCGCATGGTGGCCCGAGACCATAACCAAGATCCTCCGCGCCCAGGAAATCGCCATGCGCAACCGCGTCCCCATCGTCTATCTGGTCGATTCCGCGGGCGTCAACCTCCCTTTCCAGGACGGCATCTTCCCCGGCCAATACGGCGCCGGCCGCATCTTTTTCTACAATTCGCTGATGCGCCGCAAACTCCACGTCCCGCAAATCGCCGCCGTCATGGGCCCCTGTATCGCCGGCGGAGCCTACCTCCCCGCCCTCAGCGACGTCATCATCATGGTCGAAAACACAAGTTTCATGGGACTCGGCGGACCCAACCTCGTCAAAGGCGCCACCGGCCAATCCATCGACCAGGAATCGCTCGGCGGAGCCCATCTGCACAACCGGATCAGCGGAGTCGCCCACTACATCGCGAACAGCGACGAACACTGTCTCGAAATGATCCGAGCCCGCTTCCGCCAACTCCCCGAGCCGGCCGCGACTCCACATCTCACGCCGCCAGAGCATTCAACCGAAGGACTGTACGCCGTCCTCCCCGCCGATCATCGCCTGCCCTACAACATCGAAGACGTCCTCTCCCGCATCTTCGACGCGCAGGACTTCTCCGAATTCCAGGCCGAATATGCCCCCGAGATGCTTTGCGCCAGCGCCCGGCTCAGCGGTCATCCCGTGGCCGTGATCGCCAACCGCCGCGGGTTCCTCAAGCCCCGCATAGGCGGAATCATCTACACGGAGACCGCGCGCAAAGTCGCTTACTTCGTCGAACTCGCCGAGCGCCAGGGCGTGCCTATCATCTATATTCAGGACGTCTCCGGCTTCATGGTCGGCCTCCAGGCCGAGAGCGAAGGAATAATTCGTGCCGGCGCGGAGATGGTTGAAACCATGTCCTGCGCTACTGTCCCGCGCATCGTTCTCACCATCAATCACGCCAGCGGCGCAGGCTATTACGCCATGGCTGGCCAGGGATTTGACCCCAACTTCACCTTCAGCTGGCCCACCGCGCGCATCGGAGTCATGGAAGGCGACTCCGCCGTGCAAGCTCTCTTCTCCGTCGAAATCGAAAAACTGAAAAAATCGGGAGTGCCCATGCCCGACGAACTCAGGCAATCCATCGAACGCACCCGAGCCGATTATGAACGCTGGCTCGATGCCAAATACGCCGCCGCCCGAGGCCATGCGGACGCCGTCATCGATCCCAACCAATCCCGCGAAGCGCTGACGCTCGCCCTCGAAGTAGCCATGCACCGTCCGCGAGCCACGCCACTCGCGCTGGAGACGCTCTAGCCGATAAAACGTCTTAAACTGCGGCACGTATTGCCACGCGCACAACTCGTGGAATCTCGTGACCTGGATAACACCGTGGCTGCCATACAGATCGCGTGTGTTGAGCAGAATCCGACGCCAAAATGTCCGATGGCAGCTGCGCTGGTTTTCTTTGTGCCGGCTCCGAGAATACCCACGTTGGCGCCCTTTCCCGAGTCGCGAATAGCGAGGTGGTAACGGTCTGCTTTCGGCGCAGGGTAACGCCTGCAGGCTGGCAGCGCTACGCCGGTAGCGAGAACAACACGGGTCAGCTCACCAGCGACCTCCCGGCGGTTCAGAACACGGACTACGGGTTGAGGCTGTTGGAGACTCCGGGCTTGAACCTGAGAGTATTCTGGCTCAAGACACAACCTCCGGTCGCCGGCGATTTGGTGGTCACGACCCAACCCATCCCGGGTTTTGGGACGCCCATTACCATGGCGAAGTTTCTGTCTGTTATCGGCCCCATGGCCACGCGCCGCCTCGCCGTTTCGGCCTCCGGGCTTGTTCCTGCGCCTCATTGGCACTCCCGATGCGGCATTTTGCGTAAAGGCTGCCACCGCCATCAGCTTGTCATCCCGTGCGAGGTAGTAAAGCTCTAAAACATAATATGAAAGAATTGTTTTATGATTGTGGGAACGATATATGCGCCATTCCTTTACACACCCGCTCCGAGGCGATGCCATCTTTCTGGGGAATTCGGGCGAAGCTCAGGAATCCAGGGAGGCCTGCCCACAGACCGCTCGTGACCAACACCACATGGCGACACCGTTCCAACACATTCGTCATGAGCTGTTGAGCAGACCCTTGCCCGATTCGGATCTGGGCTGCATGGGTGCGAGAAGCACGGGCTGGTCAGTGCAGGGCGCCAATGGAAAAGACGAGGTCAGGGGGGACGGGCTCGCAACCGTCCCCGACACGCCTTCACTTTTTCTCAATTCCGAAGTAAGCCTTCTGCGATTCCAGCGCCGAGTGCTGGAAGAAGCGTGCGACTCCCGTAATCCGCTGATGGAGCGGGTCAAATTTCTCGCGATCCTCAACTCCAATCTCGACGAGTTCTTCATGGTTCGCGTGGCCGGACTGCTTCAGCAGGTCGACAGCGGCGCTGAAGCTTTGAGCATCGATGGATTGCCACCCGGCGTGCAACTGGAGACGATCCGCAGAGAGTGCATTGGTCTGATCGAAGAGGTGTACACCATATATCGGGCGGCACTACTTCCTGATCTTGGCGCCGCTGGCATCACGATTGCCAGTTACCACTCGCTGAATTCCGGACAGCGAACGCAAATCCGAGCCTACTTCCGGGAAATCGTCTACCCGGTGCTTACACCGCTTGCCTTCGATCGCGGCCGCCCTTTCCCGCACATTTCGAATTTGAGCCTCAATCTGGCGGTCGTGGTACGGGATGCAACGGGCGCCGAGCATTTCGCACGCGTGAAAGTCCCGGACACGATTGATCAGCTCGTTTTGGTTCC
>JBEKAQ010000120.1:0-22960 GCA_050015835.1 Bryobacteraceae bacterium | reverse complement strand
GGTGCGCGCGCTGCCCTTGCTGATTCTGGCGGCGGCGCTTTTGATATTGGCGGCGGCGCTTCTGACGTTGGCCGCGCTGGGGCTGGCCTTGGTGGATCTCGCGTGGCTGGTAGCGGGCCGGCGCGGCGTTCCCGAGCGCATTCCCGAGAATGCCCGGCCGGACAACACCGCGGCATCGCTGGTGATCCCCAACTGGAACGGCAAAGATCTGCTGGAACGCTTCCTGCCCTCTTGGGTGGCGGCGATTCGAAAGCACCCCGGCAGCGAATTGATCGTTGTCGACAACGGCTCAACGGATGGCAGCGCGGACTGGATCCGCACGCATCATCCGGAGGTGCGGGTGCTGGCGTGCGAAAAAAATCTGGGGTTCGGCGGCGGTTCGAATGCGGGATTTCGCGCGGCGAAGAACGATGTCGTGGTGTTGCTGAACAGCGATATGCGCGTCGAGCCGGACTTCCTCGCCCCGCTGCTCGACGGCTTCACGGACGAAGCGGTGTTCGCGGTCTCCTGCCAGATTTTCCTTGGCGACAAGACGAAGCGCCGCGAAGAGACCGGGCTGACCCAGGGGTGGTGGCAGGATGGCGGGCTGCGCGTGACCCATCGGGAAGACGCGGCGGTCGACCGGCTGTTCCCCTGCTTCTACGGCGGCGGCGGATCGTGCGCTTTCGACCGGCGCAAGTTTCTCTCGCTGGGCGGCTTCGACGAGCTGCTGGCGCCTTTCTATCTGGAAGACACGGACATTGGATTTCTGGCGTGGAAGCGCGGCTGGAAGGTGCTGTATCAACCCTCGAGCGTAGTGCACCACGAGCATCGCGGAACCATCGGAAAACGCTTCAGCGACGATTACATTCAGTCGGTGCTCAAGAAAAATTTCATTTTGTTCGCGTGGAAGAACATCCACGGTTGGGGGCGCCTCGGGAGCCATTTTTTCTTTTCGCTGGCGGGCGCGACGCTGGCGATGTGGTCGGGAGACGTTCCGGGGCGCAGCAGCGCGCGGGGGATTCTACGGGCCTGCGCGCAACTTCCTCGGGCCATGCGATCCCGCTGGCGGGCGCGCCGTCTGGCGGTGGTCGACGATTCCGAAGCATTCCGGCGCTCGCAGCCGGCTTATTTTCACGACCGCTTTTCCGAGTTCGCGGCGGCGCCGGAACGGTTGCGCGTGCTCTTCGTCTCACCGTATCCGATTTGCCCGCCCACGCACGGCGGCGGCGTCTTCATGTACTACACGCTGCGGGAACTGTCGCGTTACTGCGATGTGCACGCGATCGTACTGCTCGACTACGCATCGGAGCGGGCGGCCAACGAAGAGCTGCGCGATTTCTGCCGCACCGTGGAGTTCGTGGTGCGCACCAACGACCGGGATCCGCATCTGGCTTCGATCCGGCCGCACGCGATTCACGAGTTCCATACGCCGGAGATCGAGTGGCTGATCGGGCGCGAGACCCTGCTGCGGCGGATCGACGTCATTCAGCTCGAATATACGGCGCTGGGGCAATATGCGCGGGAGTTCCGCCATGTCGCGGTGGCGCTGTTCGAGCACGACGTTTACTTCCAGTCGATCGCGCGCGCGCTGCCGTTCATGCGCAGCCCCATCGACCGCCTCAAGGCGCGCTTCGAATACCTGCGGGCGATTCGATATGAACTCGGGATGTTGCCGCGGTGCGATCACATTCAGGTCTGCACGGTGGAGAACAAACGTTACCTCGAAAGCTTCCTGCCGCGGCTTGCGCCGCGCATCGACGCCGGGTTGCGCGCCGGTATCAACACCGCGCAATACGCCTTCGAAGGCAGTTCGCGGACGCCTTATACGATGCTGTTCCTCGGCAGTTTTCGGCATGTGCCCAACCAGGTGGCGATCAATTGGTTCGCGCGCTCGGTGCTGCCGTCGATTACGGCGAAATTACCGCAGGCGCGGTTGCTGGTGGCGGGGTCCGATCCGCCCCTGCGCCACACGCTGCCCGGTCCCGCCGATGCGATTGAGCTGCTCGGGTTTGTGGAAGACGTGCAGCCGCTGTTCGCATCGTGCGCCGTGTTCGTGTGCCCGATCCGCAGCGGGTCGGGTGTGCGGGTAAAGCTGCTCGAAGCGTTTGCGAGCGGGATTCCGGTGGTTTCGACGCGCTTGGGTGCGGAGGGGCTGGCGCGCGAAGACGGCGAGTTCTGCGCGCTCGCAGACGACGCGATGGCGTTCGCGGATCGGGTTGTGGAGTTGCTGCGGGACGCCGAACGAGCTGGCGCGATTGCGGCGCGGGCCCGGCTTGAAGTGGAGGCGAATTGGGACAGCGCCGCCATCACGCGGAAGCTGGTCGCGAAGTATGGGGAAATTGTGCGGCGCAAGCGCGGAAGTGGGCCGCATGAGAGGCCGATCCCCTAAACTGGAAGTTCATGCGGATCGCCCTCGGGCAGATTAACCCAACTGTCGGCGACCTGGCCGGAAATACCGCGCTGTGCGCCCGGTTTGCGCGGGATGCGGCCGAGCGCGGCGCCGAACTCATCGTTTTCCCCGAGCTTTCGCTCACCGGTTATCCTCCGCGGGATTTAGTCGAAAAGCGCACTTTCATCGAGCAATCGGAAGCCTCGGTGATGCGCCTGGCGGAAGCCACCAAAGATTTACCCATCGCTCTGATCGCCGGCTACGTGGGCCGCTCGCACGTTACGACGGGTAAACAGGCCACCAACTCGGCCGCTGTGATCCGCGGCGGCCAGGTGCTTCTGCGGCAGACGAAGATCCTGCTTCCCACCTACGATGTCTTCGACGAATCGCGTAACTTTGTTCCCGGAGAGACGCAGGCGCTGTGGAACGCGGGGAGCGAAAATATCGCGCTGACGATCTGCGAGGACGCGTGGAACGATAAACAGTTCTGGAGGCGGCAGCTGTATCCGCGGGACCCGGTCGACGAGCTGATCGAGCGCGGCGGCAGCATGCTGGTGAGCGTCAACGGGTCGCCGTATCACCTCGGCAAGCGGGAATTGCGCATCGACATATTCCGCGCTCTGACGCTGCGTCACAACGTGCCCGCCATCGTGGTGAATCAGGTGGGCGGGAACGACCAGATTGTCTTCGATGGATCGAGCTTTGCGATGGATGCCGAGGGCAACGTGATTGCGTCGGCCGCATCGTTCCGCGAAGATCTTGTGATCGTCGATACGGTGACGCGCGGGGGTGACCGGAACGCCAATCTTCCCGACGATTGCGAAGCGGTGTATGAAGCGCTGGTGCTCGGTACGCGCGATTACATCCGGAAGTGCGGCTTCAGGCAAGTGCTGATCGGGTTGAGCGGCGGCATCGATTCCTCGCTCACGGCGGTTATTGCGGTGGACGCGGTGGGGCGCGAGAATGCCCGTGGTGTCGCTATGCCGGGGCCGTTCTCTTCGGATCACAGTATTCGCGATGCGCGGGACATGGCAGAGCGCCTCGGTATTGCGTTCGACGTTATTTCCATCACGCCGGCGTATGAGGAGATGTGCCAAACGCTGGCGCCGGTCTTCAAGGACAGAAAGCCCGATGTCACGGAAGAAAATATTCAGGCGCGTTTGCGCGGCCTGACGCTGATGTCGCTGTCGAACAAGTTCGGCGCCATGGTGCTTACCACGGGAAACAAGAGCGAAATCGCCGTCGGCTATTGCACGCTGTACGGCGACATGTGCGGCGGGCTGGCCGTCATCAGCGACGTTCCCAAGACCATGGTCTATGCACTGGCGCGCGCAGCCAATCGCAGACACGCCGGTGCCATCCCCGAAGCGGTCTTCGAGAAGCCTCCGTCGGCCGAATTGCGGCCCGATCAGAAAGACAGCGACTCGCTGCCGCCCTACGATGTGCTGGACAATATTCTCAGGCTCTACGTGGAGGATTTTCGCAGCGTGAGAGAAATCGCGGAAGAGCTTTCGCTTCCCATCGAACTGGTCAAAGACGTTGCGCTCAAAGTGGATCGCAACGAGTATAAACGTCAACAGGCCGCTCCGGGCCTGAAGGTCACCTCGAAGGCGTTCGGCATTGGCCGGCGCTTTCCCATAGCGCAGCGTTATTTTGAAAACGAATGAAGACCCGATTCCTTGTCATACTCCTGGTGGTTGCGGCCGCCATACTGGATTCGCAACCCGGCGCGCGCGAGCAGGTGGGTCCGCTGCCGGACGGCGGTTTCCTGCTCAACAGCGGATGGCGCATCAAGGCGGTGGGCACGCAGATCCCGGTGGAAACGTTTCCCATGGCCTCGGCGATCACTCCGGACAAGAAGTTTCTGCTGGTATTGAACGGCGGCTATAATCCGCCCACCATCAGCGTGATCGATATCGCGGCTGCGAAGGAGCTGAGCCGTACTCCGGTGCCCGACGCCTGGCTGGGGATGACGATCGCGAAGGCCGGCGACCGCGTCTATGTGGGCGGAGGATCGCGCGCCGCCGTCTACGAATTTACGCTGGCGAACGGAGTGCTGAAGCCGTCGCGCGTGTTCCCCGTGGTGGCGGAGAAAGATCGCAAGGTGGACGATTTTATCGGCGACGTGCAACTGGCTCCGGACGGCCATCTTCTCTACGCGGCGGATCTGTATCACGATTCGGTAGTGGTGATGAACCCGCAATCCGGTTTTATTCTTTCCCGTATTAAGACGGGGCGGCGGCCTTACCGGATTCTCTTTCATCCTTCCGGCAAGAGCTTTTACGTATCGAGCTGGGCGGATGGTTCGATAGGCCAGTACGACGCGAACACCGGCGATCGCATGGCGCTGGTGCGTGTGGCGCCGCACACCACGGATATGGTTTGGCAGGACGGCGAGGTCGAAGAGCAGCCCTCCGTCAAGGCGCGTCTCTTTGTTTCCGCCAGCAATACCAACAGCGTTTATGTGCTGGGGGCGACGGAGTCGGGCGATTTGTCGCGCCTTGAGAGTATCAATCTCGCGCTCACGCCGCGCCAGCCGCTGGGGATGACGCCGAGCGGTCTGGGGATTGCCGCCGATGGCAAACATCTTTTTGTGGCTTGCGCCGACGCTAACGCCGCGGCCGTCGTCGATATCACGGGGGCGCGCAGCCGGGTGCTGGGTTTTGTCCCCACCGGCTGGTATCCCACGGCGGCGGTCGGTTTGCCGGATGGGCGCATGGCGGTGCTGAACGGGCGCGGTCTTCGTTCCTTTGCCAATCCCGGCGGCCCCAATCCGCTGCAGCGTCCGGAGCCGGTGCATGAAGGCGGGACGGCGGACGGCGTTGAGTACGTCGCTCACATTCAAAGGGGCACCGTGCAATTCGTCGATGTGGCGGACGAGCATCAGCTCGATGTGTGGACGCAGGAAGTGATTTCGAACTCGCCCTATCGCGACGAGAAGCTGGACGATGCCGGTATTCCCGACGGCAATCCGGTGCGTCCCAACGGCCCCATCAAACACGTGATTTATATCGTCAAGGAAAACCGCACTTACGATCAGGTGCTGGGCGACATGAAGCAGGGCAACGGCGACGCATCGCTGATTATGTTCGGCGAGAAAGTGACGCCCAATCTACACAAGCTGGCGGGCGAGTTTGTGCTGCTCGACAATTTCTACGTTAATTCCGACGTCAGCGCCGATGGGCACAACTGGGCCACGGCGGCCATTGCGCCGGATTATACGCAGCGCATGTGGCCGAACAGCTATGCCAAGCGGCGGAATACGTACGACTATGAAGGACAGGAACCGGCCAACCTGCCGCCCGCCGGTTACATCTGGACGGCGGCGGGGCAAGCCGGCGTCAGCATGCGCAATTATGGCTACTTCGTCGATCTGCGCGAGAAGGCGGATGCGGATGGCACACAGATCAGCAGCGTGCGCGATCCGATTCTCGCGCCCAACACCGATCCGAACTATCGCGGCTTCGATCTCGAATATACCGATGTGGACCGCGCCAAAGAATTCCTGAGCGAACTGAAGGATTTCGAGAAGGCTGGTACGATGCCGCAGTTCCTGATCATGCGCATGGGCAACGACCACACTTACGGGATGGCGGCGGGCAAGCTTTCACCGCTTTCGATGGCGGCGGATAACGATCAGGGCGTGGGGATGATTGCCGACGCGGTATCGAAATCGCGCTTCTGGAACGAAACCGCCATCTTCGTGATTGAAGACGACGCGCAGAACGGCCCCGACCATGTCGATTCGCACCGCTCGCCGTGCTGGGTGATTTCACCGTGGGTTAAACGAGCGGACGACAATCGCGGCACCGTGAACAGCACCATGTATAACCAGGCTTCGGTGCTGCGCACGATGGAGATTATTCTGGGGCTGCGTCCCATGACGACTTACGACGCCGGGGCGCGGCCCATGTTCGGGGTCTTCGCCAACGCTCCCTCGCCGCAGCCTTTTACGCTCGAGAAGCCGCAGACGCCGCTCGATGCGCGCAACCCGGCGAACACGGCCCTCGCCGCGCGTTCGGCCCGCATGGATTTCGACGATGCCGATGAGATTGACGACAATGAGCTGAACGCAATCCTCTGGGCGGCGATCAAGGGACCGAACGTTCCCGCGCCGCTTCCCGTTGTGAGCCGCTTCGCACACTAAATGCCGCGAATCTACCTGTGCTTTCTCTGGCACATGCACCAGCCGTTTTACAAAGACCTGGTGTCGGGCGAATACCGGCTTCCGTGGACGCGCATGCACGCGCTCAAAGACTACTACGGGATGGTGAAGATTCTCGAAGAGTTTCCACGGATTCGACAGACGTTCAATCTGGTGCCTTCGATGATGGTGCAGGTGGAGGAATATGCGCGCGGCGAGGCTAACGATCCGTACCTGACTCTGGCCCTGAAGCCGTCCGAAAAGCTCACTCCCGAAGAGCACGCCTTCATGCTGCGCAATTTCTTCATGGCCAACCCGGCGCGTATGATTCTCCGCTATCCCCGCTATGGCGAACTCTACACGGCGTATCAGGCGCAGAAACCCGTGAGTCACGCCCGTGGGCTCTTCGGCGTGCAGGAGTATCGCGATCTGCAGGTGCTTTCGCAAGTGGCCTGGTTCGACGAGGAGATTCTCGATCAAGACGCGGAAGTACGGGAACTGGTGGCTAAAGGCCGGAACTACACGCCCGAGGATCAGGCGCTGATGGGCCGCAAGCAACAGGAGATTTGCGCTCTGGTGATTCCCGAATATCGCAAGCTGGCGCAGTCGGGCCAGATCGAGATTTCCACCACACCCTTCTATCACCCGATTCTGCCGCTGATCTGCGACAGCAACATCGCGAACATTGCTCACGACGGTGTGCAACTGCCACCGCGTTTCTCATATCCCGAAGACGCGAAGCTGCAACTCGAGCTGGCGCGCGAGTACGTGAAGCAGACTTTCGCTGTGGCGCCGGTGGGACTTTGGCCCTCGGAGGGTTCGGTTTCGGACCAGGCGCTCGAGATCGCGGCTTCCGTGGGCTTTGAGTGGGCTGCCACCGACAATGGCGTGCTCGACCGGACGCTGGGCCGCGCCGCTACGCCCGATGTCACCTACCGTCCTTACACGTGGGAGGGGAAGGGCAGGCGGATGAACATGATCTTCCGCGATCACGTGCTCAGCGACCTGATCGGTTTCGTCTATTCGGGAATGGACGCGGGGGAAGCGGCGCGCGATTTTCTCCGGCGCATCCACGATAATTGCAGGAGTATCTTGCCGGCGGGGCGGGATGCCCTGGTGCCGATCATTCTCGATGGCGAGAACGCCTGGGAATATTACGACCGCAGCGGGCGTCCCTTTTTTCGCGAGCTCTACGGCGCGATTCAGGCCGACCCGCGCATGGAAGCCATTACGGTCGCGGAGGCGTTTGAGCGCATGGCCCCTTTGCCGCTCGACCACATTTTCCCCGGATCGTGGATCAACGCCAACTTCGATGTATGGATCGGCGCCGAGGAAGATAACAAGGCATGGCGGCTGCTGCTCGATGCCCGTCGGACTTTTGAAGCCGCGCGCGGCGTATCGGAACAGGGGATGAAAATGGCGCGGGAGGAACTGTTCATCGCCGAAGGCAGCGACTGGAACTGGTGGTATGGGCCGGAGCACGAGTCGGCGAACCGGATCGAATTCGATCAGATCTATCGGGAGCACCTGGCGAATGTGTATCGCGCGCTGGGCATGACGCCGCCAGCCGAGCTCTCTCATCCGATTCTTCAGCTTGAGATTGCGGAGACGCACACGCCGCCGTCATCCGCCATTCAGCCGACCATTAACGGGATCATCGATTCTTATTTCGAATGGCTGGGAGCGGGGATTTACCGGGTGGATCGGCGTTCAGGTTCCATGCACGGGAAGCGGGCTCTGGTGAGGCATGTCTACTATGGCGCCGACGAGAACAACGTATTCCTGCGGGTGGATTTCGAAGAGGAAGCGGAGGCGCTCGAGAGGCTGGAAGTTCATATCCACCTGGATGGTGCTGAGACCGCGGCGGCGCAGATCAGGATTGAGGCGGGCGCGGCGGTGATCCTGGGGGGCCGGGTGAAGGCGGCATTTCGAGAGGTTCTCGAGATTGCTTTGCCCAAAGATGAGGATTACGAAGGTGGGAGCCTGTCTTTCTGGCAGGACGGATTGCCGATTGAAGCGATTCCGCGGGAAGGGGTTCTGCGGTTGACGGCGCTGGTCGGCTGGAACGCGTGAACCGATCTTCCCTTTAATGAATCGCCGAGCTTAATATGCATCCCCCTGACTGGAAAGAAATTGATTCTGACCGTTAGTCCCTTATTGTCGCGCGGCATGTTTATCTCCTTGCGTTTGTCCTGCGCATTCAGGTCTTCCAGCGTCCAGGCGCGATCCGTAATGCCAGCGGCCATCGCGGGCGTGATTCGAAGTCCGAGTGTTAGTGATGTACTTCCAAGCACGCGGCCCGTCGGACAATCGGCGAGCCGAAGGGTGAAGCGGGCTGGCTACGGGCCGACGTCGACCAGAGGCTGCGGCCGCGCCGGACGTGCGCCGATCTCGCGCAGGCAGTGGTCGATCCAGAGCTTGGTCAGTTTTTCCTGCGCGCCGTTCTGCGTCAGACGCGTGCGCAGGCTGCCGAAATCCACGTGGTCGAGCGGTTGATCCTGATTGAAGCATGAGAAGACCACGGTCTCCTCGCCCGTCTCCGGATTCCGGTGCACCTGCAGGCACTGCGCGCAGATCTCCTTCATCATGCATTGCATCGGCGAGTTGATACTGCCGATGGCCTGGTGATCGGGCTTCAGATACGGCCGCAGCACGGTATGCCTGGCCTGCTGAACGGCCCTCATCATGCCGTCCGATCCGATCACTATGAGGCGATCGACGGAATTGAGGGGGATGCCGTCTTCGCCCAGTTCTCCTCTGCCATAAGCGGCCATGGCTTCCACGATGTTGCCGACAAATGCGCTGTCCTGCACGCGGCCGGCGGTGAAGCCAGGGGCTTCGTCGCACACCCAGACAACCAGATCGGCCGCCTTTTCGATCTCTTCGACCTTGTAGCGATCGATGATCTTTTTGTATCCCGCGAAGTAGATCACGCGGGAACCTTCTTCGCGCAACTTCTGGCCGATGGAGAAGAGCACGGCGTTGCCGAGTCCGCCGCCGATCAGAAGCACCGTCTCCTTCGACGGCGTTTCGCTGGGCGTGCCGGTCGGTCCCATCAAAATAACGGGCTCGCCTTTCCTCAAGAGCGCGCATAGGTCGGACGAGCCGCCCATCTCGAGCACGATGGTCGAGAGATGTCCGAGTTCGCGATCGACCGATGCGCCGGTGAGCGCGAGGCCTTCCATGCCGAGCACCGTATTTCCGGTACGCGGCGCCAGCGATTCGTAATTCTGCAACCGGTAAAACTGGCCCGGCAGGAAGGCGCGCGCGGCGATGGGCGCGCGCACTACCACCTCAACGATGTTCGGCGTCAATCGAATCACGTCATGCACGGTGGCGCGTAACTGATCGTTGAGCTCCGCGATCAAGACGGCGGACGCGGGTTCCGACGCGGGTCTTCGCGCGAGCGCACGCGATACCACCGGATACCCCTGCTTCGCACTGGCCATTGCCTTCACCACGTTGCCGGAGAACGAGGGATGCAGGTCGCCGAAGAAGCTGATAGCCCGCCCGTCGGAGCGCAGCGACATCAGCACATAGGGACTGGAAGGTTTGGCGACGCGCTCCGGTTTGACTTTCGCGCCATCTTCGTCGATAGCCTGGAAGTAGCGGCCGTCGAGCGTGACGTTGCGATCGTCTTCGCGCGCCAGCACGGTGTTGGGCTGCGTTCCGGCAGCCACCAGGATGGTCTTCGCGGAGAGCGTAACCATCTCGCCCGAAGCCACCAGTTTTCCGGTTGCCTCGTCGTGCCGGTATTTCTGACAGCGCAACGCCGCAGCCGTTCCGGCCGAATCCACTTCCACTTCCTCCGGCGCCAAACACTCGGCGAATCGCACGCCTTCTTCAAAAGCCTTGGCGACTTCTTCGTGGTTGAGCGTATAGCTGGGCGCGTCGATCATGCGCCGCCGGTAAGCCACGGTCACGCCGCCCCATGAATTCAGCAGTTCGATAAAACGAGGGCGCTTGCCTTCGCGCGCCGCCCTCAAACGCTCGTCCCGAATAGCGCGGGCATGGGCCAGAAACTCGCGCGCGGTCGACGCTTCGTCGGGCGTCCACTTCGCATGCAGTTCTTCTTCGCCGACATCTTCCACCAGCGCCTCATAGCGCCTGAGGAATTTCTCCACCTGAACCACGTAATAAGCCAGCGATTCTGTTGCTGTGTCGATCGCCGTGAGCCCGCCGCCGATTACCACAATGGGCATGCGGATCTGCAGATTCGCCAGCGAGTCGGACTTGGCGGCGCCGGTCAATTGCAGCGCCATAAGAAAGTCGGAAGCCTGGCGAACGCCGCGCACCAGCCCGTTCTTCATCGGAATCACGGTGGGACGGCCCGCGCCCGCGCACATCGCGATGTGGTCGAAGCCCATGTCGAAGCTGCTGTCGACCGTAAGCGTGCCACCGAAGCGCACTCCGCCGAACATGGCGAATTCGCGGCGCCGCTCGAGGAGCAGACGGATAATTTTCAGAAAGTTCTTGTTCCAGCGAACCGTAATGCCATACTCGGCGACGCCGCCGAAACCCGCCATCACACGCTCGTCGAGCCGTTCGTAGATATCGGAAATATCGTGAACAGGGTGAAACGGAACGCGCTGCCCATGGGAGTTCACGCCCGAAATATCCTCCGGCAGCGGCTCGATTTTCAGACCGTCCACGGCGGCGACGGTGTGGCCGTCGTTCATCAGATGATGCGCCAGCGTGAATCCCGCCGGGCCCAGGCCGACCACCAGAACCTTCTTACCGGTAGGGGCGCATGGATACGGGCGCGAGAAATTCAGCGGATTCCAACGCGTCAGCAGACTGTAGATCTCGAAGCCACAGGGAAGTTCCAGCACGTCTTTCAGGGTGCGCGTTTCGGTCTGCGGAATGTCGACCGGCTCCTGCTTCTGGAAAATGCAGGACTTCATGCAGTCGTTGCAGATGCGATGCCCGGTAGCCGCCGCCATCGGGTTGTCGATGGTGACCACGGCCAGCGCGCCGATGGGCACACCGTGCTCTTTGACCACGTTCATCTCGGAGATCTTCTCGTCGAGCGGGCAGCCGGCGAGCTTGACGCCGAAGACGCTGGATTTGTAAGATCCGTCCTTTTCCTTCAGGCCGTGCGAGCAGCTATCCTTGCCCTGGTTGTGGCATTTGATGCAGTAGTGCGCCTGGTCGAGCGCGCCGGTCAGATCGGTGCCCGGGTCGGTGAGCTGGAATCCTTCGCGGGTGCGCCAATGTCCTGGGCCGAACTGCAGTTGCACCAGGCCGTTATTGGCCACTTCGTCGGCAGGCACCAGACGGTACATGTCGAGCTTGTGCGGAGTCTTGAACAGAATTCCGTGGCGGTGTTTATGCCTGCCCGCCGGTGACAGCGCGGCCCAAACGGCGTAGAGGGCGGCGATGCGCAGCGGCTCTTTGTGTTCCGCTTCGGCATCGAGCCACTTAGCCACGCGGTTCGAGAAACTGCGCTCGGTGAGAGGTTCGAGCATCAGCGTTTCGAGATCGCTTGCCAGCGCTGCGCCGTCGATGGCCAGGGCCTTCTCGACGGTCTGCCCGGTGAGCGCTTTGCGCTGCACGAATTGGCGCTTCACAAAGTACAGCGGCGCGAGTTCGTGGTGCCGGGTCTGTAAAGCGCGCAGTTCAGAGGAAATGCCGAAGAGCTGGCCAACGAAGTCGTCGAGGTACGGGGCAATTTCGATGATCAGCTCGGAGCTTTGCTTTGGGAGCAGTGACCCAGGGTCCTGGCGGGCGGCCAGCAGGCGCTCTTCAAGGGCCGGAGCGGCTTCGCCCAGATGGCTCAGAAAGATCTCGTCGAGGCGGACCAGCGCGTCGCGTTCGTACAGGTCCTCGAAAGAGAAACCGAAAGAAAGAGAAAGTTGAATGTTCACTTAAAGGCGCTTCGGCCGTTGGGCAACGACTTCTCCTAATAGTTTGCCAGACGTGTACATGCGATGGCACGTCGCGGGATTCAACCGTTCATGCTGAACCGGCCGCTGGCGAGCGCGTACAGCCGCCGCCAGACTAACCTGTTGACCGTTACCACGATTAATGACATGACGATAGTCCCCCCCAGCAGCACCGGGAAGTTGCCTGTGTCGGTGGCGCCGCTGATGATGGAGCCCAATCCAATGGTGGTAATCGTCTGGCCGTGAAAGCGGAAGTACTCGGCGACGATACTGGCATTCCATGCGCCGCCGGACGCGGTCACCAGACCCGTAATCAGGTAAGGGAAGATTCCGGGCAGCAATAGTTTACGCCAACGCTCCAAACGGCTGCAATGAAAAACGTCGCAAACCTCCCTGAGGTCCGTGGGGATAGCGGATGCGCCTGCGATGACGTTGAAAAGCACATACCATTGGGTTCCGAGAAGCAGCAGGATGAGAGAACCGACGCCGAGCCCTCCACCCACGCGGATCAACGCCAGAAGCACGATGGGGAACAGAGCCGTGGCCGGCACCGATGCGGCAATCTGCGCCAGCGGTTGCGCAATGGCCGCGATCAGCAGAACGAATTCGACTCTCAGGAATGTGGCGCCGGCGCCGCGCAGGATCTCGCGCCATTCGACAGCCGAAATTCCCGCCACCATGACGCCCATCTTGATTACCGCGTAGATCGCGCCCGCCAGCATGACGGCCAAAAGGATGCGGACAGGAAATCCGCGCCATGGACGCTTCGCGGGAACCGGTGGCTGCGTTGTGTTCTCCCGTGCAAAGTGGATGCCGATGGCTTCGCGCAGGGGCGATACGACGGTGTGCCCGGCATAAACAAGGAGGCGGGAGTTCCGCAAGAGGTGGAGAATGGGCGAGCGGACCTTGCTCGACGCTTCCACCTGCTCAAACTTAAACTTCTCGCTCCAGGCGATGAGCGGACGCCAGATCGCCTGGTCCATCGCTACGATTACGGCGATCATGGCAAACACTCCCCAGAGAATTGCGCGAGTATCGCCGGCGTTGGCCGCGGTCTGCAGGTAAGAGCCCAGCCCCGGCAGACGCAGATCGCGATTTCCCAGCACGAACATTTCGCACGCCATCAGGAAGAACCAGCCGCCCGCGACCGACATCATCGAATTCCATATCAGACCGATGGCCGAATGGGGCAGTTCGATCTGCACGAATTTCTGGTACCAGCTCAACCGGTAAACCTGGGCGGCCTCCAGCATTTCCCGCGGTACGTTTTTCATGGAGGAGTAGACGCTGAAGGTCATGTTCCAGACCTGGCCGGTGGTAATTAACAAAATGGATCCGAGTTCCACGCCCAACTGTCTGGAGGGGAACAACGCCACCATCGCTACCATGACCGGCGGAAGAAAGCTCAGAACCGGGATCGACTGCAACGTGTCGAGGAGCGGAATCAGCACTCGCTCAGCCCTGGGATTGTGCGCGGCGATATAGCTATAAACCAGGGTGATCGCCAGGCTGAACGCATAGGCCACGGCGAGGCGCGCCACCGAGAACAGCGCATATTCGGGGAGCGCGGACGGCTCCAGGTGAATTACCGGCTGATCGCTGACTGGCCCGGCCCAATACCTGGTCAGCGACATCAGCCCATAGAACAAGGCCAACCCCAAGACGAGCAGGGGGATGTCCTTCAGGAGAGAAGGGGCCAGGCGTGAGGCGGGGGCGCTGGAAAACGCCGCCCATGGAGGAGCGGACCGATTCCCGGAAGACGGTGTCACGATGGGTTACCTTTACCAGCGTCGTGGGCGTCGACCGATTCGTAGAGCAGCAGCCGGTCTTTATCGGAGTTGTAGGTGAAAATGTCTCCGTAGCGGCCCCAATCGAGCGCAGTATCGATCTGCCGTTCCACCTCAGTGTCGGAGAAATATTCGAGCAGCAGATCCCTGAAGAACCCGAGCGCCATGGTGTGGTCGGACTTGTTCGCCAGGGCGCTGTACATCTGGCCGAGCAAATTGACGTGAGCGAGGCCGGCATCGCGGAAGAGCTTCTTGCGGTCGGCGATATCCGCCTCCGCGAAGGCCTTGCCCTCCGGCGTGATCTCGATATCGCCCCGGACGGACTTCGCGAAATTCAACAGCGCCGCGGCCTCCACAATGGGAAGCAGGTCGTCCACTTCCATGCGGAGAACTTCGGCTACGCGGTACAGGTCGTCTCTCCCGCCGCGGTCGTCGAGCAACTCCAGCAACCCTGCGATCGCACCCAGGCGGGCGTGAGGCAGCATCTGGTGCGTCTTCGGCAGGCGCCCGGATTGCGCCGGGGGTGGAGCTTGCAGCTCCGGTTGCGTGAGCAGCTTGTAAATGTAATCCACGTACAGGACGAACTCGGCCGCGGTGTGGCCTCGCGGATGCGGCAGCGAGACGCGGAAATCGGCGCGAACTCTGGCTGGATTCCGCCCCAGCACGATGATGCGGTCGGCCAGCGTCACGGCTTCGTCGATATTATGCGTGACCAGAAATATGCTCTTCGTGGGGATCTTCCTGCCGAGCCAAAGTTCCATCAGTTCGCCGCGCAGATTCTCCGCCGTAAGGACGTCCAGCGCTGAAAATGGCTCGTCCATAAAAAGGATTTCCGGTTCCACCGCCAGCGCCCGCGCGAATCCGACGCGTTGCTTCATGCCCCCCGAGAGCTCTTTCGGATAGGCGTTTTCGAAGCCTTTCAATCCCACGGAGTGCAGAGTCCGCAGCGCTTTGTCATGCCGATCCGGCTGCGTCATGCCGCGAGCCAGCAGCGGAACCTCGACGTTTTCCGCGACGGTGAGCCACGGAAACAGCGCGAAGCTCTGGAACACTATGGCGATATTCGGGACAGATTCCGCCATGGGCCGGCCATGCCAGAGAACCTCGCCGGCGGTGGGCGCGGCCAGCCCCGAGAGCATTCGCAGCAAGGTGGATTTACCCGACCCGGACGGTCCGAGCAGAGCGACGATCATACCGGGTTCGACCGACAAATCCGTGGGGGCGATGACCTGAACCCAGCCTCCCTCCGGTGTCCGGAACGCCTTCTCAATCTGATGCGCCTCAATGATCGGTTCCACCGGCGGCAGGCCGTCCGGGGCGGTGGATCTGCCTCCCGGGAGCTCGGCCCGATCGAGGTCGTTCATCAGGGCTTGCCACGTTTGCTCGGGCAATTCGTCGAAAAACCGCAATTTTTCGACGGGATTCATGCGGTTTACGATGGCCGCCCGATCTTCGTCCGAACGCGTTTGCAGCAGGACCCAGGCATCGTACCAGGGACCGATCTCCACCACTCTGGCGGCGAGATCGAGGGGGAGGAGGCGGAACAGCCTGACCTGCTGCTCCGGCACGATCTCCATGATGAAATCGGCGGCGACAGAGGGATCGAGCCCGAGCAGCACCGGGAGAAGTTGGTCCCGGTTCTCCTGCGCGAGAAGCGCTCGGAACTTGTCGGTTGGGGTGGGAGGCATCAGCTGCGTGGGTGATCGCTGCCCTTAAACCCGCCCACTCTTTAAGCTGTGGCGGGGTCGGTCTTTTCGGAATCGATCTCCAGATCGGCGATTGCCTTCTGCGCCTTCTTCGCGTCGAATTTGCCGTCGCGCGCCAGTTTGGACAGCGCCGCCGCCGCGATGGCCGGTGCATCCACTTCAAAATGCTTCCGCAGATAAGTGCGGTTATCGCTGCGTCCGAAGCCATCCGTGCCGAGCGAAAGGAAACGGCCTGGCAGCCACGGGGCAATCTGATCCTGCACGATCTTCATATAGTCCGACGCCGCGATGACCGGTCCGTCGGTACCTTCGAGCACCTGCTGAATGTGCGGCTTCTGGGCAGGCTCGGCGGGATGGAGCCGGTTCCAGCGCTCCACCTTCAAAGCCTCGCGCCGCAACTGGTTGTAACTGGTCACGCTCCAGATGTCGGCCGCAACCGAGTATTTTTCGGCCAGAATCTGCGCCGCCTTGATCGATTCGACGAGCATGGGACCGCTGCCCAGCAACTGCACACGCGCTTTCGCCTTGGGAAGTTCGGCTTTCTTAAACAGATAAATGCCCTTGAGAATGCCTTCTTCGGCGCCCTCCGGCATGGCAGAGTGGGGGTACGTTTCGTTGTAAACCGTGATGTAGTAAAAAAGATCCTCGCGATTCTCGTACATGCGCCGGATGCCATCGCGCACAATCACGGCGATCTCATAGGCGAAGGCCGGATCATAGGCCGCGATAGTGGGGACGGTGCTTGCGAGCAGCAGCGAATGGCCGTCCTGGTGCTGCAGGCCTTCGCCCGAAAGCGTGGTGCGGCCCGCCGTTCCGCCGACCAGAAATCCTTTGCCGCGCGAATCCGCAAAGGCCCAGATCAGGTCGCCGACGCGTTGAAACCCGAACATCGAGTAGTAGATGTAGAAGGGAATCATATCCACGCCGTAGTTCGAATACGCCGTCCCGGCGGCGGTGAATTCAGCCATGGAACCGGCCTCGGTGATGCCTTCCTCGAGAATCTGGCCGTCCTTCGATTCCTTGTACGTGAAGAGCACGTCGGCGTCGTGCGGCTTGTAGAGCTGCCCGCCCGAAGCGTAGATCCCGTAGGTCCGGAACATGTCCTCCATGCCAAAGGTGCGTGCCTCATCGGGAATGATCGGGACAATGCGCTTGCCGATTTCCGGCACCTTCATCAGCCGCTTCAGCAGATTGACGAAGGCCATTGTGGTGGAAGGATGCGGTTCCTTCGAGCCGCCGCGGAAGGCGTCGATCAGGTCGGCGCCCGGAGCGGTGGTTTGGGAAGGCGCTGGCCTGCGGTTGGGCAGATAGCCGCCGAGCACGCGCCGGCGCTCCTGCATATAGGCCATCTCGGGGCTCGAATCCGGCGGGCGATAGAATGCGCCCTCGCGCGCCGCTTCATCCGGAATCGGAATCTCGAACCGGGCGCGGAAGTATTCGATTTCCTGCTCTTTCAGCTTCTTGTTCTGGTGCGCTGGATTGCGCGCTTCACCAGCCGTGCCCAGTCCATAACCCTTAACGGTTTTTGCCAGGATCACGGTGGGAGCGCCGATGTGTTCAACCGCTTGCTTGTAAGCGTTATAGACCTTTACCGGATCGTGCCCCCCGCGGCGCAGGCTGCCGATTTGTTCGTCGGTCATGTCTTCCACCAGCGCAGCGGTCTCCGGATAACGTCCGAAAAACTCTTTGCGGACGTGAGCGCCGCCCTTGGCCTTGAACGACTGGTATTCGCCGTCAACGCACTCGTTCATCAGCTGAATGAGGCGGCCCGATTTGTCTTTGGCAAACAGCGAATCCCAATCGCCGCCCCAGAGGCACTTGATCACGTTCCAGCCGGAACCGCGGAACAGCGCTTCGAGCTCCGAAATGATTTTGCCGTTACCGCGCACCGGGCCATCCAGCCGCTGCAGATTGCAGTTGACAACGAAAATCAGGTTATCGAGCTTCTCGCGGACCGCGACTCCGATTGCGCCCGTCGATTCCGGTTCGTCCATCTCGCCATCGCCCAGGAACGCCCAGACCTTGCGCAGCGTGGGCTGAATCAGCTTGCGGTTTTCGAGATAGCGCATGAAGCGCGCCTGGTAGATGGAATTGATCGGTCCAAGTCCCATCGAAACCGTGGGGAACTGCCAGAAATCCTTCATCAACCAGGGGTGGGGATAAGAAGAGAGCCCCGGGGTCGCGCGCAGTTCATGGCGGAAGTTGTTGAGATGATCTTCCGACAGCCGGCCTTCGAGAAACGCGCGGGCGTAGACGCCCGGCGAAGCGTGTCCCTGGAAATAAATCAGGTCGCCCGGCTGGTCGCCGTAGCTTCCATGAAAAAAATGATTGAAACCCACTTCGAGCAGAGTCGCCAGCGAGGCGTAGGTGGCGATGTGGCCGCCGATTCCCTCGTCGTACTTGTTCTGGTGCGACACCATGGCCATGGCATTCCACCGCGTGAGGCTCTTGATGCGGCGCTCGAGGGCGCGGTCGCCGGGGTAAGGAAGTTGCCGGTCGGCGGGAATGGTGTTGATATAGTCCGTGGTGGTGCGGAACGGAATCTCGACGCCGTTGTCACGCGCGCGATCCGTCAGCTTTTCGAGGAGGAAACTGGCCCGGTCCGGCCCGGCTCCATCCACGATCTGGTCGAGTGCCTCGATCCACTCCTCGGTTTCGCGAGGGTCGAGGTCGACCGGTCGTTCGGTAAGTTGTTGGTGCATGTGGGTAAGCCATTATTATAGGCGATGGTCCAAATCGGACGAAGGTCCGGAATGGACCTGGCAATTATCATGAAATCCGAGGGAAATCCCGTAGCGTGCCCGGATTGCCGGAGCGGCGTCATCCGCCGGCGCAAGCGCGACTGTTTCAAGCTGGTTCTGGCCAGTCTTCGCGGCCAGTGGCCATACCGGTGCGAGGCGTGCGGGAAGGAGTTTTTTCTCAGGCGGCGTTATATAGGGCGGCGTTATATCAGGGAAGTTGGGCGCGGGTGACTTCGGCGTAGACCTGGGCGCGCAGATTGGCGACACCCGCCGTATAGCGGGAGTCCGAGACCGCAAACGCCACCGCGTCTTCCTGCCAGTTGTGCCACAGACCGTCGGGGTCGTGAGAGGCCGCGGTAATCGTGTAATCGCCGGGGCAGAGATCCGCGCGGAAGCGGTAGGTGACGCGCACGCGGTCGCCCGCCGCCACGGGCCCGACGTGCAGGTGTTCGAGCTCGGTGTTGGTGCCGTAGACGTTCAGCCCGATGCGGGTACGGATCAGAACGCCGATCACGGGATCCGCCACGTCGCTGGTGTAGCGGACGGTGACGCCAATCGATACTGTTTCGCCGCTGCGCCATACGGTGGACGGTTGGCCATCTTCCCCGGCCAGTTCGATGCTTTCGAGAACGGCGCGGCCGTCGCCATTACGCAGGGGGGGCGCGAGCGGAGGCACGATGCCATTGCCGGCTTTTCTCAACGCGGCGGCAACATAGCGGCGGTAGAGCGGCAGAACGTCGGCAGGATCGCCGCGCGCAACCAGAGCGCCGTCGCGGAGCCACCAGATCTCGTCGGCGCATTTTTCCAGAAGCGGTTCGTCGTGCGAGACCAGCACCAGGGTCGCGCCGGCGCGGCGCAGGTCCACCAGATGTGAGATGGCGCGGGATCGGGCGACGGCGCTCGACTTCGATAAGGGATAGTCGAGGATAAAATTGCCTGGCTCCTGGGGAAGGGAATCGTCGGGGCCGAGACGCGCGATGGTGGGCGCGGAAAGATGCGACCGGCCTTCTTCGATGACCCCGATAATGCTGCCGCCCGGCGCGGTCAGCTGGGGCGTATTGAACTCGATCATGCGCAGAGCAATCTTAGCGCGGCCTGGAAGCTTTCGAACGCAGCCTTACCGAAGAGGACGAACAGAACGTCTTCAATGCCGCTGGGTTGCGCCAGAAGCGCGGTGGTTTCGCGAAGGGCGATTTGAGCCGCCAGATCCGGGGGATAGCCGTAGATCCCCGTGCTGATGGCGGGGAAGGCCACGGACCGAAGACCGCGCTCGGCCGCCATGCGCAGCGATTCGCGATAGCACGAGGCGAGCAGCTCCGCCTCCCCCTCTCCACCACCGCGATATACGGGGCCGACCGCGTGGATGATGTATTGGGCCTTCAGGCGGCCCGCTTTGGTCAGCACTGCCTTACCCGTCGGGCAGTGGCCGATTTTTGCGCGGATTTCATCCAGCTCAGCCATCACGGATGGCCCCGCCGCGTCATGGATGGCGCCATCGACTCCCCCGCCGCCGGCGAGCCGCGAATTGGCCGCATTCACGATGGCATCCGCTGCCACGCGCGTGATATCGCCCCGCTCGAGACGCAGCGACTTACCTGTCGGGGAGATCCACTGAGTGGCATCCGTCACGGTTTCGGCGGCTCCGCGGGCGGCGGCGTTGCGGAGCCGGTCGGAGGCCCGGCGGTCTTTGGGCCCAGGCCGAGTCCGATCAGCGCAGGCGCGGTAATCTTGCCGGTCGCCGAGAGCTTCCGATCGGTCTGGAACTGGCGCAACGCTTCGGTTGAATCCGCGTCCCAGACCCCGCTCGGTTCCGATCTGAGATAGCCTTTATCTACCAGCGCCTGTTGAATTTCCTTGTAGCGTTCCGGCGTGGGAGTCAGTTGGCGCGGCTTCCAGGTATTTGTGGCGGCGGGACGGCCCGTCGATTTGCCCTTGCGCCTCGCAGCGGTCTTCGCCGAGGTCTTCAGCGCGGGCTTTGCCGTACCTCCGGACGCAGCCTTAGGCGTCGATTTGGGCGCGGCCTTCTTAGCCGGTGCAGTCTTCTTCGGGGTGGGCGGGGCCGTCTGCGGCAAAGCGGCCAGCGAGGCCGCAATAACCGCCGGAAAAACGATCAGATGGCCGAATTTCATAGCGCAAAAAGAAGGGGGCGACCATCGCCCCCTTCAGATTGTATCTCCCGGACTATGTTTACAGCGGGCAAACCGCGGTTATTAATTACTGGTTTCGGGCACCTTGCCGGCCACAAAGGCCGACGTCCAGTCGCCGCCGCCCCGCGGGCCCATGGTCTGCCGCATGATGTGGAAAGCTACCGCGTCACCGGGCTTGAGCGTGCTCTGAATCTTCTTCACGTCTTCCGGTTGGTTCACGGCCTGCCGGTTGAGTTCCACGATGACATCGCCTTTGGCAAGGCCGATGTCGTCGGCGAACGAACCAGGCTCCACCGAAGAAATCAGCACCCCGGTCGTGCCTTTCAGACCCATCTGCTGGCGGAGGGACGAGTTGAGAGGCTGCACGGTCATCCCGAACCTCATCTCCATTCCCTCGGCTGAATTGTCGCCGCCGCCCGCGGGTTTGCCTCCATACTGCTCGGCGAAGGTCTTGGTCCGGTCACCCACCACGATGTTCACAGTCATCGGTTTCTTGTCGCGAACGATACTGAACTTCAGGGTGCTGCCCACCGGACTGTCGGCCACGATGTCGATCAGGTCCTGGTCCTTATAGATAGGCTTGCCGTTGATCGCGGTGACTACATCTTCTACCTTCATGCCAGCCTTGTCAGCGGGGGTGTCTGGGTAAACCCTCTGAACGAATGCCCCATGGTCGGCGCCATAGACCTTCAGCAGCTCGGGACTCTCCGCCTGCAGACCGATGCCCACCGAGCCGCGCGTCACATGGCCCTCCTTGATGATGTCGTTGTAGACCCGCACCGCGGTATTGATGGGCATGGCAAATCCGATTCCCTGATAGCCGCCGCTGCGGCTGGCGATCATGGTGTTGATGCCGATCACTTCGCCGTTAATGTTCAACAGCGGACCGCCGCTGTTGCCTGGATTGATCGCCGCATCGGTCTGAATGAAGTGCTGGAACGTGCTCGTTCCCTCCCCGATATCGCGGGCCAGAGCACTGATGATACCGGCCGTAACCGTTTCCTGGAATCCGAACGGCGAACCGATGGCCATCGCCCAATCGCCCACCTGCAGGGCGTCCGAGTTACCGATCTTCGCGGCCATCAGATTGGTCTTGTCTACCTTAATCACCGCCAGATCCGTATCGCTGTCGGTCCCGATCACCCGCGCCGGGTACTCGGTTTCGTCGTTCATGAACTTGACTTTGATCCGCGTGGCTTTATCCACCACGTGATTATTGGTCAGAATATAGCCGTTGCGGTCGACCACCACACCCGAACCCTCGGCAGCGCTGGGGGTCTCCTGCGGCTCTCCAAACTGAAACCCGCCGTTCGGGCTGCCGAAGAAACGCTGGAAGAACTGCTGCATCCCGTTATCCTGGTCATCGCCGTCGTCGTCCGGCTGCTGCTGCTGTTGCTGGCGGCGGCGGAATTGAGGGTTCTGCTTGTTTTGCGTGGTGGTTTGCTTCTTCGGAATATATTCCGTTCTGATATTGACCACCGACGGTTCCAGCCGCTTGGCGATCTTCGAAAACTCGTTCTGCACCTGCACCGGACTGGGAACGACCAGAGGCGTAGCGTCTGGAGCCACCACCTGTTCCTTCGCGGCTTTGGCGCCGGTCTGCACTAATGTGCCGATCAGGACGCCGATGGCCAGCGTGAAGAGAATCAGCGAGAACGACAGTAACTTCTGCCTTCGCACCTTATCGTAGAAATTCATTGTTTTTTGTAACTCCTCTGTATGAGCGCAGTTGCCCAAATTATACATCGGGCGTTATGGCTCCCTCATTGTCATCAGATGTTTCTCTCATACCGCTCGTTTCAGCTCTCGGCGCCCGCAACTCGACCAGCAATACTCCGGCGAGTATCAGACCCGCTCCCGCTTTGCCGCGCCCCGTCATCGCTTCGCCGGTAAGAAAATATGAAGTCAGCCAGGCGACCACCGGCTCCAGGGCGAAAATGAGCGCGGCCCTGGTGGCCGTCGTAAACTGCTGCGACCAGGCCATGGCCGTGAATGCCAGGGCTGTAGCCGGCAAACCGGTAATCAGCACGGCGCCTGCCACTCCGGGCGTGGCGTGAAACCGCACCGGTCCGAAAAGCCGAAACGTCGCCATCCCGAGCAATGCCGCGCTCGCCACCTGGACTACCCCAATGGTCTCAAAACCAAGCATCGGCGAATAGTGGCTGACCACCACAATATG
>JBEKAQ010000119.1:0-22590 GCA_050015835.1 Bryobacteraceae bacterium | reverse complement strand
CCAGCCTCGCTCTTTCGACGGCGTCGGACGCGGGCTTTCGCTATTACCGGTTGCACACTTCGAATTTCAAAACTTGGAATGCCGATTATCAGCTGGAAAACTCGGCCGCTCTGACTGAGCAGCTCAGGCTGCATACCGATCATGTTCTGCCGGATCGTTCGCAACAGGACATTCTGTTTGAAATTCTGCTGAAAGCCGGATACCCGCTGACGGCGGATATTCAGAGTGTGGCGCTTGCGGATCAGTCCGCTTTTTCCATATCGAAAGGGAATCTCGTCGTCTGCCTCGAATCGCGGATCGCACTGGAAACGCTGCGGGCGGCGGCGAATCTGGATCCTAAGCCGATTCAGATCATCTGCCTCGATCATGCCTTCGAAGGCAACGATCAATTGAAGACGAACATTGTCCTCGAGATGGAAGCGCAGGACATCCAGTTCCGGACGGTCTGATCCACGATGAAGATTCAATTCAGCGGGAACCAGCCGTATCAGCTTGACGCGATTCAGGCGGCCGTGGATCTGTTCGAAGGACAGCCTCTGGCGGGCGGTCCTTTCGAGTTCCGGTATGAGAGCCTGACGGGGCTCGGATTCACGGAGTTCGGATGCGGAAACCAGATTGTTCTTTCGCCCGAGACGATCCAGTCGAATCTGCGGGCGGTGCAGGAACGGAATCAGATCAAGCCCAGCGACAAGCTGGCATCGATGGATTTCTCGGTCGAGATGGAGACGGGCACGGGGAAAACGTATGTTTACCTGCGCACTCTCTATGAGTTGAACATCCGGTACGGGTTCACGAAATTCGTGATTGTGGTGCCTAGCGTGGCGATTCGGGAAGGCGTTCTCAGCAGCCTGCGGCTGACGCGGGAACATTTTCAGACGCTCTACGGCAATCTGCCGGTGGATGCGTGGGTTTACGATTCCGCGCAGGTTTCGCGGCTGCGGCAGTTCGCGGGGTCGAACCAGATGCAGGTTCTGGTGATCAATATCGACGCTTTCAATAAGAGAGACATCGCGGTGATCCATAACGAGCGGGATGCGATGTCGGGGCGGAAGCCGATCGAGTTTATTCAATCGACGCGTCCGATCGTCATCATCGACGAGCCGCAGAATATGGAGAGCGATAAGGCGAAAGAAGCCATTGCGAGCCTGCATCCGCTGTGCACGCTGCGGTATTCGGCGACGCATCGCAATTTGTATCACCAGATCTACCGGCTGGATCCGGTGCGGGCGTACGATCTGCGGCTGGTGAAGCGGATCGAAGTGTCGTCGGTGGTGGATATGCCGGAGTTCAGCAAGCCTTATATCGGACTTAAATCAATTCAGACGGGCACGCGGCTGACGGCGAAGATCGAGATCGACGTGACGGGCGATAAGGGTCCGGCGCGGAAAACGATTACGGCGCGGCACGGGCAGGATCTGTTCGATCTTTCGAACGAGCGCGAGGCGTACCGCGGGTACATTATCCAGAATATCGACCACGGGCTGAAGAAGATCGAGTTCTCGAACGGCACGGAAGTGCAGGTGGGCGAGCAATCGGGGGCGAATGGGGACGCGCTGATGCGAACGCAGATTCGCGAAACTGTGCGGGAGCATTTCGAAAAAGAATTGCGGGTGCTGGCGCTGGCGACGGGGCAACGGCTGAAGGTGCTGTCGCTGTTCTTTATCGACCGGGTGGCGAATTATGCGGAGGAGGGCGGCAAGATCCGGCGCTGGTTCGTGGAGGCGTATGAGGAGTTGAGGGAATCGTCGCGGTATGCGAAGCTGCCGCGTTTGCCGGTTGAGGCGGTGCATAACGGGTATTTCGCGCAGGACAGGGGCAAGCCGAAGGATACGTCCGGGGCGACGAAAGCGGACGACGACGCTTACGAACTGATCATGAAGGACAAGGAGCGGCTGCTTTCGCTCGAGGAGCCGCTGCGCTTCATTTTCAGCCATTCGGCGCTGCGCGAGGGGTGGGATAACCCGAACGTGTTTCAGATCTGCACGCTTAACGAGACTAGGTCGGCGATGCGCAAGCGGCAGGAGATCGGGCGAGGGCTAAGGCTGCCGGTGCGGGAGAACGGGGAGCGGTGCTTCGATCTGTTCGTGAACAAGCTGACGGTGGTGGCGAACGAGAGTTACAAAGATTTCGCGGGGGCATTGCAGCGGGAGATCGAGGAAGAGTGCGGGATCACGTTCGGGGATCGTATCGATAACGCGCGGGAGAAGCGGACGGCGCAGTTGAAGAAAGGCTGGCAGCTGGATCCCGATTTCGTGGAGATCTGGGAGCGGATTAAATACAAGACGCGGTATTCGGTGCAGTATGAGACGGCGCGGCTGATCGAGAGCGCGGTGCGGGAGTTTCATAAGGCGGAGAAGATCCTGGCGCCGCATCTGGTGGTGAGCAAGGCGGCGCTCGACCTTTCGACCGAAGGGGTGGGGACGACGCTCGAATCGCAACGAGTGACGCGGGACGGGAAGGGCGCGGAGTTCGTCCCGGACCTGCTCGGGTATCTGCAACGGGAAACGGAATTGACACGGGCTACGCTGGCGGAGATTCTGATTCAATCGGGGCGCCTGGATGAGGTGTTTCAGAATCCGCAGGAGTTCCTGAACCGGGCGCTGGCTTCGATCCGGAAGGCGCTGGACGAGCTGATGGTGAACGGCATCAAGTACGAGAAGCGGGATGGGCAGGAGTGGGAGATGCTGCGGTTCGAGCGGGAGGAAATCAGCTCGTATCTGAGCCGGCTGGTGGAAGTGAGGCGGTCGATCTACGATGTGATCGAGTTCGATTCCGAGGTGGAGAAGCGGTTTGCAAAAGGGCTGGACGATCGGGAGGACGTGAAACTGTTTTTTAAGCTGCCGCCATGGTTCCGGGTGCAGACGCCGATGGGGGAGTACAACCCGGATTGGGCGATCGTGAAGGAAGAGGAAGGCGCGGGGAAACTTTATCTGGTGCGGGAGACGAAGGGGAGCGAGGACGGCGAGGATCTGCGGGGGCGGGAGCGGAAGAAGATCGATTGCGGGAAGGCGCATTTCGCGGCGCTGGGGGTGGATTATAAGGTGATTGCGAGCCACTTCGAGGTGTGAGCGGGCAGCGGACGCCGCTTAATAAGAGGGGGAATGGGCAGATCGGAAATCTGCCCAACCGGACCACGTGACGCGGCTCCGCGTACCGGTATATCCGCGCCCGGGCTCGGAGAACCGCTTCGCGAAGTGTTCTACGGAAGAGGCAATCGCGGAAGCGAAAACGCCTGGTCCACGGTTAAGAATATAGCCAGATTTGCCGAAGAGCGCGCTCAAAGTTGCCGCCGAGGATCAGCGAGACATGTTCGCTCGTATATCCGCGGCGGAGAAGCCCTTCGGTCAGTTCGTAGATCCGGTTGGAGTGGTTGAGGCCGGGAATGTCGTACGAAGGATGGGAGTCGAGATCGAAATCGCTGCCGACGCCGACATGCTCGACGCCCACCAGTTTCACCGCGTGATCGAAATGATCGAGCACGTCTTCGATGGTGACGGGGCCGCTGGTTTTTACGTATTGCCGGACGGCGGTAATGCCCAGAACGCCTCCACTGCGCGCGGCGGCGCGAATCACGTCGTCCGGTTTGCAACGCGCGACGCCGGGTGCGAGGGCGCGGCAGTTGGCATGCGTAATCAGAACGGGCTTCCTGGACGCGGCAATGGCGTCAAGACTGGTGCGCTGGCCGCAATGCGAAACGTCAATCGCCATGCCGACGGAATTCATGCGCGCGACCACCTGGGCGCCGAAGGGGGTCAAGCCGGCGTCATGGCCGAGTTTGCAGCCGCCGCCCAGCTGGTTGCCGGAGTTGTACGTGAGTTGGGTGAGCCGCTGGCCCATGCCGTAAAATGCATCGACGTCGTCCAAGGTGCGGAGATGGTTCGCGTCCTGCATGCCGAGGATGATGCCGATCCTGCCTTCGAGCCGGGCCTGGGCGAGATCGTTGGGGACGTTGACGCGCAGAAAATAATCCGGATGCCCGGCGATAAACCGGTTCCAATTTCCGAACCACGCACGGGTCACGTCATACGCGGGGCCGGTTTCGAAGGCGACCGCGGGATGGAAAACGTCAATCCCGGAACTGCGCAACTTCTGGAAGTCGGCAGCGGTGAAAGCGGCCGGCACGCGATGCCATTGGTCGAGGAGGGACCAGTTGAGGGTAAGGAGGCCGAGCATGTCGATGACGTTCGACTCCCCGACCAGGTCTATGGTGCGCGTCGAATACCTGTGGGAAGACGCGGCAGCGGCGAAGGCGGGCACGGCAAACAGGGACAGAGATCGGTTGAGAAATTCCCGGCGGCGCAAATAGGGACTCCAGATTTGTACTTTATAGCACATCGCATGCGCTCTAAGCCAGCATGCCTGACGGCCGGGATGCACAAAACACCTTGGCGTGGACCCGCGCGAAAGCACCCAACTGGCTGACCATTTCGCGCAAGGCGACTCTTTTTTCGCAGCCGGACCGGGGCAGAATTCAGGCACCCTTAAATGCACCTAAGTGCATCAGGCACAGTCAACGCCGATGCCTGCCGAAGATCATCTGCCTGCGCATCATTATTGTGGTTACCGATATGCCGCTTGCAGAGGGGAGGTGATTGAGATGAGAAGAAGTCTGTTGGCAGTATGCGCCCTGATGTTGGCAAGCGCGACGTTGTCGCTGGCCGACGAATGGAACCGCAAGATTGAAGTGACGTTCAACGGACCCGTATCTATTCCGGCCGTCCACCAGCCCGGGTGGGGCGTATTACCGGCCGGCCAGTACGTGTTCCGGATCGTAAACACGAAATCGGACCGGCACATCGTGCAGATTTTCAGGAAAGACGAGAAGGAAGTCTACGCGACAGTGCTGGCTATCCCGAATATGCGGCTCGAAGTAACCGATAAAGTGGTGATCACGTTCCGTGAAACACCGGCCGGTCAGCCGGTGGCGCTGCGCGGAATGTTTTACCCAGGCAGAAATTGGGGCGACGAGTTCGTGTATGCAAAGGTTCAGGCTACGCAACTGGCCAATGTCGTCAACGAGCCTGTGCTGAACATGCCCGCCGCGATGGAGAAGGAAGAGGCGAAGCCGGAGTCCGCTGAAGTGATTGCAGAGCTTGAAGCGGCCCCCGTCACCGCGATAGCCCCGTCGGGAGCGGAGGTGGAGACGGCTGAAGTGGTAACGCCGCCGCCAGTGGTGGCAATGGCAGCGCCGGCGGAGGAACTTCCGCAGACGGCCAGTCCGCTGCCGCTGTTCGCCCTCGCAGGAGTATTGGCGACGATGGCGGGACTGGGCGTGCGTCTTGCCGAAAAGCGCCTGCTGTAAGGCCTGGCAGAACCCGGCGGCCGGGGATTGAAGGCGTTTCTCCCCGGTGCCCGGAGGTTCGGAAATGCGACGGCCCATGCAAGGATGGTGCGGCGGAATTGCGGCTATTCTCCAGTTGGCTATTCTCCAGTGGTCGATGGCTGCGAGTCCGGCTGCCGGGCAAGGGCAGGAGCCCTTCAGTATCTCGGTGGATGTGAACCTGGTGGTGTTGCAGGCTTCGGTACACGACCGCCGGGGGCGCGACGTTTTGAGTCTCCGACAGCGGGACTTCGCGCTTTATGAAGACGACGTACGGCAAACCATTCGACTGTTCCGGCGCGAAGACGCTCCGGTGACGGTGGGACTGGTGGTCGATCACAGCGGGAGCATGCGGGGGAAACTGGGCGATGTGACGGCGGCGGCGAAAATGTTCGCGCGGTCGAGCAACCCGAGGGACGAGATGTTCGTGGTGAACTTCAACGAAAAGGTTTTCGATGGACTGACCGGCGCTCGCCAGTTCACCGATCAGCCCAGGGAATTGGAGGAGGCAATCGCGCGAGCCCCCGCCGACGGCCAGACAGCCCTCTACGACGCAATCGCAGCGGGACTGGAGCGTCTGGGGGCGGGTCAGTGGGACAAGAAGGTACTGGTCGTCATCAGCGACGGCGGCGACAATGCCAGTAAGGTAAACACGCTGGTCAGCATCACCGCCATGGCGGAGCGATCGAACGCCGTCATCTACACGGTCGGCATATTCGAAAAGAACGATCCGGATGCGAATCCGGGAGTTCTCAGACGGCTGGCGGAGAGGAGCGGCGGAGAATCCTTTTTCCCCGAAGAACCCGGCGAGATGCAGGGTATCTCGGAACACATCGCTCACGACATTCGGAGTCAATACACGATCGGATACGCTCCGAACAACATTAAGCCGGATGGCGCTCACAGGTCCATCCGGCTGACGGCCAAAGCGCCGGGTTCCGGCGAGAAGCTCCGCGTCCGAACCCGCAAGGGCTACGTCGAGGATTACGTCGCAGAGAGAGGCACCAGATGACAGTTGCGATCAGCCGCGAGCCGTTGCGCCGGATGCTGCGGTTCACCTGGGGCGCGTTGCTGATCGGAGGCGTGTCTCTTCTGGCTTATTGCGGGATGGTCCTGCTCGACGCACGAATGTTTCAGGAGAGGGAGAATCGCCTGCTGGATCTTCTGCTCGACAGGAACGCATCCACGCCGGTGGAAATCCGCGTTGAGCCATTGTCCGCGCCGATTCCCCTTGCGGTGACGAATGGAGGCCTCATCGGGCGCATGAAAATAGCGCGTCTTGGGCTGGAGGCCGTGATTATCGAAGGGTCGGATCGGACGGTTTTGCGGCGCGCAGTGGGTCACGTACCCGGCACGCCGCTGCCGGGACAAGCGGGCAATGCGGTGATCGCAGGTCATCGCGATACGTTCTTCCGGCCCTTGCGTAACGTCCGGCGGGACGACCTGATCCGGCTCACGACGATGCGGGGCGAGTATGTGTATCGTGTGGTATCCACAAAGATTGTGGATCCGGACGATGTGGAGGTGCTCGATTCGAACGGAGGCGAGGTACTGACCCTGATCACCTGTTATCCGTTCTATTTCGTGGGAGAGGCGCCACGAAGGTTTGTGGTTCGCGCCGACCTGATGCAATAACCGCGCCCCGGGGCGCAGACGCTTGATAAGATCCTGACTGAGCACAATGTCAGATATTCCAGCACTGCGCCGGGAGAGGATTTTGCGCGGGTGGGGAAGGTTCGGAGCGATTCTGGCCATCGCCTGGGTGCAGGCGATGCCGGCGCAGACGGCTGCGGATACATACGAGAAAAGCGTGCTGCCCGTTCTTGCGAAGAACTGCTTCGGATGCCATAACCAGAAACTGAACACGGCGGGTCTGAATCTCGAAGCATATCGGGAGGGCTCGGCGGCCGTTCAGGAGAAAGCCGTGTGGGCGAAGGTGGAGGAGAAGATCGGCACGGGCCAGATGCCTCCGCCGGGACAGCCTGCGCCGAGCAAGAGCGAAGTCAGTGCGGTTACGGCGTGGATCGATCGTCTGCCGGTCCGTAACACGGCGCCGTCGCTTCCCGAAGGAGATCCCGGTCGCGTCACGGCACGGCGATTGAATCGCGCGGAATACAACAACACGGTGCGCGATCTGTTGGGGGTTCATGTCAAGCCCGCCGATGAATTCCCGGTGGACGATGCGGGGTATGGTTTCGATAACAACGGCGACGTCCTGACCATTTCGCCGCTGTTAATGGAGAAGTACATTTCGGCCGCGCGGCGGCTTTCGCGTTTGGCAGTCTACGGCGAGGCGCTTCCTCCGAAGCCGACGCTGCTGGCTGTTTTCATGCCTAAGAAAGGGCCGGATGAGGCGCACGGCCCGGTGAGCGCAATCACGCTTCCTTATTCGATACGGGGATCGATGTACACGCACTACGTGTTTCCGGTGGATGCGGAATACGAGATCCGCGTGCGCATCCTCAATCACCGGGACGCGAACGGGGTTGAGTACGACGCACCGAAGGAGAAGTTCCTGACGTCGCTCGAAGCGGCGGAACACGGCCCTCCGGGATTGCAGGAAGGCGCCGTTCCCGAAGGCGGCGGTGGTGGCACGCCTCCGGCGGCCGGGCGCGGACGAGGAGGCAGAGGGGGCGGCAGAGGCCGGGGTCCGCGGCCGGCGGCGACACCCGAGGAGATCAAAGCCAGAGAAGAACAGGAGCGCCTGGCATTTCCTCCGCTGCAGTTGCTGGTGACACTCGATGGCAAGAAGGTCGCCGAGGATTTCATCGAGGGCAACACCAATTACAAGTACGATCGCGGCGCGATCATTGCGCGTGTGCCTGTAGCAGCGGGCGAACACACCATTCGCGCTTCGTTCCCGGCGCTGGCGGATCTGGACGATCCGCGCCGCAATATCAATCCGGATGCCCGAAGGCGGATCTACGTTGAGTTCGCCGAACTGGCGGGACCGTACAATCCGAAAACGGATCCGCCGGAGAGCCACAAGAAAATTTTCATTTGCGCGGAGCATACTGCCGCCTGCGCGCGAAGGATTTTAGAGAACCTGGGCCGGCGCGCTTACCGGCGTCCCTTGACGCCGCGGGAAGTGGAGCAGATGCTGGGTCTGGTGACGATGGCGCAGCGGCAGGGAGATGGATTCGAAGAAGGCGTGCGGCTGGCCGTGGAGTCGATCCTGATCTCGCCGAACTTCCTGTTCCGCACCGAGACCGACCCGAAGCCGGGGGCACCGCACCAGATCGAATCTCATCAGATCAGCGATTACGAACTGGCCTCGCGGCTTTCCTACTTCCTGTGGAGCAGCATGCCCGACGACGAATTGTTCCGGCTCGCTAAGGAAAAGAAACTGGGGCAGCCGGAGGTGCTTCAGGCGCAGGTCAAAAGAATGATGGCGGACGCGAAGGCGAGCGCTCTGGTGGACGATTTCGCCGGGCAGTGGCTGGGTATTCGCAATCTCGACCGGAAGTCGCCGGACTCGGGACGATTCGGCAATGTCGACGACGAACTGCTGGACTATATGCACACGGAGACCAATATGTTCGTCTCGGCAATATTCCGCGAGGATCGCAGCATTCTGGATTTTATCGACGGGCCGTTCACTTATCTGAACGGTCCTTTGGCCAATCACTATGGAATCGACGGCGTGAAGGGTGAGGCGTTCCAGCGGGTGGCGTTGAACGGATCCGAGCGCAGCGGCGTGCTGACGCAGGGCTCCATCCTGATTGTTTCGTCCTATCCGACGCGGACTTCGGTGGTGACGCGCGGCAAATGGGTGCTGGAGAACTTCTTGGGAACGCCGCCGCCTCCTCCTCCTCCGAACGTTCCCGCATTGGTTGACAGCGACATCGGCGCCTCGGCGTCGCTGCGGCAGAAGATGGAGCAACATCGCGCCAATCCGACATGCGCGGTGTGCCACCTGCAGATGGACCCGATCGGATTCGGCCTCGAAAATTACAATGCGGCGGGCGAGTGGCGCACCCAGGATGGAAAGTTTCCGATCGATGCATCGGGTATGTTGCCAGGGGGTAAACAGTTCAATGGCGCGCAGGAACTGAAGCAGATCCTGAAGGCAAAGTCGGACCAGTTCACCTACAACCTGACGGAGAAGTTGATGACGTACGCGCTGGGGCGCGGCGTGGAGCCTTTCGACAAGACCACCGTGCGGGGAATCGCCGCCGATGTCGCCGCGCGCGATTATCGTTTTTCCACGCTGGTGATGGACATTGTCAACAGCAAACCCTTCCACATGAGAAGCGCCGAAGTAACCGCGGCGGAGGCGGCAAAGTAGAGTTATGGCGACCCTGAACAGAAGGACATTATTGAGAGGGCTGGGGACGGCGATCGCGCTGCCCCTGCTCGATTCCATGGCGCCGGTTTTCTCGCGGGGCGCCGCTTCCAAATCTCCCTGCCGGATGGCGTTCGTGTACGTGCCGAACGGCATCATCATGGATGCCTGGACGCCTGTGACGGAGGGGCAAATCGCTCCCCTGCCGGCGGAACTTCCGCGCGTCAGCGCACCGCTCGCGGCATGGCGAGACGACATGATAATGCTGGGCGGGCTCACGTGCAATGGCGGCCGCGCGCTCGGCGACGGAGCGGGCGACCATGGGCGCGCCGGCGCGGCCTATCTTACGGCAACCCATCCGAAGAAGACGGCGGGCAAGGACATTCATACAGGGATTTCGGTGGACCAGATCGCCGCGCAGCATATCGGAAGCCAGACGAGATTTGCATCGCTTGAGCTCGGCTGCGAGGACGGCGTGCAGGGCGGCAATTGCGATAACGGATACAGCTGCGCCTACAGCAACAGCATTTCGTGGAGATCGCCCTCGAACCCCATGCCTCCCGAAGTGCGTCCGCGGGCTGTGTTCGAGCGGCTGTTCGGCAGCGACGATTTCGGGCAGGATCCCGTAAAGCGCGCCCGGCAGATGAAGTATCAGGCCAGTATTCTCGACGCCGCTCTGAGCGATGCGCAGCGGCTGAAGAGCGCGCTGGGCGCGAGCGACCGGGCGAAACTGGATGAATACCTTTTCGCGGTGCGCGATATCGAGAGCCGCATCCAGAAGACGGAAAAGCTGAATGCGCAGAACCCGGCTCCGGCTATGGCCGAGCCCTCTTCAAGCGTGCCGGACGATATGACCGAGCACTCGAAGCTGATGTTCGATCTGATGACCATCGCTTTCCAGACGAACATGACGCGCGTGATCACCATGGCGATGGCTACGGAACAGAGCACGAGGCCTTATCGCGAGATCGGCGTCGCCGAGGGCCACCATGGGCTGACGCATCACCAGGGAGACAAGGAAAAAATCGAGAAGGTCACGCAGATCAATCGATTCCATGTGGAGCAGTTCACTTACTTTCTCACTAAGCTCAAAGCGACGCGCGACGGCGACGGCAGTCTGCTCGATCATTCGATGATCGTCTACGGCAGCGGGCTGAGCGACGGCAACCGGCACCTGCACGAAAATCTTCCTACGGTGCTGGCGGGGCGCGGGTGCGGAACTTTGAAGCCGGGGCGGCATATCAAGTATGAGGCGGAAACCCCGATGGCGAATTTCTTTGTGGCTATGCTCGACCGGATGGGCGTTCCGGTGGATCAGATGGGCGACAGTACGGGCGAGATCGGATACCTTTCCGACTTATAAGGCGGCCACGGCGACCACTCGGGCGGCGCGAAGTACCTGCAGGATAATTATCATGCGCATATCATTCTGAGTCCCGCCGACCGGGATCTGCCGGCGCGCGATCCAAACAAGAATACCGTGAATCCCAAACGCGATATGGAAGCGACCGACGGCGAGAAGCTCACGCTGGGCGATACGACGCTTACGCTCTACATCACTCCCGGCCACACTCGAGGCACCATCTCGGCCCCGATACCGGTCAAAGAACAATGGGAAGCCTCATCTGGCGGTGGAATGGGGCGGAACGGCGATTCGGCCCTTCGATCCCGATCGAGATGCTGCAGGCTTACGTCAAATCGGCGCAGCGGTTTCGCGACTTGGCCGTGGCGAATGCGATCCCAGCCAATCATACGGCGTTTGACGGCACGCTTTTGAAAAACGCGGCGTTGTTGAGCCATAAGCCGGGCGATCCGAATCCGTGGATCGTGGGCAAGGCGGCGGTGCAGAGATATCTGACCGTAGCCGAAGAGTGCGGCAAGGCGAACCTCATTACCGCTCAGGCCCAGGCTCACCAAGGTATCGGACGCCGTTATTACGTTCCGGATGGATCGGCCCTTTGCGGTACCATATTAGAGTGAAAATTTGTGTGGCCGTGCTGGCCTTATCCCTACCCGCATTATTTGCCCAAACTACGCCCGCGCCAAAGGTTGCGGGGGCTGCGCCCGCGCCCGCAACCCCGTCGGCGGTTGCCGCGCCCGCCGATCCGAATAAAGTGATTCTGACGGTCGGGACCACCAAAATGACGGAGGGCGACTATGAAAAGATGGTCGACGCCCTCCCGGCGCAGTACCAAACCTACGCGCGCGGCGCGGCCACCAAACGACAGTTCATCGAGACCGTGGTGCAGATGAAGCTTCTTTCCGAAGAGGCGCAGAAGCTCAACCTCGACAAAGACCCGAAACTCCAGGAACAGATTGCCTTTCAGCGGCAGAGCCTGATGGCGCAGGCGATGTTCGAGCGCATGCAGCAGGAAGCGAAAGTCGACGACTCTCTGATCCAGCTTTATTACGATGCGCATAAGAACGAGTATGAGAGTCTGCGCGCGAAACATATTCTGATCCGGGTGAAGGGCGCTCCCATGCCGGCCGCCGCGGGCAAACCCGAGCTGACTGACGAACAGGCTCTCGCCAAGGCGCAGGACGTGCGCAAACGTCTGGTGGCGGGGGAGGACTTCGCCGCCGTTGCGAAGACGGAGTCGGACGACACCGGATCGGCCCCGAAGGGTGGGGATCTGGGAGAATTTCATCGCGGAATGATGGTGCCGCCGTTCGAGCAGGCCGCATTCGCCCTGAAGGTGGGCGAGATCAGCGAGCCGGTGAAGACGCCGTTCGGCTATCACATCATCGTGGTGGAGGAGCACAAGGAGAAAGCGCTCGCCGACGTGAAGCCGGATATTGAAAAGACGCTGCGTCCGCAGGAAGCGCGCAAAGCGGTAGATGCGATGCGCAGTCAGGCGAGCGTGCAGATCGACGATGCGTTCTTCGGTCCGCCGGCTCCTCCTCCTTCGGCAGCCCCGGTAAATCCGCACCAGCCGCGGTAAGGGGAAGCCCCAGCGGGCTGCTTAAAAATCCCTCCCGGCAAGCTGAAGCATGCCCACCAAGCTTGCCGGGCTGTTGATTCCGATATGTGGGACCTGCTTTACCTTGTCTCCACCAGGCTTACGGCAGACTTTCTTTCTTCGGTTACGGGTGGCAGATTTCTCGACCTGATGGCGGGCTTCAAGGCAATTCTGAAACGCGCCGGTTTGAGGCATCACGTGGCACACACTCCGGCATACGTTCGATTCGCGGCTGACGCGATCCGGCGTTGACCTCGTGACAGTGAAGGAACTCCTGGGGCATTCAACGATCAATACGACCATGCGGTACGCGCGCTCGAATCACGACACGAAGGCGCGGGCGGTGTCGAAGTTGCCGAGCAGTGACAAGGTAGTGACACAGGTGCCGAGAAAGGCCAAAAAGCCAAGAGCGGCATGGGGACGCCCCTCGTAACATGAAGGAATCAGGTAAGATAGAGGACGGAGCTCGGGGGTTCGAATCCCTCTTCCTCCGCCATTTCAAACGACTGATAATACGTAGCTTGCGCGGATCACCTTCCAACTGTAGCGAGTTTGCGATCCTACAGTTGGGGTGTGCGCGACATCTGCAGCAGGATATAAATACTCTATGTTCCGGACAACTCCGTTGGCCGGTTTTGCGCTGATCTTCGTTGGCCGGTTTTCAGGTGATCACCGAGGCACTCATCTTCGGGCAATCGCCACGCCGAACCCACCACATCCTGCGCGAAGAAGCGGTCGGCGGGCGGCGGTGCGGGCCGGGGCCCGATGGCAATGCGTTCCTCCACATTACGCAAAAGTGCCTCGGCCTCGCGGCAATTGTCATCAGAGACGGTCAAACCGCGATTGGCCGGGACGAGAATATTCGTCATCGGAGAGCGGGTGAGCGCCGCTTCGATTTCGTGCGCAAGAGGCAGTCCGGAGGCAGCGTATGGAATCCACTGCCAGCGCAAGCCGGCCAGACGTTCGGCAAGCTCGTACGGGCCGTCGTGCCGCACCGCCCAGGTGATCGCATTAACAGAATGGACGTGCAGAACGGCCGGATACGGCAGCACGGCGTGCATGGCGGTTTCGACGGACGCGCGCAGCGTTTTTCCGGGAAAAGGGAGTGAGGGACGGATCGACGCCGATGCGCGCTGAGAGCTCCACCAGATCGGCGATCCCGGAATCGGAGGCTGCGCGTCACGCGATGTTCGACATTGTCTCCTATTCTGGTTTCGCGCCGACAAATTCAATGCGAACAGGTACTGGAGATTGCGGTGATCGCCGGGGGGACTGCCCGCCGACGCATCGCGGTCAGAGCGGGAGCAGACGATGGGCGGGACTGGGCGTGGTTGCCTCGGTGAAGTTCATGCGGATTCCGTCCTTCGGCCGCAGGATGACCATCGGGCGGGCCTCGATCGTCTGGCCCGGAACCAGTTGAAATTCGTATTTTCTGAGCAGAACGCTCAGAATCATGAAGATCTGCAGCGTGGCGTAGTTACCGCCGATACAGCCACGCGGCCCGGCTCCGAAGGGCAGCCAGGTGAAGGGCGTGTGCAGTTTCTCATTCGCCTTGCTGAAGCGCTCAGGATCGAAACGCTCGGGGTTCTCCCAGTGCCTGGGCGAATGGTGTACGCCGTAAATGAATACAACGACCGTCGCCCCCCGGGGTATGAGGAGATCCTCCACGGAGTCGTCCGAAAGCGCCATCCGGTCGACCATCCAGAATGGCGGGTAAAGGCGCAGCCCCTCCTGTACTACCTGCGCGGCGAACTCAAGCCTCGGAACATGGGAGTAAGTCAGCGGCTCTCCGCCCAGAACGGAATCGAATTCCTCCCGCAGGCTCTCGACGCAGTCCGGACGCGAGCTGAGCAGATAGAGCAGCCACGACAATGCATTCGACGATGTTTCATGGCCGGCCACCAGGAGCTGCATACTTTCGCTCAGGATCAGCTCATCGCTCATGCCTTCGCCGTCGCTGTAACGGGCATCCATTAAGATCTGCAGCAGGTCGTGGCCGGGGGCCTCCTGGCGTCGCTGCCTGATGTAGTCGAGCAGAATGCCATCGGCGCGGGCGCGCATTTCATCGTGTCTGCGCAGTTCGCCGGAGACCGCAAACCAGGGATTCAGGTATGGCTGAATGGTTTGGCGAACCATGAATTCCTGGATGGTCGAGATGGTCCGGCTGATGACGTGGATGTCTTCGTCTTTCAGCCGGGCGCCGAACAGCGATCGGCCGACCATGCCGAAGGTCATTTTCATCAGGTGGGGGTAGATATCGACGGGGCCGATACCGGCTTGTCTGTCGAAATCCCGCAGCGACTCCGCCAGAGAATCCTGCATGATAGAGGACAAAACGTCCAGTTGTTTCCGATCGAAGCCCTTCTGGATGAGACGCCGCTGCGTGCGCCAAACTTCCCCGTGGCTGGTGAGAAGGCCCTTGCCGAGGAAATGACCCATCCGCCTCGTCTGAATCTCGGATTTGTGGTAGTTCTCCGAATTGGTTTTGAGCACATGCTGAATGACAACGGGATTGGTGGTTACGATGGCTTCTTTGACGCCCCCAAAATAGAACCGGAATGTGTCGCCCAGTAGCTCGGTGTATCTGGAGAGAACCTGTACGGGATTGTGCGCCATCGCGCGCGAGTCCATGAATGAGTGAAACCGGGAAACGACGGGGAACGATCGGAAACGGGAGGCTTCAGGCAAAGAAACGGCGGGCGCGGTTCCGGGCAAGGTCAAGCCTCGCTGCCGAGCCGCTTCAGGAGAGATAAATGCTGTGCCAGCGCCTGCCTCACCGTGGGATTCTCCCGGTAGGGAATGCCATATTCTTCGGAGGTTTCCTTCACGATCCGGGTCAGTGCGGCATAGTGAGTGTGGCACACAAAAGGGCACAGATGATGGACTACATGGTGATTGAGTCCGCCCACAAGCCAGCCGACGAGGGGGTTATCCGTTGCATAATCGGCCGTTGTCGCAAAGATGTGGCAGACGCCGTTGTCGAACTCGCTGCGGCGGCAGGGAAAGTAAGTGCTGTCGACGACGTGTGTGGCCTGGAATACCAGCGCAACGGACAGGCCGATAATCGTGTGGGTTAGCAGGAATGCCAGCGCGACCAGCATAGGCGATTTCCCCAGGAACAGGATGGGCAGAATAAGCATGTAAGCGAGGTAGAGTCCTTTACCCCCAAAGAGAATGGCGTATTCGCGCGCCGGATGTTTCGTGCGTTTCAGATAATCGTGGGCCGGGAAGAAAAAGCACGCGAAGTCCCTTACAAACACATAATCCAGCGAAAACAGCGCGTATAAAACCAGAGCATAGATATGCTGGAACCGCTGGACGCGCAAGCGGGGTTCGTGGGGCGTCAGACGTAATATGCCACGCCCTGTAAGCGCGTCGTCTTCGCCGTGCAGGTTGACACAGGAGTGGTGGCCCCGATGATGGAGGATACGCCACATGTACGAGTTGATGCCGCAAACATCGAAAACGTAGTTCAGAACCTTGTTTACGGACCGCACCGAGGAGATTGCATTGTGGTTGCTATCGTGCGCGATGTTCAGCAAAAGGAATGTCTGCGCAAGGCCGCCCAGAAGATAGACGGCGACAAACTTCCATGAATCGGGTTTGAACGCGCAGAGAGTAATCCAGCTTCCCGCCAGCAACGCAAAGCCCAGGGCCACTTTGACCCACATCGTCCGGTCGGCTTTTGGGGAAATATTCCGGTCGGAAAAGAAGTTGTCGAGACGACGGCGTAGGACTTTCGGAAAGGAATTCGCGTCTAAAGTCGTTCCGCCTGTCGGCTCTTCCGGGCCGGTTTCGGGATACGGTGACAACGCCTGCGGAGGTACAAGATCGTCGATATCGGGCTCGTGGCCGATCACTGCTCCGGACCCCACTGGCGCCTCCGCATTGATGGCCAAAATGTTCGTCCCGACTCGTCGTTATAAAACAGCGTCAACTGCAGCCGTAGCCATATTATATTAGATCGAAATCCGAGGGGAATCAAGGAAGTTCCGGGGAGTTCCGGGGAGGCGAAAAGGGGGCTGGTATGCTGGATTCCTCAGCACGAAGTATACTTTTGGTGCCTTCCGACGAATGATCGAGCGCGCTTTACACCTTTCTATCCAGGCACGGAGGGACGCGAATGACGGCGCCTCGCCCCTGGGTGCAAAGCGAATCAGACAGCGAAACAATCAATGACAGTGTCGATTTTAGACAAGTTCGACAGTTTGGGGGATGAGCACCCGCACAAACTTCTGTATTCCTACCTGGAACTGAACGGCAATCAGATCGAAAGCTATACGTACGAGTCGTTTCTGCGCCGGACGAAGATTATCGCCGGACATTTGCGGAAACAGCATCGTTTCGCAGCGCAGGACCGGCTGTTGCTGGCCTATCCACCGGGCCTTGAAATGATCTGCGCTTTTTTTGGCTGCGTGCGCGCGGGATTGATCCCCGTTCCCGTCTATCCCCCCAGCTCTAACAGCTTCCAGGCTGCCTTGTATAAAATGATACACATCGCAAAGGATTGCCAGGCGGCCGGTGTTTTAACGAGCCAGGACTACCTCGGATCTCTGAGAACCAATCTCGCCAGAAGCGGAGTCTCGGCGTCCGGCGTCGATGCCGACTACATTTCCGGTCTGCGGTGGATCGTGACCGAAGACTTCGTGGATATGATTTCGGACGAAACTTTCACCGGGGCTTCGAAGCTTCTTTTTCTTCAATACACGTCGGGGTCGACGAGAGATCCCAAAGGCGTGATGGTCACGCACGAAAACATCCTGCATAACGGTCCGCTGGTGATCCCGCATCCCAACCCCGTAGTCGTATCCTGGCTTCCGCAGTATCACGATATGGGGCTTATCGGGTGCTACCTTTACCCCGCGCTGCAGGGCGGCACGACTTACGGGTTCGCCGCCACGGATTTCATTCAGCGCCCGGCTCTGTGGTTTGACACCATCAGAACCTACCGCGCCACCGCATCGACGGCCCCCAACTTCGCTTACGATTATTGTCTGCGTGCCGGGCGGTTGTCGAAGGAGAGTCTGGAAAACTGCGATCTCAGTTCGCTGAAGTCCCTGATGGCTGCCGCGGAACCCATAAAGCCCGGTACTTACACACGGTTTCTGCAGACCTTTCAGCCCTATGGGCTTAAGCCGGAGTGCTTTTACGTCGGCTACGGGCTGGCCGAGAATACTCTGGCGGTTTCGCACGTTGGCCGCAATATCGTTTCAGTCAATAAGAACGCCATCGCGATGGGGAAGGCCCGCATGACCACCGAGGTATCGGAAATCGGCGCGGCTACGCAGATTATCAGTTGCGGAACTCCCCTGCCGGGCCAGACCGTAAGGATTGTGGATCCGGAGAAGCACTTCGCTCCCCCTTCAGGTCACATCGGCGAGATCTGGGTCGCGGGAGAAAGTAAGTGTCTCGGCTACTGGAACAATCCGGAACTGACGTTGAAGATGTTTCACGCCCGGCTGGTGGACGACAGCCCCTATGACGACGGCTACCTTCGGACGGGCGACATGGGTTTCATTCACGAAGGCGAACTCTTCGTTTGCGGACGCATCAAGGACATGATTATCCTTCGCGGGCAAAACTATTACCCGCAGGACATCGAAGAGGTGGTGGAGAAGGCTTCCGGGCTGATCCGCAACAACTGCGTCGCCGCGTTCCAGATTAATGAAGACAGCGATCCGGCACTGGCGGTGGTGGCCGAGGTGAAAAATCCTAAAGCGCTGCCGGATGCGCTGAAGATTGCCGCCGCAATCCGGAATTACCTCAATGTGGAAGTGGCGCTGATTTCCTTCATAGCGCCGAAGGCGATACCGAGAACCAGTTCAGGCAAGATCATGCGCAACAAGACCCGGCAGATGTGGCGGGAAGGCCGGTTTACCGTTCTCTCCGAGTTTTCGCGGGAAAAGGACACCGAATCTTCAACGCCGGGTTCTGGGTGCCAGTCGCCTTTCGACCTGTTGAAAGCCCGCTATAATCTCACGGGCACCGAATCGTACACGCTCGTCGAAGCCGGGCTCGATTCGCTGGATCTTGTCTCGTTCATGCACGAAATCAAGGAGCTCCTGAAGAATAAGGGCGCCGACATGCTGGCGATGCAGGTCGATATCGGTCTGGTTCAGCGTGTCAGCGTAGGCGATTTGTTCCGGCTGGCCGAACAGCTGGAGCATGCCCCCGAGGAAGCGCTGGTTCTGCTGCGGCAGTCGCTCGCGGCTTTCCGTGAAGAGCAGCGCGCCACGGAAAAGGCGATGATGAGCGGCGACAGGAAGCTCATCTTTGCGCCTCCTGCGCCCGCAATGCTTCCGGAGATACCGGTCCTGGACAATGTGCTGCTCACGGGCGGCACCGGCTTCATCGGACCGTTCCTCGTGAAAAGTCTGCTGGAGCAGACGCGCGCAAAGATCTATGTTCTGGTCAGGGCGTCCGACGAACGTCAGGGCAGGCAAAGGCTGAGGGCCGCGATGGAATCGATGGGACACTGCGCGGCCGGGCTGACGCAGATGTTCGAGGCTCGCGTAATTCCCGTTTGCGGTGACCTCGGGCAGCCGCGGCTGGGCCTGACGCCGAAGGTCTGGGATCGTCTCGCCAGTGAACTCGACACTGTATTCCATAACGGCGCAACCGTAAACTATCTGTTTAACTACGACCGGATGCGTGACGCCAACGTGCTGGGAACGAACGAGGTCTTAAGGCTGGCGTTCGAAGGAAGGCCCAAGAGCTTCAACTACGTCTCGACTACCTTCGTGTTCGGCTGGGCGGTTAAAAAGGTCCTGTACGAGACCGACATGAACGAGAATATGGAGCTTCTCGATTTTGGATATAGCCAGTCCAAATGGGTAGCGGAACAGGTGGTGATGGACGCGCGCCGTCAGGGGCTTGCCACACGGATTTTCCGGCCCGCCCTGGTCAGTCCCTCCGTTACAGGCGGAGGCAACAACTTCGATATAGCGGTGCGTTTGGTGGCGTTCATGGTGAACCACGGCATTGGAGTGGATGCTCTGAACCAGGTTAGTTTCGTCCCCGCCGACATCACGGCGAACAATATCGTTGCGATTTCAACCACGCCCGGCACGGTGAATAAGACCTATCACGTTGTGCGGGACGATTACGCAAACATGCTGGATATTACCGGCCTGATCACGAAGGCAACCGGACGGCAGTTCGAGATATTCGGCATTCGCGATTTCGTGCCCGAACTGATCCGCAGATGCCGGAAGGAAGATCTGCTCTATCCGCTGCTCGACTTTCTGGTGGGCTCGGTGGACAACATTTCGTCCATGGAGTTCAAGCGCTACGACAATTCCTCTTACCAGGCGGCTCGCCACGCTTCCGTATGGGGCAAGCCAGATCCGTCTCTCGAAGACACGGTAAACGGTATTTTGCGTTTCATGCAGCGAAAAGGCATCATTTCGGTTGCGGCTCGCGAGTTCAAAACAGCAGCCGTTTGCGTGTAGGCTAAGTACCAGGTTTCAAAAATTCGGCAGCGTCTTTCTCACCGCTTCGTTACCGCTCCCTCACGGTCACGGCTCGGAAAGGCAGCTCCTGCGGAGCCGTGACCGTAAGGGAGCGGTAACGGGCAATACGTTAGTGAACTTCTGAACTGAAGTACTTAGCTGCATCGCCTGTCCGATGCAAGCGGGCATGGCGCCGCCGGCGTTATTGCTTGCGGAATACCATGGTCTCCCTGACTTGTTGACCGGTCTCCAGCGTGCCTGTCGTGGTTACTGTCATCTGTTGTCCGTCGGCCGAAACCACCCAGCGGTCTTTTTGAGTAATTTTGTCGTCTCGCCGGTAAATCGCATCGACCGTGTGAGCGTCCACCAGTTCGAGCGTCACGGTATCGTTGACGGAGTTTCTTAAATCGTATTCCTTGCCGTCGAAACGGGCGCTGTAGTCGTAGTCCCCCGAGAACCGGACCCCGTCTTTTCCGTCCGCCTCGATTTTGAGCGCCATCCCCTGCCGCAGACGAGTCTTGCTCAGATCCTGGGTCCACTCACCCGCAAACGGATTATCCGCCGCCTTCGTGCCTCCGGTCCGCGTCCACACGGCGATCCGGTCGGCGTGGCCTTTCTCCGAAGTCGTGCCCATTAACTCGTTGCCGTCGGCCGAAACTTTGTAACGAACCGTCGCCACCACAGCGCTGTCCTTCTTCTCTTTGACCTCGGCCTGAGTTTTGCCGACCCTTCGCAGCTCGATTTGATTAAACGCCGGATTCCCTTGTACGGACGCTCCGTGTCCGTCCCACTTCGCCGTGAAATCGAGGTGGGTGGCGCCTGAACTCATGGCATGCACACCACCTTTCAGAGATACGATGGAGAGTTTGTTGGGGGGATCCAGAGTAGACTGCGCGGAGATAAGCGTCCAGGAGCCAATGCGGGGATCCGCGGCGCTCAACTGTATCGCGGCAATCAGCCCGAGTAATGCGAATTTATACATGAGTCCTGTTGAACCGATGGCAAACTTCAACCCATCTTCGCAGATTCGGAGAGACGGGCATGCAGTACGTGGACGGCGGCCATCTCACTACTTCTCAGCCAGAGCGCGTTTCACGCCTTCCGGGTCGTGAGCAATAACGGTCAGATAAGCGCGGGCAGGCTGGTCAGGCTCGCAGCGTCCCTGTTCCCAATCCCGCAAAGTGCCGATTGGAATGTGATAACGCGCCGCAAATTCTTCCTGGGTCAAGGCAAGAGCCCGGCGTAATGTCTTCGTGCGCGGCACCCGGCGAGCAGTACGCAACTGTTCGGGCGTCAGGGGATGCGCATCTGGATCAGTCAGAGCTGCGGCGATGACATCCTCGTCGGTCATAGCCCGGAGCCGGTCCCAATCCGTTTTGTCTTCGAACGGTTTCGTTGGGCCGTCGGGCAACACCTGAACGATGGCTCCGTCACTCTGCCGTTTGGCTACGATAGTATTCTCTTTGCTCATGGGTCGATGCTTTTCTCGCTGAGATAATACGAATTCGACTACCGCGCTCGGTATAAACCACTGTCAGAATTACGTCCTTGACTATGCCGGTGATGACGTACCTGATCTCGCTGTGGTCGCTGTCAAAATCACATTGGTCACAAGCAAACACGTCGTCGAAAACGTACCGCGCCGCCTCGAAGCTGACACTGTGTTTTAGGAGGTGTCCTTCAGCTTTGGCGGCGTCCCATTCGAACTATGGTATACGGCGTGCCCGTAGTTTTGTCAAGTCATCCCGGTGACAGTACGCCTACGGAGTGATTTTGTCATGCCTTGAAGATGAACCGCCCAGCCTGAATGACGAGCGGCGTATACGCGCCCCGGCACACCCAGTTGGCACAAGCTGACGAGACCGTCGACCGGGATGCCGGTAATCTGGCTAATCTGGCGCGCGCGTTTCAAAGCTTCAGCGTGAACGCATCGCCCCGCGCCTGGAACCGGAGCGAGCTCCACGAGCGCCGATAAACGGGTCTGGTTTTTCGGCCATGTTTTTCCTCGATAGCAATATTCTGGTCTATGCCTGGGATGCCAAAGACCAGCGGAAGCAATCCATCGCGCGCGGTCTGATTCGCCGCGCTCTGGTTGGCGAAGGCGTCGTTTCCCAACAGGTGCTGGGGGAATTCGCAGCAGTGCTGCTGCACAGGATGAAACCGGCCGCCTCGGCTTCCGACGTTCTCCTGGCTCTCGATTCGCTGGCAAATATTCGCCTGGTCCCGCCAGGCGCCGGGGTGGTGCGGCGTGCCACGCGTTCTGCGCCGGATGACAATGACGACGCCATTCTGTGGCCCCCTCGCCGCGAGATGCAGAAAGGCATCCCGGTTGCAGGTCAGGAGTATGCAACCAGCCTCAAAGGCAAACCGGAGAACTGCCTCGTCGGAAGAATCGCCCGGAAGGGCCCTGCGCAGCAGCGTGACATCGTGGCCGAGTTGCTCCAGCAAATAGCTCAGGTCGTCGGGGACGTCATGATCGAGCAGGAACTTCACCCGAAGCCGGGGCCATCTGCCTCGCAACGAGCAGGTCGATCTCTCCCCGGTGGTCTTCATAGTAGGCGAGGCATTCGTATA
>JBEKAQ010000118.1:0-13992 GCA_050015835.1 Bryobacteraceae bacterium | reverse complement strand
CCATTGGCCCGGTTCGTCCCCACCCGGTCCCCATACACCGCATAGTTCGAATCAAGGATCAGCCGCCCCGCAAACCAGATATTCGTACGGAGCGGCGATCCGCCCCACCCGTACACTCCCAACTTCTCCCCCTGCGCCCCATAGAACGTGAACTCCTCCCCTCCCGTCGCCGTCAGCCGGTACACCCGCTGATTGTCCGCTCCGTATCCGTAATACTCAGTCCCGCCCGACACCTCCGTCGCCGACTCCACCCGGTTCGCCTCGTCGTACGTAAACGTCGCCCCCACTCCCGTCAGCATATTCCCGTTCGCATCGTAATTCGAATTCGTCAGCCGGTTCGTCGCCGCATTCACCGCAATCGGCGTCGACGTCCCGTTCAGCACCTTCGCCGTCAGATTCCCGAAACCATCGTACTGATACGTCTGCGTATACGCCGATACCGAACTTCCCGTATTCGGAGTCGAACTGGCCGACGTCAGCCGCTTCAGTTGATCGTACTGATAGGTAATCGTCTCCCCCGACAAAGTGTCCACCGCCTGCGTGATCTGCCCGTTGGTCTGTGCCGCGTACGAATACGTGATGCCCACCGTCGTCCAGGGCGGATAGTACTGTACGCCCCGGTTCGACAGATCGTATGTCACGTTCTGCACCCAGTTCACCGGCCCCCCCTCCCAGTTGCCGGAACTATAACCGATCGTCACTCCGCTGTAATCCGTCAGTGACGCGGGCCGGCCCATCGTATCGTAGGTTTTTGGGGTTTCTGACTCTTATCGGCGTGAATCGGTGTTCATCGGTGGCTAATTTCTTCGCCCGGCTACTTCAAAAATACAAAAGTTACCGGAGCCCCAAGCCCGATCTGATCCCCGGCAGCCGAAAGCTTACCCGTCTGCCGATCCACCTTGAACACAGCGAAGCTATTGCTGTCCTGATTGCCCGCCACCAGCCAGTTCCCCGAAGGATCGAGAATAAATCCACGCGGAATAGCCCCGCCGCTCGACTGATTCTGGATCAAAGTCAGCTTACCCGTCTTCCCGTCCACTGCAAACACGGCGATCGAATTATGCCCCCGGTTCGACGCATAAACGAAACGCCCGCGCGGGTCCATCTCAATCTCCGCGCAGGTGCTTTGGCCCTTGAAATCGGCCGGCAGCGTCGAAACCATGTCCACTTCTTTCATCGCAGCCGTCGCGGCATTATATTCGAACGTGGTGATGGCGGAAGCCATCTCGTTAACTACATACACATGCTTCTGGTCGGGCGCGATCACCATATGGCGCGGCCCCGAGCCCGGCTTCACGCTGGCCGACGGAGGATCGTTGGGGGTAATCTTCGCGGCGCCGGGGTCCAGTTTAAAGATCATCACCTTATCGGCGCCGAGGTCCGCGCCCAGCATAAACTTGTTGCTTTTAGGCAGATTGACGGAGTGCGCATGCGGCTCGCCTTGCCGCGCTTTATCGACGCTCGACCCCTCGTCCTGAATGAACGATGCGGCCTCGCCCAGCTTGCCGTCCGCCCCGATCGGGAACGACGCAAAGCTGCCCCCGGCATAATTCGCCACCAGCAGCATCTTGCCAGTGGCATCCACGATCAGATGGCAGGGACCGGGACCGCCGGTGGAAACCTGGTTCAGTTGCGTAAGCTTGCCGGTGGCGCGATCGATGGCATAAGCCGTCACCGATCCCGCGGTCTTACCCTGAAAACTATTCACTTCGTTGACGGCGTAGAGAAATTTGCCGTTCGGGTGCACGGCCAGAAACGTGGGATTGGGAGTCTCCGCCATCAAACCGAGGTCGGCCAATTTCCCGGTTTTGGGGTCCAGCCTGTAAGCGTAAATCCCTTTGGCGCTGCTTTGCGGCTGCGTATAAGTGCCGACATAAAGAATCTGAGCGGAAAGAACCGGGGCCAAAGCAATCAAAAGGAATTTCATACCCCAAGAATCTATCAGATCCATGTAGGGCAGGCGCTTCCGCCTGTCCATCGCGCTTTATCCTTAGCCTGCCGCCGTCCCCTCCGGCATCGCAAAGCGATACCCAACCCAGGGCTCGGTCAGCAGATACTTCGGTTTCGACGGCACCGGCTCCATCTTCTTGCGCAGCTGATTCACCACCACGCGCAGATACTCCACCTCGTCGCCGTAATCGGGCCCCCAGACCGTCTGCAAGAGCTTACGATGAGCGATCGGCTTATTGGCATGATCCACCAGAAACTTCAGCAGGTCGAATTCTTTCGGTGTGAGCCGCTCGACATGTCCGTTGAGAGTAATGCGCCGCGTGGCAAAATCGATTTCCAGTTCATCGCTCACCACCACGCGCACGTTTGTGTCGTTGGACGCCGGCACGCGCCGCATGGCCGCCCGGATGCGCGCCAGCAGTTCCTGAATCCCGAAGGGCTTGGTGACGTAATCGTCCGCGCCGGCGTCGAGCACCTGGACTTTATCGCGTTCCGTGTTCCGCACCGAGAGAACGATGATCGGCACGTCGGAAGTTTCGCGTATGGCGCGGCAGGTTTCAAGCCCGCCGATGCCGGGCATGTTCAGGTCGAGCAGAACCAGATCCGGCGTGTCGCTGCGCAGCATTTCAAGCGCTTCTTCGCCGGTCTTCGCATCGATCACGGAATAGCCCAGATCGGTCAAAGTGGCTTTCACTGCGCGCCGCAACTGCGGTTCGTCGTCGACAACAAGAATAGTGGAAGTGTTCATGTAAGGGTCCCCGTCCGATCGGCGGCAGGCGGTAACGGCAGGGTCATGACGATGCCGGCCCCTCCGCCGGGGCGGTTCTCAGCGCGGATTTTTCCGCCATGAGCTTCAATGATACCTTTTGCGATCGCAAGGCCCATGCCGGTGCCCTCCACCTTGTCCCGGCCGCGCCGCCCGCGATAGAACTTTTCGAAGATGCGCTGCAGTTCGTCCGGCTGGATGCCGGGCCCCCGGTCGAGTACCGCAATCGCCGCGTTCGCCCCGTCCTGGCGCGCTTCGATGAGGATCGGAGAGTTGGGCGGCGCATATTTCCGCGCATTCTCGATCACCTGCAGCAGAGCGCGGCGCATCAGGCCGGCATCGACGAACAGATCGAGATCCGGCGAAGCGTCCACCGTGAAGCGGGCGCGGTTTTCGTCCCGTACCTCGCTCAGCGCGCTGTCGATGATGCCGGAGACGCCGGCGATTTCGCGCTCGAGGCGCAGTTCGTGCGATTCGATGCGCGCCAGTTCAATCGCCTCGGTGATGGAAAGCTGCAGCCTTTCCGATTCCTGATCGATGATGCTCAGCAGCTCCTGGCGCACTTCTTCGGTGCGGGGTGGGAAGGCGATCAGGCGCGTCACGCAGGTGCGAATGGCCGTCAGCGGAGTCTTCAGATCGTGCGCCAGCCCATCGAGAAGGGAGGATTTGAATTCTTCGTTGCGCCGCGCTACTTCAGCCGCCGCCGCCCGCTCCACCGCATGCGCCCGCACATAATTGATCGCCAGCAGACTGGCCACGGACTCCCGCACGGCGGGGCTCAGGCGGGAGGAAGCGGTGGCGAGGCTGCCGATAATATGCGTGCCGAGACGCACCGGTACGGCGACCGTGTCGTCGCGCACCACGCTCTCGCCGGTCTCGGCCACGCGCGCCAGATCGGCCAGCGAAAGGTTCGATTCGTCGACCATCCCGTATACCTGGTTGGCGGCCGCGTCGAAGAAGGCGATCTCGCCGGTCTGGAGAATCTGGGAAGCCTGGGCGACCGAGTGCCGCACCGCATCGGGCCCTTCGTCCATCAGCAACGCCCGGCTCAGTTCGTAGAGCCGCGAAATCTCCTGCCGCCCGGTCAGCGCTTCTTCCGCGCGATGTTTGGCGTTCGAGGAGAGCTTGCTGGCGGTGACCGCGGTTACCAGAAACGCAAACAGGGCCACCCAGTTCTGAGGGTCGGCGATCGTCAACGTTCCGACGGGAGGTAGAAAGAAGAAGTTGAAGATGAACACGCCCACGATCGACGTGAAAATCGACTCCGCCAGACCCCAGCGCGTGGCCGCGCCGAGCACTACCAGCAGCATATAGAGAGCGGAAGTGGTGGCGTTAATTCGCACGATCCAATGGTCGGCCGCCAGCACCAGAACGAGCGCCGCCGTGCAAACCAGATAGCGCCCCGCTGTCTTACTGGCCGTTGTCATAGTTCAAGTTCTAGAATAGGACCGGAGGCCTTTTGCATTCGCATCACCATCACGAGCCGGGCGTTCATGGTTCACATCGGCAGGCGTCCGGAAAAGTCCTGGTCTGGTCGCTCGTGGCCACCGGCGCGTTCGTCGTTTTCGAGTTACTGGCGGGAATCCGGGCCCACAGCCTCTCGCTCATTTCGGATGCGGGCCATAACGCGACGGATGCGCTGGCTTTGCTGCTCGCATGGTTCGCCGTGTTCCTGCACGGCCGGCCGGCGGACGAATCCCGCACCTTCGGCTACCACCGGGCGGGCGTGCTGGCTGCCTTCGTCAACGCTTTGACCCTGGTGGCGCTCTCGGCGTGGATTCTCTACGAAAGCTGGGTGCGCCTGATGCACCCGGTGGGTGTGGATGAGAACGTGATGTTATGGGTCGCCGCGGGCGCCATGGTGCTTAACGGCGGGATCATGTTCGGATTGCACGCGGCGGGAGACAAGGACATTAACATCCGCGGGGCCTTCGTTCACATGCTCGGCGATCTGCTCGGCTCGGCGGCGATTGTAGTGGGTGCGCTGGTGATCCGCGCCACGGGCTGGTTCCGCATCGATGCCATCCTCTCGATCGCGATCTCCGTGCTGGTGGTCTGGACCGCCTGGGACATTATCCGCGAATCGCTGAATATTCTGCTCGAGGGCTTGCCGAAGGGAATCGATCTGGCAGAGGTGTCGCAGACGATCCAGTCCGTGGAAGGCGTGCTCGATGTCCACGATCTGCATATCTGGAGCCTCGGTTCGAATTCGAGTGCGCTGAGCTGCCATGTGCTGATCGAGGATATGCCGCCGTCACGGAGCGATCGCATCCTGCACGGGGTGAATCACGTGCTGGGCGATCGGTTTCATCTGCATCACACGACCATTCAGTTTGAGCACATCAATTGCGCCATTTCGGATAATGGCTGCGTAATTCCGGCCGATTGCTCCGAAAAGCATCACCACGATCACGCCCATTAGCCTGTAGGACAGGCGCTGATGACTCAGCGGCGGGGTTCACCAGTCACGTCGCCGCGAGCGATCCTGTCGGCGGCATGGTGAAAGGGCGAGTCGTTTCGGGAAACGGAGTCAAACGCCTGGGCCCATCAAGGATCTCATGAACGACAATGTCGTGTTAACATTGCCGTGCTGATGGCTCAGCATTTTGCCTCCCTGCCCAACGTGCGCGCGGTGAATACGCGTTACCATTCTGCCGACTCTGCCGAAGAACAGGTTCGAAGGCAACCTGTCTTACCGATCACCTCACCAAATCCTCGGGATTCTCGATGAACGATACGAAAGCGGGCTGATTCTGCGGGACACGACCTACGCGGCATCCTCTCCGCTTTACCAGCCTTACGCGGAGTCGTATGCGACCACGGATCTGTATGTCGAGGCGCCGATTCGTTCGGGGATCACGGGCCAGGCGGGAATAAAGAATCTGCTCGACCGGAATTATTACTTCACAGCCGGTTATCCTGAAGAGGGCCGCAACTGGTTCGTGAGTCTGCGGTACAAGTTTTAGGAGCTTTATATGTCGCATCGCTTCGTATTGCTGAAGTTCTCGATGGTGGCTGCCCTGGCAGCCGGCGCCGCACTGGCTCAAGCGCCTCAGCCAGCCACGGCGGCGCCCGCCACGCTGACTGTCACGGGCGACATCCCCACGCCCCTGACGCTCAAGGCGGAGGATCTGGCGAGTATGCCGCGCGAGAAGGGAGTCGTCAAAGAGCAGGACGGAACGACGGTGGAATACGAGGGCGTTCCTTTGCGCGAAGTGCTCAAACGCGCGGGCGCGCCGTTGGGCAATCAGCTGCGCGGCAAGGTACTCGCCAGTTACATTGTTGCGAAGGCCCACGACGGATACGAGGTCGTATTCACGTTGGGCGAGGTGGACGCGGCGTTCGCCAACGAGCAGATTCTGGTGGCGGATAAAATCGACGGAAAGCCGCTGTTCGGGTATCAGGGCCCTCTCCGGCTTACCATTCCGGGCGACAAGGCTGGTGCGCGCTCGGTGCGGATGCTCGAAACCATTGAAGTCGTGCGCTTGCTGAAATAGGAGGAAGCCGTGCCTGGAAAGAGGGCGCTTCAGATATGCCTGACGCTGGCATTTCTGCCGGCCGCATTCGCCGGCGAATATCAGTGGAACCTGCCCCGGGGCTTTCCCCAGCCGTATGTGCCTGCGGACAACCCGATGACGGCGGCCAAGGTCGAGCTCGGCAGGTACCTTTTCTACGACACGCGCATGTCGGTCAACGGAAAACAGTCCTGCGCAACCTGTCACAAACAGGAACTGGCGTTCACGGATGGCCGGGCAACGGGCCTCGGAGCCACCGGCGAAGCGCATTCCCGCAGTGCTATGAGCCTGGTCAATGTGGCTTACAGCGGCGCCTTGACATGGAGCAATCCGCAGATGAAGAGTCTGGAAAAGCAGGCGCTGGTGCCGATGTTCGGAGAGCATCCCGTTGAGCTCGGCCTGCGCGAGGGAGATGGCTTTCTGCCGATGCTCCGATCGGACGCGAAGTACCACGCCCTGTTTGCGGCGGCTTTCCCGAGTGAGGCGGATCCCTTCAATATCGCCAATGTTACGCGGGCGGTGGCGTGTTTCGAAAGAAGTATCGTCTCCGCTCGCTCGCCTTACGATCGTTACCACTACAACCGCGAAGACAGCGCCGTTTCGGACTCCGCGAAGCGAGGCGAGATCTTGTTCTTCGACCAGCGCATCCACTGCTTCCGCTGCCATGGCGGAGCTAATTTCACGGATGCCACCATCTCGCAGGCAGACGCCGATCGTGAAATCGAATTTCACAACACCGGGCTGTATCAGTCGTATCCAGAGCCCAACGTGGGCATCTATGAGTTCACCAAAGATCCGGCGGATGCGGGCAAATTCAAGACTCCCACCCTGCGCAACATCGCCGTCACCGCGCCGTACATGCACGATGGCAGTATTCCGGATCTCAAGGGTGTGATCGACCACTACGCCGCGGGCGGCAGGGACGGTCGCGACAACCCGAATAAGGATCCTCTGATTAGCGGCTTCACGATCTCCGCGCAGGATCGCGCGGATCTGATCGAGTTCCTCAAGTCACTCACCGATGAGGAAGTTCTTCACGATCCGCGCTTCGCCAACCCCTGGGCACAGTCGAAGTAATCTACTGGGCGGGCGCGTGGAAACGTCCATAGTACGACGTCCTGGCGATGTTTTTGGCGGTGCCGGGGATGTTGAATACCGGGATTTGTTCATTACAGGCGGGCAGAGTATTGAGGAGTAAGCCGCCAACCCCGTAGCGAAGGGGACTGAAATCAGTGTGGCTTTTGCCAGAACCACGGCCTCTTCAAGAGGCCGCGGCGCTCTGGCCGGGCGCGTATTCCAGAAGGATCGTCGCCAGCCGGGCGCGCGTGGCTCGTGTTTCCGAATGGTCCGCGCCCAGGCGCCGGATCTGGCATGCGAGAAGTTCGCGTTGCACAGCCGCCGCCTTTTCACGATCGCGCTGGGCGATGAAAAGATCTCTGAGGGCAGCGATCGCCCGCAGACGCAGATCGTGTTCCGCGCCCAGCAGATGTCCCAGATCCCTGACGGTTCTCTCTAACAGAGGGCGCGCGTAATCGAATTTTCCGGCCTGCCAGCACGCGTTCGCAGTCTCGGCCATGAGCAGAAGAGTTTGCGGATGCCGCGGCCCGAAGAGGTTCTCGTAAGAACACAAAGTGGCAAGCATGCCGGGAAGTTCAGTTCGGTCGGCGTCCATGGGAATGTCTTGTATAAACCACATGGTAACGTATAAAAGTCGCCGCGCCGGGGCGGGCGCAACTCGTATACAATACGCATGAAAGGAATCCATCCATGGCCTCTGTCCTGTCATTGCCCACGGAAAGCCCAGTCGCTCTTCCGCCGACGAAACTCCTGATCAATAACCGCTGGGTCGCCAGCGTCTCCGGTAAAACCTTCCCCACGATCAATCCCGCCACCGGCGAGGAGATCTGCCAGGTCGCCGAAGCCGACGCCGCCGACGTCAACCTGGCGGTAAAGGCCGCGCGCGCCGCCTTCGATACGAAAGCTCCCTGGCGCCGCTTTTCGGCAGCCGAGCGCGGACGTCTTCTCAATAAGCTCGCGGACCTGATTGAGAAACATGCCGACGAACTGGCGAAACTGGAATCGCTCGATAACGGCAAGCCGTATGCCGTCGCGAAAGCCGCCGATCTGCCGCTCACCGTCGCTTGCTACCGCTACTACGCGGGTTGGGCCGATAAGGTCCAGGGAAAGACGATTCCCATCGGCAGCGATTATTTCTGCTACACGCGTCACGAGCCCGTGGGTGTGGTGGGGCAAATCATCCCGTGGAATTTTCCGATTCTGATGCAGGCGTGGAAGCTGGCGCCGGCGCTCGCCACGGGTAACACGGTGGTGATGAAACCCGCCGAACAGACTCCGCTCACCGCATTGCGCGTCTCGGAACTGATCGCCGAAGCCGGTTTCCCCGACGGCGTGGTCAACATGCTGCCCGGCTACGGTCCCACGGCCGGCGCCGCCATCGCGCGCCACATGGATGTCGACAAAGTCGCGTTCACCGGATCGACGGAAGTGGGACACCTGATCATGGAAGCGGCGGCGCAGACCAATCTCAAACGCGTCACCCTGGAACTGGGCGGCAAGAGCCCCAACATCGTATTTGCGGATGCCGATCTGGACGCCGCCATCGAAGGTTCCCACTTCGGGCTGTTCTTCAATCAGGGCCAATGCTGCTGCGCCGGCTCCCGCGTGTTCGTCGAAGCCAAGGCGTACGACGAATTTGTCGACCGCAGCGCGGCGCGCGCCAACGCCCGTGTGGTGGGCGATCCGTTCGATGCGAGGACGGAACAGGGTCCCCAGGTGGACGACGTGCAGTTCGAAAAAGTGCTGGGCTACATCGAGTCGGGCAGGAAGGAAGGCGCGAGACTGGTGGCGGGCGGAGATCGCGCGGGAGATCGCGGTTATTTCGTACAGCCGACGGTTTTCGCCGACGTGCGCGACAACATGAAGATCGCCGAGGAAGAAATCTTCGGCCCCGTCATGAGCATCATCAAATTCAACGATATCGACGAAGTCACCGATCGCGCGAACAGAACGATGTATGGGCTGGCCGGGGCGGTGTGGACGCGCGATATCAGCAAGGCGCTGGCGATCGCCAACAATGTGCGCGCGGGCACGATGTGGGTCAATTGCTACGACGTGTTCGACGCTGCCGCTCCATTCGGCGGATTCAAGCAATCCGGCATTGGGCGGGAACTGGGTGAGTACGGCTTACAGCAATACACGGAAGTTAAGACCGTGACCGTGAAACTCTGACTCAGGCGGTCACGGGCGGTTCGATTGCCTCCCGTGACCGTTCCTCATGCGGGCGTCAGGCCGTGTGAGAGCGGGTTTTGTCCGCGCCGGGATCTTCGCGTGGCACGGTTGCCGACCGCTCCGTCTGGAACTGCACGAGGTCCTTCGAGAAGAACAGATCGAGAGCCCAGTCGAGGGCGACGCGCGCTTTCTTTTCGAACCGCGGCAGCTTGGCGAGGTAGATGGATCGCCAGAGAAACCAGGCAATGAAACCGGAGAACTGAAACCCGAGAATGTTGGCGACTCCGGTCCTTCGTCCGATGGCGGCGAGCAGGCCGAGGGTGGCAAATCGAAACGGGCGCCTGGTGCCGCCGTCAATGGCAGCGGCGATATTGCGCGCTGCAACTTTGCCCTGGCGAATGGCGTGTTGCGCAGTGGGTGGGTACGGTTTGCCGGTCACCGGATCGTGCACGAGCGCGCAATCGCCCAGTGCCCACACACCGGGCCAGCCTTTCGCTTCGAGGAATTGGTCGACTTCGATGCGGCCACGGCCCGTGGCGCAGGGCAGCATGGCGGTGAGCGGATGCGGCGAGGTGCCGGCGGTCCAGATCAGCGTGCAGGTGCGAATCACTGTACCGTCGTTGAGTTCGACATCGCCATCGCGCACCGCCGCGACACGGGCGTTGACGTGGATCTCGACGCCGCGCGCGGCCAGCTTTTTCTGTGCGTAAGCGCCGAGAGGCTCTCCGAGCTCAGGCAGAATCACCGCGCCGGGATGGACGAGCACCACGCGGATCTGTTTCTCGGAAAGATGTTTGTACCAGCGGGTGGCTTCGCGCAGAAAATCGTTAATTCCCGCAATGGTCTCGACGCCCGAAAAGCCTCCGCCCGCGACCACGACGGTAAGTAAGGAATCGCGCTGGCCCGCGGCGCATTCGAAATCGGCGGCTTCGAGATCTTCGATGAGGTGGTTGCGGACGCGAATGGCGTCGCCGAGCGATTTCATGGTGAACGCCGTTTGTTCGAGGCCGGGCAGGTCGAAGAAATTCGTGGCGCATCCGAGGGCGATGACGAGGTGGTCGTAAGGAAGGTCGTGAACGTGGGCGTCTTTTGAATGCGCCACGCGGACGGATTTGTTTTCGAGATCGATCGACCGCACTTCGGCGTGAAAGAAGTTCACGTGGCGGAGCATCATGCGGATGGGGTTCACGATGTGCGTCAGGTCGATGTCGCTGGCGGCCACTTCGTGCAGCATGGGCGTGAAGAGGATGAAGTTCTCGCGATTGACGAGGGTTACTTCGATGTCCGGTCGCCGGGCGATGGTGCGGTCGAGTTCGAGCGCGGCGTAGATGCCGCCGAAGCCGCCACCGAGAATGAGGATGCGTTTTTTCATCGCTACAGACGAGAATGGCACGGGGGGCGGGGTTTATTCCCGCTGCGATGGATTTCCACAGCGGCATCCTGTCAAGACCGCGCAGATTTCGGCGGCAGACCCAGCTGCGTTGTGGAAATCGATGCGCTTCGAAATTCGGCCTTATACTCGCGAATACCGGGGCGCGGCATGCTGGGGAATGAGAGCATCCTTGAGGTCGATTACAGGATTGAGGGCGGGGCCCTGTATCGCTACCATGCGAAGGTCGTCGAGAGAATCGTCCCGTGGGGAAGCGAGGCCGCGGCGTGCCGGATGACGGCGGGCGCATGGCAGGCCTTCATCCCGGAAGTTGAAATCTCTTCGCTCGAAGCTACCGTCGAGCGTCCCGGCCGGTCGCGTTTGCCGGGCTGGCTGCGCCGTGTGGACGCCTGCCGTTTCCTGATCGGACGTTGGCCGGAAGAGGCGCGCGACGCGGTGCGCAGGTTTCCCTCCGCCCACTGGCAATTGCTTCAGTTCGTCAACACAGGGGGTCCGCCGGCGCTCGAGTTGCTGCGTTCGAATCCGGCGCTCGGGTATCTGGCAGCGACCGGGGATGCGGCTCATCAGATCGGTCTGCGCCGCCGGTCGCTCGCCGCCCTCTTCGGCTTTCCGGAAACCGAGCATGCCGTGCACGTACTTCGCAAGGTTCCGAGGGCGTGGATTTCCCGCGAGTTTCTGGGGCAGCTGCGCGCGGTGATGGTCGAAGAGCGCGAAGCTGATGCCGTTCTTACGCACCTTGCACGCGTCAATCCCATCGCGCTCGAAGTGGCGCGCGACGCCGCATTGCGCGGTTGGATAGCGCCCGAGTGCATAGCGCACCTGAGCCGGGTGCCGGTGGCCTCGCAATGCGATCTGATTGCGCGCATGCGGGATTTGCAGGAAAGTGCGCGGGATCGGGGATTGACGCTGCCGCGAATGCGCGCGCTTGCCGATCTCGACCGGCCCGTCCGCAGGGCTCGCGGCCCGGCGCGGCCAGCACCGCTTAACGAGGCTGTGGCGCTTGCTGCTCCGGGACCGCGCGACATCGCTACTCCGCCCACAGTGCCGCCTCCGCCGCCGATCCGAACTGTTCCCGACCTCGATCGGCCGTTAACTCCCGCGCAGGTGCGGCTCACCGCCCCGCCCCGCCGGACGCGCGATCCGTTGGCGTTTCCAAAGCCGCCGCTGCCCGATCTCGTTGCCGAAGGGCTGCGCATCCTCGCCATCCGCAGCCGCGGAGATCTGGTCGCCGAAAGCGACGCCATGCACCATTGCGCGGGCCGCGACAAATCCTATGCGCGCCGCGTAGCCAACGGCCGCCTGTATTTTTACCGTATGATCGAGCCCGAGCGGCTTACCATTGCGATTCGCCCGGAAAGATCCCGGTGGGGCGTCGACCGGTGGATCGTGGAAGAGATACGCGGCATCGGTAATCGGCAACCGAGCGATCTTGCCCGCGGTCTCATCTGGAACTGGATGCGCGAATGCCGCGCACCTTCGTTTGGGACCACCGGGCTTTTGAATTTTCCGGTTTAATATCATGGCAGGTTCGACACGATTATGAACAATCGCATTGCATTGGTTACGGGCGCGAGCCGCGGCATTGGACGGGCCTGCGCGCTGGAGTTGGCGAGGGCGGGCGCGAAGGTCGCGCTGGCGGCCCGGCAGACGGACAAGCTGGAAGAAGTCGCCGCGGAAATTCGCGTGGGCGGCGGCGAGGCGTTCGTCGTCCCGATCGATCTTTCGGTGCAGGATTCAATTAAAGAAGGCATCGCCAGAGTGGCCAAAGAGTTCGGCCGCATCGACATGCTGGTGAATAACGCGGGGGTCACGAAGGACGGCCTTGCGCTGCGCATGAAGGCGGACGACTGGAACTTCGTGCTGCAGACCAATCTGACGGGCGCGTTTTTTTGCATCCAGCAGGTGATCTCCCCCATGATGCGCGAACGATGGGGCAGGATCGTGAACATTTCTTCGGTGGTGGGCGAGGCCGGCAACGCGGGGCAGGCGAACTATGTGGCGTCGAAGGCGGGGCTGATTGGATTGACCAAGTCGCTCGCGCAGGAGCTGGGGTCGCGGAATATCACGGTGAATGCGGTGGCGCCAGGGTTCATCGAGACCGACATGACGGCGGGGTTGAAGGAAGAGCTGAAGGCGAAGATCACGGCCGGGATTCCGCTGGGGCGGATTGGAAGAGCCGAGGAAGTGGCGGGCGCGGTGCGGTTCTTATGCAGCGATGAGGCGGGATATATTACCGGGAACGTGATTGACGTGAATGGCGGCATGTACATGCGATGAGCGGGGGCGGTTCTCACTCAGTTTCCCTGACGTGCTGCAGCCTGGCCTGGAGACTTTCCGTCAGCGAGCTTTGCACCGCTGGCGTGATCAAGCCGGCCGCGTCCATGACCTGAACATGCACTTGATCCTTGAGCCGCCAGGAACTCAGTTTCATCCGGAGCAGATCGGCTGTAGGGATTACTGCCACGGGCTCGCCGACAAGTTTCCGCACCGGTGAAATGTCCGGATTGGGCGTAGCCTGATTCGGTCTGACTTTCTCCCCGTTGAAGAGCAGATGGACGGCATTCTTCGCGCTGCCGGAGTCGCCATAAAGAAGCATGTCAACGCCTGCCCCCTTGGCTGAATCGGAAGCCGCACTCCCCGGCGATTCCGAGGACTCGATTCATGTCAGAGCGGCGGATCATGAGATCGACGTCGCGCGTCAACATCGAATGGGTGGGATCGCTTTCTTCCACGTGAATCAACACGGCGAGTCCGCCGACCAGTTCGTGGGGAATGTGGCTTGCGGACAGAGGCCCCGCGATTTTGTGAAGCACGCCCACCAAATCGAACAAACGTGGTTCAAACACGAGATTTACAACCTCGCCTTTCTCCGCGTCGGACTGAAGAAAACGTTCGAAGGTAAGCATGATCCGCAGACCGATCTAAAGAACAGGGCATTCCGGGATTTTAGTGGGCGACCACCGCGAGCCTGGGTGTTTCGGCGACTTCGCGGGGGTACGCTCGGTCCCTTTTGGGAGGGCGTTCCCCCTCCCAAGCCCTCCTCCCGCTCGCCGCGTGGCAGGGTTGCATGGCCTTTAAAGTCCATGCAACCAACCATTTCCAGCGTATGACCGATGCTCATC
>JBEKAQ010000117.1:0-13402 GCA_050015835.1 Bryobacteraceae bacterium | reverse complement strand
AGATCGCACACAGCCAGACCGGCGGCGAACAGGACCACCATCACGGCCAGCAGGATCGAACCGGCGCGTGGGGTACGGGCCATGCGGCCGAAGGTGACGGTGAGCGCCGCGGGCAGAACGGCGATCGCGAGTAATCCCAGAAAATTGACCAGAGGCGTGGGGTTCTCATACGGATGGGCGCCGTTGGCGTTGAAGAAGCCGCCGCCGTTGGTGCCGAGGTTCTTGATGAATTCGAGCGCGGCCACCGGTCCCTGGGCAATGGTCTGGACGCCGCCTTCGAGGGTGTGGGCCTGCGTGTAAGGCGCAAAGTTGAGAGGCACGCCCTGCCAGATGAGGACGACGCTGCCCACGAGGGACAAAGGCAACAGGACCCAAAGGAGAGCGCGGACCAGATCCACCCAGAAATTGCCCAGGGTGGAGGAACGCTCGCGGGCGAAGCCGCGGATGAAGGCGATGCCCACGGCGAGGCCGGCGGCGCCCGCGAGGAAATTCTGCGAGACGAGGCCAATCACCTGCGTCAGGTAACGAAGGGTAGTTTCTCCTCCATAGGCTTGCCAGGTAGTCGTGGTGGTGAAACTGATCGCTGTGTTGGCCGCCAGATCGAGAGTCATGGGCGTGGTCAGGTAGCGATCGGCCGGGCCCATGGGGAGCCAGTGCTGGGCAAGCAGCAGAAGGAACAGGCCCGCGGCGCTTACGGCGCTGAAGAGCAGGAAGCACGCGGTGTAACGGCCCGTGGACATTTCCTCGCCGGCCTTAATGCCCAGGCATCGGTAAAGGAACGATTCGACCGGGCGCAATGCGGGGTCGAGGAAGGTGGGCTTGCCCTCGAAGACACGGGCGAGATACACGCCGGCGGGCCTGGCGAGGCCGACTACGAGCGCGAGAAAGAGGATATCCTGCAACCAATGCATCGTAGTCCGCCCCACCAATACTCTACGCCCGCAGGCGTGAAGAAGGCATAGAGAGGCAGATCGAGACTACACTGAGAAAACAACGCCGTGAATAAACGCCTGCCATTCTGGCTCCGCCACGTGATGTACAACCTGCGCGGCGGCTTCCTGCTGCGTCCACTGATCATCGCGCTGACCCTTGGCTGCGCGGGCGCGGTGCTCTCGTGGGTGGAAGAGAGTTATCCGGCCCTGAGCGAGTCGGTTCCTAAGACGCTTTTCCCGTCCCACGCCGATCCGCAGGTGGCGCAGGTGATTCTCGCCGGGATCGCGCAATCGATCATGACGGTGGTCTCGATCGTGTTCGCGATCCTGCTGATGACGCTGACGCTCGCGTCCATGCAGTTTTCGCCGCGCATCATCGTGAGCTTCTCGAAAGACCGCGTGACACAGTGGACGCTGGGGTTGTTCCTCGGCACTTTCTGCTATTGCATGGCCGCGCTGCCGACGGCGCGCTCGCTGCCGCATCCGTTTGCGCCGGTATTCACGGTTTTCGGAGCGATGTTGTTGGCGCTCACCTGCGTGGCGCTGCTGCTGTATTTCATTCACCATATCTCGCATGCCATCAGCGTGAACCATATCGTCGACCGCATCGCGGCGGAGACGGAAGCCATCATCGACGACGTGATGCCGCTGCCGCGCCGCGGCGCGAGTCTGGTCGAGAGCGTACCGGCCGACCTGAACAGCTGGGACATTCCGGTGGCAAGCGAGGCTTCGGGCTATATCCGGTTTATCGACACACGGCGCCTCGTGACGCTGGCCAGGCTGAATCAGGTGAAGGTTCATGTGGTGCGGAAAGTGGGCCAGTTCGTTCCCGAGGGCGCGCCGTTGCTGATGGCTTACCGCGGAGACCGGCTGACTCGCGAGAGCAGGGACGAGATTCTGGATGCGTTCGACCTGGGGCCCTCGCGCACGCTGCAGCAGGATGTTGAGTTCGGCGTGCTGCAGATTGTCGATATCGCTTTGAAGGCGATCTCGCCCGCGGTCAACGATCCGACGACGGCCGTGACGTGCGTCGACCAGTTGAGCCGGATTCTGATCCGCTTCGCGTCGCGGGAGTTGCCCGCATCGATCCTCTACGATCCGCCCGACACGGCGCGCGTGAGCATCCCGTGGGTGGACTTCGAGGGGCTGCTGAAATCGGCGTTTCATCAGATACGGCTGTACTCGAAGACGGATCTGGCGGTCAGTCTGCGCCTGCTGCGGGCGTTGGGCGATATTGCGTGGACGCGCCCCGAGCCCGCGTTACGGCGGGCGCTTTATGAAGAGGGGAAACGCATCGTGGAGGGCTGCTCGGAAAAGCTGGGCGAAGAGGAGTTGCGGCCGATGCGGGTTCGGCTGACAGCGCTCGAGAAACTGGTAAATATCGCCCCATGAATAAATTCCCTGACTTTCGATAGTGGGCACATTAAAGAATTCCGTGGTACGGTTAGCGGAATGAAGACGATTGGCCTCCTGTTATTGGCAGTTCCGGCCGCTCTGGCGGGCGATACGATGCCTGCGGCGCAGCAGAACGAGCTGGTCGCGAAATACTGCGCGTCGTGTCATGACGACGCGAAGACGATGGGTGGGCTGACGCTGCAGAGATTCGACGCGGCGCAAGTCGATGCCAGCCTGGCGGCGATGATGGCCAGCAAGCTGAAGAGCGGGGCGCTGGGGGCGTCGGGCCTGAGACCGCTGCCGGACCGTGCGACGCAGGATCGACTGCTGAATTCGCTCCTGGCGGAGGGCGCCGCCGCCGGGGAGTGGACAGTGAAGACGGAGGGTCAGGTGGTTACCGCGGCGGTGATGCGGCAGGTATCCACCGACGACCCGAAGCAGCCCGACTTGTACCGCTTGAAGCTCACCTGCCGGACCGATACCCACGAAGGCGAGATGCAGGTGGCGTGGGCACCCGGGGACGTTCCGCAGTCGGGTGGAATATTGTCTACCGCGGTGGACGGCGAGGCTCCGGTATCACATAAAGTTCCCTATTATGAGGGGAATACCAAGCTGGCCCTGCCTTTGCCGGAGCGGACTTTGACGGTCAGTAAGCTCTTCCGGGACGAGACGGTGGTGTTTCCCTTCGGGCGTCTGACCGCTGAAGTACGTCAGGCGCTTTCGGGGTGTTTCGCCGCGACGATGGCCGGTAAATAGCTGCAACGTACAAAACCGTACATTTATGCCACTTTAAGATGAAAATGCTGGCATCCTGGGTCGACCTGCGCGATGATCAAAAAAGCACGAGGAGAAATCACACATGGCAAAAACCCTTCTGGAACAGCTTCGCGGAATGACCGTAGTCGTGGCCGATACCGGCGATATCGGCGCGATTGAACAATTCAAGCCGCGCGACGCTACCACCAACCCGTCCCTGATCACGGCGGCGGCGGAGATGCCGAAGTACAAAGAGATCGTCGATGGAACGCTGCTCGAGGCCCGCAAGGATCTGGGCGACAGCGCGGATCCGTCGAAGGTCGCGTCCCTCGCGTTCGAGCGCCTCGCGGTGTCGTTCGGGAAGCGCATTCTGAAGATCGTCCCCAAGCGCGTGTCGACGGAAGTGGATGCGCGGCTTTCGTATAACACCGAAGCCACCATTGCCAAGGGCCGCGAAATTATCGCGCAGTATGAGGCGGGCGGGATCTCGAAGGACCGCGTTCTTATTAAGATCGCGTCCACGTGGGAAGGCATCAAAGCGGGAGAGGTTCTCGAGAAAGAGGGGATTCACTGCAATCTGACGCTGCTGTTCGGGCTGCATCAGGCGATTGCGTGCGCGGAAGCCGGGATTACGCTGATCTCGCCGTTCGTGGGCCGCATTCTCGACTGGTACAAGAAAGACACGGGCCACGATTATGCGCCGGCGGAAGATCCGGGCGTGCTGTCGGTGCGGACGGTTTACAACTATTACAAGAAGTTCGGCTATAAGACCGAAGTGATGGGCGCGAGCTTCCGCAATATCGGTGAGATCACGGAGCTGGCGGGGTGCGACTTGCTGACGATTTCGCCGGGGCTTCTCGCCCAGCTCGATTCGACGGTGGCCGACTTGCCGCGCAAGCTCGATCCGGAGAAGGCGAAGGCGATGGATATTCAGCGGATTCCCATGGATCGCGCGACATTCGATAAGATGCACGCGGCGGATCGCATGGCGAGCGATAAATTGACCGAGGGGATTGCGGGATTCTCGAAGGCTTTGGAGAATCTGGAAACTATGCTGGCGCACCGCATCACGGAACTCGAAGAAGAAGCCGTTCCGGCGATGGCTTGACCCGGTACCGGGACGACCATAGCGGTTTTTCCTGGACAAGACAGGCAGTTAAGACGGGGGCGGCTTCGGCCGCCCCTTTTTGTTCTTAGGTTTCAAGTACTGCGTTGACGGTGATATTTGTCTTGTAGAGCTTCGACACCGGACAGCCGGTCTCGGCGGCATGCACGGCTTTATCGAAAGCTTCCCGCGTCGCTCCCGGAATTGCAGCCTTAAGTTCCAGATGGCTTTCGGTGATCTCGAAGCCTCCCTCCGTCTTTTCGAGGCTGATGGTGCAAACCGTGTCGAGACTGGTGGCCGTGAGCCCGGCCTGCATGAGCTGAGCCGAGAGCGCCATGGTGAAGCAGCCGGCATGCGCGGCCGCCAGAAGCTCCTCGGGATTGGTTCCCTGCCCCGCTTCGAAACGGCTGTGGAACGAGTACGCGGTATTGTTCAGGGTATGGGTGGCCGTCGTAAGAGAGCCCTTGCCCGCCTTCAGATCGCCTTGCCAGTGTGCCTCTGCGGTTCTTTTCATGATTGGTTCATTTCCTCTTCGTGTCAGATGCCGTGGGCCGCACAAAATATTCAGCCCTGGTGGATGAATTATCGCGGCGCGGGCATTGAAGCGGGTATGAAACTCACCCTTTCTCTCGCCATTCCCGCGGTCGCGCTCTTGCTGGCCGCGTCCGCACCCGTTCTCCGCGCCGCCGACATCCCTGCCGAGGGTAGCATGGCGCCCAATTTCAAGCTTCAGTCCCAGGAGGGCAAGACGGTCAGCCTGAAAGACTTCCGCGGTCAGTGGGTGGTCCTCTATTTTTATCCCAAGGACATGACGCAGGGCTGCACGATCGAAGCGCACAACTTCCAGCGCGATCTGGATCAGTACACGGCGAAGAAGGCCGCCATCGTGGGCGTCAGCGCCGATAACATCGATTCCCACCAGCAGTTCTGCACCAAGGAAAGCCTGACGTTCAAGCTGCTGGCGGACCCCGCCAAGGAAGTGATCGGCAGCTATGGGTCGCTGGCGCCGAACGGTGCGGTGGCGGCGCGCAACACTTTCCTGATCGATCCGAAGGGCGTGATCCGGAAGGTCTACACGCAGGTGAAGCCGAATCCCCACAGCGAGGAAGTGCTGGCTGCGCTGACGGATCTCGAGAAGAGCAAGTAAGAACGGGCGGCCCGCGTCTTATAATTGGCTGGAGTGCAAGACAGGCAGGCGGAATTTGAGCGCATGGCGATTCCCCAGTCGGGGAGTTTGCTGCGCTTCGCCTGCCGGCTGAGCGGGGACCGGGCGGCGGCGGAAGACCTGGTGCAGGAAACGCTGCTGCAGGCCTGGCGGAGCTTCCACCAGTTCGAGCCGGGAAGTAACATGCGGGCTTGGCTCTTCCGGATTCTGGTGAATACGTTTTACGGGCAGGGACGCAGGATTCGTCTGGCGCCAGTGATGGTGCCGATCAGCTCCGGGATGCATTCGAGCGCTTTCGCCACCGATGAAAGGCTGGAGGTGCTGGAGGCGCTCGAACAGTTGCCGAGCGAACAGCGCGCCGTGCTTCTATTGGGTGTTGTGGAAGGTTTTACGTGCAGTGAAATGTCTAAGATTCTTTCACTTCCGATTGGAACTGTAATGTCGAGGTTGAGCCGAGCGCGGCGCGCGCTGCGCGAGAAATTGAGCCCACTGAGCGTGGCCCTGTGAACTGTTCCGGGATTGCCGAAGCGACGCCGCTCTATCTGGCGGACGAACTGCCTGCGAGCCAACGGCGCGAATTTGTGGCGCACCTCAACGGCTGCCGAAGTTGTGCCTCGGAAGTGGAGCAATGGGCCTCTGTGGATGTCCGGTTACGCGCGGCGGTGGGTTACGAAATGCCGTCGACGGCGGACCTGGACCGGTCAGTTATGCGGCAAATTCGCTCCGATTCCCTGACGCGGCGGCGCGGCTTTATGGTTGGGGCAGCGGCGCTGGTTCTGCTGGCGGCGGGCTCGGCGTGGTGGGTTCGGCCTGCCGCCGTGCCCCGGCTCTATGCCGATGCGGCGCGCGATCATCGGCTCGAAGTGGTGGATCGGCAGCAGCGCCGATGGCACTTCGAATCCTCCGAGGTGAACGCTCTGGCGGGGCGCTTCGGACTCTCGGGCACCGACGTGACAAGGCTGGCGCCGGCGGGCTACAGGCTCGAACACGCGAAGATCTGCGGACTGGATGGCGAGCCCGCGCTGCATCTGGTCTATGCCAGCAGCGCGCGAGAAGTCTCACTGTATGTGCGCAGGAATTCTGCGACGCCGGCCGGTCAGTTGGTGGTCGGGTCGGAGGTTGTCGACGTCCTCCGGACCCGCCGTTTCACGGCCCTGGTCGTGGCGCAGGGCCCTCGCGCCGACTGCGTGGAATTCGCGCAATTCGCCGCGGCTCGACTTTAACCGGCCGTTCAGTGCACAGCGGCACTCGAGAACGGCCATTGTTCAGGACGCACGGCGAGACCGAGAGCCACCGGCATCGACTCAATCTGGCGGGCCATCTCGGCGCAGGCGCGCTTGCCGGGAATCCAGCGGCTGAAGAGCGGCTCTACATGGCCGCTCCAGACGATCCCGGTGATCTCCTCAAGGGAAGCCGAGGGCGCGAGCAACGCTTTGACCTGGCCCTGCGCCACCACCCAGGATTGCAATCGGTATAATTTCAGGTGTTCGCCCCGCGCCAGCAATTTTCGGGCACGTCGTGCGGAAGCAGCGTCCGCCGTGTCCAGTTTCCAGGCAATGTACAGCGCATCGCCCCCATACACTTTCCGAGCCATTAACCAGTCAAGTGTCTCGCGGGCGGAAACGTCTCAGATTTTCTTTGGAGCGTGAAGAGCAACAGCCCGCTGCACACATGATACAAAGGATTTCATGACTCCGCGACAGTTCGCAGCGACTCTGACCGGTGTTTTCGGGTTTCCGGTCACGCCTTTCCACCGGGATCTTTCGCTCAATCTCGACGCATTGGCCGAGAATGTCGATGAAATGGCGCGCTATCCTTTCTGCGCCATGGTGGCTGCGGGGGGCACGGGCGAAGTGTATTCGATGACGCCCGAGGAGATCGAACGGGTGGTCAAAGTTACCGTGGAAGCGGTGAATGGGCGCATGCCGGTAGTAGCGGGAACGGGTTACAATTCGGCCATTGGCGCGGACATTGCGCGGCGGGTCGAGCGCGCGGGCGCGGCGTCGATCCTGGCGCTGCCGCCTTATTACAGCCATGCGCCGGAAGAGGGGCTGTTTCATTATTACGAGGCGATCGGCCAGGCGACTGCCCTGCCGCTGATGATTTACAGCCGCGACTGGGCGGTGTTTTCGCCGCACATGGTGGCGCGGCTGTGCGACCGGGTTCCGACGCTGGCGGCGTGGAAGGATGGCCAGGGAAATGGCCGCGTCTATCAGCGCATCATGAATTACAATGGCGACCGGCTGGCGTGGCTGGGCGGGCTGGGCGACGATTGCGTGCCGACTTACTTCGCTATCGGCGTGCAGGCGTTCACGTCGAGCATTTCGAATATCGCTCCAAAGCTTTCGCTGGAGCTGGCGGATGCGGGGATGAAGCGCGATTTCGCGCGGCTCGATCCTTTGATGGCGCGGTACGTCAACCCCCTCTATGCGATTCGTGAACGCGCGAAGGGGTATGAGGTGGCCGTGATGAAGGATGCGATGGAGATTCTCGGGATGACGGCCGGGCCGGTGCGGCCACCGCTGATGAATACGCGCCCGGCGGATGTGGCGGAACTGCGGGAGTTGATGGGGGTTTATCGGGAGTGGATCGAAGAGGGCGACAATGAAGACCACGCCCTTACGGCCAGCACCCCTAAAGGGGATGACCGGGTCGCGGCTCGGTAAGGATGTGAAGCAGTTTCTTCCTGACCTGCACGGCGGTGGGAGAGTCGGGGCAGACGATCAGGATTGTGTCGTCGCCGGCGATGGTGCCGACCACTTCCGCCCATCCTTCATCGTCGAGCGCTACGGCGACGGAGCTGGCGTGGCCGGGGGCGGTTCGGAGCACCACCTGGTTCTGGGCCTGGCGCACGTCCCGTAGAAATTCCGCGGCCAGGGCGGCGAACTGGAGATTGGGCGCTTCGCGTTCGATCTGCCGGTAACCGTCGACGGTCTTCACGAGGCCCAGTTCGCGCATGTCGCGCGAGAGCGTGACCTGAGTGGCGTCGATGCCCACGTCTTTCAGGGCGCGGGCCAGTTCGTCCTGGGTGAAAATACTTCCGGCGCGAATGACCTTGAGGATCTGACCTTGCCGGAAGCTTTTCGTCATGCCAGGTTCGCCAATCGGGTCTGCGCTTCGAACAACGCCTTCGCTACGGTTTCGGGGCCGGTTCCGCCGGCGATTTCGCGCGTTTTCATGCCTTCGCGGGGATCGAGCAGGCGGGCGACGTCGGGCGTGAATTCGGGGGCGAATCGGGCCAGCGATTGAGGCGTCCAATCGCCGGGCTTCTTGCCGGTGCGCACGCTTTCAAGGACCAGCCTGCCGACAATCTGGTGGGCCTGATGGAAGGCTGTGCCGTTGCGCGCAAGGGCTTCGGCGAGGTCGGTGGCGACCACCCAGCTTTCGTCCGCAGCCTGGGCGGGCACCCGTTCACGCAACACTACGGATGCCGCGACCGCGCGCGCCATTTCGAGGCAGCCGTTGACCTGATCGGCGGCTTCGAAGAGAGGCTCTTTGTCCTCCTGCATATCGCGGTTGTAGGTCATGGGCAGGCCCTTCATGGTGATGAGGAGCGAATTCAGCGCGCCCAGCACGCGGCCCGATTTACCTCGGATCAGTTCCAGAGAGTCGGGATTCTTTTTTTGCGGCATGAGGCTGGAACCGCTGGTGACTCCGTCGCCTAATTCCATCCAGCCGAATTCTTCGGAGGAGTAGAGAATCCAGTCCTCGGCGAGGCGGCTGAGGTGGATCATGGCGACCGAGGCGGCGTAGAGATAGTCGAGGGCGAAGTCGCGGTCGGCCGAGACGTCCATGCTGTTGCGGGTGATTTCGTCGAAGCCCAGATCGCGCGCGATGGCCGGGCGGTCGTGGGGGAAACCGCTGCCGGCGAGTGCGCCGGAGCCGAGCGGCATGACGTTGGTACGGCGGCGGGCATCGGCGAAGCGTTCGAGATCGCGCGCGAACATTTCGAAATATGCGAGCAGATAGTGCGGCCAAAGGACCGGCTGGGCGCGGCGCAGATGCGTGTAGCCGGGGATCACGGCGTGAGGATATTTGGCGGCGAGGTCCAGCAATTGCCGCATGAGGCCGAGCAGCAACTGGCGTGAGCGATCGCATTCGTCGCGCAGCCAGAGCCGGACGTCGAGTGAAACCTGTTCGTTGCGGCTGCGGCCGGTGTGGATTTTTCCGGCCAGCGCGCCGACCTGTTCGCCCAATTTGCGGATGACGAAAGTGTGGACGTCCTCATCCTTCGCTCCTTCGAAAAAGGACGGCGAGGCGGCGCCTTTTCGGATGGATTCGAAGGCGTCGACTATGGTGGCGCATTCGGGTTCCGTCAGCACGCCTGCGCGCTGGAGCGAACGCGCGAAGGCCTGGGAGCCTCGCACGTCGGCATCAAGCAGGCGACGATCGAAGTGCAGAGAGTTCGAGAAGCGCTCGAAGATTTCAGATGGACCGGTTTCGAAGCGGCCGCCCCAGAGTTTCATGCGGGGCCTCCTTCATCAGAAGACCACTCCCTCACGGTCGCGGCTCGGCAGGAGTTGTGGTTCATGAGAGCAACATGAGCAACAGCGCTTTCTGGGCGTGGAGGCGGTTTTCGGCCTGGGCGAATACTACGGAGCGCGGCGACTCGATCACGCTGTCGGTCACTTCCTCGCCGCGCTTGGCGGGCAGGCAGTGCATGAAAACGGCGTTCGATCGGGCGTGTTTGAAAAGGTCGTCGTCCACCCGATAATCGGCGAACGCGGTGCGGCGTTCGGCGGCCTCGTTTTCCGCGCCCATGCTGGCCCAGACGTCGGTGTAGAGCGCATGCGCGCCGCGGGCAGCTTCGACCGGATCGTTAGTCAGCGTTATTTTTGCTCCCGAATCGGCGGCAATGGCCTCCGCTTCGTCGATGACGCGGGCGCTCATGTCGAACCGGGGTGGATTGGCGATGGTGAAATCCATGCCGAGACGGGCGGCGTTCAGCATCAGCGATTGGGCAACGTTATTGCCATCGCCGAAAAATGCGAGCTTGATGCCGCGCAGGGATCCAAATTGTTCGCGCAGAGTTTGCATATCGGCCAGCGCCTGGCAGGGATGCCACGTATCGCTCAGCGCGTTCACGACGGGGACTTTGGCCCAGCGCGCGAGATCGTCGACGGTCCTCTGGAGGTAGGTGCGGGCAACGATGGCGTTAACCCAGCGGTCGAGATTACGGGCGACGTCCTTCAGAGGCTCGCGGGATCCGATGGGCCCCTCGTTCAGGATGGAGAAGCCGCCCAGCTGCTGGATGGCGAGTTCGAAGGTCATGCGGGTGCGCAGCGACGGCTTTTCAAAAAGGAGCGCGATGGATTTGCCGGCGAGATGGGCGCGGTAGAGTTCGGGGGAGCGCTTGACTTCGACGGCGAGGTCGAGGAGGGTGAAGAGCTCATCGCGGGTGAGGTCGAGGTCGCGTGTGAAATCGGTGTGCGCGATTCTTCGGATATGCGGCGGCGCGGCGGTCATGAATTTTTATTCAGTCTAATGAATATTTAACCACTGCGCGGGGAGCAGGTCAAGGAGACGCTAATAATTCAATGAGGGTAGCGAGCGATAGTACACGAACTTCTCTCCACGGTCATAGCTCCTTGTGGAAGGCGACAGAACCTCGACGAATCGCCGTGGCGTCGGTCAGCGTGTCGCCACGCCCGTCGAGCAACTGGTCCGGTCCGCAGGTCACCACAACATCGGGATAGGTGAAGACGCGATACTGCACGCTGAACAGGCGGAGATCGCTGCTCCTCGCGCCGCATGGGGTTCCACGCAACTGCTCGGAGAGGCGGGAAACGGTGTTCGAGACGATCCATGAGTGATTTACCGTTCCGCCCGTCATGGTGACCATTTGACCGTCGAAATATTCGTTGCGGAACTGCGCTGCCCTCTCGATTTCGAGGTATTGCTCCTGGGTGAGATATGAGCTTGTCGGATTCCTTTGGGGGTGGACGCTGGGGTCGATTCCTTATATCATTCTCCACTGAGGACACAAACTTGAAAAGCTGGTACCCGGCCGGGATCGCGATGGGAATTTCGCTGTTGATGACGGGTTGTTCGAGCACGCCTCCGCCGGCACCCGACACGCGCGCCGCCGATGAGAAGGCCATTCGCGATGGAGAGATTCAATGGAACGCCGATTTCAAGGCACGGGACGCGGACAAGCTGGTCAACCACTATGCGGACGACGCTACCGTGATGGTTGCCGGAGTGGCGCTGGCCAAGGGGAAAGAGGCTATCGGCGCCGCTGTGAAGGGATTTCTCGGCGACAAGAATTTTGCGGTGAATTGCGCCACGGCAACGGTGGAAGTGGCGAAGAGCGGGGATCTGGCTTACAGCCGGGGAACGTGTACCACGTCGATGTCGGATCGCAAGACCGGTAAGCCGATCAATGAAACCGATAACTACGTGACGGTTTACAAGAAAGAGGCGGGCGGATTCTGGAAAGCGATCGAAGACATCGACACTCCCGACGCTCCGCCGGCCGCTCCCGCTCCGGTCAAGAGGGCCGCTAAGGGGAAGGCTGCCAAGCGGCGGAAGTAGACGCTGCTCCGGACGGGCTACCAGGGCAGCTGGCGTTTGGTGTACTTGCGGCCGATGTCGGCGGCTTTTTCGCTGGCCGGTCCCATCATGACGCCTTCCTTGATCATGTCGATCACATCGGTATCGGTCATGGTGTTCAGGAAGAACTTGTGGTTGGCCTTTGCGGCCGAAAAGACGGTGGAGCGCGCGTCCTTCATCCTCGGATCGTTGAGCGATCCTCGTCCCAGCACGCCAAGGGAGAGCGCCATGTCGCCCGGTCCCCACTCGGCGAAAGCGATGCCAGGGATCTTCAGGTTGGCATCGGCGTTGGCCAGCGCGTATTTGTCTTCGAGCTTCAGACCCAGCAGCAGTTCGCCGTTCGGATTGAGCGGCCAGGCGTCGGCCTTCTGAAGATATTCATCGGGCGTGATCCCCCAGATTTCGGCGGCGGTGGGATTGCCGTGTACGCCGCGGCGCCCTTCCTTCAGGCCGTTCTGGCCCACGCCCTCCCTGTGAATGGGAAAACGGATGGCTTCGACGAAGGCGCGGACCGCGCCGGGATCGTCGGCATGAGTCAGCAGGACGCCGTGTACACCGGTGGCCAGCACCTGGTTGAACATCCAGGCGTTGGCGCGGACGGAGGCTTCGTCGAGGCCGTTGACGGGCACGTTGACGATGACGGCCGGGGTGCGATGACCGCTTTTCGTGGGACCACCCTTGACCAGACCCTTCATGTATTCGGAAAGACCTTTGACGTCGAAGGGGGCATGCTCCATGTCGTAGCTGATGTAGTCGGCGTAAGTCTGAGAGTCTTTCACGCCCTGCTCGAAAGTGCCGGCAGTGCCGGAGTGCGAGCCGGTGTAGTAAATGGGCTGACCCGACGCCAGCAGTTCGATGGCCCGGTTGATCCTCTTCGGCCGCGGGGCCTGTTGCGCCGTGGTAGTGGCCACTCCCACCGCCAGACACACGGCCATGGAGGGCCAAAGGAGGGTTCTGAAGAGGTTGTTCATATTCAGCCGAAACATTATTACATCGGGGGCGGCGTTGCAAGGGAGGACTTGCGGAAGCGGACGCGCCGTGAGCAAGATAGAGAGCGAATGTCTGCCGCGAAGGTTCGCAAAGCCGTTTTCCCCGCCGCGGGTCTTGGGACCCGCTTTCTGCCGGCTACCAAAGCCCAGCCCAAAGAGATGCTGCCGCTGGTGGATAAGCCGATAATCCAATACGGTGTGGAGGAGGCCCTGCACTCGGGCATCCAGAACATCATCATCGTGACGGGGCGCGGCAAGTCCGCCATCGAAGACCATTTCGACGTGAGTTTCGAACTGGAGCATCTGCTCGAGTCGCGCGGCAAGAAGGACCTGCTGGGCATTGTCCGGCAAGTCTCGGATATGATCGACATCGCTTACATCCGTCAGAAGGAAGCGCTGGGGCTGGGCCACGCGGTAATGCGCGCCCACGAACTGGTGGGGCCGGAGCCGTTTGCGGTGGTGCTGGCCGACGACGTAATCGAGTCCGAGACGCCTTGCATCCGGCAGC
>JBEKAQ010000116.1:0-13683 GCA_050015835.1 Bryobacteraceae bacterium | reverse complement strand
GCGCCCAGTTTGGCTTGCAATTGTTCGTCGTCCGGATCGGTCCGAAGACCGGCTTCCAAAACGGAGATGGCCTCTGGTAACCGGCCGGGGACGGAGGCGAGCGCGCCGCCGAGATTCAGCCGGGCGACGGGATTTCGTCCGGTAACATCAATGGTGTGCCGGAACAACGTCTCGCTGTTTTTCCAGTGCTGCTCCTGGTTCCAGGTGGCGGGAACGAGGGCTGCCAGCGCCGCGATTGCCAGGACGGCCACCCATCGCCCGGAGTGGGACCGGCAGTGGACAAAATCCGCGGCGCCCCACGCCATCATAATGCCCAGGCCCACCACCGGGACGTACATGGCGTGATCCACGCGTGCCTGGACCCCTGTCTGGACCCAGCCGATTAACGGGACCAGAGTTCCGAGATACCAGAACCATCCGACGGCCAGCCACGGGCGGGTCCTGAGCCATCGCAGCACCAGCGCCGAGATACATGCCAGCGCCAGCACGGAGGCGGCGGCCTGCCACGCGGGCAGTTGCTTCGGGTAAGGGTACACCACGGCCAAACCGGTGGGCCAGAATACTTTGGCAATGCAGACGATCCACGTTATGAGCGCGTTCTCGAGGCTGAAGGGAAACCGGCTAAGCGATGGCTCGGGTCTGCCGCTTCGCATGGCCAGATACGCGATCGCGGCGGAGCCCGCCGAGAGCGCGAAGAAAGGCAGCTTTTCGAGGAGCAATTGGCGGTTCCAGGGGCGCTCTAACGGCCAGCAATCGAGCAGCAAGAGTATGAAGGGCAGGGCAACGATCATGGGCCCGGACATCAGGCCCAGGCAAAACAGCAGCAGCGCGACGAAATAGCGCCACGGATCAGGCCGCTCCGTGTAACGAACCCAGGCCCATAAGGTCAGGAACCAGAAGACAGCGCAAAAAACATCCTTGCGTTGGGCCACCCAGGCTACGGATTCGACGTGCAGCGGGTGCAGGGCGAACAGGAATGCCACAAAGGCGCTCGGCCAGCGGACGTTGGTAGCGCGCAGAAGAAAAATATAAAGCAGTACCGACGCCAGCGCATGCAGCAGGAGGTTGACGATGTGATATGAGCCCGCTTCAAGGCGGGTGTGCCGATATTGGAGGATGTAAGAAAGCCGGACCAGAGGCAGCCATTTGGATCCCTCGGTCGAGGAGAATGCCCATGCGACGCTCTGCATGGACATGCCTCGGTGAACATGCGGGTTCCCCGAAACGTCTCCCGGGTCGTCGTAATTGATGAAATCGAAGTTGCGCACCGGGGAGTAAACGGCCAGAGTGGCTGCCAGCAGGGCCAGACAGATCCAAAGGTCCGGGGCATGGTGCCGCGTGGATTTCATCCTCAGAAATTGTATCTCACACCAGGCGCGGGCGGAAAATTGATTTGAGTGAGGCTGCCGCGCACCCATTTGTTGCATTTATGACACAGGTTGCGGTGTATTACTCTTTAGGTATCAAATGTTTACAAGGGCACGCGGGAGTTTCGGGTAGCATGAGAGAAGTGATTTTGAGGGAGCATTTATTTGCGTTTTGAGACGACGATCCAGCGCTCGGTGGAAGTGAGCGGCGTGGGCTTGCACAGCGGGGTTCCGGTGAGGCTGCGGATGTCGCCCGCGCCGGCCGGGTCGGGCATTGTTTTTCGACGGCCGGATCTGGAGAATTTCCCCATTCCGGCGAGTTGGAAGCACGTGGCGCGGGTGAGCTATGCCACCAGCCTGATGCGGCAGGGCGTCTTGATCTCGACCACGGAGCATTTACTGAGCACGCTGTACAGCTTCGGAATCGACAACGTTACGCTCGAAGTGGACAATCTGGAAGTACCGATCCTTGATGGCAGTGGCAAGCCGTTCGTCGAGATGCTGCGCGCGGCCGGGTTGCGGCAACTGCGGCGGAAGCGGCGGTATCTGCGGATCCGGCGGCCGGTGACGGTAGAAGACGGCAGGAAACGCATTTCGATTCTGCCGCACGATTCCTTTCGGCTGACCTGCGATATCGATTTTCCACGGCCGATCGGTCGGCAATCGATCGAGATGGAGGTCACTCCAGAGCGCTACGCGGCGGAGCTCTCGCCGGCGCGCACGTTCGGATTCGACCGCGAACTGGACCAACTGCGGGAAATGGGGCTGATTCGGGGCGCCTCGCTCAGCAATGCCGTGTGCTTCGCGGATGATGGCGTGCTGAATCCGGAGGGGCTGCGGTTTGCGGACGAATGCTGCCGGCACAAGGCGCTGGATCTGATCGGGGATCTGGCGCTGATCGGACGGCCATTGCTGGGGCACGTGATCGCGGAACGGGCGGGACATGCCATGCATACGGCGCTGGTGGCGAAGATTATGTCGGATGCGTCGCTGTACGAGGTCGTCACCTTCGATCAATTGGCGCTGCGGGTGACGGAAGCTCTGGCTTCCTGAGGCTATGGCTAAGCGGAAGAAGCAGGTTTTCAGCGCTTCGAAGGAAGTCCGGGCGATCGCGCGGGAACGAGTGGGGCGCGTCAAAGCAGGGGTGGTGATTGTCCCGAAGGCGGAGCGGAAGCCGAAATATAAAGCAGATCCCTTAAAAGAGGCCGACGGTCAATAGTGTCCGTCGCACACTTGACAAAGATGCACTCATATTTCATAATCGGATTGAGCTAAGGCTCGCGGGCGCTTTCGCACTCAAACAGTTTTCCCAAAGGAGGTCCTTAGAAAAGGACATGAGCAAGATTATTGGTATCGATCTGGGCACTACCAACTCGGTAGTCGCGGTCATGGAAGGTGGCCAGCCGACGGTGATCGCGAACCAGGAAGGCGCGCGCACGACGCCGTCGGTGGTGGCGTTTACCAAGTCCGGCGAGCGGTTGGTGGGGCAGGTGGCCAAGCGTCAATCCATTACGAACCCCGAGAATACGATTTTCTCGATCAAGCGGTTCATGGGACGGCGCGCCGACGAAGTTTCGGAAGAACAGAAGATGGTTCCGTACCGTGTGGTGCGGGGTGAGAATGGCGACGTTCGCGTGGACATCCTCGGCAAGCGGTATTCTCCGCCGGAGATTTCCGCCATGATCCTGACCAAGCTGAAGGAAGCCGCCGAGGCGTATCTTGGCCAGAAGGTCACGGAGGCTGTGATCACGGTTCCGGCGTACTTCAACGACGCGCAGCGCCAGGCCACCAAAGACGCGGGCAAGATTGCCGGTCTGGATGTCAAACGCATTATCAACGAGCCGACGGCGGCGGCGCTGGCGTACGGTCTGGACAAGAAGAAGAACGAAACCATCGCGGTGTACGATTTCGGCGGTGGCACGTTTGACATCTCGATCCTCGAAGTGGGCGACGGGGTGGTGGAGGTGAAATCCACCAACGGCGATACGCATCTGGGCGGCGACAACATCGATCAGCGGGTGATGGACTGGATCATCTCCGAGTTCAAGAAGGAACAGGGCATCGATCTTTCGAAAGATCAGATGGCGCTGCAGCGGCTTAAGGAAGCGTCCGAGAAGGCCAAGATGGAGCTCTCGACGCTGCTCGAGACGGAGATCAATCTGCCGTTCGTGACAGCGGATGCGACGGGCCCGAAGCACCTGCTGACGAAGCTGACGCGGTCGCGCTTCGAACAGATGTGCGAAGACATTTTCCAGCGCTCGGTGGGCCCGTGCAAGCAGGCTCTGGCGGATGCCGGCGTCACTCCCGACAAGATCGACGAAGTGGTGCTGGTGGGCGGATCGACGCGCATACCGCGCATCCAGAACATCGTGCAGCAGCTCTTCAATAAAGAGCCCAACAAGACGGTGAATCCGGACGAAGTGGTGGCGGTGGGGGCGGCCGTGCAGGGCGGCGTGCTGGGCGGCGAAGTGAAAGACGTTTTGCTCCTCGACGTTACTCCACTCTCGCTGGGTATCGAGACCCTCGGCGGCGTGTTCACCAAGCTGATCGACCGCAATACGACCATTCCGACGCGTAAGAGCGAAGTGTTCTCGACGGCGGCCGACAACCAGACGTCGGTCGAAATCAAGGTCTTCCAGGGCGAGCGCGCCATGGCGAAAGACAACCGTCTGCTGGGCGTCTTCCAGCTGGTGGGGATTCCGCCCGCCGCGCGTGGCATTCCGCAGGTGGAAGTCACCTTCGATATCGACGCCAACGGCATCCTGAACGTGGCGGCGAAGGACAAGTCGACCAACAACGAGCAGAAGATCACCATTACCTCTTCTTCGGGCCTGTCGAAGGACGAGGTGGAGAAGATGGCAAAGGATGCCGAAGCCCATTCGGCCGAGGACCGCAAGGCGAAGGACCATATCGAGGCCCGCAACCGGGCCGACGCGATGGTTTACAACGTCGAGAAGACGCTGAAAGAGCATCGGGACAAGATCGGCGACGCGGACGCGAAGAATATCGAGACGTGCCTCGAAGATGTCAGGAAGGGCATCAACGAGGGCGATCCGGATAAGCTGAACGCGGCGACGGACCGGTTGACGCAGGCGAGCCACAAGCTGGCCGAAGCGATGTACAAGGCATCGTCGCAGCCGCCCGGGCAGGGTCCGCAGGGCGCGCCTCCGCCGCATGATGGAGCGGGCGGCGGCAAGCCGAAAGAAGATGTGGTCGACGCCGAATTTGTCGACGTCGATGACAAGAAGTAAAGCCGAAAAGCAGGTAAGACCAGCATGGGCAGGCTTGACCACGGGCATCGACGGCCGGAGGACCTTATCTCGTTAAGTGAGCAGTATTGGGATAAGGCCGGTCTGTACGTCGCTGCTCCGGGTCACGTCTGTCCCCCACATGTATGCCGTCAGCACCCAAACACGATTACTACGAGACGCTGAGCGTCGAAAAGAACGCTTCGGAAGACGACATCCGGAAGGCGTACCGGAAACTCGCGCGTAAGTATCATCCGGATCTGAATCCGGGCGATAAAGCGTCGGAGGACCGCTTCAAGAATGTGCAGGAAGCCTATGACGTGCTGAGCGATGCGAAAAAGCGACAGATGTACGATCAGGTGGGTTTCTATTCGGAGAACGGCTTTCCCGGCGCGAGTCCCGGTGGTCCGGGCGGCGCGAGGCACCCGAACATGGATTTCGGTGGCTTCGATTTTTCGGATATTTTTACCAAGGCGCAGCAGGAAAACGAGAGCCGGAGGACGGCCTCCGGCGGCGGGTCGGGATTCAAGGACATTTTCAGCCAGTTCTTTCGCGGCGGCGAGGGTGGCGCGGCGGGAGAGCCGGAGCCGGAAAAGGGCGCCGATCTTGAATACGGCCTGAATATTACTTTCTGGCAGGCCATCAAGGGCACGCAGACGAAGATCGAGATTACCCGCTACGAGCAGTGCCCGCATTGCCATGGAACGGGCGGTAACGAATCCGGCTCGATGGCTTGTCCGCAATGCAACGGCACGGGCAGCGTGTCGCAGATGGCGGGCAACATGAAATTCAATCTCACCTGCCCGCGTTGTAACGGCAAGGGGCGGCTTAAGAATGCCTGTCCGTACTGCCATGGCGATGGACGAATCGCGCATGCGGAATCGGTAGACGTGCGCATCCCGGCCGGCGCCCAGAACGGTTCGCGGCTGCGCGTGGCGGGCAAGGGCAATGCGGGGACCATGGGAGCGCCTCCGGGAGATCTCTACATCACGACCCACGTGCAGGAGCATCCGCTGTTCAAGCGCGAGGGCGACGACATTCATCTGAAAGTTCCGGTCACTGTGCCGGAAGCCGGGCTCGGGGCCAAGATCGAAGTGCCGACGATCGACGGGAAGACTTTGCTGAAGATTCCGCCGGGTACGCAGAACGACCAGAAGTTCAGATTGCGCGAGCGCGGCGTGATGAATACGCGCAAAGGCACGCGCGGCGATCAGATCGTGCACGTGGTCCTGCAGATGCCGGATACGCGCAACGAACGGACTAAAGAAGTGCTGCGGCAGCTCACGGAATTGTATCCGGAGGATCCGCGGAAGGAACTATGGGAGGGCCAGCCGGATGCGTGAAAAGTCCAAAGCGGCCTATATGATTTCGTCGGTGGCCGAGCAGTACGGGGTGCATCCGCAGACCCTGCGTCTTTATGAGCGCGAGGGCCTGCTCAAGCCCAGCCGCAGCGACGGCAACACGCGGCTTTACACGGACGACGATCTGGAACGCCTCGAGGTGATCCTCCACCTGACGCGCGATCTGGGCGTAAATCTGGCGGGCGTGGAGATTATCCTCAACATGCGCGCCAAGATGGAAGCCATGCAGGAGCAGATCGAACAATTCGTCGAGAGCCTTAATCAGGAGCTTGCCAACCGCCCGCTCACGGAGCGCCCGGCGGAGAGAAACTCTCTGATTCCGGTAATTCGCGCGGTAGTGGAAACGCGCCGGCGGAGCTGAAGATGGATAGGCGGAAGCGCCTGTCCCACATTGTAAACTGGTGTGGCGTCCTCTGGAGAGCCAATGACACCCACTGAAGTCCTGCAGTATGCGAAGGAAAACGGAGCGCGGCAGGTAGATGTACGCTTTTCCGACATTCCGGGTCTGCAACACCACATTTCTTATCCCATCGGCGAGCTGAACGAAGGGTCGTTTACCGACGGGTTCGGTATCGACGGATCGAGCATTCGCGGCTGGGCGGCGATTAATGAGAGCGATATGCTGCTCATCCCCGATTCCACCACCGCCTTCATGGATCCTTTCATGGAGACGCCGACGCTGGTGATGCTGGGCGACGTGCGCGATCCCCTGACCCGGCAGAATTACGAGCGCGATCCGCGCTGGATCGCCCGCAAAGCCGAGTTGTATCTGAAAAATTCCGGTACCGGAGACACCGCGTTCTTCGGCGCCGAAGCCGAGTTCTTTATCTTCGACAACGTGCGCTTCGACCAGAATCCGCACTCGGGCTTTTACTTCATCGACGCCGAGGAGGGCCGCTGGAATTCAGGCCGCGAGAAGGATAACCTGGGCTACCGGCCGCGCTATAAGGAAGGCTACTTCCCGGTGCCGCCGACCGACCATTATCAGGATTTACGCTCGGAAATGGTGAACACCATGGAGCGCTGCGGCCTGATCATCGAGTGCCATCATCACGAGGTCGCCACGGCAGGCCAGTGTGAGATCGATCAGCGCTTCAACACGCTGTTGAAGTCGGCCGACAACATGACGCTGTATAAGTACATTGTCCGCAACGTGGCCAACCAGTACGGCAAGACGGTGACGTTCATGCCCAAGCCGATCTTCGGCGATAACGGCAGCGGCATGCACGTACACCAGTCGATCTGGAGGGACGGCAAGCCGCTCTTCGCGGGCGACGGCTATGCGGGGTTGAGCCCGATGGCGCTGCATTATATCGGCGGCTTGCTGAAGCATGCGCGAGGGCTTTCGGCGATTATCGCTCCCACCACCAACAGCTACAAGAGACTGGTGCCGGGCTATGAAGCGCCGGTGAATCTGGCGTATTCGCGGCGCAATCGTTCGGCGGCGTGCCGTATTCCGATGTATTCGGCGAGCCCGAAGGCGAAGCGCGTGGAATTCCGTCCGCCCGATCCGTCGGCGAATCCTTACCTGGCCTTTTCCGCGATGCTTATGGCTGGCCTCGACGGCGTGCTGAATAAGATTGAGCCGGGCGAACCTCTCGATAAGGACATTTACGATCTCTCGCCGGAAGAGATGAAGTCGGTTCCCTCGATGCCGGGGTCTCTCGACGAGGCTCTGGTCGCGCTCGAGGAAGACCACCAGTTCCTGCTGAAGGGCGATGTGTTTACGGAAGAATTGATCGAGACGTTTATCGATTACAAGCGGCGGAACGAAGCGGAGGCTATACGTCTGCGCCCGCATCCGTATGAGTTTTCGTTGTATTACGACATTTAGCCGCCCCGCAAAACAGGGACAGACGGAAGCGCCTGTCCCACAAATCAGCCGCGGCGGGCGACCCAGAGGAGCAGGCCGAAGATCACCACCGGGATGAGCGCCAGCACTACATAATTGAGTATGCGGCGGGGCCAGTGGGATTTGCGTTTCTTCCAGTCGTGCAGTTCCGTGCGCTCGGCCACGCCGACCTGCTCGGGATGTTCCAGATCGTGGGAGAATTCGCGCGCATGAGGGTAGCGATTTCTGGGATCGCGCTCCATGGCGCGGTAAACGATCTCCTGCAACTCGGGCGAGATGGTGGGATCGATCTCGCGCGGGGGAACGGGATTGTTGAGAAGCCGCTCGTTCATGGTGAGGAACGGATTGGCCCCGCTGAAGGGCACTTTGCCGGTGAGCATCTCGTACAGCATGACGCCGAGGGCGTAGATATCGCTGCGGCCGTCGCCGCGTTTCCCCTTCACCTGCTCGGGCGATATGTAATCCGGGGTTCCCATCACGTTCGAGAGCTGGGCGAAAGTCAGGCGGCGCGAGCCTTCATGGCCGGCGATGCCGAAGTCGATCAGCTTGATGTTGTCGGCATCGTCGACCATGATGTTTTCCGGCTTCAGGTCGCGATGAACCACTCCGTTGGCGTGGACATAGTCGAGGGCGTCGCCGACTTTTGCCGCGATGCGGATGGCGCGGTCCCGCGGGAGCTTTTTTCCGCCGCCCATCTCATCGCGCAGCAGATGACCCGGGACCCATTCCATTACCATGTAGATGCGGCTGTGGTGGTCGTCTTTGAAAACCTTCATCACGCCGGGATGATCGAGCTTCTGGCCGATCTCCTGCTCGCGCTTGAAGCGATCGAAGAGAACGGGATCGCACTCCATTTCCGGATGCGGAACCTTGATGGCGACGGTGCGATTGTCGCGGGTATCGGTAGCTTTATAGATGGAGGCCATGCCGCTGCGGGCGACGAGGCTTTCAATTTTGTAGTAATCGAGGGTATCGCCGGGATGGAGGGGAGTCATCGGTTATGTTTCCGCTAGCGCAGCTTATAGGGCCTGCCGCGGTACATGCCCATGCGTTCGACATCGCGCACGCGGATCAACTGGACGCTGATATTATCACCCCCGTCCCGTTCATTGGCAAGGGCGACGAGCTTGCGGGCGGCGACTTCGAGGTTGGGATTCCAGGTCACGAGCTCGGCCATTTCCGATCCCTTGACGGATCCGTGCAGACCATCCGAGCATAGCAGCAGCACGTCGCCGGAATGCACCTGATGATCGCCGATTTCGACGTTCACGAACAGGTCGTTGCCGAGCGAGCGGCTGAGCAGGTGGCGCGTCTCCGCTTCGGCGGCCTCGCGCGCGGACAGCAGGCCCATGCGCACCTGTTCGGCGACGACGGTGTGGTCGCGAGTAATCTGCGAAGCGAGTCCGTGACGGATCAGGTAGCAGCGGGAATCGCCCACATGCGCGGTCACTACGCGATCGTAACGAAGGGCGCAGGCGACGACGGTAGTGGCCATGCGCGAACCGCCAGGGCTGGCGGCTCGGCCCATTTCGTAAATGCGGATGTTCGCTTTCTGCACAATGCGCGGCATCAGCGCGGTGTGCGGTTCGCCTTTCGGCGATGCGCGGAACCCGGCGATCAGGCTTTCGACCGCGGTTTGCGATGCGACTTCGCCTAATTCCTCGCCGCCCACGCCATCGGCCAGCACAAAGAGCCACCCCGGGTTGCGGCCTTCATTTTCGTTGGCAGGAATGGCGCACCCCATGAAGTCTTCGTTGTGGTCGCGTACGCGGCCAACGTCGGAGAGTTCGAAGAACTCAAGATCGAGCATGGGAGATGAGGCCGGCCCTGCCGCTCTGCCTGCGCCTGCAAACATGATCCGTCATTTCCTCCAGGCGCACAATACGCAGGCGCCGAAAACAACAAAAACGGGGCAACCTTTGGAGGTCGCCCCGCAAGCTATCGAAGAATCGATGGCGTGTTGGTCAGGCAGCCGACGACGATGTCCTTTCGCTGTGGCCCACCAGGGTGGTTCGTCCGGACTTCTTACTGGACGTTACGAAGTAGATGCCACCATAAATGGCCCAGACCAACGCGATACCCAGCGCGCAGAAGGGCTCGAGCTTAGTGCCGAAATTCATGAAAGGGCCGATGAGGTAGAAGGCCATGCAAGCCAGATTCGCCAGCAGCCCGAATACCGGGATGATCCCATGCTTGATGAGGTTGAAATCCGGATGGCCATGGAAGCCCACGAGGCAGATGATGCAGCTGAGGGCATACAGAATGAAGGTGCCGAAGTTCGATGCCAGCGTCACGGTGAGCAGGCTGTTGGGCATGGCCGCCATGGTGTCGTGGCTGGGATACCCGAAGCTCGACCAGAAGCCCTGGGGCAGAGCCTTGATGGTCGCATCCGTCAGGGCGGAGGCATCGCCGAACAAAAACGTGACGGAGACGCAGCCGATGACGGCGGAGATGACCGCGAGCGTCCAGATGGCGCGGTGCGGAGTGAGGTTTTCCGAGTGCAGCATGCCGAAGTGTTCGGGAACTTCTTCATCCTTACCCATCGCGTAGGTGACGCGCGCGGCTGTGTTCATGCAGGACAGTGTGGTTCCGATGAGCGCGAGAATCACCGTGAAGGCCTCCACCAGCATGAAGATGCGGCCTCCGCCCTGACCGAAAAAGGAATTACCGATGACCACCATCATGTCGCCGATGGGCGCGGACGACGTAGATGCGGTGGTCATCGGATAGCCGGTGGATAGAAAGTACCCCGCCGCGAAATACTCGATCAGATAACAGAAGGCCCCCTGTATCAACAGGGAGAGGATCACGGCCTTGGGGATATCTTTCTTAGCGTTCTTAGCTTCGCCACCCATTGAAGTTACCGACTCGAATCCTACGAGGATCAGGATAGCGACGGTGGCCTGCACAAACGCCCAGCCGAGATTATGTACTCCTACTACCGAGGCGGGAGTGGGGTGGCTCACGAAGTTCCCATGGTCGTCTCTTTCCGGATAGGCGACGAGGAACGGCGTGGGCTTGCCGGATGCGTCCATCAAAGGCTTGGGAACGCCGTTCGAATCGCGATCGATCTCATCGGTGGTGGTCCCGTTGTTGGTAACTTTATGCGTCGAGAACTGATACGTGTAAGCATCGCCCGAAGCGGAATCGAACTGCCAGGCGGGGCTGCCGGCCGGGTGACTTTGCCGGTAACTGAAAGCCATCACGGCGAAGATCAGCAGCGCCGTAATCTGGATGACGTTGATGGCGATGCTGACATTCGTCGAGCCGGCTACGCCACGATGAGCGATCCAGGCGACCAGGAACGAAAACGCAATGGCAACCGCCATCATGAACATGGGGCCGGGATTGCTCGCGCTCATGAAGCCGGGCCAAAGGGTGCCGACAACATAGCCGATGACGACGCCGGTGACGCCGACCATGACGCCGGGATAGATCCAATAGTACAAATGCGAGCCCCAGCCGACGATGAACTTCGAGAGGCGAGCGTATCTCCACGCCTTCTCGTGGTTGAGGAAAGACTGTTCCGCAAAGTAGTAAGAACTGCCGGTGCCCGGATACAACTTGGCCAGTTCGGCGTAGCAGATCGCGGTAGCAAGGCACAGCAGCAACGCGATGATGATGCCGATCCACATGGATGGCGCGGTATTGCCTTCGGCCCCCTGGATCGCAAACGTGAGCCAGAGGAAGGCGCCAGGCGCAATCAGCGCCATCGCGTTCATGGTCAGGCCAGTCAGGCCTAAAGTCTGTTTCATCTCAGCTGTGGACTTTTCCGCCATACGATTGATCCTTGTCTTTCAGAGTTTTTTGGGACGTAACCGAACGAAGGCCGGTGAGGGCCCTTGAGCAAGACAGTCGGGGTCGAGCTTTCCTCTATACTCCTCAAGTGAAAAGCGCAAGGGAAATTGAAATTTGTTATTACCGCGACAAAGGTTTTGGATGGAGTAGCTATTTGTCGCGCCTTAGCGCACATAGGGGCGCTCGTGTGCTATTTTCTACTCTTACTCCGTCTCATGAAAATCGCGGGCTTTTTACTATTAGCGGCAGGTTGGCTCCTCGTGCTGGCGGCAATTGTATTGCTGGGCTCGGCGGGAGCGCGGGCCGCTTTTGTGGCGGCGGGCCTCGGAACGGAAGCGCTGGGGTTTACGCTGGCGGTGCGATCGCACCTGACGCTTAAGGCTTCCCGCGATCAGATCAGATCGGAACGAGCCTGACGTGATTCAGGGTATTCAGCTTTCCGATCCGCAGTTCGGCCTTGCGGCGGCGTTTCTGCTGATCGCGCCGCTGGCATGCGCGGGACTGGCGCTGATTAACACGGGGCTCGGACGCTCGCGCAATGCGGCGCATTCCATGATGTCGGCGATGTGCGTGGTGGCGGTGGCGTGCCTGGTGTATTTCATCTGTGGGCGCAGCGTGCAGGGATCGGTGGGAGAGCAGGCGCACAGTGTTCTGATACGGGGAAAGGCCTGGGACTGGATGGGCGCCGCGCCGGCCTTTTTCGCGGGACTGTTCCCCGACGCGGCGCTTCCAAACGGCTCGGCCGCGCCGCTCACGGCGTGGATGGGGATGATCGCGGTGGCGCTGACCGGCTTGATCCCGCTGGGCAGCGGCGCGGAGCGGTGGCGCTTGACTTCGATCTGCGCTTCGACGGCGGTGCTGGCGGGATGGACGTTCCCGGTGTTCGCGCATTGGGCCTGGGGCGGCGGCTGGATGGCGAAACTGGGCGCGAATTATGGGCTGGGCATAGGGTACGTGGACGTCGGCGGGGCGGGCGTCATCCATGCGACGGGAGGTATGACAGCTCTCGCCATGGTGTGGATTCTCGGTCCGCGCCGGGGTAAATACGGAAGCGATGGAATGCCCATGGCAATACCGGGACACAACGCCGTGCTGGTTCTGCTGGGCTGCCTTCTGGCGGCGGCCGGGTGGCTCGGACTGAATGGCGCCGGGGCGATCCTTTTTGGAGGTAGAGCGGTCGGAGGCGTGTCACCCGGACAGGCGGTTCTGGCGGCGGTGAATACGATCCTCGCCGCTGCGGCCGGCGCGCTCGCCGCGGCGGCGATCACGCGCATGCGATTCGGCATGCCCGACGCCTCGCTGACCGCCAATGGCTGGGTGGGCGGATTGGTGGCGGTGAGCGCGAGCAGCGCCTTTATGCCCTCAGCGGCCGCGGTATTGGTGGGACTCATCGCGGGCGTGCTGGTGCCTTTTTCGGTGGAAGCGATCGAACTGCGTCTCGAAATCGACGACCCTGGCGGTTCCATATCCGCGCATGCCGTGGCGGGGGTTTGGGGCGTGTTGGCGGCAGGACTGTTCGGAAGGTTTCCCGGCGGCGGGGCGGGACAGTTTCTGGCGCAACTGGTGGGGGTCGCGACGCTGTTCGGTTTTGTGTTGCCGGTGAGTTGGGGAGCGAATTATTTGCTGAATCGTTTCATCCCCTGCAGGGCCTCTCGCGAAGGCGAGCGCCAGGGAATGGATCTTTTCGAGCTGGGAGCGGGCGCGTATCCGGACTTCCCTACGCACCCGGACGAATTCATGCCGCGGTGAAGGCGTTCGGAATCCGCTCCCTCACGGTCGCGGTTCGGCAGGAAAGGCAGGATCACCGAACCGCGACCGTGCGGGAGTGGCGCCCAGGCAGACCACTCAGGCTTCAGTCTTTTTCTTCGCGGCCTCGAGTAGATGCCACCGCGGCGAGAACCACGAAGAACACGATCGCCACCGCCGTCCTTTGAATCGGATAGTCGACCAGGCAGTGCGTGAAGACAGCCACGATGCCGGCGCCCCAGCCGGAGCCGAGCGCGCGGGGAGTGGCCCAGATGGCCAGGGTCAGCATCATCGCGAGGAGAGGGATTCCC
>JBEKAQ010000115.1:0-13713 GCA_050015835.1 Bryobacteraceae bacterium | reverse complement strand
GCCATATACGACGGGCACATGGTTCCCGAGAGCTTCTTGCGGCACGCGCCGACGCCGCTGCACATCTCCACCGCGCCCGCCATGCCGCCGTAATCCGAATAATCGAAGTACGTGAAGGGATGCGGCGTTTCGTAACCCGCGCCATAGCGCAAGTTGTTTGCGATCGGCGGCGCATCCACAATCTTCCCCGGATTCAGAATCCCCTCCGGATCGAAGGTGCGCTTGATCTCGCGGAACGCCTCATAGAGCACGGGCCCGAACATCTGTGCCATGAACGGACTGCGCACGAGCCCATCGCCATGCTCGCCCGAAAGCGCGCCGCCGAACTCCAGCACCAGATCCGCCACCGCGCCTGCCAGCGATTCAAACTTGCGCACGCCGTCGGCGGTCTTCATGTTGATCACCGGCCGCACGTGCAGACAACCCACCGAGGCGTGCGCGTAGATGCCGGCCGTGGTCCCGTGCGCACGCACCAGTTCGAGAAACCGCCCAATGAAAGCGCTCAGCTTCTCGGGCGCGACCGCGGTATCCTCGACGAACGATATCGATTTCGCATCGTCCTTCACGGCCATCGAGAGACCCAGTGCGGCTTCGCGCAGGCTCCAGATTCTGGCTTGCGCGGCTGGTTCCGTCTCCGCATGGTAGTGATAGCCCAACCCTTGCGCGCGCAAATCCCGTTCGAGCGCATCGAGGCGCGGCGGCAGATCTTCCTTTCGGTCCGCATAAAGCTCCACGCACAACATCGACGCCGGGTCGCCCTTCATGAAGACGTTACGAATCCGGTTCAGCCCTTCGTTCTGGCGCGTGTTGTCGAGAATCGCCTTATCCATCACCTCCACCGCCGAAGGATCGTGCGCAAGAATCACGGGCGATGCCGCCAGCGATTCGAGCAGGTCCGCAAACAGGATCACCATCACCGCTTTGAACTTCGGCAGCGGCACCAGCCGCAGCTTCGCTTCGAGCACGATGCCCAGCGTGCCTTCCGATCCCACCATCATCTTCGCCAGATTCACCGGCTTCGATGTATCCACAAATTCGTCGAGATTGTAGCCGCCCACGCGCCGCAGGATTTTCGGATAGCGCCGGTCGATCTCATCGGCATGGTCCGACGCCAACCGCAGCACAGTGCGGTAGCACTCGGCTTCGAGCGAATCCCCCGCGGGAACTTCGGCGCGCGGCACATCGCGAAACTCGACGATGCTGCCATCGGAAAGCAACACGGTCTGCTCCAGCACGTGGTCGAGCGTCTTCCCATACAACACGCTGCGCGCCCCGCTCGAATTGTTGGCCATCATGCCACCGATGGTCGCGCGGCTGGCGGTGGAAATATCCGGCGCGAATCGCACCCCCAGCGGAGCCAGTTGCGCGTTCAGTTCATCGAGCACAATGCCCGGCTCCACGCGCACCCAGCGCTCCGCGGCATTCACCTCGAGAACCCGGTTGTAGTATTTCGAGATATCGATCTGGAGGCCCTCGCCGATCGCCTGCCCCGCCTGCGAAGTTCCCCCGCCGCGCATCGTAACCGGGCACTTGAACTGTCGGCAAACAGCCAGTGCGCCGACGATGTCCCCGCGCGTTTTCGGGATCACCACGCCCACCGGCTCAATCTTATATACGCTCGCGTCGGTCGAATAAAGCGCGCGCGAAATCTTATCGAAGCGCACTTCACCCGCGATGCGGCGCGCCAGCTCGATCCTCAAGTCATCCCTCAATACCGAGCCGCGACCGTCGGGGAGCGGACCGATCCCCATAGCCGGCTGAGGCGTTGCGATACGATCCAAAGGCAATCCAGAGGATATCAAGTTGACCAAACAACAAATATCCACGCCCGCGCTCTTGCTGGATCTCGACGCCTTCGAATCGAACCTCGCGCGCATGGCCACCGCCGCGAAACATGCCGGTAAGAAGTTGCGCCCGCACGCCAAAGCGCACAAATGCGTGGAGATCGCCAGGCGGCAAATGGCAGCGGGTGCGTGTGGTCTGTGTGTCGCCACGGTGAGTGAAGCGGAGATCCTGGCGCAGGCGGGCATTGACGGCTTGCTGCTGACATCCCCACTGGCCGACCCATTGAAGATCGCCCGCATTGTCGCAACTGGCGCCATGGTAGTGGTCGATCATCTCCGTCAGGTCGAGTGGTACCAGCAGGCGGCCCGCGCCGCCAACGCACAAATTGCGGTGCTCGTCGATCTGGATGTGGGCGATCATCGCACCGGAGCCCCTTCGCTCGAACAGGCTCTCGACCTTGCTCTGGCCATCGACCAGGCGAGCCATCTCTGGCTGCGCGGCGTGCAGGCCTATTCGGTCGGCGCATCGCACGCCACGGATTGCGATGAGAGAAAATGCATTTCCACCGAGGCCTTCAACCTGGCCGCGGAAGCCCGGGACACAATGGCGCACCACGGCCTCCACACCGACATCGTCTCCGGAGGCAGCACCGGCACGTGCGACATCGATCTCGCAATTCCGCACGTAACCGAAATCCAGGCCGGCTCCTACGCCCTGATGGACCTCGCCTATCGCAACGCCGAAGTTGACTTCCGTAACGCCCTGACCGTATTGACGACCGTCGTCAGCGCGAACCACAACGATTTCGTCACCGTGGACGGAGGCTTCAAAGCCTTCTCCACCGATCGCCCCTTCGGCCCCGAACCCGTCGGAGTCGACGGTCCCGCCGCGTATCGCTGGGCCGGAGACGAATTCGGCTGCGTCGATATCAGGGACTGTACGACCAGACCGCGCCTCGGCAGCCGCATCGAATTCATCCCTCCCCACTGCGATCCCACTGTGAACCTCTACGACAGAATCTACGTCTGCCGCGGCGATCGGGTCGAGGACGTCTGGCCGGTAATGGACCGCGTCAACTCAGGTCGTTCTTAAGCACCACGCGGTACCGCGCCTTGCCCGCTTCCAGATGCGCCAACGCCTCGTTCGCCTGGCTCATGGGAAACTCTTCGGTGATCGCATTGACGCCATGCCGGGCGCAGAACTCCAGCATCTTCGCCACGGTCGCGGGCGCGCCGGATGGACTGCCGCCGACCGAGCGCTGGGCGCCAATCAACTGAAAAGCGTTTATGGCCAAAGGCTCGGGCGGAACGCCGACCACATGCAGCTTGCCCTTCGGACCCAGCGTCGAGAGATAAGCGGACCAATCGAGCGCGGCCGTCACCGTCGAAAGAATGAAATCGAACGAATCTTTGGCGCCCTTCAACGCCTCTTCCGAACGCGAATCGATCACGTGATGCGCGCCCATCTTCTTCGCCTCTTCGCCCTTCGACGCCGACGAAGTGAAAGCCGTGACGTCGCAGCCCCACTTATTAAAAAACTGCAGCGCCATGTGGCCCAACCCGCCAATACCAATGACGGCGACGCGATCGACTGGAAGAACACCTTCTTGTAATAGCGGATTGAAAACCGTAATCCCGCCACAGAACAGCGGCCCGGCTTTGGCTGGATCGATGCCCGCGGGCAGAGGAATCGCCCAGATCCAGTGGCAGCGCACCCGCGTGGCGAATCCGCCGTGACGCCCTATGATGGTCTGCTCCAAACTGTTGCACATGTTGTGATCCCCGCCCTGACAGTGCGGACAAAACAGGCAGCTTCCGGAGTTCCAGCCCAGCCCGACAACCTGGCCCTTCTCGACCAGCTTCGCCCCCGCGCCCATCGCCACCACCCTGCCGATCGCTTCATGGCCGGGCACAAACGGAAACCGCGTCATGCGCCATTCGTTGTTCAGCATCGCCAGATCGGAATGGCAAATGCCGCAATAGAGAACCTCGATTTCTACCTGTTCGTCGCCCAATGGTCCGGGATCGTACGAAAAAGGCGCCAATTTTCCTTGAGCCTGCCCGGCGGCAAGCGCGTGAATTTCACTCATGCGTCAAAGGATACACCGGGAGATGTGGGACAGGCGCTTCCGCCTGTCCGTTCGGTATATATTACCCCTATGCTGAACCGCCGAACTTTCGTAGCCACCAGCCTCGCCACCGGCCTTGCCGCGCACCTCAAGGCAGCCGGCGAAAAACCGCTCCTCATCGATTCGCACGTCCACGTCTGGAAGCACGACCCGGCCTTTCCATTTGCGCAGGGGGCGCACCCTCCCGCCGAGGACGCCTCCGCCGAGATGCTGCTCGACCTCATGAAGGCCAACGGCGTTTTGCGCACCGTCATCATTCAGGTGATCCATTACAAATGGGATAACAGCTATCTCGCCGGCGTCCTCAAGCGCTACCCGGATACGTTCAAGGGCGTCGCCCGCGTGAACCCCGAAGATCCCGCCGCTCCCGATCAATTGAGCAAGCTCACCGAAGATCAGGGCTTCCACGGCGTGCGCCTGAGCCCCGCCGCCAACGCCGACGGCGATTGGATTCACGGGCCGCTCATGCCGCCTCTGTGGAAACGCTGCGCGCAGTTGAAGGTCCCGATGACCGTCCTCATCCCGGTGACCCGCCTGCCGGAAATCGTGCCCCTGATTGAGAAAAATCCCGATCTGACCGTCGTCGTCGATCATCAGGCCGATTCGCCACTCAACCAGCCCGAGAAGCTCGATCTGCTGCTGGCGCTCGAGCGCTACCCAAAGGTCTTCGTGAAAATCTCGCACATGTGGACGCTCTCCAAGCAGCCTTATCCCTATCCCGACGCCCTCGTCCAGGTCAAACGTTTGTACGATAAGTTCGGCGCCAAACGCCTCATGTGGGGAACCGACTGGCCGATTTCCCTGCCCAAACAACCTTACGCGCAAACCGTCGAGCTGTTCCGCGACCATCTGAATATCGGCTCCCGCGAGGACCACGAGTGGATCCTCTGCAAAACGGTTCAGCAGGTTTGGCCTTTCGGGCTATAAAACCTGCCCCGTTCATCAATCTGACATGCTCCGGTCCTACCATAGGAACGTGCCTATTGAACTTGCCGAGTTAGACCGCTTGCAGCGGGAGTATAAAGAAGCGACCGATCGATGGATCGCCGCCATTCGCGCAGAGGAAGCTCTCGCCACCCCCGACCACTCGGTCGCCGCCTGGGAGCACTGGGAACAGGCTGGCTTCAAAGCCCAGGAAGCGGGTGAGCTGGCGACAACCGCCAAGGAAGCCTATAAGGACGGGCTCCGTAATACCGATTTCGACATTCCCCTCGGCGGGCTCGCCAAGTCTCTCTGACGGGGGGCAGATTTCCGATCTGCCCGAGCCTCTTCCGTTGGCCCTACTTAGGTTGGCTATTATCCCGCCGCACCCACTTATAAGCCGGCACGGAATTCTTCCAGAAGTATTTCTCCGCCGCGGCCTGCCCCTTAGCCGTGAAATACGCTTTAACAACCTTCAATTCCACCGGATACTCCGCCCACGTATCGCTGTTCGGCCAGTCGCTCCCATAAATCAATCGATCTTCGCCGAACACATCCCATAACTCGTCGATCTTGGTCTTATAGTAAGCCGGATCTTCCGGCACCTTACCATCCACCTTTTCGACTACGCCCGAAACCTTCGAGTAAACCTGCTTGCGCCTGCCTAACTCGCGCAGATTCCCTTCATACTCCCTCCGCGCCGCCGCTTCCGCCGGTTTCACCAGTCGCGGTAAGTGGTCGATCACAATCCGCAGCGTCGGCACTTTATCCGTCAGCCGCACCAGATCCGCAATCAAACGAGGATCCGGATTCGCCGTGTCCATAACCAGATCCGCATCGGCCAGCGCCTTCAACCCCGCAATGAAATGCGCGTTCCCGACCATCGCGGTGAAATCCCGGTCCCACAAATTGCCGTACCGGATGCCGCGAAACAAGGGATTCTTATGCAGCGTATCTAACTGCCTGCGGAACTCCGGTTTATCGGGCTCCAGATCGCCGATGGTTCCCACCACAATCTTGTCCTTCGCCGCAATGTCGAGCACCCATTGGTTATCGTCGAACCACGGACTGGCCTCCACCTCGATGGCGCCCACAATCCCCAGCGGCACGGCGATCCTGCGGTAGCGATCCGGCAGCGCCGTCTTATACAGAACGGGATCGTCCTTGGGCGGCCACGGCACCCCCTGGGGACGCGACGGATCGAATAAATGAATGTGGCAGTCGACGATGGGAATCGAATCCGCGGCATGCGCCAGCGGCAATGCGGTCGCCGCGGCTGCGCCGCTCAGAAAGGTTCTGCGGTTCATGGCAGATACTGTTGTATCAAAGCTGCACCAGTCCGCGATTCAGCGCCGCCACCGCCGCCTGCGTCCGGTCGCTCACATTCATGCGCCCCAGAATCGCGTTCACGTGCCACTTCACGGTGCCTTCGGTAATTCCCAGCTTGTCCGCGATCTGCTTATTGCTCAGGCCCTTCACGATCAACTCGAGAATCTGCAGTTCCCGCGGACTCAGCGCCGAGCTGGGCAGCCGGTTGGCGATCGTGTCCTTCACCGATTGCGGCAAAACCTGGCTTCCCGCCCGTACGCGCCGGATGGCGTCGAGAAGATCGTCGTGCGGCATCCCCTTCAGCAGATAACCCTGCGCGCCGGCAGCCATGGCCTTATGGATATCTTCGTCGCCCTGATAAGTCGTCAGCACGATGAACACCGCGCTGCGGTGCTTTGCGCGAATCTCCCGAATGGCGTCCACGCCGCCCTGTTCGGGCATGCGCAGATCGATCAGAGTAACGTCCGGCCGATGCTTCTCAAACAGCTCCACGGCGTCGCGGCCGTTGCTCGCCTGCGCCACTACGGTCATGTCCGGCTGCGAATCGATCATGGTCGCGAGCCCCAGACACACCACCGGGTGATCGTCCACCAGCATCACGCGAATCCGTGCCGGCTTATGCGGCGTTGTTGCTTCTGCCATTCGTTCCTGTCCCCGCATGTTTCACCTTCAGAGGAACCCGCGCGATCACCCGCGTTCCCCGCCCCGGACTGCTCTCTAACTGAAACGTCCCGCCCGATTGCTCCACTCTCTCGCGCATCCCCACGATTCCATAATGTACATCCTCGCGCGCCGGCTCCGGCGTGAATCCGCGCCCGTCGTCGATCACATCGAGCCTCACTTCGGCCGGCTCGAAGCGCAGCGCCACCTCGATCTGCCGCGCCTGCGCGTGCAGCACGGCGTTGCGAATGGCTTCGCGCGCGACGAGAAGCAGGTTCCGTTGCGCGTTCTCGTCAAGAGGCGCGGGCGTTCCTTCAATCTCCGCCCGCACCGGAATTCCATCGCTCGCCGTGATCAGCCTGGCGAATTCACGCAATGTGTCCGACAGGCCGCGGTCGGTGTTCGAGTGCCGCAGATCCCAGACCGCCTCGCGCGCCTCGTTCACGGTCTGGCGAATCTGGCTCGCGGCCCGGTCCACCATTTCCCGTACTTTGCCGCTCGCCGAAGGTGGCATGCTGCGCGCCGCTTCGAGCAGCGTCGACACGCCCACGCATCCCTGAATCACGGTATCGTGCATCTCGCGCGCCAGCCGCGTCCGCTCGTTCAGCACCAGCGCATACTTTTCCCGGGTCTGCCGCGCATAGAGAAGGAACATGCCCCAGATCAGCAGGCCCGCAACGGCCAGGCACGCGCCATAGAACCACCGGCTCTGGTAGAAAAAAGGCTGCCAGACAACCGCCAGATCCGCTTCCGAAACATGGTCCGGCTGCGCTCCATCCCGCGCCACGACCTGGAAGCGGTATTTGCCGGGCGGCAGATTCGTGTAGTAAGCCGCGCGCCGCTTGGGCGAGGGCGTCCACGCATCGTCAAAACCATCCAGCCGGTACTTGAACGTCACCCGATCCGGCGAACGCAGATTGGGCGCCGTGTAATCGATCTCGAGCTTGCCGCGGCCCGGCGGAATCACCACCTCTCCCGCTACCGGGACCGGCCGGTCGTCCGCCAGCACCGATTCGATCAGCACCGCGGCCGACGGCGCCCGGCGCAGTTGCCGCGGATCGATCCGCACCGCGCCCTTGACGCTCGGGAACCAGAACTCGCCCGAACGCGTGCGGCATCCCGCAGTCTGCCAACCGCCATTCATCTGGCTCGAGAGCAGCCCGTCGTCGGTACCGAAAGGCACCACCGCGATCGGACCCGCGCGCCCATCCGCCACGGCATCGAGTTCCTTGCGGTCGGCCGAAAAAATTCCCGCCGAACTGCTCATCCAGAATCGGTCTTGATTTGTACCTGGAGTGCCGTCGGCAAGAATCTGGTAGATCGAGTTGCTGAGCAGCCCGTCGCGCGTTGTATACCGGGTGATCTTCCCGTTCCGGATGCGTATCAATCCGTTTCCCTGCGTGCCCAGCCACAGCGATCCATGGTTGTCCGGAAGGATGGTCCAGATCCGCTCCCTGCCCAGTTGGGCAAACACCGGATCGCGCAGGAACTTACCATCGCGCACCCGGTTGAGTCCGCCATCCGTTCCCACCAGCAGATCTCCGTTGGTGTCTTCCGCCAGCACGCGCAGGCTGACGTAGGCCAGACCGTCTTCGAGATAAAAGGTCTTCATGGAGTGCCCGTCCCAACGGCTGAGTCCGCTGCCGGTGGCAATCCAGATCATGCCGGCGCGGTCCTCCAGCACCTGGCGGACGTCCCTCGACCTCATATCCGCCGGAGACGTGAAAACCCGGACGTTTCCGCCGGCAATGCGGAGGACTCCCGCGTTGGGACTGCCGAGCCACTCGACGCCCTCGCGATCGACATAGATGCTCCTCGCACTGAAGCCGGCGGCTGCGCCCGGCGCACGGAACGGAACCGCGCGCTCGCCTTCCAGCCGGTATAACTGGTTGGTAAATGTGCCCAGCCAGAGCGTGCCGCGAGGATCTTCGTAGACGGTCGCCACGTTGTCGTCGGCCAGGCCGTTCGCGCTCGTGATGGTCTCGACCGTGCTTCGCGTGAGCCGCAGCAGCCCGTCCTGGGTTCCTGCCCAAAGGTTCTGTTCGCGATCCTCGAAGACCGCGAGCACCGTATTATCCGGCAGCATGTCCGACGCCCGATAGGTTGTGGTCGCGCCGCCGGGCGCGATGCGCAGCAGCCCTTTTCCAATCGTGCCGGCCCAAAGATCGCCGGTGTGATCCAGGCAAAAGGCTCGCGTGACAATGGCGTCCCAGCCGGGATTTCTCTCCACCCTGCCGTCGACCATGCGTTCCAGACCCAGATCCGAAGCCACCAGCCAGAGGGCGCCATCCACCCCTTCGCGGATGGTCGCAATACTGCCCAGAGCCGCGTCTTCCGGCCTCGCCCGAACCATCCGGCCGTCGCGCAGGACAAACAGGCCGCGGCTGGTGCCGAACCACACATTACCAGCTCGGTCCTGGTACGCGATGCGGATTCTCGTGTCCGGCGGCGCCGCGAGAGGCGTGAAGCGGCCGCGCTCAAACCGGAAGAAGCCGTGATCGCTCTCCGCCCAAAAGCGCCCCTGCCGGTCTTCCGTGATCGCCCTGACGAATCCGTTGGTGAGCCCATCCTTAGCTCCGAATTCGGAAAAAACGCCATCCTTCATACGGGCGATGCCGCCGCCCTCGGTGCCGATCCAGAGCGAGCCGTCGCGCGCCGCGCAGAGCGAGAGGATGCTGTCCTCGTGCAGCGCCGGCGTATTCGAGCGGTCGAAGACCACGAAGCGGACGCCGTCGAAGCGCACCAGGCCACCCGAAGTGCCGATCCACAGATAGCCCTCCGGAGTCTGCGAAATCACCTGAATCTTGTTCTGTGGCAAACCGTCTTCGCTGCGCCAGACGCGCCGGCTGTATTGCGCCGAAGCGGCGGGCGCCGAAGCGGCGCAACAGAAGAGCAATCCCAACGTGAGGCAACGCGGACCCATCCGAGTTAAGTCTATTCCAAAGCCTCTGCGCCGTGCGTCCGCCGGGGTAGTGGCGCCCGGAAAACGTGCTAACTTGTACCGTACAGCCGTTCTCCGGGCCCACTGAACTGCTGACCCAAAAAGGAGAAAAGATGAAACTACTGTGCGCGGCGTTACTATTCAGCGCGCTGCCCATGCTGGCGGCGGAACCATTTACGGGTACCTGGAAGGAAGACATCACTACAAGGAAGGCCTCCGGGAAACCCACCAGGATTGAGCTCTCGAACGGGATTTACAAGTGCCTTTCCTGCAACCCGCCTTATACCGTTAAAGCGGATGGCACGGACCAGGCTGTGCCGGGGCAGCCTGGCTTCGACACGCTGAGCGTTCGAATCATCGACGACCGCTCCGCTGAATTGATCGCTAAGAAAGCGGGCAAGATTCTCTCCCGGGCGAAGTACACCGTCTCGTCCGATGGCGCAACCCGGACTAACGAGGGCACCAGCTATCCCGCAGCCAGCGATAAACCGGTGACCTCGACCACCACATCGAAGCGCGTCGGGAACAGCATGGCCGGCATGCATATCGTCTCGGGTTCGTGGGTGCCGGATAAAATGGTGAGCTTATCCGAAAACGCGTTGCTGAACACCTTCGAACAAACCGCCGACGGCCTGAAATGGAGTTCGGCAACGGGCGAACACTACGACGCGAAGCTGGATGGCAAAGTGTATCCCGTTGCGGGTTCGCGAACGTGGGACAAGGTTACTCTGAAGCGGCTTGGCCCGAACAGCATCGAGGAGACGGACCTGAACGGAGATAAGGTCCTCGGTACCACGCGGTACACCGTATCGCCCGACGGCCAAAGCATGACCCTTGAGGCCCGCAACACCCGCACGGGCCGGACAATCACGAGCATCCTTCGAAAGCAATAACTCAGCGCGCCGCATATACTACCCGGGGCCGCATAGCATGCCCTGAAGGCCGCCCGGAACCTGCGAAAGCACGGCGTACCCTTCGACGAAGCAGCGAGCGTGTTCTTTGATCCGTTGTCGGCAACCGGCAGCGACCCCGATCATGCGAAGAGATCCGTTTCGTGACATTTGGCATAGCGTCTTCCGGGCGCCTCCTTAGTGGTGTCCCACAACGGACCAGGACGACTCGATTCGAATCATCACCGCCCGCGAGGCAACGCGCGCGCAAAGGGAGATCTATCAAGAAGGCTAACAGAGTCGGTGCGGGGACCCTTCGCCCGGAATACAAACTGTCCGACTTCGGGGCACTGGTCCGCGGCAAGTACGCCGCACGGTTACAAGCCACCTCGAACGTTATCGTCCTTGATCCCGGGGCTGCCGAGCTAAGCCAGGCGCCACGCCTCCAGTCCGCTCCCTGACGGTCGCGGCTCGGCAAAGCGGCGGGTAGCCGCATGTCCGGTTATCACAGCCGCGGCCAGGGTACGTCGAGGATCAGCGATCTTCAAAGCCAGGGCTGCCACGGCGGTCACGAAGACCGCCCGCAGCAGCCTCTCGGGGACGCGGCGCGCCCAGTGCGCGCCCCCTGACGCACCCGCAAACGCCACGCATCCCATGGGAAGGGCAAGGGTCTACTCGACGGCGCCGTGCCACGCAAAGACGCCGCTCGCGATCAGCGACGATGCGATATTCATCAGCCTCGACATCGCCAGCGCGAACGCCACCAGATACCCGGTCCGGACGCGCCCCCGCGGCGGCGCCGGAGCCTCGGTGAGCCCCTGCCGCGGGTTGGCCAGCAGAAACCCCAGCACTACCAGCATAGCGATGGGAATGATCAGCGGAAGGATCTCGGCCGGCACGAGGAACACCAGCATCGCCCCCAGGATCGAGCCCATGAGCGTCAGGGCGATCAGGCCCGGTGCACGCCGCAGGTCCAGCGTGTTGCCCCGCAGGAACGGCAGCGTTCCCCCCATGCTCATCAGCGTCAGGGTGACCATGTTCGTGGCCAGAGCGGTACGCGCCGGGATGCCGAACAAAATCATCGCCGGCACCGTGATCAGCGCCGTCCCGCCGGTGACGACCGTGATCGCGCAGGTGACGAAAAATACGGCGCCAAGGACGACGAAGCCGGTACGAGTGAGGTCGGTCAAAGACTTCCCGAGGCTACCATAGGAGGGATGAGAGTGGCGATCAAAGCCATTATCTTCGACCTCGGCCGCGTCATCGTGCCCTTCGATTTCCAGCGCGGCTACAGGCGCATGGAAGCGCTTTGCGGCATTCCGGCCGCCGAAATTCCCGGCCGCATCGCACCTACCGGCCTGGTCCGCCGCTTCGAATCCGGCCAGATCGAGCCGCGCGATTTTGTGGCGCAGCTCTCCGCACAACTGAATCTCCAGGCCTCTTATGAGGACTTTTGCGAAATCTGGAGTTCCATTTTTCTTCCCGAAACGCTGGTGCCGGAGGATCTGCTCCGCGCGCTGCGACGTGATTACCGGCTCATCCTCCTCTCCAACACCAACGCCATCCATTTCGAAATGATCCGTGCCCGCTACCCGCTGCTGCGGCACTTCCACGCCTTTGTACTGTCGTACGAGGTCGGCGCCATGAAACCCTCGCCGGTCATCTATCGAAAGGCCGTCGCCGAGGCGCAATGCCGGCCCGAAGAATGTTTTTTCACGGACGATATCGCCGAATACGTGGAGGGCGCCCGCGCACAGGGCATCGACGCCGTCCAGTTCCAATCTTCCGCGCAGATCGAAGAGGAACTGGAGCGCCGCGGAGTCGTCTGGGAAAAACGCTGAGGCAAACCGGGGCTCCCGAGGTCGGGCACGGCACATAGGAAAATTTATGAAGCGCACCCCGAAAAAGCTCTGGATTGTTCTCGTTGCCACGCTGCTTGCCGTCCCCGTTTTCGGCCAGATCTATCGCCACTACAGCCTATCTTCAATTTCTCGATGGGGAATTCAAGAAGGAGGCCGAGGTCAAGGCGAAATATATGAAGTCCTATAAAATCCTGCGTACCTTCGACGACGACGCCTCGTCCTGGAACATGCTGATCATGCGCGAATGCGACAGCCTGACTTCGCTCGAAGCGAATGAAGAGAAGATCGACGTGCTGGACCGCCGCGTCCTCGGGCAGGACGATGCGCAACAGTTGCAGGGCGTCGACAACCGCTCCAAAATCCGCGAGGTGCTGGGAACCAAAACCATGCGCGAACTGAAGTTGAAGTAATGTGTTCCTCCGCGCGGGGATTCGGCGCGTGATAGAATCCCCGCGGGATCTCTTTCCCCAACGTCAAAAAAGGACTACCCGACGATGTGGACGCTGAAATGGATACGAATGCCGGCGGTTGTTGTGCTGATGGCTCTATGGATGGGCGCGGCCCTGCACGCGGCTAAGACCCTTGATATGTATGTCATCGATGTGGGCGGGAAGTCGTCTCTGTTTGTTTCGCCCACCGGAGAGACCATGCTGATCGACGCTGGTATTCCGGCCAATGTGGACCGCATTGTGAACGCCTGCAAAGCGGCGGGGGTTAAGAAGATCGATTATATGGTGGTGTCGCACTACGACGGAGACCACGTGGGCGGGGTTCCGCCGCTGGCGGCGCAGATTCCCATCGTAACCTTCGTGGACCACGGCGCCAACGTTCAGCTGAATGCTTCGACGATTAAAAACGTGGACGCGTACAATGCCCTCACGGCCAAGGCCAAACATATCGTCGTGAAGGCCGGCGACAAAATTCCCATTAAGGGCTTCGACGCCCTGGTGGTCATGGCGGCGGGCAAGGCGATCGCCCAGCCGCTGAAGGGCGCGGGCCAGCCCAATCCCGAGTGCGATACCACTCCCCGCAAGGTCTGGGGACCGAATGCGCGCGGCATCGTCGACAACCACGACACCAACGAGAACTCCCAGGCGATCGTGCTTCTGATCACGTACGGCAAGTTCCGCATGCTCGATCCGGCCGATCTGACCTGGAACAAGGATCGCGATCTGTTCTGCCCCATGAATCGCGTGG
>JBEKAQ010000114.1:0-14609 GCA_050015835.1 Bryobacteraceae bacterium | reverse complement strand
GGCGGGTAGGTGTAATGCCAGATCTGGTGGCCGGAGCGCGCATCGACCGCCCAGACGTTATCGGTCACCGTCATATACAGGACGCCGTCGACCAGCAGCGGAGAAGATTTGATGGCGCCGGTCTGGCCGGTCTGAAAAGCCCAGGCGAGGCCGAGATCGCCCACATTGCGCTCCGTAATCTGCGTCAGGCTGCTGTGCCGTTGGCCGGAGTAATCGCCGTGATACCCGGGCCATGTATCGGCGGGAGGCTTCAGCAGCATATCGGATGTCGTGCCCTGGCCGGATGTCGTTCCCTGGCCGGATGTCGTTCCCTGGCCGGATGTCGTTCCCTGGCCGGATGTCGTTCCCTGGGCGAACAGCAAGCCCCCAAAGAGCAGCGCGGCGATCGTAACCCGAATCATTTATTTGGCTCCACTCGGTTGTTTCAGTGTCTGCAGGTAGGCCATCAGATTGTGGATATCCTCGTCGGTGTATTTCGCGAGAAGATCGGCATGCGCCTGCGCCGGGTCGTCGACAGTAACCTTCACTTTGCTCGCGGGCCAGGAGCGATAGCTCCCGGCGGCATCGCGCAGGGCCACCGTGAATTCGTCCTGATAGGCACGGTCGCCGGTGATTTTTTCGCCGTTGGGAAGCGTGACCGCCATTGTTGCCCGGGCGTCTCTCGGGTACATCAAACGCTGAAAGAGCTTCAATCCTTCAAGTCGCGTGGCCACTCCGGCGAGGTCTCCGGTGGGCGAGTGGCATGATTTACAGTTGCCTGCGCCGTTGAAATATTGCTTACCGGCCTGGGCGTCGCCGGTCTGAAGGTCGGCCACATCCACGCCCCGGCGCTGGCCATTCAGGGAGTCGGCGATAGCCTTGCGGGCATGGATATAGGTGACGAGCGCGGTCAGTTGCGCATCGGACACGGTGAATGCCGGCATGCTGGTCTGGGGACGCCCGTTGCGCACCACAGGGCCGATCTTGTCTCCGTCCTTGTCCTCGGCAACCAGCTTCGACCGGGTCAGATCGGGCCCGTCTTCCCCGCCGCCAGCATCGCGGCCGTGACAAAAACCGCATTGCTGAACGAAATCGGACTGGCCGGTCTGGGCGTAGCCAAACGCAGCGACGCCCATTAACAGCGTGAGACGAGCAATCATTGATACAACGAGAGTATCAATAATCAGTACCGGTAATGGTCCGGCTTGTAAGGCCCTTCCACGGGCACACCGATATACTCGGCCTGCTCCGGCGTCAGCGTCGTCAGCTTCACACCAATCTTTTCGAGGTGCAGCCGGGCCACTTCTTCGTCCAGCTTCTTGGGCAGAACATAAACGCCAGGCTGATAGCTATGCCTGTTCTTCCACAGATCAAGCTGCGCCAGGGTCTGGTTCGAGAAGCTGTTCGACATCACAAAGCTCGGATGACCTGTGGCGCAACCGAGGTTCACCAGCCGCCCTTCGGCCAGCACAAAAATACTGTTACCGGCCGGGAACGTGTACATATCCACCTGCGGCTTAATCTCGATCTTCGTGGCATCGGAACGATTCAGGCGATCCACCTGAATCTCGCTGTCGAAGTGGCCGATGTTGCAGACGATGGCCTGATCCTTCATATGGCGCATGTGTTCAAGGGTGATCACCGCCACGTTGCCGGTGGTCGTGACGTAGATGTCGCCGCGGCCCAGCGTCTCTTCGATGGTGGTGACTTCGAAGCCCTCCATGGCGGCCTGCAGAGCGTTGATGGGGTCGATCTCGGTGACAATCACGCGCGCGCCCAGTCCGCGCAGCGAATGCGACGAACCTTTGCCGACGTCGCCGTAACCGCAGACCACGCACACCTTGCCGGCCACCATCACGTCGGTGGCGCGCTTGATGCCGTCGGCCAGCGATTCGCGGCAGCCGTAGAGATTGTCGAACTTCGATTTCGTCACCGAATCGTTCACGTTGATCGCCGGCACCAGCAGCGCGCCCGCTTCGTGCATCTTATAGAGCCGGTGCACGCCCGTCGTGGTCTCTTCGGAAACGCCCTTCCAATCTTTCACAACGTTGTGCCAACGCGTGGGATTCGACGCGTGAATCTTCTTCAGAAGATCCTTGATGACCTGCTCTTCTTTGTTGCCGGACGGCGTATCGACCCAGTCGCTGCCGTTCTCAAGCTCATAGCCTTTGTGGATGAAGAGCGTGGCATCGCCGCCGTCGTCGACAATCAGTTCCGGTCCCAGGCCGTCCGCGTGAGTGAGCGCCTGATCGGTACACCACCAGTAGTCTTCAAGGCTCTCGCCCTTCCATGCGAAGACGGGAACTCCGGCCGCCGCGATGGCCGCCGCCGCGTGGTCCTGCGTCGAGAAAATATTGCAGCTCGCCCAGCGCACACTGGCGCCCAGATCGACCAGCGTTTCAATCAGAACCGCGGTCTGAATCGTCATGTGCAGCGAGCCCGAAACGCGCACTCCGGCGAGGGGCTTGGTCGAGGCGTATTTCTGCCGGATGGCCATCAGGCCGGGCATTTCCTTCTCGGCTACGGTGATCTCTTTGCGGCCCCAATCGGCCAGTTTCATGTCGGCGACTTTATAGTCGATTTCCAGCTGCGGCAGGGTGGCTGTGCTCAAGTTTTATCTCCTTATATCAATGAATCCCGATATGTTGATATATTAGCTTTAAGACCACTGTGGCGTCAATCCTGAAATCGCTTCGTTTGCTGGCCGACGTGAGCCGGCTGCGGCTTTTGCTCCTGCTCGATCGCGAGGAACTGTCCGTGGCGGAGTTGCAGGAGATCCTTGGCATGGGGCAGAGCCGGATTTCGACCCACCTGTCGCAGCTGAAGCAGGCTGGGCTGGTCGAGGATCGCAAACAGGGTAAGAACAGCCTCTATCAATTGAAAGACCGGCAGTTGGTCGAGTTGCTGCATGCCGCCGGAAACGAAGTGCCGGAAGCCGCCGAAGATGCCCAGGCGCTTCAGTTGGTGCTCGAAAAGCGGCGCGACAAGGTGCGCGGTTACTTCGACGAACTGGCCGGAAAGTTCGGACGCAATTACGTGCCGGGCCGGTCGTGGAAAGGCCTGGCGGAAACCCTGCTGCAGTTGATGCCGCCCATGGTAATCGCCGATCTGGGCGCGGGCGAGGGCACGTTCTCGCAATTATTGGCGCAGCGCGCCGAGCGCGTAATCGCGGTGGATAATTCCGCCAATATGGTGGAGTTCGGAACGAAGCTGGCGCTGGAAAACGGCATCGCCAATCTGCAATACCGGCTGGGCGATCTGGAATCCCCGCCCATCGCGGATGCGAGCGTGGACCTGGCATTCTTCAGCCAGAGTCTGCACCATGCGTTGCATCCGCAGCGGGCGGTTGAGGCGGCTTACCGGCTGTTGAAACCCGGCGGCCGCATCGTCGTGCTCGATCTCAAGCGGCATGGTTTCGAACAGGCGCGTGAGTTGTATGCCGATACCTGGCTGGGGTTCTCCGAGGTGGAACTGCGCGGATTCCTCACGCGCGCCGGATTTGAAAGCGTTCAGAGCTGGATCGTCGACCACGAAAAACAGCCGCCCGCCTTTGAAACGATCCTGGCCGTGGGCGTGAAATCGTAACGGCTACTCGGGGAGAAAGCCGAGATCCAGAACCTTCTCGAGCGGCCATCGAGTATAAGGAGTGCCAGCGGGCAGACGCGTTTGGACGAGCGCGCCACGATATGCCTTCTCGTAGCATCGCTCGAAAATCTCTTTCATATATACGCGCAAACTCGGGACCGATTCGCAAAGGGCGTCGATTCTGACCCGCCTATTCGATATCGAGTCTTCCCATGATCGGGAGCGGCGTCCCGGCTGAATCTCCAACTTGATCAGGTGCAATTGCAAATTCACCAGGTTGGACATCAAGGCACTCTTCTGGCTTCGTCCCAAGTCGCGAATCTCCTCGGCAAGGTGATCCCAATCGAGATCGGCGACGTCACGATTCTCAAGCTGCGTAGCCATGAGTTCGGTCCACGCGATGAAATCCTCTTCGTAAAGAAGTTCCACCGGCGTCAGGACTGACTTGCTCGTCATGACTTCTATTGCACCACGTTTGGTGCGCCCCCGGCTACCGGGCGGCGACGGCTTCGGCGGTTCTTTCGTGATGCGCGGCGGCCCGCAGCGCCTCGGCCTTATCGGTCAATTCCCACGTGAACGACGCATCGGAACGTCCGAAATGACCGAACGCCGCCGTCTTCTTATAGATCGGCCGGCGCAGCTGCAGGTGGTCGATAATGCCCTTGGGCGTGAGCGGGAAATGCTCGCGGATCAGCCTGGTCATCTGGCTTTCGGGGATGGTTCCCGTGCCGAAAGTATTCACCATCACCGACACCGGTTCCGCCACGCCGATGGCGTAAGCGAGCTGCACTTCGGCGCGCGATGCGAGGCCGGCGGCCACCAGATTCTTCGCAATGTACCGCGCCATGTAGCACGCCGAGCGGTCCACCTTCGTCGGATCCTTGCCCGAGAAAGCGCCGCCGCCGTGACGGCCCATGCCGCCGTAGGTATCGACGATAATCTTGCGCCCCGTCAGCCCGGTATCCCCATGCGGTCCGCCGATCACGAAACGGCCGGTCGGATTGATGTGGTACTTGGTATTCGCATCCACCATGTCCTGCGGCACCACCGCGTCGATAATATGCTTGCGCACGTCGAGCCTCAGTTGTTCGGTGGTCACGTCCTCGCCATGCTGCGTCGAAATCACGATGGCGTCGATGCGGGAGGGTCTGCCGTTCACGTATTCCACCGAAACCTGGCTCTTGCCATCCGGCCGGAGGTAAGTCAGCGAACCGAACTTACGCACTTCCGAGAGCCGCTCGGTCAGCCGATGGGCCAACTGAATCGGCAAGGGCATCAGCTCATCGGTCTCGTCGCAGGCATAGCCGAACATCAGCCCCTGATCGCCGGCCCCGCCTGTATCCACGCCCATGGCGATGTCGGGCGACTGGCTCTGAATAGTATTCAAAACGCCGCAGGTTTTGCAATCGAAGCCGAACGCCGCATCGGTGTAGCCGATATCGCGGATGGTTTCGCGCGCGATGCGGGGCACGTCTACATAACAGGTAGTAGTGATTTCTCCCGAAACCACGCAGATGCCGGTCGTGACCAGCACCTCGCAGGCGACGCGCCCATAAGGATCCTGCTCGAGGACCGCGTCGAGAACCGCGTCGGAAATCTGATCGGCGATTTTATCCGGGTGACCTTCGGTTACCGATTCGGACGTAAAAAGATACTTTTGGACTTCTGCCATGCACTCTCCGGTTTGATGAGGCGCGGGTAATTTGCGCGTTGGACCAATCCTTAAGTCTACCGGACCGCCCGAAGCGCCGTCAAACCCCGGCAGGGGCTACTTTGAAAATCTCCCGGAACGAGGCGGAAAGACAGGCCGCGTGAGCGATACAATGAGACCAGATGAGAGTCTGTGGCCTGTTGATCATTTTCGGATGCCTGATTTCAAGTGATGCCAGGAGTGCCGATAAACCAACTCCGCTGACTTTGGAGGGAAACACAACTCTCGCTGTGGGTGAGTTGGCGGTTCTGGAGATTCCACAAGATCGCCCTTATCACGGAAATACGGGAGCGGGAAATGCGCTCTCCCTCATTCGTCATTCAAAACGCACTACCCTGTATCGTGCCGTTCGTCCCGGACAACAGACAATCCTCATAGGTCCCGCCGATATACCAAAGGGACAGTGCATTAGCTGCGCAACGCTCCATTACTTCATTACGGTTGTCGCGCGAAAATAATCAAACGATTTTCAAAGTAGCCCACTGCCCCAGGCCCCGTTGACTTTGCTGGGGACGGTACTTAATTTATAAGGTACGATGACTGCACTAAGAATAGCGATCGCATATGGTTTGGCGACGGCGCTGCTGGCCGCATCTCAAGCCGAGCCCCCCGTCGTCGATCCGCATGAACCCGTAACCGGCGGGATTCAGGTCGCCACCACGCCCGCACAGCGTACCAACGCGCTGCTCCTGATGGAACGGGCCAGGCAGCAATTCGGCATGCGTCACGCCCGAGGGGAGCGGCCTTATCGCTTCAACGTGTCGTTTACAGCCAGCGGAAATGTCGCCGGTACCGGACCGGGCGAACTCACGGAAACCTGGCTCAACGGGCAGAAATGGCGCTGGACCGTGCAGCTGGGCAATTTCTCGCACGTGCGTATTCTGTCGCGCGGCCAGCTTTATGAGGACACCCACATTGCCGTCATCCCCAACCGGGCTATGATGGTGCGCAACGAAATTTTCTGGGCCCTCGGCGGGCCTGGCGGCAACGCCCGGATTCGCACCGCTCCCATTCAATGGAACGGTAAACCTGCGACGTGCGTTCTATTGGCGGGAGGCAACGCGGGCGACGCCGCCGAGTCCCGATCGCGCCTTTGGGAAGAAGACGAATACTGCATCGACGACGCTTCGGGAACGATTCAGGTTCATTCCATCGCGCCGGGCACGTACGCGTACTTCGACTACAGCGCCAATCAGCAATTCCACGGGCGCCCCACACCCAACCGGATCACCATCTATACAGGGGGATCTCCCGCGGCCGATGCGTCCTTCACCATCGTCGACACCAGTGCGGCCGACGAGGCGTCGCTGGTCCCAACACCCGGAATGACCACCAACCCTCCGCCGGTTACGCTCGAAGGATTTATGCGGACCAGCATCAACCAGACCAGCGCGTTAGCCGCGGGCGGCATGCAGCCGGTGGTGATTCACGCGGAAATCGATGGCGAAGGCCATGTGGTCGAGGAAGAGCTGTCGGCGGCCTCGAATCCGGCACTCGGGCAGCCTGCGCTCGACGCGGTGCAGAAGATGAACTTCGGCTATACGCGGGGCGAACGTCAGATGTACATCAATGTGACGTTCGTGCCCGCGTCCCAGTGAGCTTCCCTATTTCGCCGGTCCGATCCGGCTGGTGCCGATGGCGATGTCGTCGTAGTACACATCGAAGCCCTTGGGCGGCGCGCCCCACACGCGGGAGCCGAATCCAAACTCGGTAAATCCGCCCACCAGGTTCGAGGTCGTCCCGCTGCCTTTGGGCCATTCGAATTTCACCGTATCCACCTTTTCGCCGTTCATCGTGTTCATCACCTTCTCGCCGTCCAGCCACAAGGTGATCTGCGAAGGATTGTCGTTGAATTCCCATTCGAGCAGGAACCAGCGGTCGAACGGAGGCGGCGTATCGCTGCGATAAGTGACTTCCCCGCGCCCTTGTCCGCGTGCCGATTTGTTCTCCTGGAACGATGGCATGAACATTCCCCGCGAAGTGCCGATTTCGTCGAACTTCGAAATCTGCCAGCCGTTTTCGCCGGCGAAGATCAGCGGATTGTGCGTCGTCCCCAGACCCGGCGTTATCTTCATATACGCGCGGCCGAAGAAGTGTGTGCGGACGGAATCCGGCAGGTGCGTGGCTACCGCGAAGGCGTAGCTGCCCGCCGCCATATCGGGATAGTGGACGTGCAGCGCGTATTTGCCATGCGCTCCGTCGGTGGGCTCGACGGCGATGGTGGCCGTGCCCATGACGCGCTGGTCCCACACCGCCGGGTCGAGCTTGCCGGATTCGAAGTTTTCCGTGAAGACGGTCTGCGCGGATAAACCGGCGGCCAGTGCCGCGAACACCGCCGCGCCTCGGGTTAAAGAGATCAAATTCATGGGGAAAGTCTATCACTTCAATTCGGCGCCTGTTTAAGATAGTTGCAGCGTGCTCATCCCCATCCGCCAGAACTTTCCCCATCGAGCCCTCCCCGATATTCCGCGCGCCGTCGCCAACGAGTTGACGGCAAGTTGTCTCGCCTCCCGCTTGAGTAAAGGCTCGCGCGTCGCGATCGGTGTCGGCAGCCGCGGCATCTCGAACATCGCGGTCATCGTGCGCGCCGTGGTCGATTACTTCGCCGCGGAGGGCATGCGACCGTTTCTGTTCCCCGCCATGGGCAGCCACGGAGCGGGCACGGCGGAGGGCCAGGCGAGCGTTCTCACGCATTACGGCATCGACGAATCCACCATGGGCTGTCCCGTCGAGAGCAGCTTCGAAGTGGTTTCACTGGGACGCACCGAACTCGGAATTGAAGCCTTTGCCGGCCGCGACGCCTGGCAGAGCGACGGAGTTTTTCTGGTGAGCCGCGTAAAGTGGCACACCAGTTTCGCGGGCGCGATCGAGAGCGGCGTGGCCAAGATGGTGGCCATCGGGTTGGGTAAAATCTACGGCGCGCAATCGGTGCACGGGCACGCGCGGCGTCACGGCATGGAAGCGTCCATCCGCTCTGTCGCCACGCGCGTTCTCGCATCCGGTAAGGTGCTGGGCGGCCTCGGCATTCTTGAAGATGCGTATCACGACACCGCCATGGTGGCCGCGCTGCCCGCCGAAAACCTGATCGAGCGCGAAGAGAAATTGCTGGTCACCGTCAAGTCCTGGATGGGCCGCATCCCCGTGCCCGCGGTGGACGTGCTGATTGTGGATGAGATGGGCAAGAACATCAGCGGCACCGGCATGGATCTGAAAGTGATCAACCGCGGCGTTCTCGCCCAGTACAATCCATGGCCCGATACGCCCGTCATCGAACGCATCTTCGTGCGCGATCTTTCCGAATTAAGTTCCGGCAACGGCAACGGCATCGGGGCGGCGGATGTGCTGCATGACCGCGTGCTCGAGAAACTCGACGTCAACGCGGGCCGCGTGAATGCCATGACTTCGGGAAATCTACCCCTGGTCAGGACGCCCCTGCATTTCCCCTCCGACCGCGAATGCTTCGAATGCGTGGCCTCGACGGTGGGGAAATTTAATCGGGACGACGTGACCGTGGCGTGGATTCACAACACGATGGAGCTGGGAACTCTGGCCCTCAGCGAAAATCTGACGGACGAGATCGCGCAGAACCCCATGCTTTCTGTCGCAGGACCGCGTTTCGAATTGGAGTTCGACAGCGCCGGAAATTTGGGAAATCTTCCATGCGCGACTACCGCGAGCCACGCATAGGACTGCTGGCGGGCGAATCGTCCGCGGGCGTCCCCACTCAGGATGAGCGAGATCGCTCTACGCGTCGTCGCCAGGGTTTAAGAAGATCGGACCACCCTGCCGAGTGTCGGACGGTCGTGGTTCTATTTCTGTGCAAACGCACCGGGGCGATTGGTTCCTCGGACACTAAAGGACCCTGGTCTTCCTTGCCGCGGCGATCGAGGATTCCGTTGCAGACCGCAACGCACTGAGCGCAGATACAGATGAGTCCGTCGGAGGGCGAAGGAATTAAATCGCCCACGGCTTCCTCCGTCTGGTGGCAGAAGGAGCAACGAAGCACTCTCTCCGAGACTGATTGCCTCCCAAACACAGCTTGATTATATTCCGCCATCAACGCGCGGGCAAGCCCGGCGATCTGCTCAGTTACGCGTCTGCTATTTTTGACTTCAGGCCCAGAGTCGATGGTCTGCCTGAAAAACTTCCTCGCCGGAATGTTGGCACTCACCGTAGCCGCGCTGATCGCTGGCGTAATCTTCCTCGGCGGCCCTGGCCGGCGCCTCCTGACAGATGGCGCCGTCTTCTTCGTGGTCCATTGGCACCTGTGGCGCACTCTGTGTGTCTCGCTTCCGATCTTTGCCGCCGGCTTCTATTGGCAATACCGCAGGGCCCGCCCAAGCCGCTAACGCCGCGCGCTCAGGTGATACACCGCGCCCCCGGCCAGAATCGTGGCCAGAGCCGTGATGGACGGAACCGGCGCCCAGATGATCCCGTACACGATCATGCAGATCCCCACCGCGATGTATGCGCCCGGAATCAGCGGGAAGCAGAAATCGACGGCGCGCAGCCGCTGCCAGTCCGGGCGGCGGCGAAAGATGAAAACTGAAGCGACCGCCATCACGGTAAAGAAAGTCAGGCTGAATCCGATATAGATGATAAGCTGCGGGAACGGTGTCAGCGTCATCAGCATGGCGCAGATTCCCTGCATCACGATGGCGTTGACCGGCGTATGCCAGCGCGCGTTCACCGTGCCGGCGAAACGAAAAAAAGCCCCGTTATGCGCCATCGCGTAGTAAACGCGCGGACCGATGGTGACCATCGCGTTGACGGTCGACATCAGCGACACCGCCATCAGCGCGGCGAACACGCCTCCCACATTCGGGCCGAAAAGATTAGCGGCGGCGAGCGATCCGATGGCCACGACGTTCTTCATCTGTTCGAGCGGTGTCGCGTAAATGTAGAGCAGGTTGAGCCCGAGGTAGGCGACGCTCACAATCCCCGTGCCAATCCCCAGCGCGGCCGGCAGCGTGCGATCCGGGCGCTGCACTTCCTCGCCGACATAAGTGGCCGCGTTCCATCCGCTGTAACCCACCATCACCCAGAGCAGGCTGATCACGAACGCAATCGGCACGGGGTTGGCGGATGTGCGGACGGCGGGTGTCCAGAGGTGCGACCAGTCGCCGTGGCCCACCGTGAAACCAGCCGCCATCAGTCCCCCGATCACCAGAAGTTTGGTGCCCGTCAGCACGTTCTGCACGCGCGCCACCCGTTTGACGCCGAAAAAATTGATGACGGTGAAACACGCGATCAGCGCGCAGGCCAGAAACTGCGCGCCGCCGAAGCGTAACGAAAAAGCGCCGGATCCGAGGGTCCATTTCTCGTTCGCCTGTCTGAGCGCGGGGTTGAAATAGCCCGCATAATCCGCAAACGCCAGCGCCGCGGCCGCCACCGGCGCGGAAAAGCCCGCGAAGAAAGAGATCCAGCCGGTCATGAATCCCCAGGCCGGGCCGAACGCGCGCGTCAGATAGACGTACTCGCCGCCGGAGCTGGGAAAATTGACGCCGAGTTCGGAATAACTGAGCGCTCCGCAGAGCGCGAAGAGCGCGCCCACCACCCATACCAGCAGCACGATGCGCGCGTCGCCGAGATCGCCGATCATGAAGCCGGTAGTGGTGAAGATGCCGGTGCCGATCATGTTCGAAACCACAAGCGCAGTGGCGCTCACCAGGCCAAGTTGCCGCAGCAGAGCGCTGGTTCGGGGTTTCCTGTCGGAGATCAAAACGTCGCTCAGGCGAATCATAGCATCGGGGTTCAGGCACTACACTGGAGAAGATTATGCAGACCGCAAACATGGACCTGGCCCCGCCCGAGGCGATTGCCAAATACGAACCGGTCATCGGGCTCGAAGTCCACGTTCAGCTCGCCACGCGAACCAAGATTTTCTGCGGATGCCCCACCAGTTTCGGCGCTTCTCCCAACACCAACGTCTGCCCGGTGTGTCTGGGACTTCCCGGCGCGCTGCCCGTGCTGAGCCGCGAAGCCGTGGAACTGGGCATCAAAGGCGCCATGGCGCTGAACTGCGCCATCCGGCCCGTTTCCCGATTCGCGCGCAAGAATTATTTCTACCCGGACCTCCCCAAGGGCTACCAGATTTCGATGTATGACGAACCGCTGGCCGAGCGCGGCTGGGTCGACATTGTGGTGGCTGGAGTCGAGCGCCGCATCGGCGTCACGCGCGTCCACATGGAAGACGATGCGGGTAAGAGCCAGCATGAAGGCTTCCGGGATTCGGATCGCTTCACCTATGTGGATCTCAACCGCAGCGGCACGCCGCTCATCGAAATCGTCAGCGAGCCCGACATGCGTTCGGCCGACGAAGCCTTCGCCTACGTAACCGAACTTAAGCAGAATATTCAGTTCGTGGAAGTTTCCACTTGCGATATGGAGAAGGGGCATCTGCGCTGCGATGCCAACGTGTCGGTGCGGCTGAAGGGCGCCCCTGAGTTCGGCACCAAGGTCGAGGTCAAGAATCTCAATTCATTCCGCTTCCTTAAACAGGCCATCGATTATGAGATCGCGCGTCAGGTCGGGGTGATCGAAGCGGGCGGCAGCATCCACCAGGAAACGCGCCTCTATAATCCCGATGCGGGCATCACGGTGGGCATGCGCAGTAAGGAACAGGCGCACGATTATCGCTATTTTCCGGAGCCCGATCTGGTTCCCCTGCGCATCAGTGACAAGTGGCAAGCCGAGATTCGTAAGACTATGCCGGAGTTGCCCGGCGCGAGGCGTGCGCGCTTCCAGCAGGCTTACGGGCTGCGCGAGTACGATGCGCAGGTGTTGACCGCAACCCGCGCTATCGCCGAATTTTTCGAGGAAGCCGCGGAGATTGCGAAGGACGCCAAGGCGGCGGCGAACTGGGTCATGGGCGACCTCGCGGGCCTCCTGAAATCCATCGGCAAAGAGATTCACGAATCGCCCGTTTCCGCCCGGCATCTGGGTGAACTGGTGGGCATGGTGGCGCGCGGCGAATTGACCGGCAAGCTGGCCAAAGATGTTCTGCCGAAGATGTTCGAATCGGGCGAAGCGCCGGCGGCGATCGTCGAACGCCAAGGCCTGAAGACTATTACGGATTCGGGCGCGCTCGAGAAAATCGTCGACGAGGTCATCGCAGCGAATCCAAAACAGGTGGAGCAATATAAGGGCGGCAAGACCACGGTGATCGGATTTCTGGTCGGCCAGGTGATGAAGGCGTCGCGCGGCCAGGCCAATCCCGCCGCTGTCAACGAGATCCTGAAAGCGAAATTAGGATAGGAGAAAGCAATGCTCAAAGAAGGCGATCCCGCTCCGGAATTCAAGGTCCTCACCGATACGGGCGAGGAATTCGATCTGTCAATGCACAAGAACGAAAAAATCGTTCTCTATTTCTACCCGCGCGCCGATACTCCGGGCTGCACCATCGAGTCCTGCGAGTTTCGCGACACCGTGAAGAAGTTCACGAAGAAGGGCGTCACCGTGCTGGGAGTTTCGCCCGACACCACCAAGGCGCAGGCGAAGTTCAAAGAGAAATTCGATCTGAATTTCACGCTGCTGGCCGACGACAGCAAAGAGATCGCCAACAAATACGGCGTGATGAAAGAGAAAAACATGTACGGCAAAAAGGTGATGGGAGTGGCGCGCACCACGTTCGTCATCGACCACGGCAAGATCGCGAAGATCTTCAATAATGTGAAACCCGAAGGCCACGCCGAAGAAGTTCTCGCGGCGCTTTAGCTGTGGAGTGGGCGTTTCCGCCCGCGCTTTTGGGACGTGGCGCACGCATTGACCCGGTACGCAGACGAAACAGCAGCCTTATCCAGGATAAGACTGTCCATGCCGCTGCGCCAGTGGTCAAGCGTGCCGCGTCGAGACTCTTGTCGACGCCTGTTCCGGCCGACAGCCCGCTATTCGACCGGAACCTTGGGACCGGGATTCGAATGCTCCTGCTCCGTGGTGCTGGCGAGCGAGGGAGCTTCGGCGTCCTTAGGCTGCCCACCCGGGTAGCCGGATTCGGAAACGCCGGTCATGGTCTGGTGCATACTCCCGGCGGGTCCCCGGGAACTGGTCCCGCATCCGGCAAGCAGTCCTGCCGCGAGCAGGGCGAAGAGGGCGATGGTTTTCAAAAACATCCCTCCCATCATCATCGAAGACATTTGTAGTTGGCAATGCAACTCAACAAATAACCCGTGAAGCGCTATATTGGTCACAATCAGGATGCCGGTCAACCATCACAGACGACGTGCTCTCCGCAACTCATCTCAGCGAGGCTGAGCTGAAGTTCGAGCTCGCCCTGACGCTATTCGCGCGTGAGCGTCTGACCCTCGCCCAGGCGAGCCGACTCGCTGAGACGACCATCCTCGGCTTCCAGGCGCTGCTCGCCGAGCGAGAGATCCCAGTCCACTATGGAGTGGACGAATTCCGCGAAGATCTGCGCACTCTGGGACGGATTTGATTGTCGTCTCGGACAGCAAGTGCGCACTCAAACACGTCGTCGTGGCCTGCGCTTCTGAATTAGTTCCGCCAAAGCGCGCAAGGCTTCATTGACCTCTTCCGCATCCCGAAACACCGCCGCCACATCGGGATCGAGCACGACCACGACGCTACCCGCCGCGTAGCGTGACGCATACCTGTTGGGCTGAGCGCGGCTGAAATCGTACTCCGGGAGTATCTCGTCGGCACCGGACGATCCGGCTTGTTTAGTTGTGCTGCGCGCTTTCTTCATATTCCTTCCGCTCACGGCGCGTCGCCGGCCGTGCACTGATCAGGCGAATTCCGTCTCCCCGCTCGGCGAACATGACGGCCAGCAATCGGAATGTACCCGAGAGGCCGAGCAGGACGAATCGTTCTTCGCCGATCGAATGTCGCGGATCGGTGGCAATCCGGCCGAGAGGATCCCGAAAACGGTCGCCGCTTCTTCGAACGTTACCGCATGTTTCGCGAGATTTGCCGCCGCCTTTTGCGGATCCCATTCGAACCTCAGCGCCAATCGTCATTATAGCGGCGCGCGAATGTACAGCGCCGACGGTTGTGCAGATTCGAATGTCGGAAATCAGGTTAAGAGACCGAACCACACCGATTGACGCTTTCCCGGCCTTCAGGGAACGACAGACCGGCAAGCGCCGTCGGCCAACCCGCCTTGCCAGACGGCGAAGTTGACATAAGCCCCGGCAATCCTTACATTTGTGGCATGGAAGTCTATCTCTCACCGGAACGCCACGCACAGCTGAACGACTATGCCCAACAACACGGGCAAGCCCCTGAAGCCGCGCTGGATGACGTTCTCGCCGCTGCTCTTGAGTGGGAACGGCAGGATTATCGGGAAGCCGTCGAAGGTATACGGAAGGGATACGCC
>JBEKAQ010000113.1:0-15164 GCA_050015835.1 Bryobacteraceae bacterium | reverse complement strand
GAACGCTGCGCACTATGCCGTTCCGCCGGGCCGAAGGCCGCCTCTGGGGTCCCGGCGTTCTCGACATGAAGGCTGGCCTCGCCATGTTCGTCTTCGCCATGCGGGCTCTCCGCGAACTGGATATCCCGGTTGGCCGCCATGTTGTTCTGCAAGTCAACTCGGATGAAGAGACCGGCAGCAAGACCTCGCGCGCGCTCACCGAGCGGAATGCAAGACAGAGCCAGGCCGTGCTGGTGCTCGAACCGGGCACAGGGCTCACCGGCAAACTCAAAACCGCGCGCAAAGGGATCGGCGACTATCGGCTCACGGTGCTTGGAGTGGCGGCGCACGCCGGCGTCGATTTTGAAAAGGGCGCGAGCGCGGTCGTCGAACTGGCGCGTCAGATCGAGCGCATCGCCGGCTTCACCGCTCTGCGGCGCGGCATTACCGTGAACCCGGGCGTCGTATCGGGAGGCACGCGCTCCAACGTGATCGCCGAGCAGGCGGAGGCGCACATCGATATCCGCATCCCGCGCTTGCGGGATTTCGCCCCGCTCGACAGGAAGTTCCATTCGCTGAGACCGTTCGACAAGCGGTGCTCGCTGCAACTGACCGGAGGTCTGAACCGTCCCCCGCTGGAGCGCAGCAAGGGCGTGATCGAACTCTTCCGGCTGGCCCGCAAACTGGCGAAAGATCTGGGTGTCGATATCGAGGAATCCGCAACCGGAGGCGGCTCGGACGGCAACTTCACCGCCGCGCTGGGCGTTCCGACTCTCGACGGCCTGGGCGCGGTCGGTGAAGGCGCACACGCCGCCCATGAAAGCATTCTGGAAGATCGCATCGCGGACCGGATCGCCCTGCTGGCCAAGCTCACAAGCGCCGAGGCCACTGCCGGCGTCCGTCAAACACGGCAAGCAACTCCATCCGCTCGCGCCTGACCCGGTACGGAACGATGTACGGTGTGCCGGAAACCACGAGTTCCCGGGTTCCAGCCAAGCGGCCCGGCCGTCCCATTTCAGGCTGTGTCCGGAGAAGTTCGATGGCCTTCAGGATTCGCCCGGCGACGAGCGCGGCGGTGGCATCCGAGTCCTTCTCAATGTATTTTCTGATCGCAACAAGGTGACGGATGGCCGTTGGCGACCAGACGACATTCATCGCGGCGCTTTCTTCTCTCCAGCCCTCCCCCACGATTTCAGCCAGTCAGCCACCTTTTCATGGCTTACTGCCTTTCCTGCTTCCAGCTCACCGATGGAGGCGTGGATCTCGCCAAGTTGCCACTCTTCCTGCTCCACAAACGCGGCAATGGCCTCAGCGGCCAGAAAGGATTTCGAGCGCTTTGAACGCCGGGACAAAGCATCCAGGCGCTGCTTGGTCGCGGGATCGAGGCGGATGGAAAGGGTTTCTGTGCTCACTTGTATACAAGTTAGCACAGGGAGCCACCCGCGACAAGACCACTTCGTATGTCACCACGTCTATTGCTTCCAGGCGGCTGAACAGACGAGTTGCGGGGTTTATTGCTAATCCAGGAACAGCGGCTTGATATGCCGGTCGAAGATGTTCTCCGTCACGTTCCGCGAAATCGATTCCTCGCTCTGCCGCAGCATACTCAGATAGCGGTCTCCCATCTTCGCCGCCACCTTATAGCCCACATGCAGCAACTGGCGCACATTCGGATTGAAATTCGGATTCTTCTGCACATGACGCAACGCGTCCGTATACTGCTCGGCTGTCCACCCGTTCACTTCTTCGGGCGAAGGCAGCTTCGAGTAATCGATGTCGATCACCGCCGCGTAGGGCTCGCAAAGCTCCTTCTTATGATCGAAAGCCTCCGCATAAACTTCCTTCGCCAGCGCCAATCCTTCCGGTCCGGCTTCGGCCAACCCGATCAGCTCTTCGAGCCACGTGGTGCCCGCCGTCTTCAGATGCAAACCGGCCCCGGTGCGCCGGATGGCACCCCGAATCGCCGCGTAAATAGAAAACTTATCGCTGCCCGAATGCACGCTCAGTTTGAGCGTCTCCGGCAGTCGATATTTTTCGATGGCATAGGCGATCACCGCCAGATCGTCTGAAAACTCGATGGCGAATTGCGCTGTGTTCCCCACATAATCGACGCCCTTATTGAAGCGGCCCGTGAACTTGGGCGCGATGGTCTGAATGGGAATCTTCTCGGCGGCAATGGCAGCGAGAATAATCAGCAGCTCCGGCGGCGTCTGCGGCGAATCCGTCTCGTCGATTGAAACTTCAGTAATGAATTTCTCCGCGCCCTTCTTCGCCGCGATGTGCCGGTAGATCGCTCCCGCCGCCTTGACCGCCGCGAGGTATTTCGCGGCAACCTCCGCCACGTATGCGGCCGTGGTCGCGATCGGCTTGTCCACTCCCGGTATGGCGAGCGCGCCGACCAACTCCGGATGCCGCGCCACAAACGCCTGAATGTCCGCGTCGGGCGACGGCTTGCCGATAAAGTGCGCGACGTCGAGAGTATAAAAATCGCTGGGCGCGATAAACCGGTCGACCGTATCCAGATTGACGTGATCGGCGTCGACGTGCCAGGGCTTGTTCCAGCCCGCCTCACGGATTGCACTGGCGGCCGCGGCCTCAACGCTGGAAGGCTCCGATCCCACGATCAGATGCTCGCGATTCGACTTGTTCCAGACCGGCGTAATATCGACGCCGCGTTCCGCGGCCATTTGAAAGGCACGCAACTGCGCTTTGGCCTGATGGGCGAAGCGGTCGCCCACGCCAAATGTATACTTCTCGATTTTCATCATAATTGGTCCAGCGAAACCTGCACTTTCACGAATGCCCCCGGATCGTCGCTCCACGCCTTGAGCGCCGCGCCCGCCTCATCGAGCGACACTACCTTCGAGATAATGCTCTCCACGGGAAAATGTCCGTGCCGAAGCGCTTCGATCACCGTTCCGAATTCATCCAGGGCGTTGCGGGAGCCCATGATATCGAGCTCTTTCATGACGAACAGGCGCGTCTCGTATTCGACCGGCTCCTTTGCGTAGCCGATATAAACCACGCGGCCCGTGAAGGCAACCTCATCGACGGCCAGACGAAACGTGGCGGCAGATCCCACGGCTTCGATGACCACGTCGGGACCGAGTGCGCCCGTGAGAGCCGACAACTCGTCATGCACGTTGCCAGTACGGCTGTTAATCAGATGCGCCGCGCCCGCCTGCCCGGCGACCGCAAGCTTCCGGTCGTCCACGTCGATGGCAATCACGTGGGCCGCACGGAATGCCGATGCCGCAATGGCGCCAAGACCCACTACGCCGCAGCCGATGATGGCCACGGTGTCCTCGCGCATCACGCGCGCCCGCGCGGCGGCATGGAATCCGACCGACAACGGCTCGACGATGCTGAGTTCCGGCAGACCCAGGCCCTCGGCCACATACAGCTTGCTCCAGTGCGCCACGAAAAACTCCTTCATGGCGCCGTCGCGCTGCACCCCCAGAGTCTGGTTGAACTGACACGCATTCACGCGTCCGCGCTTACAGGAAGCGCACTGGCCGCAACTCGTGTAGGGTGACAGTGTGACATTCATGCCCTCGGCGAATCGCGTCGGCACGTCGGCGCCGGCTTCCACAATGGTCGCGGCGATCTCATGCCCCGGAATGCGCGGATAGCTAACCAGCGGATTCTTGCCGCGGAAGGTGCTGAGATCGGTACCGCACATCCCGACGATGCGCGTCTCGAGCAGCACTTCTTCGGGACCCGGCTGCGGAACATCGAGGTCGGCGACATGGGTATTTCTCGGAGCGTCGATTACAAATGCCCGCATAATTTATTGATTGACGCCCGATGCCAGAAATCCGCCATCCACCGCGAGGCATTGGCCTGTGATGAAACTGGCGGCATCGGAAGCGAAGAGAATGGCCGCGCCCACCAGCTCTTCCGTCTGTCCGAACCGGCCCATGGGCGTGCGCATGAGCAGCTCTTTGCCGCGCGGAGTGCCATCGAGCAAAGCGGCGTTCAGATCCGTTCGGAAGACGCCGGGAGCAATGGCATTCACGTTGATTCCGTGGCGCGACCACTCGACCGCGAGGCTGCGAGTGAGCGAAAAGACGGCGGATTTCGACGCGGCGTAAGCGGCTACTTCAAAGAAAGCTACATAGGAAGTCAGCGAAGCGATATTAATGATGCGGCCACGGCCGCTGACGCGCAGAGGCTCATAAAAAGACTGGCACGCCCGCAATGTCCCGGTGAGGTTGGTGTCGATGATCCCGTTCCATTCCTCTTCCCCGAGGTCTTTGGTGGGCGTTCTCCTGATGCGGCCCGCCACGTTCAACAGAACATCGACGCGGCCGAATTTCGCGAGCACCGCGTCGCGGAACCGATCGACCGACTTGCGGTCGCTCACGTCGGCCGGGTGCGCGAGCGTCTGGCGCCCTTCCGCGGCGATTAACCCGCAAATCTCGTCCACCATCGGCTCGCGCCGCCCGGTCGGAATCACGTCCGCGCCCGCCTGTGCCAGTCCCAGCGCCATGCTCTTCCCGATGCCGGAAGTGCCGCCGATCACCACTGCCACGCGCCCCGTAAGGTCGGTAAAATTCTTCAACATGTTCCCGCACCAACTTAACAGATGGAGTGCTTTGACACGAGAAACCGAGGCGTTACCGGCTGGTATTTATGAGGGCAATGTTTACCGCGCCGGTCTTCTTACGGACCTCGAAGCCTTGCGTGAGTTCGATCTCGAAGCCTTGTGGGGCTTTGATAACAACGCGTCCTTCGCAGTGGCGACCCACCTCGGAGGACGCCCCAGGCGTACTTTGCCGCATTCAACGCGTTCCAGCGCCAGAATACTAACGTTCAGCGCGTCGAGCTCGTTGCGGAGCTGTCCGATGATATTGCTGAGATCCAAATTCATTCCCTCCCTGAACCGCACGATGGCTTGGCGGGCAACGGAGATTCCCCGCATCCATGCCTGGTGACGTGAGCGTCGAGCGCGAGCCATGCCTCATCGGCCGCGAGCCGCGCACTCTCATGTCTCCGCATCAGGGCCGCATCGAGCGGGGCACGCCCCCGGGCTTGCCGATATGCTTCATCTACCTCGGAGAAAGCAAGCGCAGCTTTGGTGTATTCGCGAACCAGACGTTCGCGATTCAGACAATCCCCGGACTGGTTATTCAATCAAACTCTCGATCTGAAAGCCGGCTGCGCCGAATCGGACGACCTCCGGCAACATGGAAATTCACGCAGACAAGGCATGCTTGAAGCATACGCGGCCCCGGCGCCGATGAAAACAGGAAGCGCCTGCCTTGTGAAGTAAGACCTTGCGACAGAATGCGTAAGGTTTTGTCCTACATCCATTTGCCCGTCAGACCCTTCTGTATGACGTAATGCATCAGCTCCGCGTTATTGCGCATATTCATTTTCTCCAACACGCGCGTTCGATAAGTGCTCACGGTCTTGACGCTGAGATTCATATCGGCGGCAATTTCGCCTACGGTTCTGCCGGAGGCGATCTCCAGCAGCACCTGGTATTCGCGGTCTGACAGAGCGGCGTGCGGCTGCTCGTCGCCTCCAGCCACCGAGTCGGCGAGCATTTCGGCGGTTTCGGGGCTGACGTATCTTCTTCCGGCCGCCACGCGCCGGATCGCCGCCACGAGCTCTTCCGGCGCCATCTCCTTATTCAGATATCCCGCCGCTCCCGCCTTCAGCACCCGTACCGCAAGTTCGCTTTCGGGATATGCGCTCAGGATCAGAACCGGAAGCCTGGGGTGTTGTGATCGCAACCGGCTCAGCAGCTCGAGTCCGGATATTCCCGGCATGCCGATATCGAGGACCGCGACATCCAGCGACCGCGTTTCCACCAGCCGGAGGGCCTCATTTCCATCGCCGCATTCCGCCGTTACCTGCAGATCGGGCTGGCTGGCAACGATCTGAATCAGCCCTCTTCTCACAATCGGGTGATCGTCGGCGATCAGAACGCGAATCACGAATCGGATCCTCCGCGGGTCTGCGGCGCTGCGTCAAGCGGGATGCGGGCCAACACGGTCGTCCCCCGTCCTGGTTCACTGCGAATTTCCAGTTCGCCACCCGCCATCCGCGCCCGTTCCCGCATTCCCATTACTCCCAGCGAATTCGCTTGTTCCGGGATTTCCCCCGAAAGCCCACGGCCGTTGTCCTCGACTTCAAGCGTAATCCGCTCGCTATCGGCCCTGACGCGAATGCGCACCTCGGTTGCGCGCGCATGACGGGCCACGTTCGTGAGCGACTCCTGACAAATCCGGAACAGCGTAGTGGAAAGCTCCGATCCGGTCCTCAGTTCGCCCGGACCCTCGTAGCCGCAACGGATGTGGGTGCGCTTTTCAAAGTCGTCGGCCAGCCATTCGATGGCGGCGATCGGACCAAAGGTGTCGAGCACGCGCGGACGCAACTCGGTCGCGATGCGGCGCACGCTGCCGATGGTCGAATCCACCAGGCCGGTCAGTTCCGCGACGTTGTCGAACAAGACGGCATCGGCCGCGGTATCGCGCGACGACATCTCACTGAGGCCGTTCTTCAGATTGATCAGGTCGAATCTCATGGCCGTCAATTGTTGGCCGAGTTCGTCGTGGATCTCGCGAGCGATGCGCGTGCGCTCCTCTTCTCGCGCCGATTCGAGCCGCGCGGTTAACGCCCGCAGCGCCTTCAGCATCTCCGCGCGGTTCAGTTCCTCGCGTTGCACGGATGCGGCCATCAAGTCGAACGACTGAGCGAGACGCCCTATTTCCCCATCGTATTCGAGCCCTGTGCGTTCGGCCAGGTTTCCCGCCGCAAGCTGTTCCGCAACGCCCGTGAGTCTCGCCAGCGGACGGGCCACATAACGGTCCGTACTCACCCACGTCGCGGCGAAAACCAAAACGGCGACGGCAAACAATCCGATCAGATGGACCATCAGGCGTTCGCGCGATCGCCGGTATATTTCCGAAGACCGCATCTTAAGGACTACCACCAGCCCGTCCGCCCCGCCCACGCGCGCCAGAGTGTAGAAGCGGCTGATTCCGCCCTCCCCAATCACCTCCGCGTCGAACTCGCCGCGTGACGGCAAACGGCGTTCGAAATCGGGCGCCAGCCTGCCGGGTGCATATTCGCTCGAGAGGGGCTTGCGCGCCGCAATGACGCCGTGCCGGTCGAGAACCAGAAGCACCGCCTGAGCGGGGATGGGAACCTGGTTCACCTCATTGCTGAGCCAGTCGAGGCTGATCGATGCGACCACGATTCGGCGCGTTCCGTCCGGCAATACCTTCACGAGACCCCCCACCGGGATGACGGGACGCCCATCGACGATATTATTTCTTATCGGGCCCACCACGATTTCTCCCCGGCGGTGCACGCCGGCCACCAGCCGCGCTTCTTCCGCCGACAGAGGGAACGAACCCTGCACCGGCGGAATCGCGCTGCACATGATGCTGCCCTGGCCGCTCTCGCTATGAAGTTCGAAGATCCCGAGATTGAAGAATTCGGGGAAGGACTGGCGCAATAATCCCAGATAACTGCACATCTCCCCGTCCGTCTGTTCGCGGCTCATACTCGCGACCAGGCTTCGGCTCAACTGGAACAGATGATCGAGATCCACTCTGACGACGCGAGCGATCGCCAGCTCCTCCGCGCGCGCCCGCGCATCTTCTTCGCCGCGCTCATCCACCGCCAGATACAGCGCGAGGCCCGTCAATGGGACGACGGCCAGCACAAGACATAAGAGAATGCGCCTCCGCATCGTGCCGGAAGGACCGAAGATACGCAGCATTCGAGCCAGGGGATTCACGGTGGCAACGCGTTCGTAAGATGGAGTATAACTGAACCGGGCTTGGACTGTTCTGCGGGCGGAATTTCGGTAGTGTGGTTTTAGCGGACTGTCATAAATAGCCGTGCTCCAGAACTTCTTCAGCCATTTATCTGCGACCCAAAGCGCAGCGGAGGTGGTCTCACCACCGGTAATATGCGGCTCTACTTTAAGAATATTGGAAATGTGAGTGGGGTTGTCGCGGTGAGTGAGACAAACAGTTAAGAGACTCAAGCTCTGACTTTCGGAAGCACTTGTGGACAAGGTACCTCGCCGGTCGCTGCTAAAGGGCCGGTTGAATCATGAACGCCTCTCCGTTTCCCCCTTAACCGTGACAATTCAGAGGGGATATAGCAATGGCGCGGCCCACGACCCGCGAAATTGCGTCCAGAACTTCTTGATCCCATGCAGTACCGGAGTAGTACTTTATTCGCCGATCCCCTATTGAACGCGGTTGGTCGGGTATCACAACATCGAAGTGCGGTCCTGGTTGTTCCGGCCTGCTTTTGCAGGCGGCCATTCGTGGCGGGATCGCACGAGGCTTCCAGTGTTTGCATCCACAGAGCGAGCGCGACCGGGACACGCCGAGATCGAAGCGGCAAGCGCTCTTCACCCGCACTCCGGCGCTTGGGCATTCTTCATGCGCGAAATCGTCAGATTGCCCCTCGAAATGACGCCAGCGGTCTTTCAGGTGATCCTCCTCGAGAGGTGGAGGGTCGCCCCAGATCCACTGGAGGCAATTCGATCGGACGCGCTGGAGGCACATCGCCGCGCCTGGACCAAACCGACTGACATCCGCCAGAAATAGCTCGCTGCGGAATAACGCCTGAAAAACAATCAACTTCGCGCTTCTCCTTTGTATCGAGGACTCTTACCTGGGGATCGCCGTGGTCTGCGGTATTCCACTGATCCGCCGAAAAGCCGGCGAAGGCGCGCAGAGCGGCCAAGTCCCAGGTCTCGCCAGGAGCAAGCTTGCCGGCAGCGAGCAGTCCTGATAGCGCCATCACGGCGCCGTGCGCTGGAAATTGCATGTTGCTCGATACGATTCAAGCGAAGCAGCACGCGTTCCGCCAATCGGCAGTCCGATTGCACCTGACGTTCCGGAAAGGTGTGAAATATGAATCGCCGATTTCTGGCTGTCGCCTCCCTCGCGTTCCTGCTGGCTCCGGAGTGCATTCCTGGCGGGCTGGCGACGATCGCGTTACCCAACCCCGGGAAGGCCGGAACCATGAGCGTGGAGGCGGCGCTGGCCGCCCGGCGCTCCGTTCGCGCTTACACGAAGCAGGCATTGACCTTAGCCGAAGTCGGCCAGTTGTTGTGGGCGGCGCAGGGCGTCACCTCTCCGGATGGCAAGCGCACGGCCCCTTCGGCGATGCACAAGTACCCGCTAGAAATCGCCCTGATAGCCCAGAATGTGGATGGTCTTGGCAGCGGCGCTTATCGCTATTTGCCCGCGAAGCATGCGCTGGAATTGCTCACTTCCGCGAAGTCCGGAGCGAAACTGCTCGCGGGCTCCGCGACGCAACCTCAGATCGGCAACGCCCCGGCCGTATTCGTGATTGCCGCGGTATATGAACGGATGGGAGCGGGCGCCAAAAATCGCACCTTTACGGACTACGAAGCCGGCCTTGCCAGCGAGAACCTGATGCTGAACGCCGTCGCCATGGGGTTGGGCACGGTGGTCACCGGAGGGATCGATCCCGCGTCAGTGCAGGATGCCGTGAAGCTCGCCGCCAATGAACAAGTCATCGTCTTGATCCCCGTTGGACACCCGGCCGAATGAAGTCATTGGGTGCATTAGCGCAGTCGACCGCATCAGATGGCGCAGCAAAGATCCCGGCATTATTCACCGACCGGTACGAGTTCAATATGGCGCAGGTGTATCGGGCCGAGGGCATGGGCCGGATCGCGGTGTTTGAGCTGTGTTATCGCAAATTGCCCGAACATCGGAATTACATCGCGGTGGCCGGGATGGCGGAGGCCGTGGAGTTTCTCTCCGGGTTCCGGTTTACCGCCGAAGAATGCGCGTGGCTCAGGGAGCGATCCCGGTATTCGGAAGCCTTTGTGACGTCGCTGGAGAACCTCAGGTTTACCGGGGACGTGTACGCGCCTCGATTCGCGCGGCTGTATTGATCGCGGTTGTGGCCCGGGTCCGAGCCATCTGTGACAACGAGCACGTTCATGATGCCGTGCCTCCGCGGTGCGCCACGGGAAGCAGAACGCTGGTTGCAGCCCGCCGTCCCTGGCGCGTCGATCGCACCAGCCTGACGCTGCTCGCCTGCGGGCCTTTTTCACCCATCTCCTCGGCAAAGTGCACCCGGCTTCCGATGCGGAGGCGATCGAAATGTCCAGCCAGCACGGCGTTGCGGTGGAAATAGATTTCGCGGCCATCCGCATCGAGGAAGCCAAAACCTTCCTCCGCAGACAGCTTTGTCACCGTTCCCAGAGACGGTCCTGCATGCTGCTGTTTCGTCTCTCCCCGCATGCGCCGCGCGTAGTCCCTGAGCTGGCGGCGCATTTCGCGGAATGCTTCGTGAATCGCGCGGTGGACGTCACGGCGCTCTCGGTTGGGTTCGAATTGTTTAGTCTCCCGCATCGCTTCGAGCTCCTGAAGATCCGTATGCAGAGTGGGATTGTGCTCCACAACCAGTTCTTCGCCGGGGACGCCGAGATCGATGCGGATGTTGTAAAGGCCTCCGTATTCCTGCCGCGACGGCCCTTCAATCACGACGCGGCAGCTTACGATTCGATTGAAGAAGCGATTGAGACCGCTCGATTCCCTCCTTACGGCTTCTTCCAGTTCCGGCGCGCTGTCCATGTTGCGAAATGTGATTTGTGGCGCTGGTGTCATATAGCCTCCTGCCAAGCCCGGCTCAAATGCTTCTGAAACCAATCGAGGGCGAGGTCGGCGACACGCTCCAGCGCGCCAGGCTCTTCAAACAGGTGCGTCGCGCCGGGGATGATCTCCAGCCGATGCTCCGTCTGGCGCGGCAGCTTCGCAATCGCCTCGCGGTTCAGGCGCACGACCTGTGGATCGTCTCCCCCGACGATGAACAGGCAGGGCGCAACGATCTGGCCGAGAGCCGGGCCAGCCAGATCCGGTCTGCCTCCGCGGGATACTACCGCCTGCACAGCGCGGGTACACTGGGCAGCCGCACCCAGTGCCGCGGCCGCGCCTGTGCTGGCTCCGAAATATCCGATCCCGAAACTCTTCAGCTCCGGCTCGGCTCCGACCCATTGGGTGATGGCGGTAAGACGCCGGACCAGCAGGTTGATGTCGAAACGCAGCTCCGCGGTGCGGACATCGACCGCCTCTTCTTCCTCCGTAAGAAGGTCGATCAAAAGGGTCGCAACGAGGCCGTGATTCAGCACGCCGGCGACGCGGCGGTTTCTCGGACTGCGGCGGCTGCTCCCGCTGCCATGCGCAAAGATGACAAGGCCCGTCGCCCCATGGGGAATCGCAATATCGGCGGCGAGTTCGACCTTGTTGCCCGCCGAAACCGTGATTTCCGCACGTTCAATATGCAAAGCGGCTTTCATAAGGCACTCATTTCCGGACCGTTTTAGCTGGGCCCGCCAGCCGCGGGGTGTGTGCGAGAAGTGCCCGTCTTGCCGAGCAAGGCAAGTCCTGCCGCAAGACCCATCAGTAGCCCCGGGGCGAGCAGAGACCGCGTTGTAAGGCGGTCGTTGACACGCTTGACGCCGGGCACTGTTCGAACCTCTTTCCGGAATCGGCGTTTCTCGGCATGCGTGACCAATCCCTCCAGCGTGACTACGCCATCTTTCGCTTGAACCCGCACCTCGTGCGGATGCGAAACTACATGCCCCATCCTGGCGCGCACGCGCTCGATCAGGACCTCGTCCGCTGCGGGCTCCTCCTCGGTAAGCGCGGACACCCCTTCGGCAGCGAGCCCGCCCACCCGATTCAGAACATCTTTCGCGCGCTTTGCCATCCTGTTTTCGTCGCGCCGGATGAAGCGGGAGACCTGCGCGATCAGGCGGCCGCGCCGGACACGGCCACGTTTCGGGTCGCAGAGATACATCAGTCCCGCTCCCGTGCCAAGTCCCGCGGTCAGAACCAGAATGTCTTCCGTGATGCGGTGGTGCGCCGCACCGATTGAATTTACATTAGCCATGCGAACCTCCTGGGTTACCAATAACATCTTCTGCATCTGAGCAGCCAGAACGGTATGCGTCGTTTGGCGCCGGTCCGGAACTGGCCGGCAATCTGATCTGCCAATAGACGATGTCGAGCGGTTTCCGTCTTTTCGGGCCATGGCACCTCGCGATTTTGGCGGCCATACCAGCTGCGGCGAGAGCGCTGGCTGGTCTGGCGCGCCGGAGGCCGCGTATCAGCCGTTCCATTGCAGCATCTCTGGGCCTGTTTCTGGCGGTTAGCGAGCTTACTCTGGTGCGCTTGGAGGCTGCACGCCGAGGGATTTCGCAACCATGAGCGGCCCCCGGCCGCCGCGGCTCAAAGCGCACCGCTATCTGCGTAAGCCCTTCAGCGCGGAGACTTTGCTCGAATCGGTCCGCGGTCTGACCCGCGTCGGGAAGGCTGCATGAGGGCAGTTAACCCTCACTCACAGGTCGCATCGATCCGGTTTGGAGCCTTCCACGAATTGAAAAGTGGCTGCTCCGGCCCGGCCCCGGTGCGGCTCGTATTGGGCAACCGGTAACGGCATTTCGCCTCCCGGCGTGGCACCTCGATTCACCATCGGGATCCGCGATTTGCGGACCGTTGCGGAAGTCCTGCTTGATACGGAGGTCGCATTCGGCGATGCGTTTACGGACGGGCGGATCTGCGTTGCCGGCGACCTGGCGGCCCTTCTCGAAGCGGCTTACGCATTGATGGCAGACATCAGGACCCCCGGGTGGTACTCGCGGCCGATATCGAAATAAATCTCGTTCCGGCAGGCGAACACACCCCAGGGCTCGCGTGATAACATCCATTCCCACTACGACCTCGGGAATGATTTCTACCGCCTTTGGCTGGATTCCCAGCTCGCCTATACGTGCGCCTGATTTCGCTCGGACGCGGCGACTCTCGAAGAAGCTCAGACCGCCAGGCTGGATTACGTGAGCCGGAAACTACGGCTCCAGCCAGGAGAAACGGCTGTCGAAGCCGGCTGCGGTGGGGAGCTCTGGCGCTCCATATGGCGCGGAATTACGGTGTCCGGGTAAAGGCTTTGAACATTTCCCGTGAGCAGATTGGCCATGCGCGGCAAACGGGCGCTCGCTGAGGCTCTTTCCGGTCGCGTGGAGTTCATCGAAGACGATTATCGCAATGCATCCGGGAAATTCGATGTCTTGGCGTCGATCGGGATGCTGGAGCACGTGGGGCTCGAAAATTACGCCGCGCTCGGATCGGTTATTCATCGAACCATCGGCAACAAGGGCCGGGGCCTGCTTCACTTCATCGGAAGAAACGCCCACAGTCGGTTCAGCCCCTGGATCAGGAAGCTAATCTTTCCGGGCGCCCATGTTCCGTCGCTCCGCGAAGCGCTGGCGGTTCTGGAACCGTTCGGTTACTTCGTACACGATGTCGAAGACCTCCTTCCGCATTATGCCCGGACTCTGGAACACTGGCTCGACGATTCGAGAAGTCGTCCCGGCAGGTGTCGGCCACCTACGGCCCCGAATTCGAACGAGCGTGGAAGCTTTATCTCGCCGGGTCGATCGCGGGCTTCCGCACCGGTACATTGCAGTTGTTTCAGGTTCTTTTCAGGGGCTCGAAGTGTGCGCCGCTGCCCAGGAAGCGCGAGGATCTCTACAGTCGGGTCCAGGAAGCGCGTAGAAAGGCCGGATGGACTCCTGCGATGTCCTTGATTGTCGAAGGCGGGCCAGCGGGTTCCTTATGCGCCTGGGCGCTGCGACACTCAAGCCTGGACGTTGCCATCCTCGACAAACGGGTCTTTCCGCGCGACAACGTTTTCGGCGGCTGGATCACTCCCGGCGTCCTGACGGCGCCGGATATCGATGCGGTTGAATACGGGCACAGCCGCGTCCTGCAGCCCATAACCGGCTTCCGGACTTCCTGCATAGGCAGCGATAAGCGATGGGAAACGGATTATGGCAGGACGGTGAGAAATCGCGAGAAACTCCACCGCCGTTGCCATTTCGATGGCATACTATTCGGGAAGCCGTCGAGCATCCGACGACGTTTCGCAGCTGGGAACTCGGATCGCCGTGGATATGGCGGCGAACGGCGTGAAGGAATTCCGGCCCGACCGGGAACTTAACTAAGGTTTCGAGGCGCGCTGCACGCAGTGAAGCTAATTACGGGACGCGCTGACACTCTGATTCAGATGCCGGGCGATAAAGTCGGCATGCGAAAGAATCCGCGGATCTTTGACGCCAACCTGCAGGGCTTTTTGGATCTGCTCATCAGCCGCTTTATAGTCCCCAATGGCCGCCAGAGCCCAGGCGTAAGCGTCGACCGTATATACGTCATGACGCCACGCGTACTCCTGCTGTGCAATCTTCAGAGCCTTTTCCGGCTGATGCGCCTGATCGGCATAATAAAAGACCAGCTGACGGTTGGAGTTATCCTTGCCGTCCGATTCCAGCAGAGATTTGGTTTCAAATGCGGCAAATGACCGCTGCGCTTCACCGTCGCGTCCCGCCAGTTGAAGCGCCTCGGCCAGGTCATAAAGATTCCCGGCTCGCGGTACGGCCCGATAGCGTTGCTGTAAGAACTCGACGGCTTCTTCGTAGCGCTTCTGCGCGATGCGAACCTGGGCCAGACTCTCGAGCGCGGCGGGATAGTCTGGTCGGGATGTCAACGCATGATCGAGGAGCGTTTCCGCCGCGCCGAGGTTCCCGCAAGCCAACCGCAGGTGGCCCATCTCCGTGAGAATGCCGGCGCGTTCCCCGGTGTCGCCCGGCGCCGTCGACTGAAAAGCCAGATCCATCAGCTCATAGGCGCCCTCCACATCCCCGAACAGTTCGCGCAAATGAGCCGCCCGGATCAACGCAGGCCGGTTGCCGCGGCGAAGATTGAGCATCCACTGTGCCGCGTCCTCCGCGTCCCTGTAGTTACCCAGCGCCACGTTCGCGTCGGCCAGCAAGCCGTAGACCATGACATCGTCGGGAACTCTCTTGTTAAGCGCCTTCGCAGCCTCGAGCGCGGCCGGATACTCATGTTCGCCCAGCAGGATCGAAACTTGTACTTTCCGAGTCTCGAAATTGTTCGGAGCCAGTTCCAATGATTTCCTTACCGTATCCTCGGCTCGCGTGTAGAAGCTGACATCGGAAGTCTCCTCCGCGCGGCGCACCAACGCCATTGCCAGAAGGTTGTACCCCGCATATTCCGCGGGCTTTTCGCCGATCGCCTTGTTGGCTGCCGCCATGCTTTGCGCGGCCGGCGAAAAATCCGTACTCGCCGCGGCTGTTGTGCCTTGCGCCACGG
>JBEKAQ010000112.1:0-15177 GCA_050015835.1 Bryobacteraceae bacterium | reverse complement strand
GCAGCGTTGGACGGGTCTTTTTGCACGGCTGCTTGAAGAATCCCCGTCGCCGCGGTCGCGTTGCCCTGCGCCTTGTAGGCGGCAGCCAGCGCGCGCTGAATATCCGTCGACGCGGGAACCGCGGCAGCCAGCAGTTTGTATTGCTCTATCGCCAGGTCGTATCTCCCGGAAGCCACTGCCACCTGCGCCAGGATCTGCCGCAATCCCAGCGATTCCGGACTGCGCTTGAGCTCGTCCTGCAGCGCCTGCATTGCCTTTGCCGGTTCTTTCTCGCCCGTGTAGGCTTGCGCCAGTGCGGAATACACTTGCGGGTCGGGGCCGGCGGCGTCCGCAAGCTGCCGGAAGATCTGCTCGGCCTCGCCGAATTTCTTTTCGGACAAAGCCAGAACGCCCATGCGGAATCGCACCGCTCCCGACTTCGGGAAATCCGCACCCAGCCGGTTCAACTCCGACCGCGCCTGCTGGAACTGCCCCAGGGCGATTTGACAAGTGGCGTGCAGAAGACGCGATTGTTCGTCGCGCGGGGAGACTGCAACGACTTCGTCGGCGATGCGCAGAGCTTCCTGCGCCTTGCCTTGCGCCAGATTCATCTGAGCCAGGGCATATCGCGGCGGCAGAAACCGCTTGTTCTGCTGGGAGGACGCCGCCCACTCGCGGCGCGCCCCGTCCTGATCTCCCTTTCGCGCCAGAGCGTTCCCGAGCTGGAAGTGCACGCCGGTGTCCTGCGGGTGGATCTTCAGTTGGGCGTTCAGTTCGGCTATGGCGGGATCCAGGTTTTCTCTTTTCCCTTCGTCCAGCCAGGCGATAGCCCGCATCAATTTCGCTTCCTGGTCGCCGGGGCTAACCTTCAGGGCCTCCTGCAGCTGCTTATAGACTTCGGGCCACCTTCTCTCCCCGGCCAAAACAACGGCGATTCTCTTGCGGTAAACGTTCTGGTCCTTCGATGCCGCCAGCATGCCCGCTTCGTATTGGGGGATCGCCAGGTCCGGCTGGCCCGCCGAAGTGTAAAAATCCCCGGCGAGCATGTGGCCGTTCGGGAAGTCCTTTGGATTTTCGGTTAGCTTTTTCAAGGTCGCGGCAACATCCGCTGGCCGCTTCGTGGTTACGTAATAGCGGCCGAGTTCCAGAATCCACGCCGCCTGCTTCGGGTTGTCGGAGACCTTCTGTTTGAGTATGTTCTCCGCGTCCGCCGCCTTGCCGGCGAGCGCGTATTGCGCGAAAAGGAAATCGTAAGCCGGACTGAAGGCCTTGTCCTTCCGGATTGTCTGCCGCGCCAGATCGAGGCCTGCGTCGGTTTGACCGTCATCCACCAGCGCGCGGGCCAGAACCAGCGTTGCGTCCGGATCGTCCGGCTTTGCCTTGAGGGCCTTGCGCAGACTGGCCACGGCCTCGGCCGGCTTCCTGTCGACCAGATCGATGGCGCCCTGAATCAGGTTGCCGTCGAAACCGCCGGGCTGTTTCCGCAGCAACGTGGCTGCGTCCTTCGCGGCCTGCCGGTAAAGCTGCGCCGGATGACTCGGATCGGCGTTATAGATGCTCAGCGCCAGTTGGCCCTGACTTGAGAGCGCCGGAACGTTCTCGGGCATGAGATCGACCGCGCGCTGCAATTCCTGATATGCCTGGGTCGGGCGTTGCCTTCTCAGCTCGACCAGAGCCAGCCGGTAATGGGCGTCGCCGGATTTTGCGTTTTTCTGGATCGCCTTCTGATACTGCAGCGCTGCATCGTCATACTTGCCGGCATCGAAAAACCGGTTCCCGCGATCGATGTATGTTTGCGGATTGCTGCCGCAACTCGTCAGGCCGATCAGCAAAACTGCCAGGACGGCAGAACTGCGGATCTTGGGAAACAAACGCTGCATGGTGCGGAGGCGGCTCGTCTATGCTGATTCTCACACTTAAAACCGTCGAATGTCCATTGGCCAGGGTACAGAACCAGAGAGCGCCCCTGCGCGGCAGTGAGTGTCCCGATAAAAAGCGTTTGGGCGGCAATCGAATGCCGCCCAAAAGATTGTATAGGTGGTATCCTCGACTTTCTATAGAACAGGAACCGTCAGCGAGTTCGACGTGCCGACGGCGTTTGCCGCCGTGACTGAGATTGCGCTCAGGTTTGCGGTCAGATTGGTTGTCGCGGTTACGGTCGCGCTCGAACTAAAGCTGAACGGGATCTCAACAGTGAACTCGCCGCCGGCGCTTTGCGAGGGGGTACTTTCGAACCACAGTTGCGACGCGGCCGATACATCCACGGTCGCGGTGGTGGTGCCGATCGAAACCCCGCTCGCCGCCACAAATTGAAAATTGAGGTGGTTCAGCGATCGCGTCGTCGTATAGCCGGTGACGACAAGCGAAAGGCTTGTGGCGGTGGTGGAAGCGATCGAAGCGGTCAACAGAACCGGGGCGAGCGACGGCACCGTCAGCTGGAGGGATGGCGCATTGGACGGGGTGATGTCCGTTGCAGGCGTCCCAACGGTGAAATCGGGACTGATGACGATTGTGCCTGCCACTGTCCCGGTTTGGAGGCGAATCTGCGCAGCTCCGCCGGGGAATACGGCCTGGAGCGTGTTAGCGGGAATCGTGAATGCAACATGCTGACCGCCGGAAGAGAACTGGACAGCCGGGTCGGTGAAGAAGTTGTTCGATGTGACCGCCATGGTTAACGACCCGCTCAGATCGACCGGGTACGGTGACGTCAGCGTAAGGCCGATGGCGGGCTGTTGAAACGGCTGCTGAACGCCCGAAGCCCCGGTGAACTGGAAGGAGGACAACGCGGGCGCCGATGCAAAACCCGATAATATAAAGCCCTGACCTCCAACGAGGAGCGTGGTGGCCGATTGCCCCGCCGAGACAGGCGCAAACTGGATGGTGAATGTGGCGGTCGCATTCGGCGCCAGTTGGAGGGGGAATGCGGGCAGTCCGGAAAGCTGGAAGCCGCTTGCGGAACTGGCGAGACCGATACTGGGAACGGCAGTGGTCGTTGTCCCGGTGTTCTGCATCGAGAACTGAATAGATTCCTGTTGTCCGATCTGCAGAAGCGGGAATGAGACCGTGCCGCCAGGACTGACGGTTACCGTGGCGCCTCCCGTCTGCGAAGAGAATTGAAGGGCCGAGCCGAGGCCGACTCCGGAAAGAAAAAAAGTATCCGAGCCGATTTCCAAACGGCCTGTAAACGGCCCAGGCTGAGTGGGTGCAAATGTAACCGTGATGGAACCGGTTTGCTGCGGCTGCAGCGTCGCTGGAAGAAATGGGGCGTCCGTAATTGTGAATGCGGCGCCGCTGATGCCGATGGCGCTGAAAGTCAGGGCAAGGTTGTCCGCATTCTGAAACTGTATAGTTGCCGTCGAAGTGGCGCCGATCGTCGTGCCTGCGAAAGCGATCGTCTGATTGGGAAGCAGCGGGGAAGTCTGGCCAGTCTGAGTGATCTGGTACGTGAAGAACGAAGCAAGCCCCGTCCCCATCAATACCGCGGATGCGCTCCCGGTGGCGTAGCTGACCTGGAGCGAGCCCTGGCTTACTCCGGCCGCAACGGGCAGAAACTGGACCGTAAAGGTGAATTGGCTTCCGGCTGGCAGCGTTAAGGGGAACAGGGGCAGGCTCTGTGCCGAGTACGCGGCGCCCGTTGCGGTAACCGAATTGACAATGGCCGGTACGCTGCCGGAATTACTGATCGCAATAGTGATCGAAGACGCGCTGTTCACAACCGTGTTCATGAACTGAACGGTCCCTCCCGCCGGGATCGGCGAAAAGTTACCGGAGGAGTTTATCTGGCCTAAGACGGGAATCGGCGATGTTCCGGTTCCCATAAGCACCGCGGACGCGCTTCCGTTTGCGTAGTTTATCTGGAGAGTGCCCTGGCTCGCTCCCGCGGCGACGGGCAGAAACTGAAGCGCGAAGTTGAGTTGGCCACCTGCGTTCAATGTCACGGGCAACACAGGCAGGTTCTGCGCCGAGTATCCGGAACCGGAAACTGTCACGGAGTTGATGGTTGCGGTCCCACTGCCGGGATTACCGATCGAAATGTTGACGAGAGAGGATGAGTTAACCACCGTGTTGGGGAACTGAACGGTGCCCCCGGCGGAAACCGGCGTAAAGGTTCCTGAAATTACTTCGCCGACGACCAGGTTCGGCGCGGTCCCGACCAATGTAAGGTTCAGGGAGCCGGTTGCCGTTGTCATACCACCGACAATCACGTTGAAAGGCCAGGTGAAAACGGCGGAATCCGCCGAAGTATCCGCCGCTGTGTAGACGAAAGTAACCGTTGCCGATTGAAAAGTACTCAATGACTGCGGTCCGGCGCTGTTGCCGTCGCTGAAGCTCGTCGATCCCATCAACTGCGCCTGCGACGGGAACATAACGGATCCCTGATCGAGATACGTGATCGTCAGCGTGGCTGTAACGCTCTGACCAACCGCGGGAGCGTTCATGGCTATCGCCCCGCCATCGGAAACCTGCGTGCCCTGTCCGTTCACCACCGCCGTGAGGTTGAACTGCGCCTGTAAGGGAAGCACCGCGCAGAGCGCAATGCCAAAGGCCAGAGATAATCGAATCGATGGCATCATTGTGGCCTGGGTACGAAAGTCACTTGCGCGGGTTCAGTCGTGCCGAGAAAAAGGAAAGGCTGGCCCGACGCCGCGGGATCGAGCACAAAAAGACCTGTGGTGAACAATCTGAGATACCGGGTGACCGCATCCGCTTCGAGCGTTTTGAGCAGGGCTCCGGTCGTGGCGTCGAATTCGCGAATCACCAAAGCCTCGCGATCGATGCCGAAGACGTGGGTGTCGTCCGGTGACAGAACGATTCCAGCCGGATCGCCGAAATATGCAGGCGACGTCACGATCGGCGTAATGGTTGCGAGTCTGGTCGGGTCGTCGACCCTGACAATTTGGTTACTGGCGGCGTCGGCGATGAAAACAGCCGGGCTTGTGGCCGCGAAAGCCGCCGCGACCGCGAGACCCGGGAACGGGATGGCGATGGGTGGAATTGTTGTCGACGCGATCCAGGCTTGGGATCCGCTTCCCGTACGGCTTGTCAGCAGAACTGTACCAGCCGGTCTGTCGGCGGCGAGGAGAGACCAAATGGCGTTGGAAGGTCTGCCGCGCGATACACCGGTCGAGCGCAGCGTCAGGCGCCACGTTCCCTCTACCGAGGGTACGGAGTTCGAAAATGCCAGCCAGACAACCTCATCGTTTGTCAGCACGACGGCGCGGCTCGAATCGACAGCCCAAAGCGCCTGCTTCGCGTCTGTGACCGAGCCCAGAGTTTGCGATTGACCTGGAAGACTAAGATTCGGGATCCACAGCAGCGTCGAGTCTCGGCACACGAGCGCCGAGTTCTGGTTCGGAGCCACGGCGGCCCACTGAATTCCACTCATTACGGGCGAGCCGGCCACGGCCGATCCCACGAACCCGGATATCGGGCGAATTACGCCGCCAACGGCATCAAAAATAAAGCCGCTTGCCGGTGCGCTCCACGTCACTGTCTGGGCCATAGAAATACAGCTCGGAACGCTCAGGAAGGCGAAAAGCGTGGCTGCGGTAGCCTGGAGTCGGGTAGGACGGATGAACGAGATAATCCTCATTGAAATACGGGGGACCCCGGAGTGATCGTGACCGTGGTGCCGGAGCCGCTGTGTCTCGTCAAGAGGACTGCAGCGATTACTCCTGCCGCCCCACCTCCGGCGGCCACCCACACCCACTTGTTCTTGTACCAGTGGCGCTGTGCTGTTGACTCCGGATGGGCCTGCGCGGAATTAGTCTGCGTTATCACGGCCTCACCCGTTCGTGTACCGAGGGTGGCCGATACTTTGATTTCGAACTTACCCACCAGCCGGGGGACGATTGCCGGAGCCGCGGCCTGGCCGCGAGCGTCGGATCTTGTTGTGAAGGAGGTGCCTCCTCCAGCGAATGTTCCACCGGGCCCACTGGCAGGCAAAGTGAACACGACAGTCGCCCCTTCCACCGGAAAATCGTTCCGGTCCCGGATTTCGACGACAGGAGCAACCATTCGAAGGAGCGGGAGAGAATTCACAGCCTTGTCGCCCTCGAGTATCCCGACGATCAGCGAAGTGCCGGCCAGACTCGATTGCTGCGGAGGCGGGATGACGGAAGTCGGCGGAGCCCCCGACGGAGGTGCTTGGCCGAAACCACAAGGGGCGGCGATCAGGAACGACAGGACTATGCAGACGAACCGTGCGAAGGGCGAGTTAATCATGAGCCGGTCTTTCGGGGAAAATACGGAAGCATGCTTTGGTAGGCAGCTCGGGCAAGTTCCGTCGCGCTGGCGTCGGCCGAAGCAAGGCCCTTGGTAGTAACCGGCGTAATGACCCGCACGAGAGCCATATCGGTTCGATTCTGCCATATCGCATCCAGGACCCTGTGGACTCGCAACTGCTGCTCGAACGTGTAGACGCCCTGAAATGTCTGGAACCAATACAAAACCACCTGATCGGCGTCACCTTTTCGAATCCTGTAGTAGAGAACCGGAAACGACCGCTGTGGTCCGGAGAGCGAGATCTCCGACACATGGGAGTCGATGGGATTCCAGCCTGCTCCCGGCAGACAAACCTTGGGGTCGTGCGCGGTTTTTCCGCGAAGCTGGGTCTTGTAGTAAGCCACAAACAGCTCCGCCTCCGCCTGGCGGTCGGGGCTCTGGTAAATCCTCGCCGTGAAGTCGTCGGGGCCGAGCATAGCTATGGCATCGGGTTCGACGTTCTCTTCCGCCAACTGCGACCAGCCGCCCAGTTCCGGCGGCAGCGAGGTGAGCTTTGGAGGAGAGGGCAGATAGGGCTCACGTCGCAAATACCATGAAGAAGCCGCTTGCGCCGCGCAAAGGAACGCGGCAGCTATAACGAGGGACCGGCGCGTCAAACTACCGCTCCAGCCTTCCGGTGGGTAATTATCCGCCGCACGGTCACGTGGAAGAGGAAAACGAGCAGGAAACCCAGGGCAAACGCCGTCCAGCCCAGAATTTCGTGTCGTGTCCCGCTGGTCCAGGCCATGTCGAACTTGCCCAGAACACCTGTAGCCGTGATGCGGAGCACGTTGACAGCCACAGCCACCGGGATCGCGGACAAGGCAATCACCGTGCGGAGCCAAAGCCTGCTTTCGAATAAATAAGCGTACACGAGGCAGAAGAAGAACAAGGTAATCAACGAACGTAAACCGCTGCACGCTTCCACCACTGACAGCCGCATATGCACCAATTGAAGAATATTGCCCTCCCGGATCACGCTGAAGCCGAGCAGTTCAAGCGCGGATTCCGAAAGACGAGTGGCCAGAAGCTGCAGGGGCTGGGTCAGATCTCCGTAGAGCACCGCGGGAATCGGGAAAGTGAAAAGCAGCAGAGCCAAGGGAAAAACAAACTGGCGGAGCGTAATCCAGCCACCCACCAACAACAAACAGCCGGCAAGCGAGAAAAGCATCGCAAACCGGGAAAGGGTCGACGAGTTTGCGAGCGTGGCTACAACAGAAACGCAGGCGGCGAACGACAGAAATACCAGCGACCACGGACTTGTCGCGCCAGATGGCTTAAGAAGGCACGCGCGTTTTTCCCAGACAATGTAGAGCGCAATCAGAGGAGCGAAGAGGCCGTGCGCCATTTCGTCGCCGTATATGATTACACGGCCAGTCATGAACAGCATCGGAAGGTAGGAAACAAGCAGGAGAATCGCTAGCAGCGATGGCGCGATTACGCCAAGCCAATCGAACCGAGGTCGCGGTAGTGCGACGCTGCCGGTGTCCTGCAAGATTGCGGGCTCGGGAACGACGGCGGCGTGGGATATCCGGCTGTGCTCCATATTTTGGTGCGAACTGTGAGGATATCATACATAAATAGCATGGCCTCCCCCTATCGACGGGTCTTCCGGGACTATTTGAAGTATGCAGTCATAGTACTGACTTTATTGACTTCGGCAGGCGTGAGCCGGGCACAGCAGAAACCTGGCGCAGGCCCTAAAGCGGGGGACATCAACCTGGAACGATGCCTGAATGGACTGGCGAGTTGCGACGTGAGCCGATTGCGACCGGACGATATCGCGCGCATCGCCGCGAACAACCGCCGGCGGAATCTAGAGGCGTGTCAGTCGGGATCGAGTGCCTGCGACCCCACCATTCTGTCTAAGGATGAACTTCCGGTGGTCCGGGCGGCTGCTTTACGGCGCAACCTTGACAAATGCATGGCCGGATCGGCGGAATGCGATCCTTCCGTTCTCACCGAAGACAACGCCAAACGTGTAAGTATCGAGCGAAGGAAGCGCAATTTGGATTACTGCCTTGACGGAGGTGTTCAGTGCGATATGACTTTGTTGACCCCCCAGGAGGTCGAGACCGCGGTGAAGGCCGCAAGGAGCAGGAATTTCGATCTTTGCATGAACGGATCTCCGAAGTGCGATCCTATCCTGCTGGGAAAGCAGGAGATAGCCGCCGTCGCGGCCTCTCAACATCGCAGAAATCTGGATGCCTGCCTGGGCGGGGCTCCGCAATGCGATGCGACTGCATTGACTCCAGCGGAGGCAGTGCGCGTGCATGCTGCGAATCATGATCGGAACCTGCAGCGTTGTCTCGCCGGATCGATGTCGTGCGATCCGTTATCCTTGAAGCCCGGTGAAGAAGCGTCGGTAGCTGCCGCGCGGAAGAACCGCAATCTGGAGAACTGCGTGAATGGCTTTTTTTCCAAGTGCGACCTCTCGATTCTGACGGCCCCCGAGTTCGCCAGCGTCAATGCGGCGCGGCAGCGAAGGGCGGCGGGAAGGAGCAACTGACGAAGCGATCGGCCAACTGCCTTAGCGGGCCGGCGATGCGCCGCTCCGCAACTCGAAGGGAATCTCGATGGCTATATCGACTTCGATGGGCGTACCGTTTCGAAGTGCGGGCGCGAACTCCCAGCTCTCCAGTTCATCGAGGGCCTTCGCCCGAATGGCCTCCGCCGCTCTGCTTCGCAGGATCTTCGCTCCGGTTACACGTCCATTTCTGTCAATGACAGCGGCAAACTGTACACTGGCCGCGACCGATTGCGACGTGCCTGCGGGTTCGTCCTCGGACAGGTACTTTCGCACCGGAATGGGAGCGGAAATACGCGCGTTCAGATCGTCGCCAGGTTCGCGCACGGAAAACCAGACTACCCAGTCCCCGTGGTAACCGGGCAGGTTCGGGCCTGGAATGACGAGCGTATACACATCCCGATTGGCGAACTGCGCTTCGACACTGGATGGTATGACACGCGAAGAAGGCCGCAGGGGAGCGGACATCGTCCGGTTTACAGGCACCAGTGCAATTTCCCTGACTATGCGCCTATCCGCTTTTGGAATGGACGTGCTCTCCGGAACCGTCGGGCCACCAGACTTCCCACGCGCCACAACGTCCGGAATGATTGCTGCGCCCTCCGTTGGAGATCCACTCGATGTCGGGCCCACAGTGGGGGATCGAGCGAACTCGGCTGTCCGTGAGCCCGGCGGGGGCACGCCGGGTGCAGGGTCGACACTAAGGACAATCGCCTTAAGGTCCTGGACGCCGCCCTGATGCGGGTTCAGGGCCGGTGGGGCCGATATCTCCCGCGGCACTACTGAACCGGGCACGGCGGGCTGGGACGCGGAAGGAGCGACAAACGGCCGCAGGGGGAGTCTTGGTGTTGGCAGCGGAACATCCCCGACACCAGTCGGCGGGCGGTTCAGCGTGATGTCCGGTACGGGAGGCGCGTCAATTGGGACCGCGACGTTCCGGTGCTGAACGGGTGACGGCGGAGGCACGAACGTTTTCGGATTCGGCTTTGGAGGCGAAGGGCCTGGGTCGGCGCGGAGTGCGACAAGATTGGGCGCCGGTACATCCTCAGGAATGATTTCAGGCCGAACCGACTCACGGATGAGTTCTCGTGTGGACGTCGGTTCGGATGAACGGACGATGAGAGTTTCAGGGGAGGAGATTTTCTCCGCTTGTGGCGTCTCTGCCGGGCCAAACCTTTGATCGGAATCAATTTTGGGGACTGATCGATCAAGGTTGTACCAAGTCACCTTGTCCTCGGTTGCGGGCTTCTTCGGAATGTCAATTACGCGATATTCACGCTCAGCAGCGTACTCGGCGGGGAGAGAACGATCCAGCCAATCGAGAGCTGCGATAAAGGCGACGTGCCCCAGTAAGGACAGCGAAAAGGCGAGCCAGCGGCGCGGGGATTTCACTACAAAACAGAATAACCGTCAGACAGCAACAGGTTGAGTCCGGGCCTTCTTTTTTTTGTGCAAAGCTCCAAAAATGAGGCCGATCACACCCAAGCCCAAAAGCCCGTAGAAGTCAGGCTCCGGAACAAGCTGAACCAGGAATGTCTGGTGATTTGGGGGTGGGCCGAGTGAGCCGCTGGGAGAAGTAGCCCACGAAACCACCGCCCACGCTCCTGGATTCCAACCCGAGCAACTGGTCGTGTAACAGCTAAGAGCATCCTGCACCCAAACCCAGGCGGCTGGGTCTTGCGCCGGGCTGGGGGCGTATTCGTCATCGACAGAACCGGTTGAGTTGCTGGTGATATCCCAGATAGCCAACTGAATCGCGTTATCGCTCGACGTTCCCACGGAATTCGGGAATGCCGAGTATTGCTGCACCAGCCACGCAGCCATTTCGAACCTTGCCTGAGCGCTCGAGGGCAGCTGCAGGGGCGAATTTGAAGGAGTATACGTCCACACGGGATCGCCGGAATTGCCGACGTTTGAATAGCTGACGTCGAGCGCGTCCGCAGTAACATTTGTCAGCTGGACCACGTCGGCATAGCCGCTATTTCCCCAACTGAAGTCCTCCTGAGCGTCAATGCACCAGAAATTCGTGTTGGTTGTATTGCTACTCTGAGTCCCGCCATTTAGGGTAATGGCTCCGCCAAATTCACCCCCGCAGCCTTCTGAACCGCAGCCGGTGTAAGAACCGTCCCAACCGGTCATCGTCAGGTAGTCGGTGCCAAGGTACCCGCTCGTCAGCGGAGTATTCGCATACGCCACAGACGCGACCGAAGCTATAAGAATGACAAGGACTGGCGACCTCATTGGTTCAATTCCCTCCCGACTGGCTCAGTTAACCAGTCGGCCTAAGTTCAGGGTACATCCACCGAATCAGGGATGGGAGGGAAGGCAGTACCATGGGTTCTATATGTTCAGGTATGTCCGGCTTCAGGTCTCGCGCAGCAGCCGGCGGATTTCCTCTGCCACTGCTCCGGGCGGGGCGTCCCGAAGCGCTGTTTCCAGCTCCACTCGCGCCTTCCGTCGCTCGCCGCGCTCGATCAGCACCGCCGCTAGATGGGTCCTGTAGACGGGGTTCTTCGAATCGCGGTGAACCAGCTGTTGAAACGTATTAAACGCATCGTCGAGTTTTCCCGATCTCAGGAGGATCACTCCCGAGGTATCGAGAAAGGCGGGATTACCGGGGTCCTTCTGAAGTGCCTGTTTTTCGGAGTCGGCCGCCTCATCGAGATTCTTCGCGGCCGATGCCAGACACCAGGCGAGTCCGTTCAAAAGCAGAGGATCTCCCGGCCGGATTTTCAGACTCTGCCGATACACGGCGATTGCCCCGTCTGTTTGGCCCGCCTCAGCCAGCGTCTCGCCGAGGTTCGCGCCGATCGCAGCATTGTCGGGCGCCAGGGCTCGCGCTTTTTCTAAACTCTCAATGGCGCGGTCCAATTGTCCCTTCCCCCGGTAAATTGCGGCAATGAAAATCCGGTGATCCGGATTTCGCGGGAAGTCGGAGGCAAGCTTGAGTGCCGTGGCGAGAGCCAGATCGGGCTCCCCCGCCTGTGCCGCGGAAGTTGCCAGAAGGATTCGAACCTCCGGAGCCGCCGCTCTTTTCACCTCGGCGCGTACCAAATCGAGGGCCTTTCTGGGCTGTCCCAGCCTCGAATACATCACGGCCAGCGCCTTCAAAGCGCGCAGATCGCCCTTGCCCGGCTGATATAGCCGATCGAGGATCTTCGCCGCTTCGGAGTAGTTCCTCGTTTCAATATTGAGTTCGGCCGTCTGTAACCACGCCTCTGCGCTGCTCGGGTTTTCGGTCGTAAGGCGCTGCAACTCCGAACGCGCTTCGGCCAACCGCCCCTGGAGGGCCCAAGCAGCGGTGCGCACCAGCCGGGCGCCGGAGTTTCGAGGATCGAGTTCCAGCAGCCTTTCCGCGTATTGCAAAGCTTCACCCGGTCTATTGGCACGTATCGCAATGTCGGCCATTTCGCGGAGCGCATTGCGAGCGCCGGGATCGCGCTTGAGGATCTCAAGCAGAGAAGATCTTGCTTCGGCTTCGTGCCCGGTTTGCCGGTACGCATTGGCAAGGCTGTAACGAATCTGGTTGTTTTCCGGCGTCTTCTTCAGCAAGTCGGCAAACTCGGCGATGGCCTTCTCCATTTCCTCCGGCTTCTGCGTCGCCATGCGAAGGTCCGCCCGTGACAGGCGCGCTCCCGTGTCGTCCGGATCGTCTTTGATTATTCGGTCGAAAAGGGACGCAGCGTCCTCGCTGCGTCCCTGCTCCAACCGGATTCCAGCCTGGCGCCGCAGGTACTCTTTTCCGCGTTTTGGATTGGACTCAGAACCCTTTTGATAGAGGCGGATAGCTTCGTCGAAATTTCCGATTTTTCGATAAAAATCGCCGGCTTCGATCACGGCGTCCGGATAGCGGGAGGACTCGGCCAGCAAGCTCCGAATGGTTTCATTCGCTTGCCGTGTGTTTTTTTGTGTCCAGTAATGGCTGGCCAGTTCAATCACGAAGAGCGTCTTGCCTGGATTATTCGAGATCTTCGATCGCAGGACGCCCTCGGCATCCGCCGGACGCCCCGATGCCATGTAGTAGCCATACAGTAAGTCGTAAAGAGGGCCGTACGTCTTGAAGGTGGCGAGTGCTCCTGTAGCAACCTCCTCCGCTTCCGGGCCCTGATGATCTGCAAGAAGAGCCTGGCTGAGCATGGTTGCGGCTTCCGGCTGCGCCGGATCCGAAGCAAGGGATTTGCGGAAACATTCGATTGCGTCTTTCGGGCGCGAATCGGCGACCGAGAGGTAACCCTTGAAGCGCCATCCGTCCGCCGAGTTGGGATGCCGCGCGAGGAGCTCGGTGGAGGCCCTCGTGGCGGCTTCGTAAAGCGTCCGGGGGCGCCGGGGGTCGCCCAGATACAGTGAAATTGCAACCTGCCCCAACTCAATCCTGGCCTCTTCGGAGGACGGCATCAGCTGAGCTGCCTGGTTTAGCAGATTAATCGCATCTGGCATATTTCCGATTCGCACCTCAAGCTGGCCGTAACGGAGATAGGCTTCGCCGTACCGGCCGTCGTGCTGGAGGGCTTTCTGATATTGCAGAGCCGCGTCCGCGTACTTGCCCTCCCCGGCGAAGCGACGTCCCCGTCGAACGTATTCTTCCTTCGACCCGAATGGACTCCAGCCGCAGCCCGTGATCAGTGTCAGGGCGAGGAGGCATGGTGCGCTTCTGAGCAGACGTCTCATGTGGCTGTTAAAAACCTATTCCGATCGCTGGCTCTGTCGCAATACCTCTCGTACTAATCCCGTGGTACTAATCCCTGCGCACAGGCTCCCAGTTGCAGAATGGGCTTCCCGTTTTCTTTTCAATAGTTTGTCTGAGATTGCTCTCCGCAGTTACACGCCGCTGTCAAATTCACTTCTGACAGATAGCCAATGTAATGAAGGAGAACTGACGAAAGCCATCTTGTCATTGCCCCCCGTTCAGACTTAGAGTAGTACTGACCTGGTACGTGACACGTTGACACTGTTTGGTCGAACTCGAAATCGGCACTAAACGTTCAGATGGTATCGCCGATAAGTACAACGGGTGCCGGAAGTTTAGATAGGACGTACTGTCGCCTGAATGGATTTTGCTGCATCGCACGGCAAACATGCCGAAAGGTTTACCGTATCGCTATGAATCGAAGCATCGTTAGTCTCCTGTGTGGGATGGCGTTTGTGGCATCCTGCAATGCGGCGCTGAGCATCACTCCGTCGTCCGGGACGGTCATGGATGCCCAGACCATCACGTTCGCCGTCAGCGGTGCCGACTCGAACGGCGTCACGTGGTCCCTTTCGCCGGCGGTAGGAACAATCGTGCAGAGTCCGACTTCGGCGGTGTATACTGCTCCAGGTGCCATATCCCAAAGCCAAACGGTGCAGGTGGAGGCGATCGCTGTGTCCAATACCAGCCTGACAGCCAAAGTGTTACTGACGCTGGTTCCCGTCGCGATCTCGCTGTCCCCTATGTCGGCGGATATTTTTACGGGCGGTCAGATCATGATGACGCCCACTGTGACGGGGTCGGCCAATACCGCCGTTCAGTGGAGCCTGAGTCCAAACCTGGGAACGATTGACAGCAGCGGCCTTTATTCCGCGCCGTCGAGTCTGACACAGGATACTACAGTTACGGTAACTGCCATAGCCCAGGCGAATACCGCGCAGAGTGCTTCGTCGGCGATAACGGTTCACGCGAATGGGATTTATTTTACGACGAATTCTAACGGCTTGCAGACGGTTTTTTGGAATGGGGCTAACTATAATTATCTGTATGGTGAAGGGCTGCTGACAAACGTGTATATGCAGCCGCCCGGCGGTTCGGTCACTCAGTACGCGCCTGCCTGCTCCGGAACTCACACTTCAACCACGGTGACGCAGAATTGCACTGCGGGCGGCGATTCATTCACGTTGACCGTGTCATATGACATTCCTTCTGCCGCGACAGTACGGGCACAGATCGCTTTCACGAACAATAGTGCAAAAGATACGGTCTCCAGCGCCATGTTCAGCACTCTGGGAGTTTACATGTCCCAGTTCGACTCAACCAATTCAATCTTTGGCTTGAGCGAGAGCAATCCTCTGAGTATTGGCAGCTTCGTCAACGGGCGTTTCGCAATCTGGAATAACACTCCGGGTCCGAATACCGGTTTCAACCAGGCCTGTGGCTGGTCGTATGTTTGCAAGAACCAACCCCAGATATTCAACGTCGCGCCCGGCCAGACGGCGACTGCATCATTCTCCCTGCGATTTACGACGAACATGACAGAGAGTCAGTTTGCTCTCGCGCCGGAAGCGTACGCAGCCTATGACGCGGCCTATCCCTACATCGTGCATTGGCCCGACCGGCGGCCGATCTACGCCTGGTTCATGTCCGATCACGGTCATCAGAGCGCAACGAACCCCCGAGGGTACCTGAACCAGCCCCAGATGGATGTTTCGAATGT
>JBEKAQ010000111.1:0-15305 GCA_050015835.1 Bryobacteraceae bacterium | reverse complement strand
AAAGGATTTTTCCCGGAGCAGGATAACGGCCGCAACAACGGTTCTCTGCTGGCCGATCAGGACACGTCGTTCCAGGCCCTCGACAAGATCCTGCTCCGCGTCATCGACATCGTGAAAGCCGATCCGGGAGTGGACGAAGCGATGGGCTTCACGGGCGGCGCCAACTCGGCCCGCATGTTCGTTTCGCTCAAGCCTCTGGATCAAAGAAAATCGAGCGCCGCGCAGATCATCGCGCGCCTGCGGCCCAAACTCGCGAAGGTGCCCGGCGGCACCCTGATTCTGCAGGCCGCCCAGGACGTCCGCATCGGCGGCAGAGCGAGCAGCGCGGAATATCAGTTCACCATGCAGGGCGACAATCTGGCCGATCTGATTGCATATTCTCCGAAGATGCTCGCAAAGCTGAAGGCGATCCACATCATCGCCGACGTGAACAGCGATCTGCAGAATCAGGGGCTGCAGGCGCTGGTGACTTACGACAGAGCGACGGCTGCCCGCTTCGGCATTGCACCGCAATTGATCGACGATACGCTCTACGACGCCTTCGGCCAGCGCCAGGTATCGACCATGTATACCTCGCTGAACCAATACCACGTAGTGATGGAGGCGGCGCCGCAGTTCTGGCAGGATCCGCAGTTTCTTCGCCAGGTGTATGTGAGTTCGCCCTCCGGACAGCAGGTTCCGCTCAGCGCCCTGGCCGCGTATTCTCCGGAAACAGCGCCCCTGACCGTCAGTCACCAGGGGCTTTTCCCCGCCGTGACCATCTCCTTTAACCTTGAGCCCAACGCTTCGCTCGGCGACGCTGTGAACCAAATCGATGCCGCGGCTTTGACGATCGGCTTGCCGAAGACCATTCACACTCTGTTCGCGGGAACGGCGCAGGCCTACCAGGACTCTCTGAGCAGTGAGCCGATACTGATCCTCGCGGCGTTCCTGACAGTGTATCTGGTTCTGGGCATCCTGTACGAGAGTGTTGTCCACCCCGTCACGATCCTTTCGACCATTCCATCGGCCGGCGTCGGAGCCCTGCTGGCGCTCACCTTCACGCACACGGATCTGACCATCATCGCCATCATCGGCATTATTCTGCTGATCGGCATTGTCAAGAAGAACGCCATCATGATGATCGATTTCGCGTTGGCGGCCGAGCGTATCGAGGGTAAGAACTCGCGCGATTCCATCTTCGAGGCGTGTATGCTGCGTTTGCGCCCCATTCTGATGACGACGATGGCAGCTATGCTGGGCGCCTTGCCGCTGGCGCTGGGAACGGGCACCGGCTCCGAATTGCGCAGGCCTCTGGGCATTACCATCATCGGCGGCCTGATTGTGAGCCAGATGCTGACGCTGTATACGACGCCGGTGGTCTATTTGTATTTCGACCGGCTGGACCGCTGGTGGGCTGGACGAAGGCAGGCTCCCTCACGCGCCGGCGCGCCTGAAGGGTTGCGAATATGACCGATACATTCCCGGGGAGCGAGACCCTCCTCCTGCTGGATTCCGATCCGTTGACGCGGACCATACTTCAGGAAACGCTGGAAAGCGCCGGATACTTCGTCATGGCGGCGGGGAACATTGGTGCTGCTGTCGATCGTCTGAAGAAGATGCGGCCGGATTTATTGATCGTTCGCCCTTACATCGACGGCATGTCGGGACACATGGCAGCCCAGTACCTGCGCTCCCGGTGTCCCGGCCTGCCTGTTCTTATGGTGGGCGGATTCATTGACGACGACCGGACTCGCGTCCGCAAGGAGATCGACGACTTTCACATCTTCCCGCAGCCGTTTACCGCCGATGAACTGCTGCGAACCGTGAAGGACGTATTGCGCATCGTTCATGAGAAAAGCGCGCCGAATGTGCCCGGACATTAAACTCAGCGGAGCAAGAGCGAGTCATGCCCTCTCCCTATACGCCAAACGTCGATAACAGCCAATTGAAAGTTGCCGCGTGAACCAGGCTTAAATTGCCCGCCTGGCAGTGCTCCGCGCCGCCGGAAGCGCGATCGAATATCCTGAGCGTTACGCTGCGCGCGTTGACGAGGGCCCCTTGCAGGTCCGCGGTCTGATGGGCGGGGATGAAGTGATCCTCTGTCCCCGCCAGAATCAATACGTCCTGCCGAATGCGCCCGGCGACGGGCGCCAGCGTGTAAGGTACGAACGCCGCTCGCGTCTCCTCCACCGTTTTCGTTCCCATCGTCCAGCGGGCATTGTTATACGACCACACGAAATCCGGGCTCTTCGATAAGACCGGGTCATCCGCCAGGCCCAACATCCGGCGCGCCACTTCTCCCAGATCGAAGCACGTGTCGAAGGAGACGAGCCCGTCAAACCTTTCATCGAACGCGGCGGCTCGCGCTGCGAGATAGCCGCCCATGCTCATGCCGATGAGCGCTATCTTGCCGGGCTCAGGATGAGTGCGTAGAAATTCATCCATAACGGCGCGCGTCGGCCGCTCCCATTCCGGCGTGAAGGTAAGGCCATACCTTCGAAGCGGCTCGCCCTGGCCGGGACCCTCATAGGCTAAGAAGGAATAACCCCGATCAAGCGCCGCTTTGCCGAACACCAGATAAAGCTCCTCCAAAATCGAGTCAAAGCCCCCGACGGCGACGATCAGAGGCTTCCGGCCGGCGCCGCCCGGTCCGGGCCAATAGAGCCCCCGCAGGTTGCCGCCTTCATATGGCAGGGTAATCCGCTCGTAGCGGCTCCCGCAGGCGTCCAGAGCCTGGTAGAAATACGCTTTTGTTTTTTCCCAGGAAGACGGTCGCTTTGGATCGTCGGGGGGAAGAAGGAACTCCGCCGTACGTTGGTAGTTGTGAGCGCGCATTAAGGCGCCGCTCTTGCCGATCGGATCCAAAATGCCCTCGGCCATCGCAACCACGCGGTCTGCGGTCGCCGACCACTGAGCGTACCAGCTCTGGACGTCCCCTTCAGTAATGAGCCCCACCGTTTCGAGAACTTCGCCGGCATCCGCGCCTCCCGCCTGCGTGTAGCCCAGCGCCCTCAGCGCTTCGAAATGAAAGGTCTGGTTGGCGAAGAACCTGCCGTTGCCCAGGCGAACTTCCGGAGCGGCGACGGCCGCGAGTTTTTGCGTTGCTTCGCTCATATTTACCCTCGTTGCCTCGCCGGAAGAATCGTTATTCTCTAAAGCACGATCGTGATCGCGAGCCTCTCTTGAGGAAACTGACGGTTGCAAAGATAGTAGCCGTCGTCGTAGTCGATGTAAAGGTCATCGGCAGCGTACCAGTTCGGGTCCCAGTCTCCCGGCCATGGATCGACCAGCAGAAACGAAAATCCGCCGTACGAGAAACGCGGGTACCCCATATACATAACCGGCATTCCGCCCAGACGGAAGTAGTGCTGGCTGCCGAAAGAGAGGCTGAAGGTGGCCTGCGGGATGTAGTAACCGCCGTAGCCTCCGCGCTGCGCCCAGGTGCGATGGTCGGAACCCCAGTTCTGAGAACGGTTTTCCTGGAAGGTAGCATGTCCCTGCCAGCCGCCTTTCTGCGCCCAGCCCTTCTGTTGCTGCCATGATCGCGCCTGCTGCTCGGTGCGCTGTGGTTGTTGCTGCTGGGCACGCTGCGGCTGCTGCTTCGGCTGCTGAGCGCGTTGCTGTGGCTGCTGTTGCTTGGGCTCCTCTGCGCGCTGTGGAGCCTGCTGTTGCTTCGGCTGCTGAGCACGTTGCTCTGGTTGTTGTTGCTTCGGCTGCTGAGCACGTTGCTCTGGTTGTTGTTGCTTCGGCTGCTGAGCACGTTGCTGAGGTTGCTGTTGTTTGGGCTGCTCAGCGCGCTGCTGTGGTTGCTGCTGCTTCGGCTGCTCGGCTCGCTGCTGTGGTTGCTGTGGCTTCGGCTGCGCAGCGTGTTGTTGGGGCTGCGGAGCGCGCTGCTGCGGTTGTTGTTGAGGCTTGGCCTGCGGCTTCTCTTCCTGCTTTTGGCCTTCTTCGCCCCGCTGGGCGTACGCGGGCATTAAGGCTGCGAAAAGCAAGAGGAGCGCGGCGGTCCCGCTCACTTTTGCGAATTTCATGGTAGTAACTCCTTATCCGGGTGCGGGGTAGTGAACCTTAGCGAAACACGCCCAGCATCCAGGCTATGAGGAGGATCAGTAATACCGTCCCCAGCCCGATGCCAGCCCCGCCGCCAGGGCCCCAGCGGGTATGACCGTAATACCCTCCGCCACACCCAAAAAGCAGTATCAAAACGATGATAAGCAGCAGCATTGGCGATCTTCCTTTCTTCCAGGTCCCGATTACGCTGTTATGCTCTTTTTCCAACCAACAGGAGTGCAACGCCGCCCACCAGCGCCACCGCGCCGGCGATCGGAGGCAGCGGTACATGATGGGTCTCGTCCCGAGTAGCGTGAATCGGTCCGATGTCGACGACCTTCTCCCGCGTCGTGTATGTAAACCCGCCCCATGCAAGGCCGAACAAGCCCAGCGCAATGAGGATCATTCCGAGTATCTTCATAGCAGTTGCCCGGCTACTTCTCAAGTACCTTTTCAATCTGCCCGATTTTCTTTTGGACTTTGCCAGTGAGCTTCTCGGCCTGGCCTTCCGCCTCGAGGTTGGGATTGTTGGTAACCTGCCCCGCTTTCGCTTTAACGTCACCCTTTATTTCGTGGAACTTACCTTTGACTTGATCTGTCGTGCTCGGTTTCATGCGCGCTCCTTTTCACCTATCCTATAGGCATCTTGAATGCCACAATCCACAATGGAGTTAAGCCGCGAATGGATATCGTCAGCCATCGATTGACCAAATATAGTCAGTCTGCGCGAAACCACCAAGGTACTTTTGCCCGAGCCGCTATGTTGAGGGAGTCGGGCTTGGCGCCGCGGATTTACGGCAAGCGTGCGTCAGCTGCCGCATGGCGAAGCCGGTCGGAAAGCCCAACCCGGCCGCGAGAAAAAGCGACTCGGCCGGATATCGCCGAAACCAGTTGCCGGGATTCGGCGATGGTCCGTTTCAAGTCATGTTTCCCGACACATGGATTGCCGCGCACGACCCTGAATTGCCCTGATGCGGAAGCGGAGGGTTTCCCGCGACGATATTGAATGATGCGGATCGGCCGGCATGGAAGCTCGTGAAGTCGGAAGAGGTGGACGTCTCGAGAGCGGTTCTGGTCAACGGCGTTATTTTTCGCCCGCGTGCTGCGCGGTTCGCACATCACGATGGAGCAGACGCGCTTCGCCGAGGGGCTCCGGATGCCGGACACATTAGAAGTGCGGGAGGCCGCGCCGGCGGCGGGAAATCCGGCGATCCCGCGTACCGGCCACCGGGATTGACGTCCGAAAGTTCCTCGATGTTGGCACAGTCCATCGGAGAATGGAGTCATCGCGTTCAAAAACGGAACTATGACACATTTATGGAGCCTGCGAGGACTTTCCTGGTGGGAGTTGGCAAGGCGCACTTGTCGCAGGAGCTGGGAAGATGAGGTTTTCGGACAGTCGGCCCGCCTGGCATTCTATTTTTTCTTTGCCTTGTTCCCCGCATTGCTTTTGCTGCTCCTTTTGCTCACCATGTTCCCCGCCGCATCCGAGGGACGCGGCGCCCTGCTCGATTCCTTTACACAGGTTCTTCCCTCGGGTGCGTCGGACCTTATAGCAAAGACCGTACAGCAGCTGAACGCGAGAGCCGTCCTGGGAGCGGGAGCCATAGTTGCCGGCGCGTATGCCGTTTGGGGATCTCTGAATGGAACCTGGGCCATGATGACCTGTCTGAACAAGGCCTATGAGGTCGCGGAAGACCGTCCATGGTGGCGGGTTCTGTACATCATGCTCGGACTGACGGTTTCTCTGACTGTTCTGTACCTGATCGCGCTCGCCTCGCTTGCCTGGGGCGATCAAGCCGGGAACGTCGTCGGCCGGTATCTGGGAACACCGGCGCATTTCGACTTTTTCTGGCGCATCGTGCTGTGGACGGTCCTGGTGATACTGCTGCTCTTCTCATTCGCTCTGATCTATCGTTTCGGGCCAAACTTAAAAGATCGGCGATGGCAATGGAGTATCCCCGGCGCGGTGGTGGCAGTCGCGTTATCGGTTGGCTCGACACTGCTGCTGCGGGGTTATCAGGAGCACTTCAGTTCTTCAAGAATTTATGGAGGACTGAATGCAGTGGCCACCATTCTGATGTGGCTCTATATCACAGGAGCGGCGATTTTTATCGGTGGCGAGGCGAATTCTGAAATTGCCAAGGCCGCGGCTGCGGCCGGCCACGCTCCATCGCAAGTCTCGCACCCCGTGCCACGGAACCTGCCGTAGTCCGAGCTTAGAACTACTTCGTAGCCACTCAGAACGTTGTCCTCCCATCCCGCCGGACAAGGAACTTTCACGCTGCCAGTGTCAAATAGTCTTCGAACACCCCGGATGGGAGCAATCGCACGAGGCTTTGGCGCCCTCTCGGGCTTGCTCGCAATGTTGGCTGCAATGCTTCTTGCCGTTCGCTACAGTGCAGCGGCACGCCGGATGGGCGCATTTTTTCCGTTCAGTCTTAGTCATAACGATTTATCTCCCGCGTCAACCAGTGCAGGGACCAGAATGTCAATTTCACGTCAAAAGAGCGGTTTCGGAAAACAAACCGAGGCGGCTTGGCCGAGGGCGAGCCAGGCACCCTGCATAGCGGACCGACTGCGGGAAGTCAGGTGACCGAATGCGGTCAGGCGAGCCGCGTTGGCGCACTTAGCCGGCGCCGCCGCATAGCCGGCTTCACCCAGGGCAAAAGCCGTCTGAGCGCCGTGTCAAACCTCACGCCCGCCTGAGTTAGTCAATGTGCCGGACAGTACAAGAACCCCCTGGGCGGGCAATTCCGCTCAATGGGGCTTTAAGTGCATTAGCCTTTCCGGGTAAACACAATGTTGGGATGGACTTTGATTTTTGCGTTGATGGCATCATCGGGCGCTTTCGTCACGTTCCGGGCCGGCCCCGGAGCCGGGTTAGCTTCCATTGAATTTGCGACCATCGTATTCAGCGCGCTTTTCCTCGCCTGCCTCCTGACGCGCCTGATGCGCCCACGCATCTGAGGCGGGCGCGCCGATGAAAACTCCCGCCTCGCGAGTAGTCCTCGCGTTCTACTCTTCCGAGGAACGGGAGGCGGCCAGTAGGGCCTCCCGATTGGTTCACGCATCGAAACCCGGCAGGGAACCGGAATTCTCCCGCTTCTATTCGGAATTGCGCATTGAAGGGGAGACCGTTGTCACGATCGAGACCGATCCGTCGAAAACCGGCCAAGTCGTAAAAACTTTACGGCTGACGGGAACGCCATCGATTTTCGTGATTCGGCCGAACCTCAGGCCTTCACATGGGCAAAGCCGCGAAAACGAGGGGCCGCGCAACGCCGCCCGGCAAACCAGGCGGGAAATCCTGGCAGGACTCGACGCCGACAAGAAGTCTCTGGACGAGGCCCGACGGGATCTGCGCGAGGCAACCAGGCTGGATCATGCGCTGCCGCCAGCGGCCGAATGGATTCTCGATAACTCTTACCTGATCCGCACCCAGATCGCGGAGGTCCGGCGGCACCTTCCGCGCGACTTTGAGACGTGGATCTCGCCGGCGTCGCCGGAGGGTAATGTGCCCTCTTTGGCGCGCGCCTTGGTGAGCGAGTGCGTCTTCGCCCTGAACGAGAACAACATTCGCGACTTTCTTCGCCGGCATCAGGTATCGGCTCCGCTGACCATCGCGGAACTGTGGTCGTTCCCGCTCTTTCTGCGCATCGCTCTGATTGAGGAGTTGACCGGCATCGCCACCCGCGTGGCGCAGACACAGCAGTTCCGCGAAGTTGCCTACCTGTGGGCCAATCGGCTCGCCAGCGCGGCGCGGGCAAGCGAAGAGGCGTTCGCGCGGACATTGAATCTTCTCGAATCCGAGCCCGCGGCGCGCGAGCCCCATTTCATTGCGGCGCTGGCGGAGCAACTACAGGACGAGGAACAGGCGCTCGGGCCGATACAGCGGTGGATCGAAAAGCATTTCCAGTCTCCGATCACGGATATCGCCAGAGAACTTCATACGAAGGAGGCGGCGCAAACCGTTTCGGCCGCAAACGCTTTCGGCAGCCTGCGCATCCTGGCGAGTCTGCCGTTCACGACCATTTTCGAAGACGTCAGCCTGGTTGAGGCGGAGTTGCGTACCGATCCCGCGGGCGTCTATGCACGCAGCGACTTTCCAACCCGCGACCGGTGCCGCCGGGCGGTCGAGAGAATCGCACGCCAAAGCGCGGCGCCCGAACTTTCCGAACTCGACGTGGCTCGGGCCGCGGTCCGCCTGGTGCGGCAGAATGGCCAGCACGTCGCCTGGTACCTGCTCACTCGCGGCGTGGATCTGCTGGAGAAAGAGGCGCATGCGCGCGTGCCGCCGGCAACGCGGGCGGCACGGGCGGTGCATCGCCACGCAACACCGCTCTACATTGCCGCTATCACGGGGCTCGCCCTTTGCTTCACCGCCATGGCCGTGGTTTTTGCCATGGACGCGGGGATGCAGCCGAGCGCGCTGCTGGTAATCCTCGGCGTGCTGGCGCTGTTTCCCGCCAGCGAACTCGCGTTACAGATCGTCAATGTGCTCGTGGTGTCCCTGCTGCCGCCGGAGCCGCTTCCGAGGATGGATTTTCGAGATGGCATCCCACCGGAGAACCGAACGCTGATCGTGGTCCCGATGATGCTCTCCGGCATGAACGAGATTCGGGCGGATCTGGAAAAGCTCGAGGTGCGCTACCTCGGCAACCGCAACGAAAATCTCTTCTACAGCCTGTTTGCCGATTTTACCGATGCCTCGGATGCCACGACTCCCAGCGACGCCGGGTTGCTGCAGGCCGCCAAAAACGGAATAGCCGCTCTGAACGCGCGCTATCCCGCTCCGGGCGGTGCGGAGAGCGGTGGGCGCTTTCTGCTGTTTCACCGGCCGCGCGCGTGGTCGGAGAGTGAGCAGGCATGGATCGGCCGCGAACGGAAGCGCGGCAAACTGGAGGAACTGAACGCGTTTCTCTGTGGCGAGGGCTCGCCGGACATCCTTGCCGAGGGCCGTCTATCCGTACCGATCTCTTTTGTCATCACGCTCGATGCCGATACGCAGCTTCCCATCGAGGCGGCGCGCCGCCTGGTCGAAACCATGGCGCACCCGCTAAACCGGGTCGAGATCGATCCGGTCGCGCGCACGCGGATACGCGGGTATTCGGTGATTCAGCCCAGAGTCAGCATCGCATTGCCCGGCGCTACCGCGACACGGTTCACACGCGTGTTTGCCGATGCATCCGGCACCGATCCGTACGGCCGCACGGTTTCCGACGTTCATCAGGATCTCTTTCAGGAGGCCATGTTCCACGGCAAGGCCATCTACGATGTGCATGCCTTCCATACGATCCTGCAGGGCCGCTTTCCGGACGAGACTATCCTGAGCCACGACCTGATCGAGGGCGCGTACGCGGGTGTCGGGCTGGCCACGGATATCGAACTGTTCGAGCAACTGCCGCTCGATTACGGCAGCTTTGCGAATCGCGAGCATCGATGGATTCGCGGCGACTGGCAAATCGCGCGCTGGGTGATGCCTTCAGTGCCGCGCCCCGGAGGAGGGCACGAAAACAATCCGCTGACCTTTATCAACCGCTGGCGCATTTTCGATAACCTGCGGCGCAGCCTGGTCCCCGTCGCGGCACTTGTGTTGTTATTGCTGGGATGGCTGGTGTCGCCCATTCCCGGCGTATGGAGCCTGCTGGTGGGTTTGGCGGTGGCCATACCGGCTGTCGCGCCGCTGCTCGATCGGCTCGCGCGCCGAGTCGGCGGCTCTGCCCAAAGATGGCAGGGCGCGGCGGATGAACTGGCGCGCACGCTGGTAACGATTGCGTTCCTGCCGCATCAGGCGTGGATAGCGGCGGACGCGATTGTGCGCGTCCATTACCGGCTCTCGATCAGCCGCCGCAAGCTTCTCCATTGGCAAACCGCGGCGCGCGCCCATGCCGAATCGCGCCTGCACATTGACGCCACGCTGCGGCGCCTTCTGATCGTATCGGGCATCTCCTTGGCGCTCTCCGCGGTGCTGGCGTTGCGGCACGCGTTTATTCCGGCATCCGGTTTCCTCGTGCTCTGGATCGCTTCACCGCTCCTGATGAAATGGCTCGCACGGCCGGAGCGACCTGCTTCGCGCCGCAAGCTTACCGGCGGCGAGACGCGGTTCCTGCGTCACTTGTCACGGAAAACATGGCGTTATTTCGACGACCTCGTGTCCGATCGGAGGCACTGGCTGCCGCCCGACAACACACAACTGGCTTTGCGCGTCGAAATCGCCGAACGCACCTCGCCGACCAATATCGGGCTTTGGCTGATGGCCGCGCTTTCCGCGCGCGACTTCGGTTATCTGACGGCCGATGAGTTCTGCCGCCGCGTCGCGCTGACCATGGAAACCCTTCATCGTCTGGAGAGATACGAAGGGCACTTACTCAACTGGTACAACACGAGAACGCTCGAGCCGCTGAACCCGCGTTATGTTTCGACGGTCGACAGCGGCAATCTGCTGGCGTGTTTGTGGGTGCTGCGGCAAGGTATCGAGGACATCCTGCGGGCGCCGGCGCTGGGCGCTCCGGCCCTGCGGGGTCTCAATGACACGCTGTCGATTCTGAAGGAAAAATGCGGCGACGACCCCTCCACCGCGCCGGCGCTGCACGCCTTGCACAGGCTGCTGCACGGGGTAAGAGAAGGTCACGAACTGGCGGCTCGCTTCCGCATGGCGGAGGACCCCATCCGGAAACTCCGCGAAACTCATCGCTGGCATTCCGACGCCGCATCGCGCGACGAAAGAGCTTATTGGGCAGACCGCCTCTCGGGTGAATTCGCCTCCTGGTCGGCAACGGCGGAGCGTTATCTGTACTGGATGGAAAAACTCGCGCAGCCGCCCGATTCCACACTGCGGCAGATCGGGCCCGACGCGGTTCCATTGCGCCGCCGCGCGCTCGATGCCATGCCGTCGATCGCCGCCCTCGCGGATGGTTCGCACACGCATGTCGATTCCATTCTCGAGTGGCGCGCGCGAGGTCTTCGTCCGGAGTTATCGGCATGGCTCGACGAGTTGGCCGGGGAGTATGCCGCGGCGCGAGCCCACGCCGTGCAGACGGTGCAGGCGTTGCGCGCCATCTCCGGCGCCGCCAGCGCTTTGGCGGCTGGAATCGACATGCGTTTTCTGTATGACGAGCGGGTGAAGCTGTTCGGTGTCGGCTACGCGGTGGGCGGTCCGCGGGAATTCAACAGCCACTACGATCTTCTGGCCAGCGAATGCCGCCTCACCAGCCTGATCGCCATCGCGAGGGGCGACGTGCCCGTGGAACACTGGCACGCTATGTCGCGCCCCTATACCAGGTCGAAGGCCGGTGAAGCATTACTCTCCTGGAGCGGCACCATGTTCGAATTCCTGATGCCGCTCCTCTTCACCCGCACCTTCGAGAACTCCCTGCTGGAACGCGCCTGCCGGGATGCGGTCGACCGCCAGATGGAGTACGGCAACGAAAACGGCGTGCCCTGGGGCATCTCGGAATCGGGCTACAGCGCGATCGACGCCAGCGGAATCTACCAGTACCGCGCGTTTGGCGTTCCCGCCCTCGCTCTGGACCCCGGTGCCGATGGCGATCTGGTGGTCGCGCCCTATGCGACGGTGCTGGCGCTGCAGGTGGATGCTCCGGCCGCCACCGCCAACATGGGGCGCTTCGACAAACTGGGCCTCTCCGGTCCGGACGGATTCTACGAGGCCATCGATTTCACCCGCGAGAGCAAGCGCGAAGGGGCTCCGGGGGTCGTCATCTATTCATATATGGCGCATCATCAGGGCATGAGCCTGGCCGCGCTCAACAATGTCCTGCATCGCGACGTTCTGCAGCGCCGGTTTCACAGCGACCTGCGCGTCCGGGCCGTCGAGACTTTGCTCTTCGAAGGAATTCCGATTACGCAGCTGCCCGTGGAAGAAATCAGAATCAAAGCTCCGCCCATCCGCACGCTTGCGTCCGGCGAACCGGCGGATCGCGTATGGACGGAAGAAACCGCGGTACCGCGCGCGCATCTTTTTGGCAATGGCCGTTCTTCTCTGATGGTTACCAATTCGGGCGGCGGGTACCTCCGCTGGAACGACTTCGATATCACACGGTGGAGATCCGATCCCACCCTCGATCCCTGGGGCACCTTTATTTACATTCGCGACCTTCGCAGCGGGGAAATCTGGGCTACGACACAGAAGCCCTTCGCAAATAAGACGGGTGAGACCGCGATCCGCTTTGCGGCGGATCGCGCCGAGTACCGAAGGAGCGTGGCGGGTATCGAGACCGTGCTCGATGTCACCATGGCCGCGGAAGACGATGCCGAACTGCGGCGTGTCCGCATCACCAACCGGTCGCTTCGGTCGCGGCAGCTGGAGTTTACCAGTTATACCGAGCTTGCGATGACGCAGCACGCCGCCGACAAGGCTCATCCGGCGTTCGCCAAAATGTTCATCGAAACGGAGTCCCCGGAGCCCGGTGTGCTCGTGGCGCACCGACGGCCGCGATCGCCCGGCGAAGCGCCCATATGGACCGCGCACATTCTGGCGGGCGTCGGGATGGAAGACGCCTCTTCGGGGGTCGAGTTCGAGACGGACCGGTTGAAATTTCTGGGGCGCGGTAATACGCCGGAAAGCGCCGCGGCCTTGCGGCTGCCGCTGACCGGATCGGTGGGCACGGTGATCGACCCGATCTTCAGCCTGCGCTGCCGCGTGACGCTCGAGCCGCGCGATCAAAAAGATATCGCGTTCGTTACCGTGGCGGCGGCCAGCCGCGAAGCGTTGATGGAACTGGTTCACAGATACACTCGTCTGGAACCCATTGCGCGCGCCTTCGAAATGGCATGGACGCGTGCCCAGCTGGTCTTTCGATTCCTCGGCATCGGCCCGGCTGCAGCGCATCGCTACCAGGACCTTTCGAGCCAGCTTCTTTATCCCAACCAGAGGCTCCGGCCATCGGCGGATCGGACCTCGCGCAATCGTCTGGGGCAGGAAACGTTATGGGCCTGTGGTATTTCGGGCGATCTCCCGATCGTGCTGATCACCATCGCGGAATCGCGCAATTTGCCGCTGGTGCGCGATGTACTGCTGGCGCACGCCTACTGGCGGCTGCGCGGATTCAAAGCCGATCTGGTCATCCTTGACCAGGAGGGCTCGGCTTACGACGCGCCATTGCGGCATCAGTTGCAGCGCCAGATCGAAGCGCACGCGCCGGATGCGGGCCTCGATCGCCCCGGCGGCGTTTTCCTGCGCGACTGGCAAGCTATCCCGGAGGATCATCGAACTCTCTTAATGGCTTCGGCGGCCATCGTTCTGGGCGGCAATCGTGGATCGTTACAGCAGCAACTGGCGCCGGTGGCGGAAGGACTGCGGGTTCCGGCGCTGACGCCATCGGGGGAGATTCACGAGGAGCCGTCCGAACCGCTGCCATTCCTCGAACTGCCCTATTTCAATGGACTCGGCGGCTTCACGCAGGATGGCCGCGAATACGCCACGTATCTCGCGCCGGGGATTACGACGCCCACGCCCTGGGTGAATGTGATGGCGAACTCCGGCTTCGGCACGATGGCAAGCGAAAGCGGTCTCGGCTTTACCTGGTGCGGTAATAGCCAGACGAATCGGATTACGCCGTGGCACAACGACCCGGTCGGCGATCCCCAATCCGAGGCGATCTATATTCGCGACGAAGAGACGGGCCGTTTCTGGACGCCCACCGCGCTGCCCATTCGCGAGAAGGACGCATATCGCGCGCGCCACGGCCAGGGTTATACCGTGTTCGAGCACAACAGTCACGCGATTCGACAGGAACTGACCGTGTTCGTTCCCATCGGAAAGACCGGGCTGGGCGATGCCGGTGCGGGCGATCCCGGGGCGGGCGATCCCGTCAAGGTATGCCGGCTGCGTCTCACCAATCGGTCGTCGCGGAAACGGCAACTGAAGGTTACGTGGTTCGCCGAACTGGTACTCGGTTCGTCGCGGGAAGATCAGCAGTTGAGAATTCAGACTTCGCGCGATGAAGCGACGGGAGCCTTGCTGGCCAGCCAATACTGGACCGGCCCATGGCGCGGGCAATTGGTATTTGCGGCGGCCACGCCCCGCGCCATTTCCTGGTCGACCGACCGCACGCAGTTCCTCGGCCGCAACGCATCAAAAGAGAAGCCCGCCGCGCTCTCGCGCATTCGTCTGGACAATCGCTCGCTGTCGTCGGGCGACCCCGCCTTCGCCCTGCAGGCAGCTGTCAACCTGGAGCCGGGGCAGCAAGCGGAAGTGACGTTCCTGCTGGGGCAGGCGGCAACCATGGATAACGTTCGCGAAATCACGGATCGCTACAGCGATTCCGCCAGGGTCGAAGACGCGCTCGAGAGCACCCGGCAATTCTGGGACTCGGTGCTCGGCGCGCTGCAGGTCAGGACGCCCGTATTTTCCACCGACCTGCTGTTGAATCGATGGCTGCTGTACCAGGCGCTGAGCTGCCGATTCTGGGGCCGCTCGGCGCTTTATCAATCCGGCGGCGCTTTCGGGTTCCGCGACCAGTTGCAGGATTCGATGGCGTTCCTCAACGCCGCGCCGGAGATCGCGCGCCGACACATTCTGGCGTCGGCGGCGCGGCAGTTCCCCGAAGGCGACGTGCAGCACTGGTGGCATCCGGATACGGGCAGCGGGGTGCGGACGCTCTGCTCGGACGATCTCCTGTGGCTCCCGTTCGCGGTGGCGCAATACGTCGCCGTGACAGGGGACGGCGCGATCCTCGACGAGGGAGCACACTTCATCGAGGGCCCGCTGCTGAAGCCGGGTGAACACGAGCACATGTTTACGCCGGCCGTGTCTTCTGAAACCGCTCCCCTCTGGGAGCATTGCCGCCGCGCGCTCGACCATGGCTGGCGCCTGGGACCGCAAGGTTTGCCGCTCATCGGCAGCGGCGACTGGAACGACGGCATGAACCTTGTGGGCGTTGAAGGCAAGGGCGAAAGCGTTTGGCTGGCCTGGTTCCTCTGCGCCACGCTGGAGGGCTTCGCTGAAACCCTCGAGGCCTTCCCCAGGACCATGAACAGCCGCCATACAGACCGCGACGCGGGCCCGTCCCTGGCAGCGGAATGGCGCCGGAAAGCAGCCCTCCTGAAGGATCGTACCGGGCAGGTTGCGTGGGATGGCGACTGGTATCTGCGCGCCTTCTTCGACAATGGCGCTCCGCTCGGTTCGCACGTCAACGAAGAGATGCGCATCGATTCGCTGCCGCAATCGTGGTCTGTGATCGCCGGCGCGGGCGATACCGTAAGGTCGCGGCGCGCCATGGAGGCGGTCGAGAGTAACCTCGTGCGTGAGG
>JBEKAQ010000110.1:0-15345 GCA_050015835.1 Bryobacteraceae bacterium | reverse complement strand
AGTTGCGGATTGCGGGAAATCTGAAGGGGGTGGGGGCGCTGGTGCGGGAGCTGGTGGATATCAGGGTGACGGCGCGGGAGGGCGGGGGCGTGCGGATGGGGGCGGATGGGGCTGGGGAGCATGACGATATGGCGATTGCGGTGGCGCTGGGGTGTTGGCGGGCGGGCAAGAAGGTTAAGGCGCCGGCGGGGGATGTTGGGCGGCGGTTGTGGTGATGAGCCACGGATGAGCCTCGCGCCGGTTTACGAGGTTGATTTTCGGGGCGTAAGGTATCGATATGATGACTTCGTGTCTCAAGAGTTCGCGCCCACGGCCCGTATCCATCCCGACGCTCTTATAGGTCCGCGCACACGAATCGGCGAATTCTGCGTCGTCGAGCGGGACGTCTCGATCGGCTCCGATTGCGCGATCGAGCCTTATTGCTTTATCAAGCGGTGGACCGAGATGGGGGATCGCAATGAAATCTCGGCCGGTACCGTGCTCGGTACCGACCCTTTGGACAAGAATTTCAAGGGCGACCGGAGTTATCTCAGGATTGGATCGGATAACAAGATTCGGGAGCACTATACGGTTTCACGCGGCACTAAGCCGGAGTCCGCGACCACGATCGGCGATGGAAATTACATCATGACTTCGGGGCATATCGCGCATAACTGCACGATCGGGAACAACACGGTGATTGCCAGTTGCGCGCTGGTGGCGGGATATGTGGAGGTGGAGGATCAGGCGTTCATTTCGGGCGGCGTGGTGATTCACCAGTTTTCGAAGATCGGGCGCCTCGCGATGATCGGCGGTAATACGCGGGTGAACAGCGACGTGCCTCCTTTCTTTCTTGGGTCGGGTTTCGATGTGGTGGTGAAGGGGCTCAATGTGGTGGGGCTGAAGCGCGCGGGTTTTACCCTGGCGCAGGTGTCACGGTTAAAGAGGGCTTATCAGACGCTTTACAGATCCGGGCTGAAGCTGGATGAGGCCCTGACTCGAATCGAGAATGAGTTGGCGGATGAGAATACTTTGCACCTGGTGAATTTTATTCGGCGCAGTGAGCGAGGTATCTGCCGGGAGTGAAGAGGCCGGCTAAATGCGGCGGCGGCGGTAGTAGCCGGCCCCTCCGCTGTGGGAGCCCATGTCAAGGACGACGGCGACGATCAGGATCACCAGATTGACGCCCTGGATCGGCAGGCCGGAGGCGACCATCCAGGCATAGACTATGGTAGTGATCGGCAAAAAAATGAAGCCCAGGATCGGGACGATCATGCCGTGATAGGCGCGCTGCAGCATATTCGAGAACAGCCATATGAGGACCAGAGCGACTCTCGGAGCCAACAGGATCAGGAATACAAGCAGACACGGCATGATCCGAGGATACTCCATTGGCCAGGACAGGAACGTGAGATGTCATACATATATCGTTTTTCGATTTGCTTGTTGACCATGGCGGCGACGATGGGGGCGCAGCAGGAACCTCCTAAGTCGTGGGTGGATGCGGATACAGGGCACCGGGTGGTCCGGCTGACGGACGAGCCGGGCAGCGCGAGCCTCTACTTCAATCAGAACGGCTACACGGCCGACGGCAGGAAGATGGTGTTCACGACGGCGAACGGGATCTCGGTGCTGGATCTCGAGACGCATGCGGCCAGGCCGGTGGCGCAGGGACAAGTCCGCATCATTGTGACCGGGCGGAAAACGCAGAACGTTTATTACACGCGGGGCGGCGCGGTGTACTCGACGGATGTGGATACCTTAGCCACGCGCCGGATTGCGGCATTGCCTCCGCGCGGATCGGTTTCGTCGGTGAATGCGGATGAGACGCTGCTGGCGGGCACATACACGGAGGTGGAGAGCGGGGCGGAGTATCGCGCTCGGGCCACGGGGGCGGAGTATCGCGCTCAGGCCACGGGGGCGGAGTATCGCGCTCAGGCCACGGGGGCGGAGTATCGCGCTCAGGCCACGGGGCCGGCGCAGGCGCAGACTCTCGATCAGCCTTTGAATAAAGGGCAGATGATGGAGCGGCGGCTGGCGGCGCAGATCCCTCTGACTCTGTTCACGATCAATACGGCTACGGGAGAGCTGAAGCCGATATTGCACAGCACCGATTGGATTAATCATCTGGAATTTTCGCCGACCGATCCGGGGCTGCTGATGGTTTGCCATGAAGGGCCGTGGCACAAGGTGGATCGGATCTGGACCATGCGGGCGGATGGCTCGGAACTCACGAAGGTTCACACGCGCACGATGGAGATGGAGATCTTCGGGCACGAGTTCTGGAACTACGACGGCAGCACGATCTGGTACGACTTACAGACGCCGCGGGGCGAGGATTTCTGGCTGGCCGGATATAACGTGAAGACGAAGCAGCGCATACAGTATCATCTGCAGCGCAACGAGTGGTCGATTCACTTCAACGTGACGCGCGATGGGAGTTTGTTTTGCGGGGATGGCGGGGATCCGGGTCAGGTGGCGCGGGCTGCGGATGGCGAATGGCTCTATTTGTTCCGGCCGGAGATCAGGAAGAACGAAGGGGTGCAGGATGCGGGGTTGATCCGCACCGGGGTGCTGCGCGCGGAGAAGCTGGTCAATATGTCGAAACATAATTACCGGCTGGAGCCGAATGTCAGTTTTACTCCGGACCAGAAGTGGGTAGTGTTCCGGTCGAATATGTTCGGGCCGACTTATACGTTTGCGGTTGAGGTGGCGAAGGCGCAGTAGGGCGGTTCGCTATTGGGCATCGATCATTTGCCGGGCCTGGGCGAGTTGGGCTGAAGTTCCCCGGAAAACTATAGCCGGCGGGGAACTCATCTGGAAAATGCTCCGGGTGTTGGTTGCCGTCCGGATCTTCGCGAGCACTCGATAGATTTCCTTTTGGGTCAGGGCAGGTTCGAGGTAGAAAACCCTGACGATATCTTCGTGGCCAGCCGGGTCGTTGGGGAGTTTCAGGATGCCGGCATCGGGGTTTTCCTTTTGACGCGCGAACGCTTCGCCGCCCGTGGGCACGTCCAGTTTTCGAATGATCCACTCCCCCACATCCACGTTCGCCGCGGTCCCGCGAAATGCGATGAGTCGCGCTTCGTCGCACTTATAGACTTGCTGAATGTCTCCCACCACCCGGAGGCCCTGGAGAATCTCCTCTACGCCCAGCGGGGTTGTTGTATTGGTGAGGTAGTAAACGCGGGCGACCGGGTTTCGGTCCATAAACGGGAAGCTCGCTTTTGGCAGATGGTATTCGCGGGAGGAGTGGTCGGCCGACTCCTGCGTCGGCGGCTGCCACCCGGCAGGCTTGTCCATGGCGCGAAGCAGCCACTCGGCAAGGCCCAGCTGGCTGGCCCAGCCGCGCAAAGTGAACGACGAATGAGCTTCGTCGAAGGACACCTCGGGCACATCGGCTATCGTTTTGAGGATGATCGTCATCTGCTTTACAGTTTGGGCGGTCGGGGTATTGGCCAGAGCGATCACGGCATCCTGCGTGGGTGGGATTTGCCCGAATGCCGCGGCTATGCAGACAAAGAGCGCTGCGAATTTCATATTCGGTAATTATACCCGAGAAAATCGGGGCAATTTTGGTGCCGGGCCAAGAACTACTGCGATTGAGCGAGTTACGGTTTTCCGCTTGGGACTTCCTCTGTTATTGCGATAGGCCGATTACCAATCGGCCGCAGGCGCCGGACGCTCAGGTTAAAACTCAGCCACATAGGATACAAGCCGGGATTGGATTATTGAATGGTCCAGCCGCCGTCGACCATCAGCACATGGCCGACGACCATATCCGACAGGGAACTGCTCAGGAACAAAACCGCTCCAACCAAATCCTCCGGTTGATTCCAGCGGCCGACCGGCAGCATGGTCTGGGTCGCCCATTCCTTATAGCCGGGGCGTTCCAGAATCACCTTGCGCGAATCCGTCTCGGTGATGCAGGGGGCTACTACATTGACGTTCACCCCCTGGCGGGCCCACTCCAGGGAAAGGGCGCGGGACAGATGGTGCACGCCCGCTTTGGCGGCCGCGTAGACGGACCGCGATTTAAATGCGATTACTCCGAAATTCGATCCTATATTGACAATTTTCCCGCCACCCTGCGGAATCATCACGCGGGCCGCCGCCTGGCAGGCGAAGAACACACTCTTGAGCGATGAGTCCATCGTCTTGTCGTATTCCTCTTCCGTAACATCCAGCGCCATCGAGTTTCCGGTCCAGCCGGCATTGTTGACCAGGATATCGATGCGGCCGAAGGCTTCGACCGTCTTGTCCATCAAAGCGCGGACCTGCGCGACATCCGAGACGTCCGTCTGGACAATCAGCGCCTTGCGGCCGAGGGCCTCGATTTCCGCCTGCACGGCAAGGATTTCCTCGTGGCGTGGGCCTGGGTATTTCGCCAGCACCAGATGCGCGCCCGCCTGCGCCAATCCGAGCGCCAGGGCTTTTCCGATTCCCTGCGATGCGCCGGTGACGATGGCGATTTTATCTTTGAGTCCGAAGCTTGAATAATCCATTGTTATGTTGGACCGCTCCCTCACGGTCGCGGCTCGGTAATCCGGTTTAGATGAGGCCCCTCAGCGTTCCGCCTATGTCGAGGCTTGCTCCAGTAATGAATTTCGCCAGCGGTGAGGCGAGAAATACCACCGCGTTCGCCACATCCTCGGGCTGTCCGATGCCGAGCGGGAGATAGCGGTCTTCGAGAAATCGCTTCACGGCCTCGTCCCTGTCCTTGACGCCGTAACCGACCACGAGCTGATCGACGATTCCGCCCGGCCGCGTCCACATACGCGTCCACACCGGCCCCGGCAGCACTGTGTTCACGCGCACGGCCGGCGCATACTGCTTGGCCAGGGCCTTCGAGAGGTAGAGCAGCCCGGCTTTGCAAACTCCGTAATCCATCAGGGTCGGCTCGGGCTGCTTGGCGAGATCGGAGCCGGTATTGACTACGGCGGCCCCACCTGTTTTCGCCATGCCGGGAATGAGGGCGCGGCACATGCGGATGCAGCCCATCAGGTTGATCTCGAAACTGCGCGCCCAGCGCTCGTCGGAGATGTCTTCGAACGACGAGGAATCTCCCACGCCGAGGTTGTTGATCAGGATGTCCGGCTCTCTGCCGAACGTCTTGAGCACATACGACACAGCCTGGTCGACGCCCTGCGCGGTGGCGAGATCGGCGGCCACGACTCCGGTCCAGCGGTTTGCTTTTTCTTCAAGGACTGGCGCGTCTTTGTCGGACACGATAACGCTGGCTCCCTCCCGGGTGAGAAGGTCGGCGACCGCTTCGCCGATTCCGTAGGCTCCTGCGTTGACAAATGCGAGTTTTCCTTTGATTTGATAATCCATGTAGTTATGAGTGCCAGTCCCTCACGGTCGCGGTTCGGAAAAACATATTAGTGAGCTCTCCATTCCTGCGAGAGTTTCTGCAGCAGTTCGGTGGGCGGCGGCCCGTCGTGAACCACCACCCGGTAGCGCAGCGTCAACGGCGCATCGGGATGAATCGTGACCGCGTCGAAAGTGGTGATGGTTGGGCTCAGCATCCACAGCCCTCTCGAATTGTGCCACCGCGTGGCCGGGTTCGAAGGATGATCGATTACGGCGGCGCCCAGCACCTTACCGTTCGCCAGCTGAATCGTGTAATCATACCAGGGCTCGCTGGGCCAGTCCGACTCGGGATAAGAGTAATAGGGATCGGGCCGCGTGACCTTACCTGCCGCGGTCGAGTAATACGAATCGCCGTCCTTCCGCGCCTGCAGATCGAAGCCTCCGAACGCGGCGCGCTCGAGCTCGTAATCCACCACTGGCTTCACCGTGTATTCCATATCCATCACATACACGCCATCGCGTTCGAAGGTAGTGACGGTATCGGATTCGCCGGCCATGCGGCGATTGTCCACCAGCCAGTCGTTCTCAATTTGAATGGTGGCACGCTGCGCATCGGCGCTCACCAGCTTCAGTTCGCGGGTCTGGATGAGCCTGCCCTCGCGCGGCGCGTAGGTCCCCCATGCCCAGAAATCGGCGCGGCGGACGTTGAAAGCTTTCAATGGATGGGTGGGCGGAGCGTTGGGTCCATAGACCACCGGTTCGTGAAATTCCGAGTTCATCCATCCAAAGAAAATACCGCGATGATGCGGATGATCGTTGGGCGCGATGTTCGTAATACGTTCGCCGGAGGGTGTGTTGACGGGATGGAAACAGGCCGTGCTGGGCGAGGTAAGCCCGATGTTTTCCGGCTTCTTCGTCATGTAATCCCATACCACGCGGCCGTCCGGCGTCTTGAGTTCCATGCCGTATTCGACCGGTGACAGCGTATAGGCCGAGGCCGCGCCCGCGTGATCGGGCAGGGCCAGCGCTCCCAGAAAAACGGCCACCGCGCCGGCGGCAAGAACGGCAATTATGCGCGTCAGTGTCATAGGATCCCTCCCGCTATTGTGCAACATGGACAGGCGGAAGCGCCTGTCCAACATGTTACTTGCGCGGCTTGCCCCAGAAGATGAACGTACCGAATCTGGTGGCCGTCACGATGTCCATGTGGCCGTCTTTATTCAGGTCCGCCGCGTATATATCGGAACCGGCCCCGGACTGATTGTTGATCAGCTCCGGCACGAACTCGGCTCCACCAGGCGCGTTCTTATTGCGCACGGTCCGGTACCAGTAAAGTACGGCCGGGCCGTAGGCGTCGGGATCGAGATAATCGTCGCGGTGGGACCAGAAGCGCTTGCCCACGATCAGGTCCGTTATGCCGTCGCCGTCAACGTCCGCGAAGGCGGTTCCGTGGGGTTCCGAAAACGTTACGCCGCCGGCGTTCTTCGTTCCGAAATCGTCCATGATCATGTGCTGGACGAATGAGATATTGCCCTGAGCGTCGCGCTTCTGCTCGAACCAGGCGACTCCGAAGCCGTGCGCGTTCAGGGAGGTCACGACGTCGTTCAGGCCGTCGCCATTGACGTCGTAAACGCCCATCACGCTGCCGCCGACGCCATTGCGTCCATAGCGGCCGAAGGGCGCGGGGTGATATTTCCACGGCACTTTATCAGCATCTTTGGCGGGCTGCTCCCACCAGCCGAAGGCGTTGAGAATATCCATGCGGCCGTCGCCATTGACGTCGCCGACTCCAATGCCATGCGCGTTGGCGTAACCCTGCTCGGAGACGTTATGGACGAACCAGGGGCCGGTGGGATTGGCGGGGTCGGGCCTGGCGTAGCGCACGAAGCCTCCGCCCGCGTAGACCAGCTCCTGCTTGCCATCGCCGAATAGATCGCGCAGCACGGCGATCTCGGACGAGAACTCGGGCACGACCAGATACTTATCCCAGCGGCGCGCCTCGTTCTTCGGATTGACGTATAGCCAGACGCCCGTTGGCGCCGTGAAATTGCAGTTGATGACGTCGGCCCAGCCATCGCCCGTGAAGTCGCCGACGTACTGCATCCAGACGTCGCGCGTGTATTCGTCCGAAGGATTGGTGGCGATGGCGGCGTAGATTTCGCTGTGCTTCGTGTAGTCCGGCCCGTAGAACACGTGAGGGCCGGAGACAACGTCCATGATGCCGTCGTGATTGATGTCGGCGGCGCCCGCGCCCCAGGAGTAATAAAAATCGCTCAGCTTCTGGGCGCGGAAGTGGGTTGACGTGATCTCCGGCTCGCGGACCTTCAGCGCGAGATTCTTCCAGGCGACATCCTTGAAATGCACTTCGGCGGTTCCGCCCGCGAAGAGTGCGATGGGACCATAGCGGCCGACTTCGTCTTCGGCCACTCCACCACCCGTTTCACTGCCGTAGATGTTCAAAAAAGCGCGGACGATGTTGGCGTCGAGCAGGATCTCGACCTGATTCCATTCGCCCGGGTGGAGGCCGGTTTCAGGACGTGGGATGGGCAGTTCGGGAGCGGGACCGCGTCCCCGGCCACCAGCACCTCCACGGCCGCGGCCACCCGGAGCCGGAGCGTTCGGATCGAGCGCGGGAGCGATGCGCATTTGGCCGCCGCCGCGCCGCAGCCGCTCGTGCCTGACGATTTTCCCGCCTGCATCGACGACGACGGCGTAGGACGCAAGACCCGTTTTCTGCTGTTCGGTGAGCGGTACGGGTGGTTCGTCGGGTGTGCGGTCGGCGTCCGTGAGGGACACGAAGACTCCCTTCATGCCGCCGTCTGGTGTCTTCTCGGCGCGCATCAGCACGCCCGTGAGGCATCCGGTCAGGCACTGGAAGGAGGCGAAGACTCCGACGTCCTGGTAGGATTTGTCGAGGATCAGCCAGCCTCCGGCGGGAGTTTTCGGGGTGCCTGTGATCTCGCCGTTTTGCATGCGCCAATCGGCATTGCCGAGTGTGTGCCAACCGGCGAGAGTCGAGCCCTGGATGGTTGCATCCGGATGGAAGGTGGGGCCTCCGGCGAAAAGGAGAGAAGCAAAAACCAATGCGCAGACCGGAAATCTGCGCCACCACGCCCTGTGAACCGACATATAGTTAGTGACTCATTTCTTTGGTAATGCGAATACAATGTAACCCTGGTTGGCGCCGGCGCCGGTGTCCCCGCCGAATCCGCCACGTCCGCCGCGGCCCAAACCGAACGAAGGGGCCGGACCCGAGCCTACCACCAGATACTGGCGTCCCTGCACCTCATACATGGAAGGCAGTCCGATCAGACCGGCGGGCATTTTGTAGGTCCACAGTTCGTCGCCGTTGTCGGCATCGAAGGCACGCATCCTGCCGTCCTTGGAGGTTACGAACACCAGGCCCGTACCGGTGACCACCATGCCGACGCGCTCGCCGCCCGCCAGCATCCCCGTGTTCTTTCCGCCTTCCTTAACGGCTTCCTCATCCTCGCCGAGCGGCTTTCTCCAGCGAATGGCTCCCTTGTTCAGATCGTAGGCAAGGATCTCCGACCAGGGCGGGCCGATGATGCCCTGCACGAGGCCATACTCCGAATAAAGGCGCTGTTTCGGGGCATCGACTCCCTCGGGATAGGGAGGGCCGACGAACCGGTTATTGGCGCCATAGCGGGCGCGCAGCTGTTGTTCATTCAATGCGGGCGCGAGGCCACCGGGCGCTCCCCCGTCGGCGACCACGGGACCGGTCATGGGTGGGCCATTGGCTCCGCCCCTGCCGCCACGGCCGCCGCCCGCGATATATGTGTACACTGCGTTGACGTCGGCGGCGCTCAGATCAGGGAAGGCGGGCATTTGCCCTTTGCCGGAGCGGACGACGATACTGAAATCCGCCAGGGTGATCCTTGCGGCAACGCCGTTCAGAGCGGGAGCGTCGCCCGAGCCGGCCAGGTCCGCGCCATGACAGGCCTGGCAGTTTTGCGTGTATTCGGGTGGCGGCGCAACTCCTCCCCGGCCGCGTCCGGCGTTATTCGGATTGGGTGCGACTTCCGTTCCCTGAATATTGGTAATGGCCGGGTAGTCGGATGTGGTGAGGAATACCAGCCCCCTGGCCGGGTCCGACGCGGTCGCTCCGCGGTTATTTCCTCCGCGAGCTCCCGGTATCTGAACCGTATCGCGCTTATAGCCGGGCGGCGTGAAGACGCCTTCGTTGCGGGCGCTGGCGATACGATCTTTCCACGTGGCGCGCTGTTCCGGCGTCAGGAAATACGGATTCACGTCGTCCGGCGTCATCTTCTGACGCGCGAAGGGAGGCACCACGGTGGGGAAGGGCTGGGTGGGCCAGGCCTGCTCTCCCGGCACATCGCTCTTCGGCACGGGACGCTCCTCGATGGGCCAGAGCGGCTCGCCCGTGACGCGATTGAAGACGTAGAGAAAGCCGGTCTTGCCGGCCTGCGCGACGGCGTCAATGGTTTGTCCGTTGTGGCGAACGGTGATCAATTGCGGCGCCGAGCAAGGGTCCGAATCCCACAGATCGTGGTGGACTTCCTGGAAGTGCCATAGCCGCTTTCCGGTGCGCGCGTCGAGAGCCACCAGGCTGTCGCCGAACAGCCCCATGCCGATGCGATCCGCGCCATACATATCGTAGGTGGGAGAACCGAGAACCACGTAGACGATGCCGCGCTTTTCATCGAGCGAGAGTTCGCCCCAATCGTTGACGCCGCCGATATATTTCCATGCATCCTTCGGCCAGGTCTCGTAGCCGAATTCGCCGGGATGCGGCACGGTGTGGAAGTTCCAGACCAGCTTTCCGGAGATCACGTCGTAAGCGCGAATGTAGCCGGGAGGCGCGAGAAAATTCTCGCCCGTCGAGGATCCGGTGATGATCAGGTTTTCAAACACACGGCCGGGCGCATCGCTCTTGATGCGCGCCACTTCTTCGGGCACGCGGTCGAGGTCTGCCCTCATCTCGACGAGGCCGTTCTTACCGAAGGTCAGAATCGATTTGCCGGTGCGGGCGTCGATTTCCTCGAGGAAATGATTGATCTGGAAGATCAGGCGCCGGTCCTTGCGATCTTTGCTCTCCCAGTAATTGACGCCCAGGGTGGCGATGGAACTGAGGCCGGTGTGGATCCAGATTTCCTTTCCGGTGGTAGCATCGAGGGCGATCAGGGAGTTGTTGCGGCCGTAGACGTACATCACGTTGTCGACGATGATCGGGTTCATCGCCGAGCTGCCGTTGAAGTACGTCCAGGCGATCTGAAGATCCTTGACGTTGCTCTTCCTGATCTGGTCGAGCGCGGTGAACCGGGACGTATCCGGACCGCCCCCGTAATCCTTCCATGATTTGTGATCCTGCGCAAAGGCAATCGAGCAGGTCAGGGCGGCGCAGGATGCCAGTGCCGTCGTCTTCTTCGCTGATGACATCATGATGCGCTTCCTCTTACTTTTTTGTCGACTTGAATGCACCCGGCTTACCCCAGAAGATAAACGTGCCGAAGCGGGTTGCGGTGACGATATCGAGCGCTCCGTCGCGGTTCAGATCGGCCGCGTAAATATCGGAGCCCGCGCCGGAGCGATTGTGGATGAGCTCGGGTACGAATTCCGCACCGCCGGGAGCGTTCTTGTTGCGCACCGTGCGGTACCAATAGAGGACGGCCGGCCCGTATGGATCGGGGTCGAGGTAATCGTCGCGATGCGACCAGTAGCGCTTACCCACGATGAAGTCCGGAATGCCGTCGCCATCCACGTCGCCCACGGTGGTGCCGTGCGGTTCGCTGAAGGTGACGCCGCCCGCGTTTTTCGTCGAGTTATCGTCCATGATCATGTGCTCGACGAAGGAGATCTTCCCGGCCGCGTCGCGCTTCTGCTCGAACCAGGCCAAGCCGTATCCATGGACGTTGAGAACGGTGACGACGTCGTTAAGCCCGTCGCCGTTCACATCGTAGACGCCCATGACGCTGCCGCCCATGATATTGCGGCCGTAGCGCGCGAAGGCCTGGGGATGATACTTCCAGGTCTCCTGCGCGCTGCCGGCGGGCGGCTGCTCCCACCATCCGTAGGCGTTGACGATATCCATGCGGCCGTCGCCGTTGACATCGCCCACACCGATGCCGTGAGCCGTCCCGTAACCCGCTTCCGAGACATTGTGGACGATCCAGTTGCCGGTGGGATCAGCAGGATCCGGCTTGGCGTAGCGGACCCGGTTCTCCGCCATGTAGATCAGTTCCGGTTTGCCGTCGCCATCGATATCGCGCACCATGCCGACTTCGGATTGATAAGCCGGCACCACCAGATGTTTCTCCCAGCGCCGGGACTGGCCCTTCGGATTGACATAGAGCCAGACGCCCGGATTGTTGGAGAAGCTGCAGTTGACGACGTCGGCCCAGCCGTCGCCGGTGAAATCGCCGACGAACTGCATCCAGTCGTCCTGCGTGTAGGTATCGGAGGGGTTGGTCGTCAAAGCCAGATAGATTTCGCGATGCGTCAGGTAATCGGGACCATAGTAGATGTGGGGGCCGGAGACGACATCCATCACGCCGTCGTGATTGAAATCGGCGGCTCCCGCGCCCCAGGAGTAATAGAAATCGCTCAGGCGCTGCATGCGGAAGTGGTTCGAAATCTGCTCCGGCTCGCGCTTCATCAGGGCGATGTCTTTGTACGACACGTCTTTAAACTGAACGTCGCCGGTTCCACCCACATAGAGCGCTATGGGGCCATAATCTCCCACCTCGGGATCGGCTACGCCGGCGCCGATTTCGCCGCCCTCGTTGAGGAAGGGGCGGACGATGTTGGCGTCGAGGAATATTTCGATGCTGTTCCAGTCGCCGGTGCGCAGGCTGGTATCGGGTCGAACCACCGGCAGCGAAACGTCCGCGCCCGCCCTGCCTGGTCCGCCACGCCCGGGCCCGCCGCGTCCGCCACGGCCGGGAGCGTTGGGATCGACCGGGGGCGCGATGCGCATTTGCCCGCCGCCGGGGCGCAGCCTGTCGCGCTTTGTCTCATGGCCCTGCGCGTCGAGCGTCACCGCGTACGACGCGACCTGGCCGCTAAAGGACACGAACACTCCCTTCATGCCGCCATCAGCGGTTTTCTCCGCCCGCATGAGCAGACCGCTCTGGCATCCAGGGGCGCATTTAAAGGAAGCGTAAAAGCCGACGTCCTGATAAGAATGGTCGAGCACCAGCCATCCTCCGGCAGGCTGCTTCGGAGTACCCGTGATCTCGCCGTTTTGGGCCTGCCACGTGGCGTCGCCCAGCGTGTGCCAACCGGTGAGCGCCGAGCCTTTGAATGTGGAGTCGGGATGAAACGAGGGGCCTGTGCCGGATAACCGGACGAACAGGGCGAGAGTGGCTGCCGCCAACAGCAGAGCACGCTTACGGGGCATGGGGCTTACCTCTGGTCTGAATCTAACCAGATTTAGTCTATTACGACGGAGGGGGCAAAGGGCGAACGAAAATTCGGGAGCGTGCGGCGGCTAGCCAGCAGGGTGCCGAAAGGCTTCTTACCGCTCCTTTACAGTCGCGGTTCGGAAAGGCGCGTGCCGATTCCGAAGCATTTACCGAGCCGCGCGCATCAGCAAGCGGTAACGAAAAGCCCTTTTTCGGCGGCGGCTACGGAATCAGGATTCCCGGCTTCGAAAGATCCGAGAGTTTCGTCGAATTTTCCATATTGCCGAAGTCGCGGGGGTGCTGCTTGTTGCCGGTCCGTTTCGCAACGTCGGTACTGACGAAATCGATCAGCTCCCCTGCCGTGACCACGCCGTCGCGATCGATATCGGCAGCTCCGGAAAGACCTTTCAGCACGGAGTACGTGAATGCCCCGTGGCCTCCGCCGAACTCCGGACCTTCGAGCGAAAGCTCCTTCGGACGCGCCGCCATCAGGCCCAGCATTTCACCGGGAACCTCGCCGATTTTCTCGACCACCGCGCCCAGCGACGCCGTCTTCTGGCCCGCAATGGTGGCGGCGCGGCAGACGTCGGCCAGGAGCACTACGCGGGCTACCTTCGTCAGCTCATCCTCGACCAGGGTATGGAGATCGGCCATGGGGATGGCGGAGCCGGAGAGATTCCGCGGATCGCTGTCGTAAGTCAGAATGTAAGCTCCCTGATCGTCCACGGTGCCGTGCCCGGCGATCAGAATGAAGACGGTATCGTTCTTACCGGGCCGGTCTTTGAGGAAGGTCTGGAAAGCCTGGCGAAGTGCCGCCGTGGTCGCCTGCTCATTGGTGAGCACCAGGGTCCGATCGGCGGGAACCGCACCGCCGCGGGGACTGGCGAGGAAGCGGGCGAACGTGTTGGCGTCGGTATCGGGGTACTGCAGCCAGAGATCGTGGGGAAGTTTTTCGTATTTCGAAATGCCCACCGCGAGAACCCAGGTTTTCCCCGGGGGAACGTCCGCCGCCTGGACGGCCCACGCCGCCGCCAGGGCGATCCATGCGATCCGTAACATCCGCATATCTGTTAATCACGATAGCAGGGTTTGACTCTGGTCTTGCTCCGCCGCAAGCTCGGAGTACATAATTCTACGGAAGTATGCACTTTACGCAAGGGCGCTCTCTACGAGCGTAGAAGCCTAATTTCTTGGATCAACGCGGCGATTCCGCTCATCGGCCCGGTGAGATCGACTACCCCCTCCACAATTGCTTTGTGAGCCGACCGCGCAAATCCTGAAAACTCCCCTATCAGATGCAGTTCTCTTGGGACCACGGTATGCGGGTGTCCATCAAGAACATCGAACAAGGCTACGTAAAATTCCCGGCAGAGAGCGTAGAGCGGCGCATACGCGCCTCCTTCTTTCGCAAGTTCGGAGAATTCATGAATCTCCGCCACGATGGACTGGTTAGAGGGCGAATCAGGCAGCCGATGCAGTAACGGGCTCAAGGTCTGGCTGATCCTCGGCAGCAAGTAATTCACTGAGAGTGAAGATTGATGCGAAGGGGCAATCTAGTTCTGTCATTGTGGAAGCGGCCCCTGTTTCTCGATCAACCATGCAAATGACGCCGATCACTTTCATACCCTCTTTCCGAGCGTGACCAATCGCTGTGGCAGTAGAACCGCCCGTGGTGCACACGTCGTCAACTATCACAACGGGCATACCATTCGTAGGCTCTGCGATGCCCTCGACGAGTTTATGTAGTCCGTGTTTTTTGGCTTCCTTTCGGACGAAGAAAGCATTGACCGGGCGGAACGGGCGTTCAGTACTCTCACGCGCTATCGCAATGACAATCGGATCTGCCCCAACAGATAGGCCGCCGACCGCCACCGGGTTCCATCCAAGCTCTGCAATTTTGTCGAGAAACACTCTTCCGACAAGTTTTGTCCCTTCAGCTCGGCATGTAACCGATTTTGCGTCGATATAGACCTTTGAGGACAGACCGGAGGCGAGGTCGAAATCTGTGTCCCCGTGTTGGAGAGAATATTTCAGTATCAGCGCTTTAAGCTGTTCATGGCGGGTTTCTTTGGTGTTCATCGTAGTAAAAACCTCCATTCTAACAACAAGAAGCGATGATCGGCCCGCAAATTTCGAATGGGTGAATCTTCACTACAACCTGTAGTATCGCACGGAGAGGGCGCACTACGCTTTTCATCAAAAGTACCATCAAAACGAAGTTGACGGCAAATGTTTTATTGGCATACCAAGTGCCCTATTGACATGTCGTTGCGTTAAGTATAAAATTAAAGCATGGAAGGCAATCGCCACAACCTCTCAAAGTCCGAGCTGATCGAAGAGATTCCTCTCGCGTGTTCAAACGAACTGGCAGCGGTGGAATTCTTCGAAGAGCAACGCTGGGGCGGTGCGCCACGATGCGCGCATTGCGATAGCGAGGCCGTTTACAAGATGATGGACGCCAGCGGACAGAATCGCAGCGCCCGGTATCTTTGGCGTTGCCGTTCATGCGGCAAGCAATATACTGTTCGAATCGGAACCGTGTACGAAGAAACCCGCCTTGATCTCCGCCAGTGGTGCTATGCGTTCTGGCGCGCCGCTACGTCTAAAAAAGGCGTGGCCGCTCTGGAGATCATGCGCCATTGCCAGATCAGTTATAAATCGGCCTTGT
>JBEKAQ010000109.1:0-15535 GCA_050015835.1 Bryobacteraceae bacterium | reverse complement strand
CCGGCCTACCTGATACTCATGATGGGCGGATGGAGCGCTCTGAGCGGCGTTCTGGGTCCGGCGTTGCTGTGCGGTATCGTCTTCGGGGGCGTTCAGTTCCTCGTGGCCACGTATCAGGGTCCGGAACTGGCTGCGCTGCTGGCCGCCATCGCTACGCTGGCCACCCTGGTGCTGATCACCAAGGTGTGGAAACCCAGGGATAAGTACCAGATGAAGGGCGACGGCCCGGCGCGCCCCTTCACCTCTATTGCGGCCGGCGAAGCATGGCTCGCCTGGTCGCCTTTTATCCTGCTCGTCACCTGCGTGCTCATCTCCGGTCTGCTGAATAAGCATACGACGCTCATGACCCGGTTCCGTGTCGAGTTCCCGTGGCCGGGGCTGCACAATCTGGCTGTCAGAATGCCTCCGGTGGTCAAGAAGCCCACGCCTTACGCGGCGTCGTTTCCCTTCGACTATCTTGCCGCCGCCGGGACTTCGGTCCTGATTGCGGCCATCCTGTCGGCCATGGTGCTGCGCATGTCCGCCAGCACCTTCTTCACCGTTCTGAAAGCCACCGCTTATCAGTTGCGGTACGCCGAACTGACCATTGCCACCACGCTGGGCCTCGCCTTCCTGATGAACTATTCGGGTGAGACCGCTACGCTGGGACTGACGCTCGCGGCTACCGGAGCCATGTTCCCGTTCTTCAGCTCGTTTCTCGGATGGCTCGGCGTTTTTGTCACGGGCAGCGATAATTCGGCCAATGCGTTATTCGGCAATCTTCAGGTGGTCACCGCAACGCAGCTTCATCTGAACGCGACCCTGATGGCGTCGGCCAACTCGTCGGGCGGCGTGATGGGGAAGATGATCAGCCCGCAGAGCATCGCGGTAGCGGCGGCGGCGACGCATATGGCCGCGGGCGAAGAGGGCCGCCTGTTCCGCTTCACGCTGCGGCACAGTATTTTTCTCGCCGCGGTGGTGGGCGTGATCGTGATGCTCTATCAATACGTATTGCCCCAGCTCGCGCCGTAGGTGAACTCGGGGCATGCTTCCAGGCGCTCCGCAGGCCAAAATAGAAGCGGCAGCCAGCATGGAAAACATCGCGGTCAATATGGCGAGCAATCTTCCCGGCCCGGTTGGGGCGGCGATTGAGGACATGCTCGGGCGGGCCCTTCAGGATGACGAACAGGTCAGTGCGATCGCGTTTCGTCCCCACGCCGCTCCAACCGGGGCCGCACAACAGCCGGCGGGGCTAGCCTTACGGATGGGATGGACGCCCTTGCCGCGAAAGCGCTTTTCCGGCGATCCGCAGGATCTCGAAGACGCCTTCGACGAAGCGATGCTTCACGTTCGGCCTGGCCGCGCGTGAGAATCGTTTTGGACACCAACATTCCTGCGCGCGCGAATCCGCAAACAGCCGGTGCGGCGAGGGCTCCCCTTGGGTTGATCCGCGACTCCGCCGACCATGCCCTGCCTTCAGGCGATATGGCTCCTGACTCAATTGGAAATCGCCCGCTACATCCAGGCCTGCAGGACTTCGGAGAAGGGGTGTTTCCCGGCATTGAGCGCATGGTGGCGACCGCCGATCCGACTGTCCCGTACGCGCAACCGCCGTGGCCGGCAAGGCGAACGTGCTTTGTACGCTGGACCGCCACTTTACCGCTCCCCCGGTCCGACAATATGCGCGGGCACATGGCTTTGAGCTGATGAACGATGTGGAACTTCTTCGCAGGCTGTGAGCCGCAGTAATTTACAGAACGACAATCTCTAGAACGCGATCAGCTCTCTTTGAGCTTCAATCTTCTTCGGGTCGACGCCCGGCACCTTTTCGATCGCGGCGAGATCCTTGAAGTTGCCGTTGGCTTTGCGGTACTTCACAATGGCGTCCGCTTCGGCGGCCGAGAGGTCCAGAGCGTTCAGGAGTTGATCCGCACTGGCGGTGTTGACGTTGATTTTGTCCGGCGGGAAGTTCGTCGCCAGGTAATCGACCACGGCGTCGATTTCAGCATCTGACAGCATGGCGCCTTTCCTGACCATCCTGTTGACCGTGGCTCGCCACTTCACCGAGGATTCCGGGTTATCGACAATCTTATCCAGGCCGTGACAGTCGCCGCAGGCATTTTCCACGGTCTTTTTCGCGCTCCCCTCGGGGAGGACCACGTCGTCGGCAAGAGCGGCCGCGGTCATGATGAACGCAGCCGCGATGAGGGCATAAATTCCGCGCATGCCTTCAGATTACGATACACTGGGCCGCTTGGAGATTCGGATGAAACGCTTCCTTGCCATCTTCCTGCTCTTGAGTTCAGCCGCCGCATTCGCACAGGACCCGATTCCGGAAATCCCCTTCGACTCGGTCCCGAATTTTCTGAAGCTTCCACCCGATTTGTATCTGGGCGAAGCGGCCGGAGTGGCAGTGAACTCGAAGGGCCACGTCTTCGTTTTCTCGAGGGGTAATTCCACGGGCCCCGCCTATGCGGCGACCGCGGCGCAACTGCTCGAGTTCGGTCCGGACGGAAGATACATCCGCGAGATCGGCAAGAATCTGTATGCGTGGTCGTTCGCGCATGCCGTCAGGGTGGACAAGGACGACAACATCTGGGCCGTCGACAAGGGGTCGGACATGATGATCAAGTTCAATCCCGAGGGCCGCGTCGTGATGGTGTTCGGCCGCAAGAAGGAGGCTTCGGACGAAGGCGCGGAGGCCTGGAAGCATCCGCGGCCACCGCTCCCCGCCGTGGATGGCCAGTTCCGCCAGCCCACCGACGTCGCGTGGGACCCGCAGGGCAACATCTTCTTCAGCGATGGCTATATCAATTCACGCGTTGCCAAATACGACAAAGACGGGCACTGGGTGAAATCCTGGGGAGCGCCTGGCCGCGGGCCTGGTCAGTTCAGCACGCCGCACAGCATCGCGGCGGACGCGAAGGGAAATATCTACGTGGCGGATCGCGGCAATCGCCGCATTCAGGTATTCGATGGCGATGGCGGTTTCTTGCGCGAAATCAAGATCAATGTGCCGATTCCCCCCGACGCGCAGCCCTGGATGGGCGCCAAACCCGCGCAGGGAGAAGGCCAGCCAGGCACCATGCAGAGCGGAGCGCCCTGGGCGGTTTGCATCACGCCGGGTCCGACGCAGTATCTGTATTCCTCCGATGCTTTTCCAGGGCGAGTGTACAAAATGACGCTCGACGGCAAGGTGCTGGGCGTACTCGGCAGCTCAGGCCGGCAACCCAAAGAATTCGGCTGGATCCACGAGATCGCCTGTCCCTCCGAAAATACGATCTTCGTCGCGGAGCTCCTGAACTGGCGCGTACAGAAGCTGATCCTGCATCCTAAGGCCGGACACTGAACAGGGTGAAAGTCCCCGCACCCGGAAGGCTCATCCCGATCACGGTTCCCGCCGGCAGATCGAGGGGCACGCGGTAGTAATAGGTGCGCGCAAACTTCGGATCGTAGCGGTAGATCCAGATCAGCGGCTCCACTGTGCCGTCGGGGTGGGTGGCGATGACCTGAACGCTGCTTCCCTTAGCCAGATCCCTGGGACGCACCGCGATCGCGTGCGCCGCCGATTTAAGCCGCAAGCTGTCCGACGCCACGACGGCGCTCGACCGGGCAGGAAGCGCGGGATCCTGCCAGGGCTCGCGCTTCGGCCTGGCGGGGAGAAATTTCGGATCTCCTTCGGGTGCGCCACCCTCCACCCAGTCGGCAATCAACTCGATCTCTTCCTGCGTCAGCCCGCGATCTCCTTTGAAATCTCCGAACCCTTTAACGGCCTGCCACGGCGGCATTCTTCGCGCGCCGGTTTCTTCCTTCATGGCTTTGGCCCACGGCCGCGCTTCGTCCCAGGACATGAGAGAAAACGCGGATTGCCCCTCGGCGTGGCACGATGCGCAGCGTCTGTAGAGCAAACGCGAAATCTCTTTCGACCACGTTACCTTAGTGGTGATGATGTCGTGAGCCCCCGCCGGCCCACATAAAAACGCGGTGCTCAATCCCAGCAAAATCGCCCGGCGCAGCATCACGTCGCTACTCCAGAGCCTTGACCGGAACATTGAACGCAACCGTGTTGACCACGCCCTTGCGCTGGAACTGAACCCAGATGCGATACATCCCTTCGCGCGGAAAAATCAGATTGAATTGCAGCTGCTTCGCGCCGTCGGGGTCGGTGACGTAGATCGGATGGGTGTGCATCAGGTCGATCAGGTCGGCGCTCGCGGCCAGCATATGACCCATGGCGCCGATCCACGGCTCGATTCCGTCGTCCGGTTTCAGCCTGAAGAACAACATCGTCTTCAAGCCGGCGATGGGTTGCACGGGTTCGCTGACCAGTTCCACGCTGGAATTCTCAGTGGTCTTCGGCGACAGATCCGGCGCAATATCGGCGGCCTTGAGCTTGAACTCCGCGCCGCGAACAATCAAAGTACTCGCGATCAACTGAGGCGTAGCGCCGGCCGGATAAAAATCGCTCAGGATCCGATAGAGACCGGGACGCGGAAATGTCAGATCCAGAACGAAGCTCGAATCGGATCGAATCTCCGGATGCACGTGGGCAAAAAATCGCAGATCCTGGCTCACCACAAACAGGTGGTAGAGCTTTTCATGCATGATCTCGAAAGCGCGCGCCGGCTTTCCTGTCTCCGGATCCTCCACGCGCAGAGTGATCCGAATGTTCTCTTCGGCCTCCAGAACGGCGGGCGCGGTCGAAATCAGAACCCGGAACTCATGCCCTTCGGGAATCCCGGCAACGAGTTTCATTCCGCAGCGCGGGCAAATCCCCGGCGCACTCGAACGCACGTCCTTGTCCATGGGACAAACGAACTCGATGTCGGGGTCCTTTTGATAACCCGGAGCGCTCTCGACCAGGAGCGCCACGGCGCATGCGACAAGAATGCGAGTCCAGTTCATCCCGACTACAAGTCTAGCCTCCTGACATCCAATGCGCTCGTAACGCAAAATTCACACAGTGTCTCTCGCTACTGTTGTAAAATTTCGGTCAATGGATCACATGGACATAGAGCGGACGCCGGGTAACTACGCCGACGTGACCGTTTTCAGACTCAAAGGCCCCTTCACGCTGGCTACTCTTTTTCCGCTGCAGTCGGCGCTGCGGGATAGTTCGTTGAAAAGCGTAATCATCGACTTATCGGGAGTCCCGTATATGGATTCCGCCGGACTCGGAGTGCTTCTTTCGCACTTTGCCAATTCGCAGCGCCAGGGCAACCGCTATGCGCTGGTTGGCATCACGCCGCGTGTTCTCACGGTTTTCGAGATCACCCATACCGACACGCTGCTGCCGATTTTCCCCACCCAGGAAGAGGCCGAGAAGGTTTTCGTCAAGTCCGCGACGGCCTGATTACTGCGCCGCGGGCGCGGCATCCGGAGACGCGGCATCCGGAGACACGACATCCGGAGAAACGACAGCCTCATAATTCACCACCTCCTGGCTGCCCTCCTGCAGGGCCACCGGCTGCCCTCTGTCTTCCACCGACTTCAGAAAATCCGGATCGTAGTATTGATTGGGCTGGATCTGGTTCCAGGCAAACAGCGTGTAGTCTCCTGGCGCCAGGCTGCCGATGGCGAAGTAGCCCGTCTGATCGGTCTCGGTGGTGCGGAAGCCCGGGGTGAGCACCACAGTGGCGCCGGCGATCGGCTCGCCGCCTTTGTCGTGCACCACGCCGCTTACCGACGCGCCGTTGGGGCTGACGACGATATCGAGCAGATCCGCGGATTCCACGTAAGCCAGGCCAGTCTCTTTGACATCCTGCTGGGCGTAGGTAATGGATTTGACGTAGTAGCCTGGCGGCATTCCGACCACCCCGATGCTGAGTGACTCGAGGCCCGTGCTGGTGAGAGAGAATGTCCCATCGGCGGCAACGGGCGCGGGTGGCACGTCGGGCATCAGGTACTTCGATTCCGCCGTTACCTGCACATTCGAGTTTGCAAGAGCCTTGAGATCGCCGGACCCCGCGATGCTCAGCTTTCCCGAAATGGCGACGGGCGGCTGGAGAGTGACGTTGATGCCTGTGACATCGTGCGTGGTGACGTCGACTGGCGCGATGCCGGTGAAGCGAGTCCGGCCGGCGCCCGTTTTTTGCGCGATCAGATTGTACTCGCCAGGAGGCGCCTGAATTGTGAAGCCTGAGGCCGAATCGGGTACCACGGTCGAAATATTCGCCATTGCCGGCAGCGCCGTGCCGCGCGGTTCAAGATGGATCCGAATCGGGCCCGCCGGTCCGGTGTTTCGGCTGTCGATGGTTCCGCCGATGCTTTGCTCGACGCTCTTCAACAGCGCCAGGTTGACGCCGGAAGCCGTCTGCCCTGGCTTTATGTCGAGCTGCGCGGCGGCCTGCGTATCCGTCGTGCCGGCATACCATGTGGGTGAATATGAGCCCGGGGAAGGCGGTGTCGCACTCAGGTAATAACGGCTTGGAGGAATATTGAAGATCCTGTATTCGCCGAGGTCGTTGGTCGAAGCCTGATTGAAATTCGCCAGCCGCCTGCGGCCATGATTGTCGTAAACGATCCGGCCGAGTGCAACCGTGGCGTTGGCGATCGGCTCGCCGTCGGGATCGGTGATGCGTCCCGTGACGACTCCCTGGGGCATCAGCTTGAACGTGACATCGTGCATCGCCATGCCAGGCTGCAGAGCGATCGGCGCGCCATAGACTGCATTCACAAAGCCGGTCCGCTCGGCATGCATTCGATACTTGTTGGGATCGATATTGCGCAGAATGAACGCGCCGGTCGCGTCCGTGTGGGCATCGAGACGGACGCCCGCGATAGCCGGGGCGATGCCCTCGAGCACCACGGTGGCGTTGCTGAGCGGCGTGCCGGAAACGGCATTCACGACGGTGCCTTCGATGCTCGCCTGGCCGGAGGGAGCCGGCGCTTGAGCAAGAAGCAGTGCAATCAGAATCGAAACGCTCAGGTACACCTCCCGCGTCTTCAGGTTACGATACGATTATGTGGGAAGGCGCTTCCGCCTGTCCGCTCCATGACCTCATTCGACATGACAAAGCTCCGGGTGCCCCTGGCGGGTTTGGTTTTTCTTCTGGCGTCCGGCATGGTTATGGCGCAATTTCACCGGAAAATCAGGAGCGAGGAGCCGGAGCCAATCGCACCGCCGCCGTTCGATCATTACGCGCTCGAGTTATCCTGGGCGCCGAATTTCTGCGCGCAACCCGATGCCGCCGCGGCCGACCCCAAAGAATGCGCACCCGGCCGTGGCATCGGCTTCGTCGTTCACGGGTTCCGGCCCGAATCGGGCGACGGCAAGGGCCTGGCGGGTTGCGGTCCGGCGAAACCCGTGTCGAAGCCCGTCGTCAACATGGTGCTGCGTTACATGCTCACCCCGGACCGCATTCAGCGTACGTGGGCTACCGAGGGAATCTGCTCGGGCCTCCAGCCCGGCGAGTACTTCGGCAACATTCTGCAAACGCGCACCGGAGTGCAGATTCCGGTGCAGATTACATCGGCCGAGGGCATCGTCATGGAGACTCCGGAGCAGATTGAGACGCAGTTCGCGGGGGCCAATCCCACATTTCCGAAGGCCGCATTCCGCACTTCCTGCGTGGGGGGCGCGCTCGAGGAGACACGAATCTGTTTCGACAAGGCGCTGAAGCCCCAGGCCTGTCCAGCCGGCGAGGCGGAATGCTCCACGCAGGCGATCCTGATTCGCAGTCCGCGCTGATTGCGGATAGAATCGATACAGAATGAATCGCCGGGAGTTTCTGAGCACGCTCGGGATGGTCACCGCGGCCGGCGCGCAATCGCCTCCTCAAGCCAAGGCCGATTTCACCCTCGGGATCGGCCCTGTCAGGGTGGAACTCGCACCCAAAAAAATCGCCCGTACCATCGGCTATAACGGAACGTCTCCGGGCCCTATTCTGCGCATGCCGGAGGGAAAGCCCGTCACCATCGACGTAGTCAACGGCACCCACGATCCGGAAATCGTGCACTGGCATGGATTGCACATTCCCTGCGCGGTCGACGGTTCCATGGAAGAGGGCACGCCCATGGTAGCCCCCGGCGCCACCGGACGTTACAGCTTCATTCCGGAGCCCGCGGGCACGCGCTGGTACCACACGCACGTGTCGGCGGGCCGCAATCTGAAGAGAGGCCTCTACACCGGCCAATTCGGGTTCATTTATATCGAGCCGAAAAACGAGGCGGGCAAGTACGACAAAGAAGTGTTTCTCGCTCTGCGTGAGTGGGATCCTTACATAACCACCGGCAGCGACGACGAAGCCTCCATGGACGCCGCGTGGAAGCTGTTCTCGATTAACGACAAGGCTCTGGGCGCCGGTGAGCCGGTGCGGGTCGCGAACGGGCAGAGAGTGCTGCTGCGTATTCTGAATGCCAGCGCCACCATGCACCGGCGCATCGCATTTGCCGGTCACAAATTTCAGGTCGTCGCGCTGGACGGCAATCCCGTGAGCGACCCCGCCACGGTGGAGGCGCTGGAGTTAGGACCGGCCGAGAGAATCGACGCGCTGGTGGAAATGCGCAATCCGGGCGTCTGGATTCTGGGCGCCACCGACGATCACGACCGTCGGGCGGGCATGGGAATCGTCTTCGAGTATGCGAATCAAGCCGGCGGTCCGCAATGGTTGCCGCCGAGCCTTGTGCCGTGGGATTACACGGTTTTCGGAAAGCCACGCGGGGAAACACTGCCGGCGGAAAGACTCCCCCTGGTGTTCGAGAAAATCTTCGCGGGGCACCGCTGGGTAGACAAGTGGTCGATTAACGGCAAGTCGTACCCGAAGACGGATCCGATCCCGGTCCGCGCCAACGGCCGCTACCGCCTGGTATTCGACAATCGAAGCGACGAGGCGCACCCCGTGCATCTGCACCGGCACACTTTTGAATTGACGAAAGTGGAGGGCGTTGCGACTTCAGGCGTATTCAAAGACGTAGTTGTGGTCCGCCCGAAAACGCAGGTTGAAGTGGATCTGGTGGCGAACAACCCGGGGCTCAGTCTGTTTCACTGCCATCAGCAAATGCATATGGATTATGGGTTCATGGCCATGATGCAATACATTTGAGGAGTGGTCAGCGCTGCGTCCAGAACGGCCGCCCACAGACGTCGCACTCCCACTTCCGGCGCGGCCTGACGACGGCCCATATGCGCTCTAAAGTCGTCCGCCGAATGCGGGAAACTGCGCCCGCCCGGCATACAGGACACTTCGGGACCGACTCCGCTTTTGGATCTTCTTCCGTGTTGGGTTTGGCAGCGGACACGTCTTGCAACGTGCCCTTCATCATAACATTCAGCGCCGGGATAGAATGCTCAGAGATCTACTGATGGACCGCCCCACTCCGCGTACGCAATGCACCGATTTGCCGGGCGTCGGCATTGCCACACTGATTATCGCCGCTTTGCTGGCGGGATGCGGGTATGTCGGTGAACCCTTACCGCCTGCGCTGAAAAGGCCGGTGCTGGCGACGGACCTGACGGCGGTGGAGCACGGCTCGAAGATCAATATGCATTTCACCGTGCCGGCGGTCACCACTGAGGGGATTGCGATTCGCACCACGCCGGACATCGAATTGCGCATCGGGCCGCAACCGGGGGCGAATTTCGACGTTCATGCCTGGGAGCGCAGTGCCGAGCGCGTTCCGGCGACGGAAATTCACGTCAGTAACGGAACGGCTTCGGCGTTGGTGGACGCGTCTAAGTATGACGGCAAAACGGTTCTGATCGGTGTCCGCGTGCATGGCCCCGGCGGGCGCGACATCGGGTGGTCCCGCTTCGAAACCGTGCCCGTTGTGCAGCCTTTGCCTCAGCCCGAGGGTCTGGAAGCGAAAGACGGCCCGGACTCCATCGAGCTCGATTGGCACGCGGGCGCGCCTCTGTTCAGGATTTATCGCAAGACGCGGACCGATACGGACTGGACCCAGATTGGCACCAGCGCCCGGCCATCGTATTCCGACACTACGATCGAATACGGAAAAACGTACCAATATTTCGTGCAGTCGATCGAAAAAACGGATGAGAAATACGCGGAAAGCGAGGACTCGGCCACCATCGCGTGGACGCCGGTGGACAAGTTCGCCCCAGCCGTGCCCACCGGTCTCACAGCCGTACCCGGCACCCGTACTATCGAACTTGTCTGGGAACGAAACGTCGAGAAGGATTTCGCCTCATACAGCGTCTACCGCGATGGAAAACGAATTGCGGAAATGCTCGGCTCACCCGCTTTCAGCGACAAGGACGTGATGTCGGGTACAACCTACCGGTACCAGGTCACCGCCGTCGATACGTCGGGTAATGAAAGTGCACCTTCCGCGGCGGCGGAGGCGGCGATCCCATAAGCGCCTATACTGGACTAATACATGAAGTTCTTCCTCGACACCGCGAATCTGAATGAGATTCGGCACGCTTCCCGATGGGGCATTATCGACGGGGTCACCACCAACCCGACGCTGATCGCGAAAGAAGGCCGCGACCTGCACGAACAAATCGGCGCCATCTGCGACATCGTGGATGGACCCGTCAGCGCGGAAGTGGTTGAGCTGGACGCGCGGGGGATGATTCGGCAGGGCAGGGAACTAGCCCGCATTCACAAAAACGTAGTGGTGAAATGTCCCCTTACCCGCGATGGCATCGAAGCTTGCTCCGCGCTCACGAAAGAAGGTATCCGGGTTAACGTGACGCTCTGCTTTTCCGCCGGGCAGGCGCTGTTGGCGGCGAAGGCGGGAGCATATTTCATCAGCCCGTTTGTGGGCCGTCTCGACGATATCGGACAGACGGGAATCGAACTGATCCGGCAGACGGTTGCCATCTACGAGAATTTCGGTTTTGGTACGCAGGTGCTCGCAGCGTCTCTGCGCGGAACACAGCACGTGATCGAGGCGGCGCTGGCGGGGGCGCATATCGGCACCATGCCATTCAAGGTCCTGGATGCGCTGTTCAGCCACCCCCTGACGGATAAGGGGCTTGACCAGTTTCTGAAGGACTATCACAAGGTCTTCACCCAGGAACCGGCGTCCTCCCGATAGGCTGCGGATGCATGGCTCGCTGGCCGAACTTCTCGGCGCACTGGCTATTCTGGCGGCCGTGGGATTTCTCGCCCGGCGGTATTTCCGCAGCCGGCCGGATCCCGACGAAATCGAGCGGCGGCGCCGTGAGGCCATCCACAACAAGGGCAAACTGGGCGACGGCGAGATTGTGGATTTCGACGGCGCCGCGATTGTGTACGAATATCAGGTGGCGGGTGTGGGATATACCACGTCGCAGGACGTGGGGAAACTTGCTTTGTTCCTGCCGGCTGACCGGATGTCGATGATCGGGCCGGCTTCAGTGAAGTACGATCCCAGAAATCCGGCCAATTCGATCGTTGTGTGCGAGCAATGGAGCGGCTTGCGGGATCGTGAGAGCAATTCCCGGCGCGATACCCCGGCTCAGGATAGCCCAGCCCCGCAGGGAGATAGCCCAGCCCCGCGGGGAGATAGCATGGATGCATGAAGAGAATCGTACCGGTAGTGCTGGCAACGGTTGTCGTGGCGGCGGGCGTACTGATCGGCGCTAACAATTTCAACTCACCACCCACCATCCTGCACGTGGTGGTAGTGAAGTGGAAGGCCGATTCCACGCAACAGCAACAACAGGCGGCGATCGATGGAATCCGCAGGATGGCGGTGGACGTTCCGGGAATTAAGAACGTCTGGGTGAAGAAGCTGAAAGTGCAGCCGGCCGATTACAATACCGCTTTTGCCATGGAATTCGAGAGCAAAGCGGCATTTGACGCTTACACCAACAGCCCCGCGCATAAGTCGTGGGAGAAGCTTTACCTGCCGTATCGGGAGGAGAGCCAGACGCAGGACATTACCAACTGAGGGCTATAGTTTTTTTTGCGAACTGCCGATAGACGGATATGCAATGCCCAAAATGCAGATCCGAGTTCCTGATGATCAAGAAAAACGCGGGTTTCGAGCGAGTGCAGAGTTTTTTTACAGGGCTGCGGGCCTACCGATGCCGTGACTGCGACCTGAAATTCCGCGCTCCGGATCGGCGCCGGGCTCCCCGCGAGGCCGGTCTGAGCGCAAGCGCTATGCCGAAAAACGCGGCTTGATCTACGCGGCCCGGATTCTTGCGAGATCGTGCGCTTCTCCGAACGGAGTACATTTAGCGTCTTGCACGATATTGCGTAGTAGCCCGGAAAGCACGGCGCCCGCGCCCACTTCGAACCAGCGTTCGACGCCCGCTGCCGCAAGAAACTCGATCGACTCCGTCCAGCGCACGGGGTTGGGGACCTGCTGGTAGAGTCCCTCGCGCGCAGATTCTGCCGTATGAACTTCGCGCGCCTGCCAGTTGTTGATCAGGGGAACGCGCAGATCGGCAAATTTCGTCGCTACGAGTTCCGCATGCAGCCGCTCCTGCGCGGGCTTCATCAACGGACAGTGAAACGGTGCGCTCACCGGCAAGGCAACAGCACGCTTCGCACCTGCAGCCTTCGCCAGTTCGATGGTGCGGTCCACGGCGGCTCGATCCCCCGCGATCACCACCTGATCGGGCGAGTTCAGATTTGCCGCGGTCACGACTTCGCCCTGGGCCGCTTCGGCGAGGATTTCATCCAGTTTGCCGGCCGGGAGCTTCAACAATGCGGCCATCGCGCCGACGCCCGGAGGAACCGCCTCCTGCATAAACCTGCCGCGTTTGCGGACCAGGCGCAAGGCGTCGGCAAAATCGAGCGACCCCGCCGCCACCAGCGCCGAATATTCCCCCAGGCTGTGGCCTGCGACGTAGTCCGGGTCACCCACCTCATGGCGCAACACAGTCCATGCGGCGATCGAGACGGCCAACATTGCGGGCTGCGTGTTTTCGGTCAGCTTCAGATCTTCTTCGGGCCCTTCGAAACACAGGCGCGACAGGGAAAATCCCAAAGCGGCGTCGGCTTCGTCGAAACGCTCGCGGGCCGCGGGAAAACTCTCCGCGAGCGACCGGCCCATGCCGGCAAACTGCGATCCCTGTCCGGGAAAAAGAAATGCGGTCTTCATGCCTTTTACATCATAGAGGCCGGGGCATAATGACGATGGGGAACGAACCCGAGCCCGAACCCGTATCTTAGGAGGGGACATGAAATGACAGACCAGGAACGGCAAATGATCGAAGAGCTGGCCCGGCGGATTCAGAGCGCACCCGCGCCACAGGTGGACCGCGAGGCGGACGATCTGATACGGCGGAGCATCGGCGCGCGGCCCGACGCACTCTACATTCTGACGCAGACGGTTCTGATCCAGGAGATGGCGCTCAATCAGGCCAGGGCTCAGATCGACGATCTGAAACGGCAGGCGGCCCAGCCTCAGCCGGGCACGAGTTTTCTCGGGAGCAGCTATCAGGGCGGCAATGCGCCGCAGCCGCCCCCTTTGCCGCCTCAGTACGGAGGTCCGCAATACGATCCACAGTACCAGCCTCCTCCGTCGGGCGGGCGCTTCTCGAGTTTCCTTCATAACGCTGCACAGACTGCCGCCGGAGTGGTGGCCGGCGAGGTCGCTTTCTCGGCGCTCTCTTCGCTGTTCGGAGGGCACCAGGGGGGCTTCTACGGCGGCGGCAGCGGGTTTCTGGGCGGTGGCGGGGGGATCTCGCCGGGCTCGGAAACGATCATCAACAACTACTACGGCGACGATCGGGAGCGGGGCGGTCGCGACGACGCCGGCTTGAGCCGGGATCTGGAGGACCGGCGATTCGCGGACGACGATTCCACGGTCGACGACGCGGATCGGCAACCGGACACCGATTACAGCGACGACAACACAGACGTTACGGGCGGAGACGATTCGTCATATGATGATGGATCGAGCTCAGGCGACCTTTGATAGGTAGATCGGGCGCGCCGCTTATGATCCAACGATTATTAATCTCATTTCTGACCCTTTCAGCCGCGCTGCTGGCGCAAGCCAATCCGGACTGACACCGTGAGTTCCCCGCGTTCCGGATTGCGGGGAACCTTTACTACGTCGGGACCGCCGATCTGGCCGTTTACCTGATTACAACGCCGCAGGGCAACATTCTAGTCAATTCGAACTTCGAGCAGGATGTGCCGCCGCTCAAGAGAAGCATCTCCAGCCTCGGCTTCAAATACGAAGACACGAAGATTCTGTTGATCAGCCACGCGCACGGCGATCATGATGCCGCCATAGGTCTGATCCAACGTGAAACCGGGGCCAAGCTCGAAGTGATGCAGCAGGATGCCGCCTCGGAGGAGAGCAAGGCGCGCGGGCGTCCCGGCGCGCACGTAGACCGCGTACTGCACGATGCCGACACCGTGGAACTGGGTGGTTCGACGTGGACCGCGCACCTGACGCCCGGCCATACCCCAGGGTGCACCACGTGGACTGCGCAGGTGCGGGACGGCGGACGCACTCTGAACGTGGTGATCGTCGGCAGCCCCAACGTAAATGCCGGCTACTATCTGGTGGGCAACAAGAATTATCCGCAGATCGCGGACGATTATGTGAAGACCTTCGCGGTGCTCAGGAGCCTGCCTTGCGACGTATTCCTCGGAGCCCACGGAGCCTGCTTCGGTCTGCTCGCCAAGTATGAGAAGTTCAAGGCGGGCGACAAGAATGCGTTTATCGATCCACAGGGGTACAAAGATTATGTGGCATCGAAGGACGCGGAGTTTCGCACCGAGTGGGAACGCCAGAAGAAAGAACCCGGCACGCCTAAGCGCTGAGACGCGGCGATAGCCGCGTTCTGGAGTTTTCCCCTTCGGGCGCGCGGAAGCGCAGGCTGGCGTCTTTGCGGGTGCGCGCAATCGGAACCGCCCGATCCGGAATGCCGGACAGGACGGTTCGATTGCGGAAACTGCCATCGCCCACAATGACAAGCACTTTTTTCTGCGCTCCGGCACGGTCGAAGGTTTGGCGCAGTTCCGCCATCGATTGCACAAAGCGGCGCGAAAAGTTGCGCTCCCTCACTTCCCGTTTTTGGATTTTCCATGCCTCTTCGCCGGCGCGGCGACCCGGTTTCTTCACCGACGATACTTCTTCAAAGCGGATCGGGATGCCGCGCGCCGACCAGAGGGCGGAGCGGTGCAGCGGCAAGAGCACCGAAGCCTGCGGAAAGCGCAGCGCCCCGATGAGATTGACGTGAAAGGGAGGGGATAGCGGATCGCGATGATACTGCGCTTGCGGGCTCCAGACGGCGCGCGAGTGAAGAAAGTATTCGTCCGACCCGCTGTTCTGTTGGCGCCCGGGGGGCCAGATAATGCGCGACAGAGGAGCAGCCGAGGCAGCGAGAGCCGAGTTCCTGGCGGACGGCCCGCAAAAAGGTCCTTTGCTGCCCGAAGACGCCTCTCCACGGGCGGACGATTTCGAGCGGCATTGCAGCAGTGCGGGGGCGGGAGAAAGCGGCTGCGGCACGATGTTTTCCTCCACACGGAAAATAAACGAAGCGCAGAAAAAACGCGGCCCGCGTTTACTCTTCAGGCCGCAGCAAAACGTGATTGAGTTCGCAAATGCGCTCCAGTTTTTCCTTCAGCTTGCGATAGTTCGCCAGCCACCGTTCCACCCGCGCCTTTTGCTCGGGCCGGAGGCTGATCTGTTTGTTGCG
>JBEKAQ010000108.1:0-15536 GCA_050015835.1 Bryobacteraceae bacterium | reverse complement strand
ACCACGGGTTGAACAACCACGGGTTGAACAACCACGGGTTGAACAACCACGGGTTGAACAACCACGGGTTGAACAACCACGGGTTGAACAACCACGGGTTGAACAACCACGGGTTGAACAACGTGGATAAGCGCCGGATGTGCCCCAACTGCCGGGCCTTCATCACGACCAGCGATAAAGTTTGCCCCTATTGCGGGCAACAGGTGGGCCCCCGATCGGTGGATGTCCGGCAGCCGGGCGCGGTCCTCGGCCTGATTCCGCACGCTTACTTCACGACCGTTCTGATTCTGCTGATCAACACGGCCCTCTACGCCGCGACGGTCTGGTATGGGCGGGTTATCGGCAACTTCAACCTCGCCCTGTACGCATTCGGCGCCAAGGAAGGGACCGCCATCTGGCAGCAGCATGAGTATTGGCGGCTGGTGACGGCGGGATTCCTGCACGGCGGCATCCTGCATATCGCCATGAACAGCTGGGTGTTTTTCGATCTGGGCGCGCAGGTGGAGCAGGTCTATGGGACGCCGCGATTTCTGGCGATTTATTTCGTGGGGACGGTGGGCGGCTTTTATCTCAGCGCGCTGATGAGTCCGGGGCTCTCGATCGGCGCGTCGGCGGGGATTACGGGGCTGATCGGCGCCATGATTGCGTTCGGGGTGGCGAACCGTTCCACGGTCGGCCGGCAAATCCGCAATTTTTATGTGCGCTGGGTGGTGTATATCCTGGCGATCGGATTCATCGGGGGATTCGGGATCGATAACTTTGCGCACCTCGGCGGCCTCGCGGCCGGGTTTGTGGTGGGCTATGTGGCGGGGGATCCAGTGCATTCTTCGCGGGAGCGCGAAGGGATTTGGCGGGTGATTGCCGCAGCGTGCGTAGCGATTACGATCTACTGTTTTTGGTTAATGTACGTGCATTTTCCCACGCCGGATGAGTTAAGATAAAGTCGATATGCGCCGAATCGCCCTCTTGTTCGCTCTTTCGGTTTCCTGTTTTTCCCTGCTGTCGGCGGGAACGACCGTGGTGCATCCGAAGAACACTCACGTCAAGAAGAGCAAGGGCAAAGGCCGCAAGGCAAAGAAGCATTCGTCGAAGTCGAAGGTCATCCGCCGGTCGAATTAATGTGGGACCAGGCGCTTCCGCCCGTCCATCCTGGGATATAGGCCATGCCGACCAGAAGAAGCCCGCGCCGAAGATCGCTCTGACCTGAACTTATGCTCAGCGACTTTCGCCATGCGGTACGCTATCTGCGGCGCAATCCCGGGTTCACCCTGACAGCGCTCCTGACACTCACCTTCGCCATAGGCGCGAACTCCGCGATCTTCAGTCTTGCCAACGCTCTGATCTTCGCCGGCTTGCCGGTGCCGCACGCGGAGCGCCTCCTGGAGATCTCGACGCTGAGCCCGAGAGGAACCAGATCACGCTGGTCTTCAAGGAGATATAGCGATCCTGGGACGGCGCAGCCGGTATCTGTACAGGGACAATCGCGAGTCCGCCCATTCCCGAAGCTGAGCCGATGCGGAGAGAGGGCCTGTCGATCGCGGTGCTCCAGGAAATCGCGCAACAGGCCGGCGTGTTTTCGAGCGTTCTGGCGTGGAGCGGCGGCGGCGTAGATAATCTCGAAGTGAACGGGGTGCCCTTCGCCGGTTCCACCGACGAGATCGCGGGCGATTATTACGCGACGCTGGGCATTCGTCCGGCGCTCGGCCGATTCATTACGCCCGCGGACATTGGCCTCGATCGCTTCACCCCGTCGCGCGTCGCCGTCATCGGCTACCGGAGCTGGCAGCAGCGGTATCGCGGCGATCCGGCCGTCGTCGGCAAGACTCTGCCGCTCAACGGAAAGCCTTTCACGATCATCGGCGTTCATCCCGAATCCTTTTCCGGTCTGATCCGCGAAACGGACGCCGATGCCACGGTTCCCATCACTGCTTACGCTCCGGATGCCACGCACGTCTATGACCGAAGAAATGCATACTATACGGTGATCGGGCGGATGCGCGACGGCGCCGATCCGGCAGCGGCGCGGGCTCGGATGGAGGCGATCTGGCCCTCGATTCGAGCGGCGACCCTTCCCGACAGCGCACCCGAACGTGAATTGTTCCGGGAGCGCCGCATACGGATCGAGGCCGCGCCGCCCGGCATTTCCTATTTGCGGGCACGACTCACGCGCCCCCTGTATATTCTGCTGGGCGTAGGGGGCCTCGTACTGGTCCTGGCCTGCGTGAATCTGACCAGCATCGCACTGGCGAGAGCGATCGGGCGCACTGCCGAATTCAGGATTCGCCTGGCGTTGGGCGCGGGCCGCTGGCGTCTGGTGCGGGCGTCGCTGGTTGAATCCTTCCTGCTCGCGGCGGGCGGAGCGGTGCCAGGATTGGCGTTGGCATACTGGGCCAGCGGCCACATGGCGCGGTTTATGTGGCGGGGACTGGTCCCGTTGACGCTTGGAACCGCTCCGGACGCTCGCGTAATCGCCTTCACCCTGGCCGCGGCACTGCTGGCGAGCCTGCTTTTCGGGCTGATCCCCGCATGGCGCGCCGGCCAACAGAATGCAGGCGCTCTGATTCAGCACACCAACGCGCGGACGGCGGTGGGGCTCGGGTTCGCCGGACGGGCGCTGGTAGCGATTCAATTCGCCCTTTCATTCGCCATTCTCGCAGGCGCGCTGTTGTTCAGCCGCAGCGTCGGCCACGTGCTGCACCGCGATTTTGGATTCCGGACCGATCACCTGCTGGTCGCCGAGCTGTTTCCGCGCAGCACGTACAGCGGGATCGACAAGCAGGCAAACGGCCGGCAACTGGTGGCGGATCTGCGCTCGATGCCAGGTGTCGCGGCGGTGAGCTTCGCATACGGCCGGCCCATCGGGCTTCCGGGCTGGAAACAGACCATTCTTCCAACGGATGTGAGCGCGGATTATCGCCTGATCGCGCCGGGGTTCTTCGATACGCTGGGAATGCGCATCCAGCGCGGACGCGATTTCGATTTTCGCGACGACCTGAGCCGCCCGCTGGTCGCCATCGTGAGCGCAAAACTGGCCCGGATCATCGATCCCTCCGGTGACGCCATCGGGCAGCACGTCAGAATCGGCGATCTGAAAAGCGAGTTTGAGATTGTGGGCATATCGAGCGACGCCACGCTCGACGATCCACGCACTCCGGATACGCCGGCGATTTACGCTGCTGTTTTTCAGCGGCCCGATTATCTCGGCTACGGGAGCGTGGTGGTGCGCACGCGCGAGAATCCGTCCCATCTCGCAGGCGCCTTACGGCAGCGCATCGAACACCTGGGGCGCGAGTATCCGCTGCGCATCGACACGGTGGATGAAGAGCTTGCCGCCGCATTGGTGCCCGAAAACACACTCGCTCTGTTGACCGGGTTTTTTGGAGTGGTTGCCCTGCTGCTCGCCGGCATCGGGCTCTATGGCTTGCTTTCATATACCATCGCGCGGCGCACCCGTGAGTTAGGCGTTTTCGGGTAGCGCTGGGGGCGACCAGCCGGTCGGTGGGCCTGCTGGTGCTCCGAGACGTGGCCCTCATGCTGGGCGCAGGGTTGGCCGCAGGGTTGGCCGCCGGTTTGGCCATCGTGTTTGCCGCGGAGCGCGCCATCGCCGCATTCCTCTTCTATGGCCTCTCGGGGTTCGATCCATCGTCGCTGACCTTCGCCGCCGGAGTTCTGATTCTGGTGGCGGTGTTGGCAAGTCTGATTCCGGCAATCCGCGCCGTTCGCATCGACCCGGCGACAGCACTGCGTTACGAATAGGGCCAGTTAGAAAAGCGGCCCCAGATACTCGCCGGTGCTGGCGTCGATCAGGCCCGAGTAGGCGCTGGCGGCGGCATCTTCTCCCCAGATGACGCGCCACACGGGGTCGTTGACATTGCGCCCCATTTCGAGAGTGTAGGAAATCGGCATGTTGGGGTTCTTGCGATTGTACTCCTCGCCGTGCTTGAGCGCCGCCTCCCAGGCCTGATCGGTGTCCGTCCTGACGGCGGCAATGAGGAATGCGCGATGGTCGTTCGTCCAGGCGGTGGGCGCGTCGGGAAACATGCCCTGCCGCAGCGTGACGCTCGCGTCGTACACGGAAAATGTGTACGCGCGTTTCAACCCCAGCGCCTCGGAGGCGAACACCACTTGCCACGCGGGCGCCTTACCGTGCTGCGGCTTGACCTGACTGATATCTATGCTCGCGTAATTGAGGACGGCGATGTCGGGCGCCCAGGAGCGCGCGTGCGAATACATCTGATAGAGCGCGTGCAGGCCGGTCACCGGCTCGGCGGGCTTCGTCACGGCTACGGGCTTCGGCGTCGAAGAACAGCCGGTAAAGAACAGTGCGGCGAGCAGGTCGCGGCGTCTCACCTGAATTCAGTTTAGCGGCCCGCTTTATTTAGTAGTGCCGTCATCGAATATTAAAAGTGTTGACACGTGGCGTGCGCGGAGCGAGTATATGGGCAGGAGCCGGTAGTAAAGCAATACATGACAGACGGCAAGAGGGCTCCCGAGGTTCTTCCTCTTGAAGTCGTGCTGTATCGAAGCTGCCCAGCGAATGGGCGGCGGGAGGTGACTATAGAAGCTCCACCTGACCACAGTAAAGGCGGCCGATAACCGGGCTGCGCGAACAGTAGTTACGAACGCGGTGAATCACCGTAAAGCGCGAATTTAAGATTCTGCGCCTGCGTTTCAACGCAGATCGATTTTGGTCGATTCAAAGCTTCTGGTTCGGCTCCGGATACTGGCCGCCTTTTTTTATTCCTCACTTGAAAATGACGGCAGCATGAGATACTGAACTTTCCATCCCTGTATTTCTATGCCGGATTTGACTCCCCTTGAAATCGTGAGCGCCCACAGCCCGGACTCCGACGATGCCTTCATGTTTTACGGACTCGCAACCAGGAAGATTCGCTCGTCGCGAGTGACTTTCCGGCATGTTTTGGCGGATATAGAAACGCTCAATCGTAAAGCCATGGAGGGTGTGTACGATTTAAGCGCCATCTCGTATCATGCATACCCGTATGTCGCCGACAAGTACGTGCTGATGGCCAGCGGGTCGAGCATTGGCGACGGTTATGGGCCCATAGTGATCGCGACCCATCCCATGGAGCCCGAAGAGATCAAGGGCAAGAAGATCGCGATTCCCGGCACGCTCACAACGGCGTATCTGTCTTTGAAGATTTACGAGCCGGATTTCACGCCGGTGGTGGTGCCGTTCGACAAAATTCTCGAAACCGTGCAGAATGGCGGCGCCGACGCAGGTCTGATCATTCACGAAGCGCAGCTGACTTACAACAAGGTCGGGTTCCACCGCGTCCTCGACATGGGCAAGTGGTGGAAGGAAAAATACGGTTTGCCTTTGCCTTTGGGCGGTAACGTGTTGCTGAGGTCGCTTCCTTCGGGTATTAAGAGCGAGTGCTGCCGGATGATGCGGGAAAGCATCCAATATGCCCTCGACAATCACGCCGAGGCGCTCGAGTATGCCATGCAGTTTGCGCGCGACATGGAACCTCGGCTGGCGGAGAAGTTTGTCGGTATGTACGTGAACCATTACACGCTCGATGCCGGTAAGGTGATTCCAAAAGCCGTGCAGTTGCTTCTCGATAAGGGCAATGAAGTGGGGCTCATACCCAAGCGGGTGAAGGTGGAGTTCACCCGGTAAACGTCCCTCGCGGTTTTCCGGAGTTCGCGGGATAATTGGGTATGCGCTGTCTTATCGCCGCGTTCCTGACCATTTCTCTCATCGCAACCGCGCAAACGCCGAAAGACGTTCGGGCCGTTGCAAAGCAGGGTCCGAGTGCCATCCCTACTATCGCGCAGTACCTGAACAGCCAGAGCGTCGATACGCGCGTCGAAGCCATCAGGCAATTGATCGCACTGGGCGGGAAGGACACCATCGATCCGCTGATTCGGGGCACGCGGGATGCGGATGCCGAAGTGCAGATTCGCGCGACCGACGGGTTGGTCAATTACTACCTGCCGGGCTATGTGAAGCAGGGTCCTGGTTCGTCCTTCGTGCGGGCCGGCGCATCGGTGCGCGCGAAGTTCAGCGACAACAACGATCAGACGATCGATGCCTTCGTAATTGTGCGTCCCGAGGTGATTGCCGCACTGGGTCAGTTGGCGCGTGGCGGCGCGACCTTCGATTCGCGCGCCAATGCGTGCCGGGCCATTGGCATTCTGCGCGGCCAGGCGGCGATACCGGATCTGATCGAAGCGCTGCGGACGAAAGATAACCGCGTGATGTACGAATCCCTGGTGGCCATCCAGAAGATCGGCGATCCGGCGGCCGGGCCGAAGATCGTTTATCTGCTGCGCGATCTGGACGACCGCGTGCAATCGGCCGCCATCGAGGATGTCGGGCTGCTGCGCACCGCGGAGGCTCGGCCCGCGCTGCGCGACATCGTGAATCACCCGCGCAATACCAAAGCCGAGCGCGCCGCGGTGGCCGCCCTGGCATTTATGCCCGAGGCGCAGGACCGGGCTCTGTTCCAGCGCTATCTGACTTCAAACGACGATAAATTGCGGTCGTCGGCCGACGAAGGACTGGCCCGCGTCGGCGATCCGGGAGACAAGTCGACGCTCGAAAAATCGTGGAAAGGCGAGGACAAGATGCTGCCCCGGCTGGCGGCGGCCTTCGGACTCGTGATGGACGGCAACCTGGATCTGAGTGATGAGGCGCCGTTCCGGTATTTGATTAATACGCTGAACCAGGCTTCGTATCACGAGGTGGCCGTGGCGTATTTGATCGAAGCCGCGCGGCGTCCGGAAGTGCGCAAGGCACTTTACAAGGCGCTCGACCAGGCTACGCGCGACGAAAAAATTCAGATTTCGCGCGTGCTTTCGGTAAGCGGCGACGAGGAGTCGATTCCTTATCTGGATAAATTGAGCCGGGACACGGACAGTGAGGTGGCGGCGGAGGGTTTGCGAGCCCTGCGGTCGCTCAGAGCCCGCCTGAAGGTTTGAACTACTTCTTCTTGACCTGTTTCTGCTGACCGACGCGAACCTTATTCATGGCCGCTTTGGCATCGGCAAACGCCTTGTGATCGTGGCGAGCCACGGCGTCCGTGAGGAACGAATCCACGTTCGCTTCCCGGGGCAGCACGGCCATCAGGGTGAAGTTGTCATTGCAGGTCGGGCAGAACGGCCGGAACCGTTTTACGTTGGGAATAGCCATAAAAGATATTTTAGCAGAACCACCTACTTCGGGGCGGTCGCGCGGCGCAGCGGACCGCTCGAGAAGTGCTCGTATTCTTCCACGTCCTCCGCGCTGCCGATGACCAGCGGGCAGCGCTGGTGAATGGTCTTCGCCTTGATGTTGAGAATATCTTCGGTTCCGGTCGATGCGCGGCCCCCCGCCTTCTCGACCACGTATCCGAGCGGTGCGCATTCATACAGCAGGCGCAGCTTACCCTCCGGATGCTTGGGATCGGGCGGGTAGAAATAAAGTCCCCCATCGATCAGACTGCGGTGCAGATCGGCGACCAGGGCTCCGGTGTAGCGCAGGGAATACGGCCGATTATTCTCCTTATCGTCCGCCGTCACCCATTGCAGATAGTTGCGGACGCCCACCGGCCACTCATGCGAATGGCCGAGATTGGCGCTGTAATAATGGCCCCGCGGGGGGCATTTGATGTCTTCGTGCGAGAGCAGAAATTCGCCCAGCTCCCGGTCGAGCGTAAAGCCGTTCACGCCGTGCTCCGTCGCATATACCAGCAGCGTGCTGGTGCTGAACATTACGTAGCCGGCTAGAATCTGGTCGGAGCCTTTGCGCAGCGCATTCTCCGCCAGCGATTCGTGCGGCAGTCGCCGCCAGAATCCGAAGATGGTGCCGAGCGAGCCATTGACGTCGGTATTCGAAGACCCGTCCACCGGATCGCAGCAGAGCACGTAGTCGCTCGATTCGCCGCCCGGCAGCGTCAGCAATTCGTCGATCTCCTCGGACACCATGGCGTAGACCAAACCATTCGAGGTAAACGCGTCGAGTACGGTCTCGCTGCCGAAGACGTCGAGCTTCTTCTGCGAGTCGCCGGTGGCGTTGCGTTCGCCCATCAGGCCCAGTTTGCCCACCAGCGCGGCGCGGCCCACTTCGCGTCCGATGATCTTCGAGGCATACGCCATCTGGGTCAGCAGAGGGCCGATACCCGGATCGAGGTCCGGGTGTTTCGCTTGTTCTTCCAGTAAGAAACGTCCAAGAGTAGTTCCAAATCGGCTCATTCATCTCTCCAGTGACGGCCGTCGCGCTTCATCAGGTCGTCGGCCTCTTTCGGTCCCCAGCTGCCGGCCGCGTAATTCGGGAAAGTCCTCGCCGGCAAGGCTCTCCAGACATCGAGGACTGGCTCGACCACGCTCCAGCCCGCTTCCACCATATCGGCGCGCTGGAACAGCGTCGCGTCGCCGATCATGCAATCGTACAACAAACGCTCATACCCCGTACTCGGTTCGGTGCCGAAATAATCGGAGTATTGGAAATCCATGGTCACGCGGCCCACCTGCACATGGGCGCCGGGAATCTTGGCGCCGAATTGCAGCGAGATACCCTCGTCGGGCTGGATGTGCAGCACCAGCTGATTGGGCGCCAGTTTCTCCACCGGCGTGTCGCGAAAGAGGACGAAGGGCGCGCGGCGGAACTGGATGGCGATTTCGGTAACCCGTTTGGGGAGCCGCTTGCCGGTTCGAATATAAAAAGGCACGTCGGCCCAGCGCCAGTTATCGACTGCCAGCTTCAGCGCCACGAAAGTTTCCACGTTCGAGTGGGGATCGACAAACGGTTCCGAGCGATAGCCCGTCACGTGTTCCGAGCCAATCGCGCCCTCGCCATATTGTCCGCGCACGGCACGGATCAGAACATCCTCGGGCGAGATGGGAGTGATGGCGTGCAGAACCTTCGCCTGTTCGTCGCGCACCGCGTCGGCCTCAAAGGAAATGGGCGGCTCCATGGCGGTCAGCGAGACCAGTTGCAGAATGTGGTTGGGAATCATGTCCCGCAGGCAGCCGGCATGTTCGTAATAGCCGCCGCGCCGCTCCACGCCGAGCGTTTCCGCCACCGTGATCTGCACGTGATCGATATAACGGCGATTCCAGATGGGCTCGAAGATTCCGTTGGAAAAACGGAAAATCAAAATATTCTGAACCGTCTCCTTGCCGAGATAGTGGTCGATGCGATAAATCTGGCGCTCTTTGAGCACCTGGCCGATGTCGCGGTTCATGTTTTTCGCCGATTCCAGATCCGAGCCGAACGGCTTCTCGATGATGACGCGCCGCCAGTGGCTCCCTTCTTCCACGGTGAGGCCCTGCTCGCCGGTCTGCCGGACGATCTCCGAAAAGAACTGGGGCAGCGTGGCGAGGTAGAAGAACACGTTACCGCCGGTGTGGTGGCGCGTATCCAGCTCGCCGACCTTGTCTTTGAGCCGCACATAATCGGCGGGATTTTTGAAATCGCCGACCATGTAATACGCGTGATCGGCCAGCCAGTCGCAGAGCGCGCAATCGGTCGGGGCGCCCGCGTATTCGCGGATGTTATCGCGAATCTTCGCGCGGTAATCCTCTTCGGAGATTTCGTCCTTGGCGAAACCGAGAATGGCAAATTCGCGGGGCAGCAGGTTGGTGCGGCCCAGGTTGTAAAGCGCGGGCAGCAGTTTGCGCGTCGTAAGATCGCCCGAAGCGCCGAAAATCACCATGGTGCAACGGTCGGCCATACGGCCCCCATCGACGCTGACGGCAGCGAGGGGGGCCGTATCGCTTGTCGGATTGGCCGTAATGATGGTAGTGGCCATCGGGTCTGCCGCCAGCCGGGTCGGCTAGCCGCCGGCCGGCCGCTCCAGGTGTCCACCAAACTGTTTGCGCATGGCGGAGAGCATCTTCTCCGTGAAGGTGTGCTCCTGGCGCGAACGGAACCGTACGTAGAGCGACATGGCAAGCACTTCGGCCGGGACGGATTCCTCGAGCGCCGCCATAATGGTCCAGCGGCCTTCGCCTGAATCCTGCACGTAGCCGGTGTAGCCCGCCAGAGCCGGATCTTCCGCCAGCGCAATGGCGCTGAGGTCGAGCAGCCACGAACTCACCACGCTGCCGCGGCGCCAGAGTTCCGCGATCTCGCCCAGTTCCAGGTTATAGCGGATATTCTCCGGCAGCTGCGTGGAGTTGGCATTCTTCATGATGTCGAACCCTTCGCCATAGGCCTGCATGAGGCCGTATTCGATGCCGTTGTGCACCATCTTGACGAAGTGGCCCGACCCGACCGGCCCGCAGTGCAGATAACCGAGGTGTGCGGTCTTACCCGCCAGCGGACGGCCATGCGTCGGCTCCACGCTGCCCTGGCCCGGCGCCAGTGTCTTGAAGATCGGCTCGAGGTGTTTGAAAATATCCGGCTCGGCGCCCGCCATCAGGCAATAGCCGCGCTCCAGTCCCCAGACGCCGCCGCTGGTGCCGACGTCGCAGTAGTGAATGCCCTTCGGCTTCAGGGCTTCCGACCGGCGCACATCGTCCTTGAAAAACGAGTTGCCGCCGTCGATGATAATGTCGCCCTTTTCGAAGACCCCGGCGAACTTGTTCACCATCGATTCGGTGGCGTCGCCGGACGGCACCATCAGCCACACCACGCGCGGCTTGGTGAGCAAGCCGACGAACTGCGGAATGTTGGTGGCGCCTTTCATCCCCTCCTTCTCGAGTTCGGCGATTTTGTTGACGTCCAGATCGAGCGCCACTACGTCGTGCCCCGCGCGCTTGAGCCGCCGCGCCATATTGCCGCCCATGCGGCCTAATCCGACCATTCCAAGCTGCATCTATGTTGTCCCTTCCTTATCGCAGAATTTCTCTTCCAGCAAATGCACTTTATTCAATCGCCGCATGTGGCGCTCTTCATGTGTGAACTTCGCGCCGGTATACGCGTTCACGAGCTCAATAGCAGTTTGCGGTCCGATCACCCGGCCACCCAGCACAAGGACGTTCATATCGTCATGCTCTACCCCCTGATGCGCCGAATAAACATCGTGGCAGAGACCGGCGCGGATTCCCGGAATTTTATTGGCGGCCACGGAGGCGCCCACGCCCGATCCGCAGATGAGGATGCCGCGCTCGGCTTCTCCGCTGGTTATGGCCCGGCCCACCTTCTCGGCATAGTCCGGATAATCCACCGGCTCCGTCGTATACGTGCCGACATCGATGACCTGATGTCCCTGGTGCCCCAGATAATCGGCAATCGTCTCCTTCAGGTCGAGACCCGCATGATCGGAACCAATTGCGAGTTTCATTCGGAATCGTCCACTGTGGAGCCAGTATCCAACATGGAGGTGGCAAAAGGGAAGGCAAAATTTATCTGTGACGGTAAATACATATTGGTGGCGCAATTTGTTGCACCCGATAAACAATTGAGTCAGGGGAGAACACATCCGTTGAAGATTCCACACCGCATCGTCGCTACCGTCTTGTTGGGAAGCCTTTCGGCATGGTGCCAGGTGGCGCCGCCGCCGCAACCGGCGCCCAACGGGCCGCCTCCGGCGGTTAACCAGGGGCCGCAGGTCTCTTACAGCGGTAGTGTTCCGGTCGGCCAGGCTTCGGCCACACCGCTGTCGCTCACCCTGCGCGATGCCATCCAGCGCGGCTTGAAATACAGCCTGGGGATTCTGACCAATCGGGACGTGGTCGATATCTCGGCGGCCGAGCGCCAGCGCACCCTGAGCACCCTTTTGCCGAACCTGTCCGCCGGGGCTACACAGGATTCGAGCCAGCTCGACCTGGTCGCTTTCGGTCTGAACGTGGCCGGTTTTCCCGCCGTGGTGGGCCCCTTCGGTTACCAGAATGTGCGCGCTTTTGTCCAGCAGACCGTTTACGACCGCCCTTCGCTGAAGAATTTGAAATCCGCCGGCGAAAGCCTGAAGGCGGCGAAGCTGAGCGCTGAAGACGCGCGCAATCTGGTGGTGCAGGCGGTCAGCAACGCGTATCTGGCGATCATTACCGATGCCGCACGCGTGGAGGCCATCCAGGCCGAACTGAATACGGCGCAGGCCTTGTTCGACCGCGCGTCCGATCAGAAGCGCGCCGGCACGGTGGCTGGAATCGACGTCCTGCGCGCCGAAGTCGAGTTGAGGACGGAGCAGCAGCGCCTGGTAGCCCAGAAAAATCTGGTGGAGAAAGACAAGTTGGCGCTGGCGCGCGCCATCGGGCTGCCCACCGGCCAGCAATTCTCCGTCAGCGATACCTTACCGTTCGCGCCGCTGCAGATCGGGCTGGACGATTTATTGAAGCAGGCGTACGATCATCGGCTGGATTACCGGGCGGCGCAGGCCAATGTGCGCGCCGCGGAGTTCGCCCTCGAATCGGCGCACTCGGAACACTGGCCGGAGGTGGTCGTGCAGGCCGATTACGGCGATATCGGCAAGACGCTCGCGAACTCCCACGGCACCTACGATGTACTCGCCGGGGTGCGCGTTCCCATTTACGCGGGCGGCCGCACGCGTACCGATATCGACGAGGCCGAAGCGCTTCTTCGAAACCGGAAAAACGCCGTGGAGGATCTTCGTGGCCGCATCGATTACGAAGTGCGCGGTGCGGTTCTCGATCTGCAATCGGCCGCCGAACAGGTAGCCGTGGCCGAGCGCAATGCCGATCTGGCCAACCAGACGCTGATTCAGGCGCGCGACCGCTTCGGCGCCGGCGTCACCGATAACATCGAGGTCGTGCAGGCGCAGCAACTGCTGGCTGCCGCCAATGACAATTACATTTCCAGCCTCAACGCCCACAATGCGGCGAAGATCGCCCTCGCCACGGCGCTGGGAGTGGCCGAAGAGGGAGTGCCGCAATACCTGAATTTGAAACCCTGAGGTTTTAATATTTTTTAGGCCTTGCGGCTTCCGAAATTCCTGTTAGGTTAGATGAGGAGAAAGCAAAAATGACGCCCAGCACACAGTCTGAAACCACCGCGACGCCGTTACCCGAACTACCCGCCTGGAAGTTTCTGGAAGACCATTCAGAGGCCATTTCCGGAGTTCATCTGCGCGATCTGTTTCACAACGATCCGGACCGCGCTAAACGTTTTTCCGTAGAGGCTTTGGGGCTGTTTCTCGATTTCTCCAAGAACCGCATCACCGACGAAACTCTGGCGCTCCTGCTCGAACTGGCGCGGCAATCCGGCCTGCGCCAGCGCATCGACGCCATGTTCCGCGGCGACAAGATTAATATCACGGAGAACCGTGCGGTTCTGCACGTTGCGCTGCGCGCGCCGAAGACCGAAAAAATTGTGGTGGACGAGGTCGACGTAGTGCCCGAAGTTCACGCGGTGCTCGATAAGATGGCGGCCTTCTCCGATCGCGTCCGCTCGGGAGACTGGAAGGGATTCACCGGCAAGCGCGTGCGTAACGTGATCAATATCGGGATCGGCGGGTCCGATCTGGGCCCCGTAATGGCCTACGAAGCGCTGAAGCACTACAGCACCCGGGATATTAACTTTCGTTTCGTTTCGAACGTGGACGGCACCGATTTCGCCGAAGCCACTCAGGATCTGAATGCCGACGAGACGCTGTTCATCGTTTCCTCGAAGACGTTCACCACGCTCGAGACCATGACCAACGCCAACAGCGCGCGCGCATGGACGCTCAAGGCGCTGCGCGACCCGAAGGCCATCGCCAGCCACTTCGTCGCCGTGTCGACCAATGCCGCGGAAGTTTCGAAGTTCGGCATCGATACCGCCAATATGTTCGGTTTCTGGGATTGGGTGGGCGGCCGCTATTCGATGGATTCGGCGATCGGGCTGTCGTCCATGATCGCCATCGGGCCGGAGAATTTCCGTTCCATGCTGGCTGGTTTCCACGCCATGGACGAGCATTTCCGCACCGCGCCTTTCGAGCGGAATCTGCCCGTGCTGATGGGGCTGCTGACGGTCTGGTACAACAATTTCTTCGACGCGCAGACGGTGGCCGTTCTGCCCTACGATCAGTATCTGAAGCGCTTCCCCGCGTATCTGCAGCAGTTGACCATGGAGAGCAACGGCAAATCGATTACGCTCGACGGCACGCATGTGAACTACGAAACCGGCGCGGTTTACTGGGGCGAGCCGGGCACCAATGGGCAGCACTCTTTCTATCAGCTGATTCATCAGGGCACGAAGCTGATTCCGTGCGACTTCATCGGCTTCGCGCGCTCTCTCAATCCTGCGGGCGATCATCACGACATCCTGATCGCCAATCTTTTCGCCCAGGCGGAGGCACTGGCTTTCGGGAAGACCGCGGCGGAAGTGAAGGCGCAGGGCACGGCGGATTGGCTGGTCCCGCATCGCACGTTCGAGGGCAATCGCCCCTCGAACATGATCCTCGCCGAGCGGCTTACGCCGGAGATACTCGGCAAGCTGATCGCCCTCTATGAGCACAACGTGTTTACCCAGGGGACGGTCTGGCAGATCGATTCCTTCGATCAGTGGGGCGTGGAACTGGGCAAGGTGCTGGCCATGCGCATCGTTCCGGAACTGAAGAGCGCCACCGAGCCCGATCTGAAGCACGATAGCTCGACCAACGCGCTGATCGAGCGCTACCGGGGACTCAAGGCAAAGTGAATATTACCGGGAATACCATCCTGATTACGGGCGGCGGCACCGGTATTGGGCGCGGCCTTGCGGAAGCGTTTCAGGCTCTCGGAAATCAAGTCGTAATTGCCGGCCGGCGTCCGCAGAAACTCGACGGCATCGCTTCTCTGACGATCGATGTAGCGGACCCGGTCCAGGTCCGCCCGTTCGCCGATCGCATCGCGGCCGACTACCCGACGCTGAACGTCCTCATTAACAATGCGGGGATCATGCGGATAGAAAATCTGCAATCGCAACCGGAGGATCTGGCCGATGCGGAAGCCATCGTCGCGACCAACCTGCTTGGGCCGATCCGCCTGACCGCAGCGCTGCTGCCCCTGCTGCGGAAACAGCCGCGGTCGACGATTATGAACGTCTCTTCGGGACTGGCATTTGTTCCGCTGAGCCTGACTCCGACGTATTGCGCGACCAAGGCTGCGATTCACTCCTGGACGCAATCGCTCCGCTATCAGCTGCGCGCCACAACCACGGAAGTCGTCGAACTGATTCCTCCCTACGTCGCCACGGATCTTCTGAATGGGAGAAGCGACCCGCGCGCCATGCCGCTCGATCAGTTCATTGCGGAGGTGATGGAGATCCTGAAGACGCAGCCTGCGGCGACCGAGATCTGCGTCGAGAACGTAAAGCGCCTGCGCTTCGCCGCGGAATCCGGCCACTACGACGCGGCATTCCAGGGCCTCAACGCCGCCTTCGAATAGTTCCAGGTGGGCGACCGTGTGAACAGGTTCCTTAGAGGCGGGGCAGGTTGTCAACCTGCGGCGGATTGTTAATCGGCCTTCCCGGCCGTAAACCAATCGGCCCGCACGTTGACCAACCACTCGCGAAACGAACATATTTACTCGGTCAAAGACCTGGCACTAGCCAAAGATATTTGAATTTCCGATCAGCCCAACTGAGCGAGTCGGAGAGTTGGATAGCCGGGAATCGTGGTGATTCGGGCGCTGTCGATGAAGACGAAAGCGTCGCCTTCGATCTGATA
>JBEKAQ010000107.1:0-15631 GCA_050015835.1 Bryobacteraceae bacterium | reverse complement strand
GAAAGTCTGGGCAGGAACGCTGAAGCGAGCCGGGGTGACATACTTCGCCCCGTACGAACTTCGGCACACCTTTGCTACCAGGCTCAGCGCGGGTGGAGTTGCCGATCATATGGTGACGCAGATGTTACGACAGGGCGACGCGGAAGTCTTCAAGCTGTACAGTCAGGCGAAGCTCGGAATGATGCGAGAGGCACTGACAAGGCTGGATCGGCAGGCGAACGAGCGGGGCATTTTGAGCACAGAGAGAGCGGGCTAACTGATTTTATGCACATTTATGAGCACAAAAACCAAAGCCTCGCCCCGAGGAAAGGAGACGAGGCTTTGATTCTAAAGGGCTAATCTGGTCGGGCTGCCGGGATTTGAACCCGGGACCTCTTGCACCCCAAGCAAGCGCGCTAGCCAGGCTGCGCCACAGCCCGAATCAACCAGTTTACACGCATACACGCTCTCCACGCGCGCATCGGATAATCTGGATACTCCGGGGCGCAATGAAACGCGAATATCACATCTGGCAGCATGATCGTCCGCATGGGGCGTGGCAAAATGATGGGCGTCGACCACAATCCCGATCTGGAGCGGGTGTGCGCTTCCACCGCTTTCGTAAATAGCCGCCCTATAGATTCCAGCGCGTGATGACGCGGTTTTCGTGTTCATATCCCAGCGTCGAAACCCCGGCCGTCTCGAGCATGAATAGTTTGGCGTCTTCCGGCGGTAGTGCCAGCCAGCAGGCCGCGAGAATACGAAGGATGTGGCCGTGCGCGAAGAGTGCCGTGTCGCCCGGGGCCGGAAGCGCCGCGGCAATCACCCGTTGCGCCCGGACCGCGACCTGCGCGATCGTTTCCCCGCCGGGCACGCCGTCGCGAAACAACGCCCAATCGGGCCGATCCCGCCGGATCTCCGCCGTGGTGCGTCCCTCATAGGAACCGTAGTCCCACTCCAGCAGATCGGGATCGATGCGGGCTTCGGCGCCATAGCCCGCAATCTCACAGGTGCGGCGCGCACGCTGCATGGGGCTGCACAAAACCAGCGCAAACTGTCTGCCGGCGAGCTTCACGGCGATCCCTTTTGCTCTCTCTTCGCCCGCCGGGGTCAGGGGGATATCGGAACGTCCTGTATGCGCGCCGGAAAGGCTCCATGCGGTTTCGCCATGTCGGATCAGCCAGAGCATTCTTCTATTTTCGAACATTCCGGTTTGACAACGGCGACCGAAGGGCAGATGCTAAGGGGAGAGGTTGGCCGAAATGCGCTGCCTGCGCGCCGTTATCGTTACTCCGCTGTTGTTTCCGCTCCTGTTTACCCCGCTCCCCGCCCAATCCGTAATCTCGGTTCGATCCGGACTGATCAATTACTCGGACGGCGCGGTGGTCGTCGACAATCAACCGGTCGTGAACCGATATGGCCGCTATGCCAGCCTGAAAGACGGCTCGGAGTTGCTGACGCAGGATGGACGCGCCGAACTGCTCCTTACGCCGAATGCATACCTCCGGTTGGGCGAGAACAGTGGCGTGCGTCTGGTTTCCGGCAATCTTTCCGATACGCAGGTGGAGTTGCTGAACGGCTCCGCCATTCTGGATTCGGGCAATGCAACGGCGGGCGACCCGCTCACGCTGATCGTCGGGGACGCCCATATAAGGGTCGCGGAGCCCTCGCGTCTGCGAATCGACGCGGAACCGCCGCAGATCAAGGTCTTCAAAGGCAAAGCGGAGGTTCAGGACAGCCATAGCCAGATCTCGGTTCTGGCAGACCAGATTTTTCCCCTCGACGGGTCTTCGGTTGTGCAGAAAATGACCGATGGCTCGGACGATCTGCTCGACATCTGGTCGCAGCAAAGGAATCGGCTGATTTACTTCAACCTGGCCAGCGCTCAGAATATCGTCGATCCGCAGGACAATCCGGGCTCTAACGACCCGGACGCCGCGTACTCCGCCGGTGCGTATGGCGCCGGCTACTCCGCGGGGCTGAACGGCTGGCCTGGATATATGCCGATGGCGACGGTACCGCCGCTGACCGCCAATCTGTACCTCAATCCGTATGTTGGCGCCTACTACGGCGGCTACCCGTATGGCATGTATGGATCGGTAATGCCTCTTCTGGTTTATCGCACGGTCGGCTATGGCCGGGCCGGCTATGTTTCGGGATATCGGTTCGCGCCGGTGTACCCGGGCAGTGTGGGCATCTATCGCGGGATCTCATCCCGGCCGCTCACCCCGGGTTATCTAAGCACGCCGCGTCCCGCGACACCGCGCCCCGTGATGCCACGAGTCGGCATTGGGGCGCACCGCTGACCGGTTGCTACTGGGTGGGCGCGTAATAACCGAGCCTCCAGCGGGCCTTAAGTTCCCCCAGACCTTTCGGCTGTCGCAGCTTCAGCGTAATGGCACGGTACTTTCCGTCGCGGGTCTGGTTCGCGGGAGCGTAACCGAGCACATATTGGTTATGCAGTTCGATGGCGATCTTTTCCGCGATGAGAGGCAGTTGGCTCGTCTCCGAAGCCCCAAATGCACGTCCACCCGTCTGCTCCGAGATCTGCGAAAGCAGTAGAGGTCCGGAAATCTCGGCTTGGCTGATGCCGGGGAAAAGCACCGGCTCGAAGACTCCCATCGCGTAGAGTTGCACATCGGCTTCGCGCACCAGATCCTTGATCTGCTGCTGCGAATAGTGGCTGCTGTTGTCCCCGCCATCGGAAATGACCACCAGCGCCTTGCGGGGATTCTTCGCCTTCTTCATTTCGTCAAGTCCGAGGTTGATGGCGTCGAGCAGCGCCGTCAGGCCGCCTGTATGCAGGGAATCGAGCTTGTTCTGAACCTCTTCCATGCGGCTGGTGATGCCCTGGAGGACACTGGCGCGGTCGTTGAATTCGATCAAAAACGCCTCGTCTTCGCTATTGAGGGTTTTGAGCAATTCGGTGACGGCAGCCCGCGATGTGTCGAGCTTCAGACCCATGCTGCCGCTGGTATCGATGAGCATACCCACGGAAAGCGGCGCATCCTCGCCGGAGAAGTGGGTTACTTTTTCCTCCGTATCGCCTTCAAAAATCTGAAAGTCCTTCTTTTCAAGCCCCAGCACAAAGCGATTGGCGCTGTCGGTCACGGTGACCGGAACTACTACCAGATTCGTATCGACACGAATATTGATGGTCTGTTCGGGAGCTGGGTCGGAGGTCTGCGCCGCCGCCAATACGGTCAGCGAGAGGGCGGCCAAAAGGAAGCTACCGGTGAATGATCCGCGCCTCACGGTTGAGAGTTTAGCACTCCGTCTGATATTCAATCCAGTCGGACACCTCCGTCAGACGGACGAAGAACCCGGCTAGAGTTCTGTCGTTGAGAATTCGCGGGGTCCCCGTACCCTGCATCCACCGAAAAACGCCGTCGTGGCGCCGCATAGGCACTTCCATCGCAAAGGGCTGTCTTGTCTGGAATCCCTGCCAGTACAGGTTCAGGACGCTTTGGCGGTGCAGATCGTGCATGGTCTGCTGCCAGCCATCGCCCAATTCGTCCTTTATGGATCGGCCCGTAAACTCCAGCCAGGAATCGTTGACAAAGCCGCAGGAACCGTCGGCATCATTACAAGCGATCAGCGCCGGCGTACTATTGGCAACATCCCGAAAGCGCTGCTCGGCCTCGGCGTACCGCAACCGAGAATCGAGCGACTGAGAGGCAATCATCCTGACTTCCATGGTGACCGAGATCGCACCTGCCAGGTCCACCAGCGTCTCCAGATCCTGCGCGGAAAATTCCGGCCGGGCTAGTGCGTCCGCGATCACCAGAACTCCCACGCGTTCTCCGCACAGAGTATGGATCGGCGCCGAGGCAAAGAAGGTCAACGCCCCCAGATCCGCGCCTTCCGGAAGGCCCGTTCGAACGTCGTGGATGACCACGGGCGCCGCGGTGAACGGGCCGACTGGCAGGGTTTTGATGTACTTCCAATAGGCGCCTCCGGTACCGATACGGCTCATCACGCGGTCGTGATGTCCCAGCATTGCCGCGTATGCAACCGGTACCCGGAAAATCTTTCCGGCCAGGCCGGCCAGCCGCCTCAGATCGGCGCTCTCCGAACGAACGAAGGCGTTCCGCCCGCCACACCCGGCTCCCAAACACGTCGAATCCGGTGAACCTCGCATACTGCCCGTCTATCGGCGGATTTCGCGGAAACCTTTACCGTTAACTCTGTGCCGCTGCCCTATCGGAACGGGCCGATATCGCCGATCTTTCACCTGGTGTGATTTCCATCAAGCGCTACATGCGGGCCGACGGGAAAGCCGACGACACGCTGCCCCGGCTGGTTCGGCTATTGATCGAAGGTGTTGAGCGCAATTGCGTAGAAGGCGCACCGGATGAGCTCGCACGCTTTCAGGTAAGTACCCAGCCGGTTCTCGCCGCCATCGAGTCCGCCGCACCGCCGGACGAACTGCTGGGGCATGCGGCTCGCGCCATGGATGCGCTGAAGCAGTATAACCGGCACGCGGCGGAATACTTACGGCGGCCAGCCGCCGAACTACAGGCCAAGGTCAAATTACTCACCGCCGCCATTACCGCCATATCCAGCAGCAGTTCCGAAAACATCCAGCGCCTTCAGCAAATCAAAGGCCAACTGCTTTCCTCGCTGGACCCGAGAGACATCCGCGCCATGAGATTGCGCTTATCCCAGTGTCTGGATAGTGTTCTGGCTGAAGCCGAGCGCCAGCGCGCCGAAGCCGATAGCGCAGCCGAACAACTGAATCGCCGCGTCTCGACCTCGCCTGGCGGCAGCGAGGAAGTCGACCCCGCAACAGGGCTCCCCACCCGCGACCGGGCGGAGGAGGTGATCGCGCAAGCCTGTCAGGATGAGGTTCCCGCCTTCATCGCAGTCATGGTGATTAATCAAATCCAGACCATGATCGGCACCTTTGGCCAGGAGTTCGGCGATTTGATCCTTCAGCGCTTCGCCGCCTTCGTCCGCCAGAAACTCCCTGCCGTAGACCAGTTGTTCCGCTGGAGCGGTCCCACCGTCGTTGCCCTCGTCAGGCGCAGGAGTGTCCTCGATGCACGAGGCACGATTGAGGCTTTGCTGGTCCAGCGGCTCACCATCAGAACCGGAACCCCCGATGTCCAGATACCGATTTCCAGCCGCTGGACGGTGGTGCCGCTCACCGCCTCACCCCGGTTGCTCTTTCAGAAAATGGATAGTTTCGCCAACTTCGAATGAACCGTGCGGCTCACCCTGACAGCGCCATCGACAGCCGTTCCGCCACGGAATCGATTTCATCGTCCGTCAGCCCCGGGTCGATGGGCAGCGCGAGCGTCTCGCGTGCCGCTCTTTCGCTGTGCGGCAAATCGCCCTCGCGGTAGCCCAGCGATACGAAACACTCCTGCTGATGAAGCGGCGCCGGGTAGTAGATTTCGGTGGCTACGCCAAGTTCCGCCAGACGCCGGCGAACCCCATCGCGATCGGCAACACGAATCGTAAATTGATTGTAGATATGCTTCATCCCGGGACGCTCGGCAGGAACCCCCACCTTCCCGGCCAGCCTCGATTCCAGCAAAGACCTGTACCGCGCGGCGTTGGCTTGCCTGCGAGCCGTCCACTCATCGAGATACTTCAGCTTCACCAGGAGAATGGCGGCCTGCAGGGTATCGAGCCGGGAATTGATCCCGACCACGTGGTGATAGTATTTCGGGTCGCTGCCATGACACCGGAGCACGCGCAGCTTCTCCGCCAGAGCGGAGTCGTCAGTCGTGACGATCCCGCCGTCGCCGAATGCGCCCAGATTCTTCGAGGGGAAGAAACTGAACGTACCGCACCATCCCATCGATCCCGCTCGCCTGCCTTCGAACTCGGCGCCGATCGCCTGTGCCGCATCCTCAATCACCGGAATGCCGAACCGGCCGGCGATTTCGCCGATAGCGCGCATGTCGGCGCACTGCCCAAACAGATGCACCGGCAGGATTGCCTTGATCGATCGGATCTCCGCGGCCGTTCGCCGATCGAGATAGGCGTCGAGACACCGGGGGTCGAGGTTATACGTTTCCGGATCGATGTCGAGAAATACCGGGGTCGCGCCGAGATGGGCCACGCTTCCGGCGGTCGCAAAAAAAGTGTAGGAAGTGGTCACCACCAGGTCGCCCGGCCCGGCGCCGAGCGCCATCAGCGGCAGCAGGATGGCATCGCTGCCCGAAGCGCACGAAACGGCGAAACGCGCTCCGCAATACGCGGCGAGCCGTTCTTCGAGAGCGCGAACCTCCGGGCCAAGGATAAACTGGCCGTGGTCCAGCACGTTTCGAATGGCTGCGTCGATTTCTTCCCGAATACTTGCCGTCTGCCGTCGAAGATTCAACAGCGGTACGGCGGGAAACACCTCAGTAATACCTCTCATTACCCCCCACCTGTATCGACTCGTTGTTGCAAAGTGTAATAAATGATGAAAAGCAGCAGCAGCGTCGCGATTCCATAGGCCGCCAGCTCACGTTTGGACCGCTTCCAGCGCAGGCGTCTGCGTAACTGCATGATCTTCATTTCTTCCCGCGTGCGCAGGTTCGAGGACTTTTCGCCCGCCCGGTAAGCGTAGAAGCGCGCATTGCAGGCATGGCAGCGATAGGGGATCTGGTGAAAAAAGTGAAGAATGCGGTCTCTTATACCGGAGCGGTGCGAGCGATGCGCGCGATCCTGCCGGCACTTGGGACAGATCATCGCTCCGCCGCCCAGAACTGCCACCACTTCCGCCGCTCGGGAGGCGGAATTCGATCGCTCGGAACAAATTGTCCCCGGATGATGGCGCCTGGATTGTCCGTGAAAAGAAGCTCCGCCATGTCCTTGCCGTATTGCGCCGCGACCACCGCAAACGCCTCATCGAGGCGCGGATGCCGACGCACGGGATCGTGGGCGTCGCTGGCAATCACATGCACCATCCCCTTTGACAACAATTGGTGGGCAGTGGCCGCCGCGCTCTTGCCGAATCCGCCCAGCACGGACAGCGCCGTCACCTGAACGAGACACCCGAGGTTCACCCACTCGTCGAGGCGCGAGGTTTCCTTACGCAGAATCGGATTGCGCTCGGGGTGCGTCACGATGGGTACCAGATCCGACCCAAGCAATCTGTCGAGAACCTTACTCATCGACCCCGCAATGTGCAGATCGGAACACTCGACGAGTATATACCGATGCCCATTAATGGAGTATTTTCCCGGATTCTCCAGCGCTTCCGAGACATTATCGAAACTCAGGTGCAAATCGCATCCCCGATGGATCGCCGGCTTACCCCGCGTCTTTTCCGTAAGCGCCGAAATTCGTTCGGCAATCAAGGCCGGCTGGTATTCGAACTCGCCGTTGGAATGGGGCGTCGCGACGATGTCCGTGGTACCCGCTTCGGCGGCGATGCGCAGCATTTCGAGACTGATTTCCTCGGTCGGCGCGCCATCATCCATCCCCCAAAGCACATGACTGTGAATATCGACCACTCCTAATAGAGTACGAAATCGCCCACCTGCGTGAGGGGACTGCCCACCCACACCGGACCAGCCGGCAGAACTTCTCCCTTCATCACCAGCGACAATGCGCCCACACGCGCGCCGTCTTTCATCTCGGTGTCATAAAGGATAATCGACTGCGTTCCGATTTCACAATCCGCGCCCACGCGCAGCCCGGAGCCTTTCAAAACCCGGTCTTCGAACAGGTGCGTTTGCAGAATCGAATCTCTGTTCAACATCGCCCGGTCGCCGACGTCCACCAGATCGAACTCAATGAAACCAGTCGTATCGATGTAGACCTGGCGGCCGATGCCGCAGCCCAGTAATCGAAGATACCAGGGAAGCAGCGGCGTGCCCCGCAGGGCTTCGAGGCCGATGGGCGTTGCCATAAACTCGAACAGCGCGTTCACGAATTCCCAGCGCCATACGAACGCGCTCCAGAAGGGCCGCTCGAAGGTCTGGTATCGCCCCACCACGATCCACTTGATGGGCACCACCGCCACCATCACGGCCAGGCAGCATGCCGCAAAAATCGCCGGCAGCGCCAACAACGTGGCGGCGGGTCCGGATCGGTCCCACAACCTTAATGCCGCTTCGAGGACACCCACCGTGGCGACGATGAACCCAGCCCCAGGCAGCGCCATCCGGAGCAATTCCCAACATCCGCGCGCCCATTGCAGCCATCGCGTGGGCCGGTACGTCGCCTGCTCCGGAAAATCGGCGCCGGACTGTCGGCGCGGCAGGAACAGGGGAGGCGAGCCCAACCAACAGGCGCCCACACGCGCGGACTGCTTTTGGTCCCCGGGAGCGACCGTCAATACACCCACCAGCGACCCCGCGCCGAGCGTGGTGCCCGCGGGAATCACTGCGCCATTACCCACAAACGCACGGCGGCCGAGCCTGGTGGGCGCCAGAGTCAGCCAGCCTCCCTCCACGCGCGCGGCGCCAAGCGACACGTCGTCCGCCACGAAACAGTCGTCCGCGATGTCGAGCAGATCCGGTGTGGTGGTGATCGCGGTCGAGAGTTCCACGTAGCGGCCCAGTTTTGCGCCGAGCGCCCGGTACCACGATTTGAGGAACAGCGTGGCGTGCAGCGGGCCGGCAACGTCGACGCTCAAGGCAAGCAGCTGTTCCACCACCCAGTTCCTGATATAAAACCATCCATGTACCGGGTATCTGCCCGCATGGGCGCGGCCCATCAGGAGCCACTTGATCAGCGCCACTTCCGCCGTCACACAGACGATGAAAAATAACCCGACGACGGGCGCCGCCAGATAGAACAGCGCCTGCGCCGGATTGAGCCGTGTCAAAATCGCAACTCCCGGCAGGAACGCGGAAAGCTCGATGAGGGGAAAGGCGAGGACCACCGCGGCGTACAGCGCCGTGATCGCAATGCGGTGAAACCACCTGCGCGCAGGCCGATTGCCCTGCGACGGGACATTCTTCGCGAGGAATCTTGCCGGAGAGCCCGACCATGTCTCTCCAGCCGGAATCCTTGCGCCGCTCGAAAGCAACGACAAATCCTCCAGCCGCGCGTTATCTTCGAGCACCGCTCCTGGGCACATCACCGAACGCGTGCCCACCAAGCCATTGCGTCCCACCGACACCGGCCCGATCGCCAGCTCCCCGCTTTCCACCGTATGTCCGAGAAGCGATGCGCCTTCGTCTACGCTCGCACCGTCGCCGATCGAAATCAGATCGAACGCGGCAAGAAGATCCGTCGCTATGTGCACGTCCTTACCGATCCGCGCGCCGAAAACGCGATACACCAGGGGCAGCAGCGGAGTTCCGCCGAGAACGGTCAGGGGCAAGCTCTGAATCAGCGTTTGCACGAACCACCAGCGCAGGTAATACCCGCCCCAGAGGGGATACCTGCCGGCCTGTACCCGGCCGAGGAGGACCCACTTGACGAGAACAGCGATCAGGATCAGCACCGGCAGCACCGCAACGGCGCCGCCAAGAGCCCAAAAAGCGGCATCCACACCGGAATGGTGACGGATCAGCAGCGAATACACGAGAAAAGGCGTGATCCACTGCACACCTCTGAAACCGAAAACGAAGTAAAGGCTCGCGGATTGCATGATCCCCGCGGCGAAATGGCGGCCGCGCTGGCCGGGCTTTTTCAAAGGAGCGGAGGGCGCTTCCGGGTGCTGCTCGCCGCGCGAGTCGATGGCGGAGCTGAGCTGGGCGACCGTCGGATGCTGGTAAACGTCACGTACCGTGAGGGACGCGAACCGCGGGTCCGTGCGTAACTCCGAAACCATCATCGCCGCAAGCAGCGAGTGCCCACCCAGATCGAGGAAGAAATCGTCGTCCGGCGAAACCTGCAGAGGGCGAAACAGTGCGTTCCAGACCTCCATCAATTTGCCCGCGCTCCCGTCTTCCGGACGCGGCGGCAGAGTTCCGTGCAACTTCGGCCGCACGCGCGGCTCCGGTAACGATGCCCGGTCGAGTTTCCCGCTCGGCAGACGCGGCAAATCGCCGACGCTCTCGATCAGCGACGGCACCATCCAGGCTGGCAGCCAAGTGCGCAATTGCGAGCGGAGCCGCTCCCCGTCCGGCACGTGCCCATTCCGCGGCACCACGTAACCGATCAGTTGCGCTTCGCCACGGGCGTTCTCACGCAGCGCGCATGCGGCGGCCCCCACACTCTGGTCGCGCAGCAGGGCCGACTCGATTTCACCCAGTTCCACCCGATAACCGCGCAGCTTCACCTGCCCGTCGGCGCGGCCCATGAATTGAATGTTGCCCGCGGCGTCCAGACTGCCCATGTCCCCGCTGCGATACATCCGCGCGCCCTCCTGAGCCAACGCGAAAGGGTCGGGTACAAACCGGGCATCGGTTTCGTCGGGAAGGCCCCGGTAGCCACGAGCGACGCCGGCGCCCCCAATACAGATCTCTCCAGTCTCACCCCGCGGGACAGGGCGCAACTCGTCGTCGAGAAGATAGACGTGGTAGCCGGGAACGGCCCGCCCGATCGTGACTGGCTTGCCCGGAAAAACGTCCGCATACGTGGCAATTACGGTGGCTTCCGTAGGTCCGTACGTGTTCACGATCCGGCGCCCCGGACGTACCCAGCGCGCGATCAGCGGGCTCGAACACGCTTCGCCGCCCAGAATGAGAAGACGCAGCGCCGGCAGGTTTTCCACTTCCGGATTCAGCATCGCCAGCAGCGTCGGCACCGAGGAAAGCACCGTAACGCCAAGCTCCGCAAGTTGCCGCGAAAGGTCCGGTCCGGCGCGAGTCGTCTCGGGCGTTACGGCGACTAGAGTGGCTCCCGCGCCAAACGCCAGCCAGATTTCCTCGACCGAGAGATCGAAGGAAAGCGGAGCGCCCTGGTAGACCCGATCGTCGCGGCGCACGCCAAAGATGCCCGCCTCGGCCTTCACGAGGTGGCAAACGTTCCGATGTTCCACCATGACGCCCCTGGGCCGTCCCGTCGAGCCTGAAGTGTAGATTACATAACAGAGGTCTCGGGAGCCCGCACTGGAATCGTCGTGCGGCAGCGGAGCGGGATTTTCGCCGGCGATCTCCCCTCCTTGCGCGTCTATCCGGACAACCGCACCGTGGAACGCCGGGCAGGCCACATCCGCCACCGTTACCAGTGCGGAGGCCGTGCAATCTTCGAGGATCCACGCCATGCGATCCACTGGGTATTCCGGATCGATCGGCACATAAGCGGCTCCCGCCTTCAGAATTCCCAGAATCGAGATATAAGCGTTAATCGATCGAGGCGCCAGCAGCCCCACCGTAGTGCCGCGCCTCACGCCCTTCCGCCGCAGATGCCGGGCTAACTGGTTGGCGCGCCGGTCCATCTCACCGTAGGTCGCCGTCTGGCGGCCAAACACCACGGCCACGTCGTTCGGCCGCACCGCAGCCTGCGCCTCGAAAATCTCGTGAAGGAGAGGACCGGGATATTCGGGAATATGTTCCGGGACCATCCGGCATATGGGATTGCCGGGGCGAAGCAGAAAGTTCCGTCGGTCCCATACAGCAGTCCTCAAGACACAAGAGTGCCTGCAACGGCGGAATTTCTCAGAAAAAAGCTCAGGACCGCCGCGCGCTGAAAAAACGCTGCAACATCGCGGTCGATTCCGCACCCAGCACGCCCTCGACAATCTCCACCCGGTGATTCAGCAGGGGCGAATCCGCGATCTGAAACTTGCTCCGCACTCCTCCGAAGCGAAGGTCGCGCGCGCCGAAGACCAAGGTGCCTATGCGGGCCGCCACCAGAGCGCCCGCGCACATCGGGCAGGGCTCGAGCGTCGCATACATGGTGGCCTCTTCCATGCGGTAATTGCCCAGCGCGAACGCCGCTCCACGCAACGCCAGCATTTCCGCATGGGCCGTCGGATCGAGCCTTTCAATCGGTGAATTCCGGCCCTTGCCGATCATTTCACCCGCGGCCACGATGATACAGCCGACCGGTACCTCACCGACCGCCTCAGCCTCCCCGGCAAGGTCCAACGCGCATCGCATCCATTTTTCATGGCCGCTGTCGATCATGTTTCATCTTTCATTGGAACATCCGATGAGAATTTTCGCGGGCTTCCGCACTGAACAGCAAGGGAGAGACATATCAAACTGGCATTTCTTTGCCTGCTCGCGGCCACCGCGGTTGCGCAGGCGCAGGATTCCGCAGTGAATCCGGGAAAAGACACGCCCGAGAAAGACCCGGCTTACGAATCGCTCACCCAGGCCTTCGACGCTCTGCGGTCGCGGGACTATGACACCGCCGTCGCCTCTTTCCAAACGGCGGCGGCACTTTCGTCCCAACGTCCCGATATTCGAAAGAATCTCGCCTACGCGCTTTTGAAAACCGGAGAAAACGAAGCCGCCCGCGAACAGTTCGGGGAGGCGGCGCGCCTCGATCCCTCGGATTTCCACGCGGCACTCGAATACGCGTTTCTCTGTTTCGAGGCTCGGGACGACGCTCCCGCCCGCAAGGCCGAAGCGCGCCGCATCTTCGCGCATGTTCGCGATACGGCTGCCGACGCCGCCACAAGCGCCACCGCCGCGCAGGCGTTCCATAATATCGACGAGCCGGTGAAAGACGGGATCGCGCGCTGGCAGCAGGTCCTCAAAACCTCACCGCCCACCTTCAGCGCCCACCACGAACTGGCGCAACTCGCCGAACAGCGTGACGACCTCGACCTTGCGGCGGCCAACTACCGTGCGGCATTCCGGCTGCTTCCCGAGCGCAAATCGGTGCTGCTCGAATTGGCTCGCGTCGAAAAAGCACGCCACAACCCGGCAGGCATGCTCGCCGCGTTGCTGGCCGCATCGCGAGGAGGCGAACCGCGCGCCGCCGAACTCGCCCGCGAGCAATTGCCGGATCGCTATCCATGGGTTTATGAATTCCGTACAGCCCTGGAACTCGATCCCGGGAACAACACCCTGCACCGCGAACTGGCTTATCTGTTACTGAAGATGTCCGAGGAGAACCAAGTCGCGCCCGAGGAAGCGGAGCGCGAGTTTCAGTCGGTCGTAGCCGCGGCGCCCACGGACTATCTGGCCGCCGTGCAACTGGGCCTGCTCTATCTCGCCGGGCATCGCAACGACCTGGCCATGCCCATCCTGAAGAACGTCCTTGCGCACGCCGATCCCGCCACGGCCAACCGGGCGCGCATGGCGTTACATATGCCGCTGGTGCTCGAAGACCACGAGATCGATCGGGCCGGCGCAACCCTCGACCCGCGCCTTCTCGGCGAGCGCAGTTACAACGCGGGCTTCCTGAAAGACGCGCTCCGCTACTATACGCTCGCCCGTGCGGCGGACCCCGTGGATGCATCGGTGGCGCTGAAGCTCGGCTGGACGTACAACCTGCTGCATGACGATCCGGCGGCCTTGCATTGGTTCGACATCGCCCGGCGCAGCGACGATCCGGCTGTATCCGCTGAAGCGCAACGCGCCTGGAAGAATCTCCGGCCGGGAACCGCGCGCTTTCGCACCACGCTCTGGATGTACCCGCTCTACTCGTCGCGCTGGGGCGATCTCTTCGGGTACGGCCAGGTCAAAACCGAGATGCGCATCGCAAAACTGCCCTTCCGGCCCTACGTCTCCGTGCGCTACCTCGGCGATGCGCGCGGATTCGCGCTCGCTCTCGCGCCGCAGCGTCTCTCGGAGAGCGCGTTTATCTTTGGCATCGGAGTAGCCTCCCAGCAGTGGCATGGCGGGATGGTCTGGTTCGAAGTGGGCGGAGCCGTCACTTATCTGAACGGCTACCGCTGGCGCGACTATCGAGGCGGCTTTTCCTATGCGAAGACAAGAGGCGCATCGCTTGCGGCGGAACAGGACGGGCCATTCCTCGAAACCATCGGCGACAGCGTTTTCGTCAGCCACTTCAATAACGATCTGATCGACTATTCGCAAAACAAGTTCGGCTACACCGCGTCGGTGGGGGGATTGAAAATGCAATGCTTCTGGGCCGCCAATGTGGTTTTCGACGTGAAGCGGCAGTATTGGGCCAACTACGTCGAGACCGGCCCTGGCTTCCGCTTCCATCCCCCACATACGCCCGCCCCTTTTTCGATCACTCTGAGTGCCGTCCATGGCGTGTATCTGGTGAACCAGGGGAATCCGGGCACGCCCAATTTCAACGATTTCCGGGCAGGGATCTGGTATGCGTTTACGAAATAGAGCCATCCTGCTCTTCGTCGCTTTTGCGGCCTCGTGCGCTGGCGGAACATTCGCCATCCTCGGTCCGCGGGCCGGCTCGTGGCCGTCCGTACTCTCCGCGGCCGGCCACGTTTCTGGTCCCGCCGCTTCGGCCGACATCTTCGTTGCCCCCTCCGGCACACCCGCATCCGTCGACTGGCAGAGCAAAGTGAAAAACGGCGTCGCCCTGATTCTCGAAGGCTCGTCGCCACTCGGCGTCAGTTTCGGATTCCGCAGCGCCCCCGGCGCGGTCTCCGTAATCCATCTTGTCGACGCGCACAACCCCGGCTTACCGGTAATCTGGAGCAAGCCGGTCGAAATACCGCTCGCCAATATCCCCGCGGGCGCCACCGTGTTCGCCAAAGAACGCTGGACCGGCGCACCCCTCGTCGCTGGGTTCAGGCTGGGCGCGGGCGCCGTCCTCTGGGTCGCACTTCCCCCAGGAGAGACCGGCTACGAACGCTTTCCGTACCTGCTGCAGTCGCTTGCCGATCTCGGCTTCGCGCCGTCTTTCCGCAGTTCCCGTCTGTGGGCCTTTTTCGATTACTCTTACCGGATGCGCGCCGATCCCGATTACCTCGCCGAGCGCTGGCGTCAGGCCGGCATCGGCGCCCTGCATGTGGCGTCGTGGCACTTTTACGATCCCGATCCCGCTCGCGATGAGTACCTCCAGCGCCTCATCGAGGCCTGCCATCGCCACGGCGTGCTCGTCTACGCATGGGTGGAACTGCCGCATGTCAGCGAGAAATTCTGGGACGACAATCCCGCGTGGCGCGAGAAAACCGCCGTTCTGCAAGACGCCCAACTCGATTGGCGCAAGCTCATGAATCTGCAGAATCGCGCCTGCGCCGCCGCCGTGCGCGCCGGATTGAAGCAGCTGGCGTCGAGCTTCGACTGGGACGGCGTGAATCTGGCGGAACTCTATTTCGAGTCGCTCGAAGGCGCGGGAAATCCGGCGCGCTTTACCCCCATGAACGACGACGTCCGCGCCGAGTTTCGGGCACAGGCCGGCTGGGACCCGATCGAGATATGGGGCCGGCACAACGACGCCGCGTCGCTCCGGCAGTTCCTCGACTTCCGCGCCAACCTCGCGAAGGGCATGCAGGAAGAGTGGCTGGGCGTGGCGGAAAGCCTGAAACCCGGCCTCGATATCGTCCTCACGCACGTGGACGACCGCTTCGATGCGGGGATGAAGGATTCGATCGGAGCCGACGCCGGCCGCGTCCTGCCATTGCTCGATCAGCACCCGTTTACGTTTCTGATCGAAGATCCGGCAACCGTCTGGAACCTGGGCCCGCAGCGCTACCCGGAAATCGCCAAACGCTACCAGCCGCTCACGGCGCACGCGGACAAACTGGCGATCGATATCAACATCGTGGATCGCTATCAGGACGTGTATCCCACCAAGCAGCAGACCGGCACCGAACTGTTTGAACTGGTGCATCTGGCGTCGACGGCATTTCCGCGGGTAGCGCTCTATTTCGAAAACAGCATTCTCAAACCGGATCTGTCATTGCTGGCATCGTCGTCGG